>CAZIUL010000121.1:0-3372 GCA_964542475.1 uncultured Phycisphaerales bacterium | reverse complement strand
CCCCGCGGGCCGAAGCTGTCAGGCACCGGGCCGGAGAGCGCGCGGTCAAGTGTTGCGAGCAGCGCCTCCTTGTCCTTCATGAGGGTTCCGGCGAGCGGAAGGAAGTTGGAGATGTGGTTGGAGCGGAATATCGCCCCGTTCACATCGAGGCCGGCCATGAATTCGCGTTCCTCTTCGAGGGTCTGCCTGGGGTCGGGCGGTGTGAATTTTCCAGCGAGCATCTCGTCGTGAAGCGGCATCCCCGGAACCACCATCATGCTCAGCGTGGATATGAAGCGCGGGCCGATCCTGTTGATGACCTTTGCGGATTCGCGCGCATGCTCTGTTTTCATTTCGGGGTCAGTGCCGCCTGCGCCCAGTATGATCATGGTGGACAGCTTCATCCCCGCATCGACCGCCCTGCGCCCGGCTTCAGTCATCTGAACTGGATCGACCCCCTTGTTCAGCTTCTCCAGAACCGCTGCTGATCCGCTTTCCACCCCGAGATAGAGGATGGAAAGCTTGAGCTCCCTCAGCTCTTCGAGCTCCTCAACGGATTTTCTCAAGAGCGCCTGGGGCGTTGCATAGGCACCAACGCGCGCCAGATCCGGAAACGCCTGGTTGAGGAGAACGAGCCTCTCTCTCAGGCGTTTCGTGCTCAGGATCAGGGCGTCACCATCCGCAAGGAACACCTTTCGCACACCCTCGCCGAGTTCGGCGCGCGCCATTTGGATGTCTCTTTCGAACTCCTCCATCGGGCGGACGCAAAACTTTGTGTCCCTGTACATCGCGCAGAACGAGCAGCGGTTGTACGAGCAGCCCAGCGTGGCCTGGAGGATGAGCGAGCCGGCCTCTGACGGCGGGCGGAAGACGTTTCCTATATATTGCATATCTTGCCGCCGTTCACATGACGTTTCTGGTGATCCATTCGGAGGTTTCCTCGATGGATCTGTTGGTGACTTCCACTGTCCACAGGGCCGGGATCCTGCGGTAGATCTGCTCGCAGTACTCCTGCTCCTCAAGTATGTGTGACTTCCTGGAGTAGCCCGGCACCTCAGCGCAGGACATGCGGCTCACCCTGTCCGACCGGAGCTTGGCAAGCCGATCCACATCCATGCGGAAACCCACCTTTTTCACGGGTAGCTTCGCTATTTCCATGGGAAAGGGTATGTCCAGGATGACAGGAATATTGGCTACCTTGAGTTTCTTGCAGGAAAGGTAGATGCTCGTGGGCGTCTTCCCTGTCCTGGATACTCCTAGTATGATCAGGTCCGCCTCGTTGAGCGACTCTATTCCGAGCCCGTCGTCGTGCAGCAGTGTGAAGTGGATCGCCTCGGTGACTCGGTACATCTCTTCTTCCTGTTGCCTGAAGACACCGGGCTTCATTTCGGGAGAGTGCTTGAGAATGCTCGAAAACGTCGTGATAAGAGGTCCCATCACATCCACGAGCATCAGGTTCTTGGTTTTTGCCTTTGTGATCAACAGCTCCCTCAGATCCGGTGAAACAATGGTGAACACAATGATGCTTTTCTGCTCGGGGATCTGTTCGATGATGTCCAGAATCTGTTGTTCTGTTCTTGTAAACGGGAACCTCTTGATGTCGAATTCGGCTCCCCTGAACTGTACCAGCACAGATGTCAGCACCGATTCCGCGGTGGCCCCGGTTGCATCGGATACGATGAAGGTGTTCAGGCGTTTCTTGGTCACAGCCGGTTTCCATTGTGTTCGAGTTAAACGAAAAGCGTGCAAGGCATGTAATATCACTTGCGCAGCCCTGCGGAGTCAAGCACCGAATCGAGCAAAGCTACGGAAAAGACAGGTTGCCTTGGCCGCCCTCGAATGTGTTAAAATGGGAAGCGTGGGGTCTGCCGATCCGGCCCGGCTCCGGGCTCATGCCGAAGGATAACCGATGAGCGAGATTAGTGCAAAACAGTTGGAATCAACAGGGAAAGAGATGATGAACACCTTGATAATCAGTGTCGCCTCTTTGATCGTGGCAGCGGTTTTTTCGTCCTGTGCGGCTGATGTGATGATCATCGCGCACCGCGGGGCCTCGCGCGACGCTCCTGAAAACACCCTTGCCTCTGTAGAGCTTGCATGGGTGTGTGACGCGGATGCCGTGGAAATCGACGTTCACCTTTCCAGAGACGGCAGGATAGTGGCGATACACGACAGTGACACCAAGAGAACCGCTGGAAAGGAGGGTAAGGTTGCGGATCAGGCGCTCGATGAGCTGAAGCGCCTGGACGCGGGCGCCTGGAAAGGGGATCAGTGGGCGGGAGAGCGCATCCCCACGCTCGAGGAGGTGCTCGACACGGTTCCTTCAGGCAAAAAACTCTTCGTGGAGATCAAGTGCGGGCCAGAGGTGCTTCCCAGGCTCAAGAAGGTAATCGGTGCTGCGCGATGCTCGGAAGACCAGGTGGTGATCATCGGTTTTGACCTGGAAACCGTTACCAGGGCCAAGCAGAGCCTTCCCTCGCACCGGGTTTACTGGCTCAGCAGCATGAAGAAGGACGAGAAGGAGAACCGCTGGAAGCCCACTGTAAAGGAGATGCTCGGTCGGGTGCGTGGGACAGGCATTGATGGGCTGAATGTAAAGGCATGCGAGGCTGTGAACAGGGCTTTTGTCGAGGAGGTAAACGCCGCGGGCCTCGGGGTTTTTGTCTGGACAGTGAACGACCCCACGGAAGCGGCCCGCCTGGAAGCGGTGGGAGTAGAAGGAATTACAACTGATTGTCCCCGAATGTTGCGTGAGAAAATGCAAGGGGCAAAGGGAACTGGAGAGTAGGGAGGGGGGAAATATTTATATCTTTTTATTAATAAAAACCCCCTGAAAGGCGATGTATCAATGGGAACGCATGTTAAAAGCTGAGCCGTGGGTCTGTGGATATAGCCCACAACAGACATGGGGAGCAAGATCATGGCTATGGATGGAGTTTCCAACCCGGACGTAACTTCGAACGATACCAAGGAGGTTTACAAGTCCGACCCTTCCTCGCGGAACGAGACGCCGGAAACCCCGCCAGAGAGCGGGATCGAGCTTGCGAGCGCGGTCACCTCGGTTGCTATCACCGAGTCAGCCAAGAAGATCAACGATTTCGCCGAGGAGCTGGAAAAAATCGAGGATCCAAGGGAACGGGAACAGGCCAAGGAAGGTCTGAACAGGATGGTGAACCGCCTGGCTGAAGGGGGCGATGACGAGAAAACCGCCCGGTTTGCCGCATCCCTCGAATCTTACAGGAGCAGTGACCCGGCATCAATCCCGGACACTTTCGTCGAAGCGGGCGGGGAGCATGTCGGACTTGATAGTGTTGACGAGGCTATCGAAGAAATCGTGAGTTAACCTTAATGCGTCAAAAGCTTCGGCATAAAACGCTTCGCTTGGCCGATAGC
>CAZIUL010000120.1:0-3449 GCA_964542475.1 uncultured Phycisphaerales bacterium | reverse complement strand
CGCCCTCCAGAAGAAACGACACACACCGCTTGAACAATGGAGGGCGCACACGCAGGTGCGCCCTCCGTCAATGCATCGTTCGATGGACGGGAAACATCGGTCAACGGAATGTTTACATTTATCGCGAAGGGGCTAAAAATCTTTCGCCCTCTTCGCCCCTACAGGGACGGGCTTGAATCTCTTTTTACCGTGCATGGACACGGCAGCCGGCGGCGAAGTATCTGAAACAAACGGGTTGACAGGCCGATCACATCTGCCTTGCCACCCGCTCCACATCCTCCATGACCCGGAGCAGGTTGCCGCCGAGGATTTTTTTGACTACCTCTTCGCTGTGGCCCCGTTTCAACAGCTCCCTTGTTATCAGGGGAACCTTGGAGCAGTCATCCAGCCCCTCCACCATGCCCCGCACACCATCCCAGTCGGCGCCGAGGCCAACGTGGTCAGGCCCGGCGATCTTGATTATGTGTTCGATGTGCTCCATGAGCAGCGAAAGAGGGCTGGACTCCATGGGTATCTCTATTCTGAGCCGGGCGAACTCTTCCCTTATTTTATTCTGGTCGTCCCCGTAGTTCTTTCGTATCTCTTCCTCCCGCCTGGCCCGCTTGGCTTTTGCCTCGTTCGCCTTTTTTCGGTAGTCCGGGTCGAGAAATCCGCTGAAGAACACAACCTGGACCACGCCGCCTTTGCGCGCCAGGGCCTTGATCATCTCGTCGCTCAAGTTCCTCTTGCAGTCGCACACAGCCCGGGCTCCGGAATGCGTCGCAATCAGTGGCGCCTTTGACGCCTCGATCGCATCCCAGAAGGTCTCATCTGACACGTGAGACACATCCACCATCATCCCCAGCCTGTTCATCTCGCGCACGACCTCACAGCCAAAATCGGTCAGCCCGTTGTGGAGCGGCGGTATCTCATCGAAAATGCCCGCCGAGTCAGCCCAGTCGTGGTGAAACGAATGAGTGAGCGTCATGTAACGCGCACCCAGGCGGTAGTAGTTTCTCAACGCCTCAAGGCTGTTGTCGATGATGTGTCCGCCCTCTATCCCGATGAGGACGGCGCACTTTCCGGATGCTTCGATGCGGCGTATGCCGGCCGCTGTTCCCGCAGCCTCGAGAAGGCTTGGGTTCCGCTCAACCACGCTCAGGATCCTGTCGAATTGGGTGATCGCTTTCTTGATTGCCGCGCCCGGTTCGTTGGTGTTCTGCCTGCCCATGTAAACCGCGAGGAACACCGCGTCCAGGCCCCCTTCCTTTATCCTGGGGTAGTCCATGTGGCCGCTGTCGTGGCGCTGCATGAAGTCCCAATCGGTGTTCAGCATCCGCAGCGTGGTGTCGGAGTGGGTGTCGATCACGATTGCCTCCTCGTGAACGCGTTTTGCACGCGCATCGAGGTCGTTTTCATTCGTCAACGCTTTTGCCTGCTCCGAGAAACAGAAAAACAAACAGGCTGTGAGGCAGGCCGCGACAACAAGCAGAAAATCGATATTCATAACAACTCCTGAGCTTAATTCTCCGATTTGTAACGGCATCTTCCTCAGTCCGTCCGGATCTCCTTGCGGAGCTGATCCATCCGGAACCTCAGCGGCTTTGCGCGTTCATCAGAAATCGGCGTTGTGTTTTCGAATAGAGCTTCTAGAACACGGAGCTCATCCCCGGGCCGATCGAGCATCCGCAAGAGGTTCGCGAGGTAACCGTACGCAGCGAAAAGGCCCGGCGACGCCTTGATCACATCCCTGAACTCTCTTTCGGCTTCCTCGTAAGAGCCTGTGTTGACGAGTACGATCCCGAGCGTAAGCCTGGTATCGACCATCTCCGGGTGAATGGACAGCGCCTTGCTGAAAAATGCGCCGGCGTTCTTATAGTCGCCCAGCTTGAGGTATGTCCTTCCCAGCAGGTCATGGAAGACCGCTGAACCCCGGCTGAGTGAAACGCACTTCTCGAAAAGGGGAATCGCATCCTTGAACCGCCCCGCATTGTACAACGAGCGCGCCGTTGTAAGTGTGTCGAGGATCAGGATCATGTCGCGCGGGTGAGGTTTGTCCGCTGACATCTTTCTTGCGCGCACATCAAGAGACAGGTATCCCAGCGCTCCAAAGAGCTCTGACTGCCGTCCTGACATGTCGCACACACCGCCGGTCTCAGGCGTAATCGCGGCAACGGCCGCCGCCGCCCGGCAAAGCCTTTCCGCTTCGTCCCGGTGCTCGTCGATAACATCGTTGAACTCGTGCGGGTCGTTTGGAATGTGATAGAGCTCGTCCGTCGGGCCGCGGATGTACTTCCACTCGAGGGTTGTGATCCCGTCGAGATGGGACCAGTCATAGGTGCACGGGCCCATGGTTTCGAAGTAGGCGCTCTGAGCCCCTTTGATCTTGGCCGAGTCCATGCCCGGATCAAGCAGGCGAGCAGAGGATTCACCGTCGAAAACCACATCCCGGGGCGGCTCGATCCCTGCAAGATCGAGCACAGTCGGCATGATGTCAACGAGCCTGCCAAGGCTTTTGTCGATGACCCGGCCCTTCGCTGTTCCAGGGCCGGCATAGATGAGGGGAACCGAGATAGTGGTTTCATATACAAGCATACTGTGAGAGCGTTCGTGATGCTGGCCAAGCCCCTCCCCGTGGTCCGAGGCAATTACTACAACGGTGTTTTCAGCGAGACCGGTTCCGCTAATGCAGGAAAGGAGCCTGCCCACCTGAAGGTCGGTGTATCGGACCTCTGATTCATAAGCAGTGAAGGCAAACCCCGGGTCCAGGCCGTCATGCATAACGTACGGCTCGTGCGGATCGTAGAAGTGGACCCAGAAAAAAAAGGGAGAGGTGGGGCCGACATCTGAAAGCCGGGATTCGATGAACCGGATGGCCTCGTCGGCAACCTCCCGGCCGTCGCGCTCCACAACCCCGTCCTGCTTTTCCTGCCCGTCCTCGACCACCAGCTTTCCCTCCCCAAAAAAGTCGAAGCCCTGTTCCACCCCGAACCTGTGCGAGAGTACTATGCTGGCCACGGACGCACCCGTTTTGTACCCGTTGTCTTTGAGAACCTCGGCCAATGTTACCGCTTCATCACTCAGGAAGTAGACGCTGTTGTCCCTGGCGCCGTGCCTTACAGGGTACTGGCCGGTGAGCATGGAAACATGGGAAGGAAGGGTGATCGGCGAAGGAGCCACGGCTCGCGCGAAACGGGTGCCACGTGAAGCAAGGGCATCGATCGCCGGCGTGATTCCCTCTCTCCCGCCATAACAACCCACGTGATCGGCGCGCACCGTGTCAAGGGTGATCAGCAGGATGTTTGGATGCTCATCCCTGGTTTCGCAGGCAGCACAAAAAAAAACGGCTGCCACGGATAAAAGCAGGTGGCGCAGCATCCGGTAAAAGGCATTGTTCTGTTTCGGTTTTGAGCTCATGGTTCGAGGTGTAATCTTGAATCATGGATGAACACAGTCAACGAAAAAACCCC
>CAZIUL010000119.1:0-3660 GCA_964542475.1 uncultured Phycisphaerales bacterium | reverse complement strand
CAGGCCTGTTCCTACAGGTTGAGGATCGTCTCCTGACATGAAACGCAGCCACAGCACAGGTTACGGTGCCGCAGCAGAAGAGGGTGAAACATGCGGATTAAAACTGAAAGTATACGAACGCCTCGGTGTTGTGAGGGCTGAACAGGACGAGAATCAGCAGCAGCAGCACAAAGGCCGCGTACCTCAAGGGGAGCGGTGTTTTTTTGGCTATGCGGTTGAAAAGGTCTATCTCGCACGCGAGGCTCGACAGAAGCACGACACCGTAGAATATGAGCACCCATGGATCGAACAAGAGCTTTCCTGCGGTGTCGAAGGTGATCATCCGCCACATCGTTGTCAACGAATCCCTGATGTTGGGACAGCGGAAGATCGAATTCCCGATGAAGAACATGATATTATTCAGGGCAAGGCGAGACACCTTGCCAAGAAATGTCTTCAGGAATGCATCGAAAACGGGGACACGCTGTACAAGCATCAACAGGAGCCTGTAGCCCACAATGAGCATGCCGTTGTACAAGCCCCAAAATATGAACTGCCAGTTCGCACCGTGCCATAGCCCGACCAGGGTCATGGTCAGCAGCACGTTGAAAAGCACTCTTTGCGTCGACCCCCTGGATCCGCCGATCGCGATGTAAAAGTAGTCGCGTATGAACGAATAAAGCGTTATGTGCCAGCGCCTCCAGAACTCCGCCACGTTCAAGGCAGCCAGGGGGAAGCGGAAATTCTCGGGCAGGCGGAAGCCCATAACCTTCGCGGCCCCAATCGCCATGTCCGAGTACCCGGAAAAGTCACAGAAGATCTGCACGCCCCAGCCGATTCCTCCCAGCCAGAGCGTTACACCGTTGCACGCGCCGGGGTCTTCGAATACCGAGTTCACGTAAGGAGCCAAGTTGTCCGCCACGAGCACCTTCTTGGTGAAACCCTGGATGAACCGGGCCATCCCGGAGCTGATGTCCTCCCACCTGTTTTCCGCGCCGCGCTTGATCTGCGGCAGCAGCTCGATAGCGCGCACGATCGGGCCTGCCACGAGCTGCGGGAAAAAGGCCACGAAAAGCGCGTACTCCAGGAGGTTTTTTGTGGGCTTCATCTTGCCCCGATAGATGTCGAGGGTGTAGCTCATGGTCTGGAAGGTGTAGAAGCTGATACCCAAAGGCAGCACGATATTCAGCACCACGGGATCGGCATGAAATCCGACAGCATTCATAAGCCCCTGAAAGGAGCTGATGAAAAAGTTCGCATACTTGAAAAAACCGAGCAGCCCGAGGTTCGCGCACACGCTTGTTATGAGCCACCAGCGCTTACCGGCCGGAGTGTCGGTCCTGTGGATCATGAACCCCGTGATATAGTCGACTATGGTGGAAATCCAGATGAGGATCAGGAACCTCGGATCCCAGCTTGCGTAGAAGATGTAGCTCGCTATCAGCAACAGGGTCTGGCGGTAGCGCAGCCGCTTGCACGAAAAGTAGAAAACGAGCACCACCGGGAAAAAGATCAGGAACCTGAAGCTCGAAAAAATCACCCGCCGACCTCCCCCGGTCCCTGCCCGTCATCAGCAACATTCCAGTCCCTGAAATACGCAACGGAAAGGGCGTTGCTTCCCGGTGTTATTTTTTTGCTTTCGCCTGGATTATGAAGGATGTTGTCTGACTGCAATCGAAGCTCCGGAAAAACGGAGGTTTTCTCTTTCTGGGTCCTGCGGCTGGTACACCGCCGATCAAAAAATCTAAGCCATGAAATATATTCGTATATAAAGACGCGTTTTCTTTTCTAAAAAAAGGACGACTTCCAATTTTACACGCCCATCCGGCTGTTGGGCCGAGATCCCCGTTCCTCCGCCGACATGATGCCGGCAAAACAACGGCCTCTTCCGTTTTTTGTCAGTCGGTGTGAAAAACCTCCTCCATCTTCATCCAGAAATCGCCTTGCGCGCGCGTCCGCACCGGAATCTGGCAGGGGTCTGTTAGCTTCCACCACCTCTTCGTGTCCTCGTCTTGTGCCATCTTCGCCATGTCAGCCTCGAAATCATCGCCAATGTATTCGAAGTAGCTGAACAGGTAGTACCTGCCTTTTTCGAGCTCCCCGAGGTAGATGGAGTAGTTGCGGATTTTACACTCTTTTATCCGTTTCAGAACTCCCGGCCAGACAGCCTCGTGGAGCTTCTTGTATTCAGCCAACTTATCCGGTTCCAAGCCGATGACCGATCCGTACCGCTGTGCCTGGACGCAGCCCGCGCACACAACACACACGAGCGCCAACAAAACCGCTGTTACCTGCACTGTCATGAGGTGGTCTCCTTTGAAACAGGTTTCACTGACCGGCAGCCTCTTTCATGGCCGCAATCCACCCCTTTGCTCTCGGCCCCGACTCCTGCGCCGCACGGAACAGGGGCACGTTGAATTGAAACAGCGGGGCTCCAACCGTTTACCGGACATATCCAAGCTCATTGAGGCCTTTCATCGCTTCGTCCTGATCCACATCCAGGGTCGATTTCAAACCGGTGGTGCGTTTTTTCGCATCCTCCCTGTACTTTTCGAAGGCCATCCAGAGCCGGGTCTCCATCGGTTCATTGTCCAACGCCTGGTCCGGATCGTTCAACTCGGAGGTGTCAACGAGCGACCTGATGTTCTTATCGAAATCGATCACCAGCTTGTACGGCCCTTGCCGAACGCTGGACATTTCACCCTTGTACAGCTGGAAGTCGGCGTAAAAGGTTCGGTCGACGCTTTCGCTGCTCAACAGCGAGCGGCCCTGGATCTCGCCGTCTCCGGTCGGGATCCCGACAAGGTCCAGAACCGTGGCCGGAAGATCGATCAGCGACACCGGAGCATCCGCCTCCTTGCCGTTGAGCCCGACCGAAGCCGGGTAACGGACCATCAGCGGGATATGAAGCAGCTTCTCGTTCATGCTGTTCCCGTGGCCGAGCATCGATGTTCCGAAATCCAGAAGCTGTTCCCCGTGGTCCGAAAAGAATGCCGTCATGCTGTTATCGAGCCCGGCCTTCTCATCCCAGGCGTCGAGCAGAACCTTCAGGCTGGCATCCAGGTCACGGACAGCCTGTCCATAGCATTCCAGGACCTTGTCCGGGTTTTTCCTCGGCGAAAGATCCGGGTACCGTTTCCTGAAATACCAGGGCTGCCATTGATGGACATCCATGTAGTGCACAAGCAAAAAGAGCGGCCGGTTTGCAGGCCGGCTTTCCATGATTGCCAGCGCGCTGCTGTTGACTTCGTCCCCCTCTGACACGCCAAGATCGACCACAAAATCCAAACCCTCCGACAGAAGGCCGGAAAGCTTGTAGAGCGGGCTGGACACAACCATGGCTGTTGCATAACCCTGCCCCCGCAGCTTCTCCGTCAGCGTGACCAGCTTGCCGGGGAAGCAGGTGAGGATGCTATACCGGTCGCCGGCCTTGAAAGCGAAGCGGCCCGGGGGAACCGCCTCTTTGGAAAACTCTTCCCCTGCAACGCCATCGGTCCTGAAACCGGTAAGGTGGTACTGGGGTGAAAGCCCTGTCAACACCGATGCAAGGGCGGGCATGGTCCAGCTGGCGCTGCTGAACACCCGGTGATAAACAACCGCGTTCTTCTTGAAAGCGTGGAGAAAGGGCATCAGCCGGCAGCCCTCCTCACCGAAAGCATGGTCGTACCGGTGCGTGTCGGA
>CAZIUL010000118.1:0-3699 GCA_964542475.1 uncultured Phycisphaerales bacterium | reverse complement strand
TGACGTAAGTCTTTGCCAGGAAAGAATCGGAAAATTCAAACTGTAGAATTTCAGTAAAACAACAAAGAAAACAGGAAAACACGGGCGATCGATCTTCGATCACAGCGTGCGCTCCTGGCGGTAAGAATGAGCCTCCTTTTGACTCCAGTCCAATGCTGTCCGATTATCATCGACTCAGAAGATCACCCGGTGTTTGACGACCTCCTCTCTTTTAACCGTTATGGAAACATCACGAACTATCTCAGTCGTGCCTGTTTGAAGCACAAAACGCAGCATGTAATCGCCTTGCCGCAGAAAAACCCTGAAGCCTTCTTTCCCCTTTCCGAGCAATTTCTCGCCGCCTTCCCCAGCAACAAAGCCCGGAAGGAGGCGGTTCTCGAACCTTTTAGATTGACCTAACTTGGAAGCGCGGGAAAAACGAAATGTGGATAACCATACCTCTGTCAGACCCTCCGGTGCCTGGAACTTTCCGTCTGGCTTTGCAACGGCGAACTCGAACTCGGCCCAGCCGGACGGGCGCTCACGATACTCGACAACGCCTATCCACGGCCCCTGCTCCACTTCGATAAGCTCTCGATGCCTCCGCGGCAGGGGAGCGTAAAGAGGAACATCGCCGTGTTGCGTGAAATAAAGCGACAGATTCCCTGGAGGAACGTTATCAAAGGCAAACCGGCCCTCTTCATCAGTGACTGTCTTTTCGTCGAATGTCATCACACCAAAGCAATACACGAGCTGAGCCAACAGCCCGGGGATCGGCGCTCCGTCAGTTTGCCGAACCACCGTGCCCGTAACCTCTTGATGCGGCTGTACGCGAAACGTTAAATAAGAGGAGGGGATCTCGATGGCCTGGATCAGAACCGGGTTGTCTCTCACAAGGACAACGGCGTGGTACGGGCCGAACAGCAGGTTCGAGAATTGGAACTCGCCCCTTTCATCCGTCATTGACATCTGATACTGCCCGTCACCCACGCCCTGCAGAATAACCGATGCAGCCTGCAGAGGTTCACCGTTTACACCCAGCACAGCCCCTGAAAACCGGCTGCTCAGCTGAAGGATGATGTTGTGTTCCACCTCGCCCCGGGCATTCTTCAGGCGCACATCCTCTTCTGTTCCGCCTTGCCATCCCGGCGGCCGCACCTCCAATTCGATAATCCCCGGCAGGTCGGTAACCTGTGCTGAAAGCTCCTCTATCCGGTAACAGCCATCCGAATCTGTAATCGAGCCGTACTCCTGCAGCAGATTTCTTTCGAGGCGCTGGTCGTCGACGGCCAGATCGAGAGAAAAACCGGCAACGCCCACCCGGACCCCCGGGATGGGACGCAGGTCTGTATCGGTTACACGGCCGTAAAGGGTCAGGCCCCGCTCCAATTCGAATGTCACCCGGACATCCTCGAACTCGATACCGCCTGGAACATCGACAAGCTCTTCCGCGGCCATGGCATACCCCGGTGCATCGGCACACAGGGTATCGAAAACTCCGGTGATGGTGTAACACCCGCGTTCGTCCGTTGTGACCGAATGGCCCGAGTCTGCAAAAACCACGGCACCCGCTATGGCGCTGCCGTCGGCCTTATCAACAACCTGACCCAAAACGGTTGTTCCCCGCTCTACAGTGATGGTATAGCTCTGCTCCTGCGTGTCGCTGACAAGCTCCAGAACCGGGTCCATATATCCGGGCACCACAATCCTGAGATCCCAGTTATTGTCAGCCGATTCCAACCGCCCGCTGTCTATTCCGGTGATTGAGAAGGCACCCATATGGTCGGTCTTCGTGTTTAGCGCCCACGCTTCGCCGTGAGCTTCGAGGCTGATCTCCTGCAGCGGCAGGGGCTCGGAACCGTCGAGGCCTTCTACCTTGAGTTCGCACGGTATACCCGAATCCGCCGCAAGCAGCACCTCCTTGTCCTCTCCAGGAAAGACATTTCTTATTTCTGCAAACAGTCGTCCGGGAGCGACCGCGCGGATCCTGTGCGGAATGTGCGATAGCCCGTCGAATGCAAACCTTCCGTCTTCACCGCTTCTCAAGGAGTCGATCCATCCCGCCGCGGCAGCGTTGACCGCCGGCACATCCAGGCCTATGAAAAGCAGCGCGTCCTTGACAGGGGTGTTGGAAGCCCGGTCAAGGACAGTCCCGGTAATTACGCTGCTCGCCGCGGAATCAGCGGAACCGGTATCGACGGGGTTAGGATCACCTCCGGCCTCGATCCTCTCTTTTTTGTTTTCACCCTCAACCACGGCTCCGGGCGAGTCGGCCGAAGAGTCGCTATCACCCTGCTCCGCCGCCGGCAGTGATAAAGTGTCCGGGCCTTTTTGTTCGAACAGAAAATAAAAACAGATGGAGACAAGAAGAGCGACAAGCATGGCCAAAGCGATCAAACCGGTGCGTGTCATGATCCCTTGTTTCTGCCCAATGGGCGCTTGAATCAAGCGGTTGGATAGGATCCCTTATTCCCTTGGAGATCCAATGAAGCTTTTATTAAAAAACGACGGTTTCCAAATATTAGAACTCAAATTCTGAATTATTACCAAAGAAAATCCAGGGCTTTCAGTCTTTCCCTGCATTTTCAAGCACCCACTCGACGCCTCTCACCAGCGCTTCTGTGTTCACGGGCTCGTTCTGAGAATGGCCCGCAATCGTGATCTCCAGCTTCACAACATCGAGCCTGGACGCAAGCGCGAACGCGGTTGCCGGCGGGCAGATGATGTCGTAGCGGCCGTTCACGATAAATGTCGGGACATGCGCGATCGTTCCCGCGTTTTCCAGGAGCTGGCCGTCTTTAAAAAAACAACCGTTCATCATGTAGTGGTTTTCGAGGACCGAGAAAGCTGTCATGTCGTACTCATTGATAATGCGCTCACAAAAGCTCGGATCCATGGAAAGGCCGGCCAGGCGCAGCTCGTAATAAGCCCATCCCTTGATCGCCTTCTCCCGAACAGCCGCGTCTTTGCTCTGGGTCATGGAAAATAGTTGTGCGGGATAATCCATAATCTCAGGACGTGGCAGGATGCTCTTCAGTTTTGCGAAATTGTCCGGATAAAAGGTTGATGTTCCGCCGTGATAGAAGTGGTCGATCTCCTCTTTGGATCCGGTAAAAACCCCTCGCAGCACCATACCGCTCACGTTTTCAGGATAGGCTTGTGCGTAAGCCAGCGCAAGGGTGGTCCCCCACGAACCGCCGAACAGCATGGCCTTGCCTTTGATGCCCAACCGGTCCCGGATCTTGTTGATGTCTTCAACAAGATGCAGCGTGGTGTTTTCTTTCCACTCGGCGCGCGGGATGCTGCGCCCCGCGCCCCGCTGATCGAACAGGATTATCTTGAAGATCCCGGGATCGAAAAAACGGCGCATATTCGGATTCGCGCTCGCACCGGGGCCCCCGTGAAGAACCATGACAGGCACCCCTTCTTCATTGCCGCACACCTCCCAGTAGAGCTTGTGAAGCTCTGACACCTTCAGAAAGCCGGTATCGTACGGCTCGATCGGAGGAAAAAGCGCGCCCCCTTCTTCACTCGCGGACGATGAACCGCATCCGAGAAGCGCAACAATGACACAAAGGCTCACGGTCTTTTGAAAAAGTACTCTCTTCATTGCAAATCCTCGCTTACAGCGATCAAAAAAGGCGCTCCTGCCGCACTCGAAAAGCAGCGGCTCCTGAGAAGCGTTTGTGTCAGACCTGCCGGAGATAGCCTTGTGTTCTA
>CAZIUL010000117.1:2090-4218 GCA_964542475.1 uncultured Phycisphaerales bacterium | reverse complement strand
CGCGCGGCATCGGTCGGAAAACCGACGGATTCCAGGACCATCCCCTCGAAATCCCCCAGGACCACGGCGGATTTCGTCCCGCCGATGTCCAGGCCGAGTATGTGTGTTTGTGAAGGCATATCGGACTCTCTCACGCGCTTTGAACCACAGCTGATTCCTACTTTCTTGACAAGAGGAGCAGCACCTGTCAAGAGTGTATACCCTGTATCGTTCATTTTGTTGCTCGAACAAGGAACCAGCGCTGTGAACACAAAAAAGATACATCTCGTGTGCAACGCGCACATCGATCCCGTGTGGCTATGGGAATGGGAGGAGGGCGCCTCCGCTGCGCTTTCCACCTTCCGTGCGGCAGCCGATCTGTGCGAGAAGTTCGACGCTTTCGTGTTCAATCACAACGAGGCGATCCTGTACGAATGGGTGGAGGAGCACGAGCCCGCCTTGCACGAGCGGATCAAGCGGCTTGTGAAAACGGGCAGATGGCACATCGCGGGCGGATGGTACCTTCAGCCGGACTGCAACATGCTTTCAGGCGAATCGTTTGTCCGCCAGATCCTCCTCGGAAGGAGTTACTTCCGGAAAAAGTTCGGGGCAAGACCCAGAACCGCGATCAACCTCGATCCTTTCGGGCACACGCGGGGACTGGTCCAGATCGTTGCCAAGAGCGGATACGACTCGTACCTGTTCTGCAGGCCGTCGTTTGAGAGCTGCGACCTGCCCGCGCCGGAGTTCACCTGGGTGGGCTACGACGGCTCGACCGTGACAGGCACCCTGGCCACGACACACTACAACTCATCGCTCGGCAAAGCGCGTTCCAAGGTGAAGCAGTGGATCGCGGATCATCCCGAAAAAAAAACGAGCATCCTGTTGTGGGGTGTGGGCAACCACGGAGGAGGACCGTCGCGCATCGACCTCGAGGAGCTTGCCGTGCTCATGCGGGATGACACAGGTTTCGAAATAGCTCACTCCACCCCTGAAAACTACTTTGCCGAGCTCGGGCACACGTCGAAAAAGCTCCAGCGCCACGAGCACGGCATAAACCCGTGGGCGCCGGGGTGCTACACATCAATGGCCAGGGTGAAGCAGAAGCACAGGCAGCTCGAAAGCAGCCTGTACATGACCGAGAAGATGGCATCGGTTGCCGCTTTCCAGGGGCTTATCCCGTACCCGGATGCCGAGCTCGGCGAGGCCTGCCGCGACCTGGCAAAAAGCGGGTTCCACGACGTGCTTCCCGGCTCGTCCACCCAACCCGTTGAAGAGGCTTCTGTCCGGACGATGGACCACGGGCTGGAGCTCCTGTCCAGGGTCAGGGCGCGCGCGTTCTTCTCGCTTGCGGCGGGTCTGAAAAGGGCAAGAAGAAACGAGATCCCGGTCCTTGTTTTCAACCCGCATCCGTGGAAGCTGAAAGCCACGGTCGAGTGCGAGATGCAGCCGGACGAGCCAAACCAGCGGGGCGGGTTTTTCATGCCGACGGTTTTTTCCCGGGGAAAAGCGCTCCCCTGCCAGGTGGAAAAGGAGGCAAGCAACCTGAACCACGACTTCAGGAAGCGGGTGGTCTTCCGGGCCGAGCTCGAGCCCGGTGCGATGAACCGCTTTGACTGCCGGATCGAGCTTCTCCCCGAAAAACCCCGGGGGGCATTGAAGGTGAAGAAGGGGGGCATTCGTTTCAAAACAGAGATCCTCGATGTGGTCCTGAACACGAAAACAGGGCTCATGGACCGCTATCGGGTAAAGGGAAAAAACTATCTCGAGGAAGGTGCATTCCGCCCGCTAGTCATCCACGACAACCCTGATTCGTGGGGAACAAGAGCGCGGCGGTTCAGGAAGCCGGCGGGCCGTTTCAGGCTGATGTCAAGCCTTGAGAGCGCCCGGTTCTCGGGCGTGGATGATGCCCGGCTTCCACCTGTCCGAGTGATCGAGGACGGTCCGGTGCGAAGCGTGATCGAAACCGTGTTCGCGTACAACAGCTCGTTCATCTGCCAGCAATACACGCTGCCGAAAGAGGGCTCGGAGATCGAGGTTTCCATGCGCGTCTACTGGAACGAGAAGGACAGGATGCTAAAGCTGTCGATCCCGACGCTCATGAGCGGCCCGGAGTACATGGGGCAGCAGGCGTTCGGATCGGAAATGC
>CAZIUL010000117.1:0-1990 GCA_964542475.1 uncultured Phycisphaerales bacterium | reverse complement strand
ACGCTCATGAGCGGCCCGGAGTACATGGGGCAGCAGGCGTTCGGATCGGAAATGCTGAAGAACAACGGGGACGAGGTTGTTGCGCAGCAGTGGACGGCAGCGCTTTCGAGGAGTTCGGACAAGGCGATCACCGTGATCAACAGCGGGATTCACGGTTCGGATATGGCAAAAGGTGAGGTCAGGCTGTCGCTTCTACGCTCACCCTGTTACGCCGGGCTCGAGATAGAAGGGCGCCCCATCTGCGCCCAGGACCGCTTCACGCCGCGTATGGACCAGGGCGAGCGGCTCTTCCGCTTCTGGATAAACGCGGGCCCGGTCGAGGAACGCCTCTCCCAGGTTGACAAGGAAGCCGTTACAAAAAACGAGATCCCGTTCGCGCTCGCGTGCTTCCCATCGGGTGATGGTGTAAAGCCGAAGGCCGGAGCAAGGGTGAGCGACGACGCGATCCAGGTGTCCGCAATGAAAAAGGCTGAGGAGGGCAGCGGTCTCGTGGTTCGCCTATTCAATCCGACGGGCAAAAAGCGTACTTTCACGCTGTCGCTTCCGTTCGTCTCGATGAGAAAAAAGGTTACCCTCGGAGCGTTCGAAGTTACAACCCTGCTCTTTGTGCCGGGCGAGCGCGGATTCAGTGTAACGAACCTCATCGAGGAGCTGCTGTAACCGGACCGCTGCAATCCTTGCCGATCTCTGGCAGGGCGCGCGCAAGCGGACATCCGATCGAAAGGCATTCGCACATGGCAAAAACACGAACAATCGTGCTTTCAGGAATCGGCGGGTACGGGCTCGCCTACCTCTCGGCACTGCTGGACGAACCCGAAAAGTTCCCTCCTTTCAGCATTATCGGGGTGGCTGATCCGCATCCCGACCGCTGCCCGCGTCTGGGCGAGGTCGAGGATCGGAAAATCCCCATCCACCCGTCGCTCGGCGGGTTTTACTCTTCCGTCGGTAAAGCCGACCTTGCGGTGCTGTCCTCTCCGATACAGCTTCACTGCGGCCAGACCCTGACGGCCCTCTCGCACGGAAGCTCTGTGCTCTGTGAAAAACCCGCGGCAGCAACGGTTCAGGATGTAGACCGCATGATCGAGGCCCGGGACAAGGCGCAAAAATTCGTTGCCATCGGTTTTCAGTGGTCATTTTCCAACCCGATCCAGGAGCTAAAAAGGGACATTCTCGCGGGCGCGTTCGGTGCGCCCCGGCGGATGAAAAGCCTGTGCCTCTGGCCGAGGAACAGAAGCTACTACCGCAGGAACTCGTGGGCCGGCAGAATGCGGGACCAGAGCGGCGCGTGGGTCCTTGACAGCCCGTTGAACAACGCAATGGCGCACGACCTTCACAACATGCTTTTCCTGCTGGGCGGCCGGATCAACCGAAGCGCATCCCCTTCCCTCATCGAGTCAGAGCTCTACAGGGCAAAGGAGATCGAGAGCTTTGACACAGCAGCGGTGCGGGTTCACACGTCGAGCGGTGTTGAGATCCTTTTCCTCGGTTCGCACTCCACAGCAGAGGCAACGGACCCGGTATTCTTCCTTGAGTTCGAAAAAGCTACGGTTGAATACCAGGGCGGCGGATCCCTGATACGTGCCCGGTTCAATGACGGAGCGGCGAGGGAGTACAGCTCTCCCATGCACGATTACAGGATGCGCAAGCTCATCACCTCCCTCGAAACGTGCGATGGCGCTGCGAAAATCCCGTGCGGGCTCGAAACAGCTAGGCCGCTAACGGTCTGCGTGAACGGTGCGCACGATTCCATGCCCGTGCCCGCACCGTTTCCCGCATCCCTGCTCCGCACATCAGGCCCGCCGGACGACCCTCTTGCCCACGTACAAGGGCTTGCCCATGATCTCGAGGAATGCTTCGGTGCGTGGAGTCTACCGTCGGAACTCGGAAAGAAATGGGCGCAAAAAGGCGCAAAAATCGATATCGAAGGCTACACGCTTTTCAAGGGGTAACGGTTCCCTTTGACAAGACGATTCGTGAGGCCGCGGTCCCT
>CAZIUL010000116.1:0-4611 GCA_964542475.1 uncultured Phycisphaerales bacterium | reverse complement strand
TTACGGTGCCGCAGCAGAAGAGGATGAAATATGCGGGTTCACATTGAATCAACCGTTCATGCGGGTTTCACGCGCCTTCTGCGTGACAGGGCTCCTCCTGCTTGAAGCTCGTTTGAATGAAGGGAAATGTAATGGACCGGGTTGATGAAACAAGACCTGGGCAGGACAGGATGGCCGTGGAGAGAGCGGCGGATGACACGCTCCTTGTCCGGCTGGCCGGGAAATGGAAAACCGGTGAAGAGCTGCCCACAGCCGATGCGCTGCTTCGGCAGATCGAATCCGGCCCCTCGGTGCAGCGGATCACCTTCGACACAAAAGAGCTCACGGGCTGGGACTCGAACCTGCTCACCTTTCTTGTCAAGGCCGCGGACCAGTGCGCGCTACAAGGGATCGAGGCGGACAGGGAAGGTCTCCCCGATGGAGTGAAGCGTCTCCTCACTCTCGCGGCCGCGGTACCCGAGAGGGAGGATGCGGAAAAGAGCGTGGTGCATCATACACTGCTGGCGCGCATCGGCGATGAAACCGTTTCTTTCTACCGCTCAGCCATGGAGATGTTCGGTTTTATCGGCGAGGCAACCCAGGGTTTTATCCGTATGCTCCGGGGCAAGGCGCGGTTCAGGGGATGTGACCTGTCTCTGGCCATCCAGCAGTGCGGCGCGCAGGCCCTGCCCGTTGTTTCGCTGATCAACATTCTCGTGGGCATGATCCTCGCCTTTGTGGGCGCGGTGCTCATGTCCATGTTCGGTGCGCAGGTTTACGTGGCGACCATGGTTGGCTTTGCAATGGTCCGCGTGATGGGCTCCATCATGACCGGAATCATAATGGCCGGCCGCACAGGGGCCGCGTTTGCGGCGCAGCTCGGCACAATGGAGGTGAACGAGGAGATCGACGCGCTCAAAACCATGGGGATCTCTCCCATGGAGTTCCTTGTGCTGCCGCGGATGATAGCGCTGGCGTTGATGATGCCGCTTCTCTACCTCTACGCATGCTTGATGGGCATCCTGGGAGGGTTGATCGTGAGCGTGGGCATGCTCGACATCACCCTGATGGAGTACTACACCAAGACCGTGGAGGGGATCAGGTTCCAGGACTTCTGGGTCGGCCTTTTCCAGAGCAGCGTCTTCGGGGTGCTGGTGGCCCTGGCCGGCTGTCTCAGGGGGATGCAATGCGGCAGGAGCGCATCGGGGGTGGGTCTTGCAGCAACATCTGCGGTGGTGACAGGCATCGTGAGCATTGTGGTGGCCACCGCGATCATAACGGTCATGTGTTACTCGTTAGGTATTTGAGGCATGAAATGTACGGGCTGAAATGAACCGACCGGAACCTCATATCGAAATCCGCGGCCTGACCATGGCCTATGGAAAGTTCGTGGTCCAGCGCGACCTCGCGTTCACCGTCAACCGCGGTGATATCTTCATCGTCATGGGCGGGAGCGGGTGCGGCAAGAGCACACTTCTCAGACACATGGTTGGATTGATGGCCCCGGCCCTGGGCGGTGTGCTTTATGACGGGGTGAGCTTCTGGGACTCGCCACAGGAGGAGAGAAACCGGATCCTGAAGAGCTTCGGCATCCTCTACCAGTCGGGCGCGCTGTGGAGCTCCATGACGCTTGAGGAGAACGTCGCGTTGCCGCTCAGGGAGTACACCAACCTGCGCCCCCAAAAGATCAGGGAGATCGTTTCTTTGAAGCTGTCCCTGGTGGGCCTGTCAGGTTTCGAGGAGTACTACCCTTCGGAGATCAGCGGAGGAATGCGCAAACGGGCCGGGCTTGCGCGGGCCATGGCGCTGGACCCGGAGATCCTTTTTTTCGACGAGCCCTCGTCAGGGCTAGACCCGGTGAGCGCGAGGCGCCTGGACGATCTGATCATCGAGCTCAGGGACAGCCTCGGTGCCACGGTTGTGGTGGTGACACACGAGCTTGCGAGCATTTTTGCCGTGGGGAACAGTTCGGTTTTTCTCGACGGGGAGACCAAGACCATGATCGCCGCAGGAGACCCGAACGCGCTTCTCACAGAATCCCGAGACCCAAGGGTTCAACGGTTTCTCACGCGAGGCGGGAAAGGGATGGAAGCCGGTGGATAATGAGATAGCGCGGTTTACAAGCGGGATGGTCACAAACGGTTCAACGGTATCTTATTTTGGATCGGATCAATCATGAGTATTAAAGCCAGCAAAACGGCCATCGGGGCCTTTGTGGTGGGAGCGGCGGCATTGGCCGTGGCCGGAGTCATGATCCTGGGCAGCGGTAGTTTTATGTCCGAAAGCCATACCTATGTGCTGTACTTTGATGAATCGCTGAACGGGCTGGGCACCGGGTCGCCCGTCACCTACAAGGGAGTCAAGATCGGCAAGGTCAACGATATCAAGCTGCGCATGGAAGGTGCGGAAATGACTCCCAGGATTCCGGTGTACATCGAGATCGACTCGAACAGGTTTACCGGTCCCCATGGGACCGCTGCTGTTCAAAAGGCTGCTGACAGCGAAGGATCATCGGATAGGATAAATTTGATGGTGGAGCGTGGTTTGAAAGCACAGCTTGAACTGCAGAGCATCTTGACCGGCCAGCTCATGGTGGCGTTTGATTTTTACCCCGACAAGCCGAAAGAGCTGGTCGGCATGGAGACCGAATATCCGGAGCTTCCAACGATTCGCTCCGGCTTTGAAGAGATCGCCAGGACGTTTAAAAAGCTTCCAATCGAACAGATCATCGACCAGGTTCTGTCAGCGATCAGTGGTATCGAAAAGATGGTCAATGCCCCTGAAATGAAGGATAGCCTGGTGGCTTTGAGCCAGACCATGGAGGAGATGAAGCAGCTGGTCAGGAATGTGAACGACCAGGTCACGCCTCTCGGGCCTCGCATCCTCGAGGTCATTGAGGACACGCAGAAGCTGGTGTGCAAGATCGATGAGAGAATCACACCGCTTGCCTCATCCATCGAGGAAACACTGCAGGACACGCGGATCCTTGTGCGAAACATCGATGACAAGGTTGTGCCGCTTGCATCCAGCATGGGTGAAACCTTGAATGACACGCGTGAGCTTGTGCAAAATATCGACGGCCGGGTAAAGCCTTTGGCAGCCAGCATCCAGGAAACAACGGAAGCGGCGGGGGCGGCTCTCGAGCAGGCGAACAAGACGCTCGCAATGATCAACGGGTTCGCTCCTGAGGACTCGGCCCTGGTGTACGAGATCACGAACACACTCAAAACTCTGAACGAAGCCATGGAATCGATTCGTGCCATGGCGGACTATATCGAAAGACACCCCGAAGCCCTGCTAAAGGGCAAGAGCGGCAGTTAAGGGATGAGAAGATGAGAAACCATGTGAATTTCCGGTTTACGATGCTTGTGATCGGCATATCGTTCGTGTTGCTGGGGGGGTGCGGCACTACAGCGCCGTCAAGGTTCTATCTCCTATCACCCATGCCTGATCTCGATCCGGTGCTGCAGGGCGCGGAGAATGAGCTGTCGATCGGGATCGGGCCGGTGGAGCTTTCCAAGTACCTGGACCGACCGCAGATTGTCACACGCACCAGCCAAAACCGGCTCAGCGTGGCCGAGTTCGACCGGTGGGCTGAGCCGATTGAGGACAACTTCACCCGGGTTCTGGCGGAGAACCTGTCATGCCTGCTGTCAACCGACTGCATCACCATCTTTCCATGGAAAGGGCCGGGAGAGCTGGATTTTCGGGTTGCCGTGGATGTCGCGCGTTTCGAAGCCGGGCCGGGCAACACTGTGAACCTGAGCGCGCGATGGACACTTTACGGTGAAGGGGGGAAGAAGCCGCTCCTCATGCGGAAGTCCGACATCAGCAAGCCGATGCCGGAAGAGAGCGGCTATGAGGCGATCGTCTACGCCAAGAGCGAGGCCCTGGCCGAGCTCAGCCGCGAGATTGCCTCGAGCATAAACGAGTAAGCTTTTCCCCATCCGAGAAAACCTGTTCCAGGGAAAGGCTGCCGGAAACGGGTTCAGGCCCCGCCGCATCATGCGCACGCCTGAATTGATAACGGTAGATAAGTATGGCATCCGCCGCCTGTCGAATCTGCCACGGCTGAATTCCGCTTCCCTTATTAATTGCCTCAAGGAACAGGTCTCGTGCCTGCTCGAACGTGAAGCCCAAATGAGCCTGAGCGAAGAGCAGGAACTCGCGCACCCATCGCACCAGGTGCGGCCGATGCTTGGGCAGCGCCAACTGCCGATCCTTCAGGAAGTTGGCGTAACCATCCAGGACGGCTCTAAGCTTTAAAGCAGCCTCGGTCATAACCGTGTTCCCGTTTTATTGACAATCTCCTTAAGTACCGTATTCTGGTGGTTAAGTTAATCGATGCTGTTCCAGGAGTCCCTTTGCGCCTGAGGACTCTTGACACGGCGATTCGAACGACCCCGTCGCCCCAGGGTTTGGACACCGGGGTGATGGTATGGTAATGACGCATAGTCGGAACAATGGGTTACAAGCAAGGTGCTCTTTGACCGGCACGGTCACTGGGCCATGATTTGCGACCGCCCGGCAGGGGGTCTCCATGGCGACCATTCCGGGAAGCTTGTTGAGGGATGAGGGAACTGGGGATGTGAGAAACCGTAAAATGGAGATTTTGTATAGAAGAACTAGTTA
>CAZIUL010000115.1:0-5671 GCA_964542475.1 uncultured Phycisphaerales bacterium | reverse complement strand
ACCTGTAGGAACAGGCCTGCGGTCGTCTCCTGACATGCGCCTTGCCACAACACAGGTTACGGCACCTCGCGACGAAGAGTATGAAATAAGCGGGCTAGCCCGCTCAGCGCCCCTTGGTCGACCAGTCGAAACCGATCCTGGGATCGTCATACGGCATTCTTTCCTCGTCCGGATCGTTGGGGTCGTATGCCTCTGTGGTGTGATAAATGAGCCCTGCCGACTTCTCTCCCAGAACACGGTATCCGTGCACGACTCCGGGCGGAATCAGAAGAAGAATGTGGTTTCTTTCTCCGCAGTAGAAGACATTCGTTTCTCCAAAGGTCGGCGAGCCCTCCCGCAGGTCATGAAGCACTGTCTGTGCGTGTCCGTTCGTGAAAAACCAGATGTCGTACTGGATCTTGTGCCAGTGGAACGCCTTGATCGTTCCGGGAAAAGCCTCGGTGTATGTTGTCTGCTTGATGTCCATGAATGTGGATTCCCCGTGCTTGAGAACCTCCATCAAGCATCCTCTGTCATCGTTGAAGACCTGTAGTTTTTTTACCAGAACCCCTTCGATCATATGCTTCACACTCCTTTGATAAGAGATACAAACGATGTTATAGATGCCGTGCAGTCCGACTTCTCTTGTCGGACATCTTTTTCCTGAGCTATAATTATTGCACCGGGGTTTGCCCACGATGCCCGGGCAGCTTTCTTCTACAGAAAGTTATCCGGGAAAGAAACAAAAAAACCACGCCCGTGGCGATGCCGCACGGGAGATCGAGGAAATAGTGAGGCCCTCCGTAGAGTATGGCGGCTGCCAGGCCTGAGGACAAAAAGGCAAGAACCGTTCCAGCAAACCGCATGGAACGCCATGCAAAGACCGTGACAACCAACGCGATCCCCACGTGAGAGCTCGGAAAAGCTCCTGTAGGGCATTCGACAGCCATGAGAAGGTCCGTGAGCAGGGGGCCGAAGAACCAGCCTTCCCATCGGATTTCACCGCCGGCCAGGAAGTACTGCGGCCCTGCTGAAGGAAGGATGCTGAAAAGCAGGTAGTAAAGGTAGAAGCTGAAACCGGTTGTAAAGATGAAATCGAAAAAGAGCGTCCTGTTCCTGATCCATAGCCAGAGCCCCACGCCTGGAATCATTATGTAGTAGGACGAGTAGAAGAAAGCCATGGCCTCAGCAAATCCGGGCTGCGGCAGGGCTTCCGAAAAAAGATCGCAGAAAGGCGTGCTGAAGAAGCGTTCATCCATCTTTGCGAGCCACGGGTCCAGGGATGGGATAGGGCTCGCCTTGTTCAGGAGCGCTGTGGATTTGTAGAAGAAAGTCCAGCAGAGCACAGGGTACCAGGCACTGAGAAAAACGCTCCATGGCCGGTCGATGCGCCTCAGCATGGGGGGGACAAGAGCGGTGAGAATCGCCCCGCCGAAGAACAGGGGGATCAGCAGTTCGGCCTTGTCCAGGCCGCTGTTCCATGCCGATGCAAGCGCGCCGCTCGCGATGAGGTACAGGCAGGTGATCTTGTCCACGGGCGCAAGCTGATGCGGCCGCGTGTCACGGATTATCGGCATCGGCTCATTCCTTGATCCATCCGGCCTTCCTGTACCACTCGGCGGTGATCTTCATTCCCTTCTCCAGCGTGAATCCTGGATTGTAGCCCAGCTCATCCATTGCCCGACGGCTCGAACACAGCCAGGCGCGCTGCTTGAGTTCACGGGCCTTATGAATGTTGAGTGTCCTGGCGGTCCCTGTCATGCGGCCTGCCGCTTCGTTCAAGAGAGCGGCCGCATAGAGGAGCGCCACAGGCAGGCGCACGATGACACCTTTGCCGACAGCTGATTTCAAGGCCCGGGCCACCTCGTCCCATTCGTGGTCCCCGCTTGTTATGAAATAGGTTTTGCCTGTCGCGAGGGGATGCGTGCCGGCTTTCAGGATTCCCTGGACCAGGTCCTCAACGTAAGCGAGTGAGACCATGCGCCTGCCGAACCCGGGTATGGGGATGATACCCAAGGACGCCAGTTTGAAAAAAGTGAAAACGCCGGCATCCCTCGGCCCGTACACAGCAGGAGGCCTGACTATTGTTACGGGCAGCCGGCTGCTTCTTTTCAGCGCGATCTCTTCCCCGGCCAGCTTGCTTCGGCCGTAAGGCGTGATCGGCCTTGGCGATGCTGATTCGTCCAGAGGAGCGTCCGGCCTGCCCGGGCCGGCAGCAGCCAGGCTCGATACGAGGACGAACCGTTCAAGGCTGCGGGCGGATCTTTCAGCTGCGTCCAGCAGGTTCTCCGTTCCTGCCGCGTTTACATCAAAATACTCCTTTTCGTTTCGCGCTGTTATCATACCGGCTGTGTGATAGATGATCTCCACATCCCTTACCGCTTCGGCGAGCGAATCCGTGGACTCCAGCGATCCGCGGCAAACCTCCACCCCGTTGATGTCGCCAAGCCACCGGAGACGGCCCGGATCCCTGACGAGCGCCTTGACCGTCAAGCCGCTTTTTGTGAGCGCATCCGCCAGGTGGCTTCCTATGAAGCCGGTGGCTCCAGTGACCAAAACCTTCACCCTGCAATCCTTTCAACCGGTGCTTCCCAGATCCTGTACCTCTTGTACTGTTTCGCGCCCATGTTTTCGGCCAGCTTGCGAATCGGTCCGTTCTCCTCGAGAACCCACGAAAGCTCGGCCTTTTCATGACCGAGAGAAAGGCTGGCATCGATGGTTTTGAGCATGAGAACCCCTTCGGCTCCCTTGGACCTGTGTTCGGGTCTGATGCCCATGGCAACGGCCCGCATGCTTGTGATCTTTTTTCTTAGCGCGAGGAACTTGAATATCCCGAACGGAAAGAGCCGGCCGCCCATGCGCCTGAGAACCTGGTTGATGTCGGGCAGGCTCAATGAAAAACCCGCGGGAACGTTTTCGATTTCAGCGATGAGAGCGAGACTCGGCACAAGGATCTGCTTCATCTTTTGAGCGTGCCAGTCGAACTCACGCCTTTCCATTGGTACGAATCCGCGGTTCTTTTCCCATGACGCGTTGTATATCGATCTTATGGTTTCTATCTCTTCGGGGAACCTTTTCAGGTCCACGGGCCTGACTTTGATGCGGTTCCTGGCTGCCGCTTTTTCGGCTATGCGCCTCATTCTGTCGAACGTCTTGTTCTTGTCGATCTGGTAGGCGAGCAGGTCAAAAGCCTTTTCGAGGCCAAGCTCCTCGAACAGTTCAGCGTGCCAGGGCGCGTTGTAGGGCATCATCACGAACGGAGGAGAATCGAACCCCTGAATCAGGGTGCCGCATTCCTCGTTGGTAGAGTAGCTGAAAGGACCGCGGATCGTGTCCATACCGTTTTGTATTCCCCAGCGGGCGGCTTCCCTCAACAGCGCCTTCGCGGCCTCGATGTCCCGTTCAAACTCGATGAGCCCGAAACCCACGACCTTTTCGTTGTGATAATCGTTGCTTGTTTTGTCGATGAGCGCGGCCGCCCTGCCAACGCACAGCCTGTTTCGCAGGGCAAGGAAGTGTCTTGCTTTCCCGTGCGAGTAAAACGGGTGTTTGTCCTGATCGAGGCGTTCCTTCATGTCAGCTATGAGCGGAGGAACCCAGTTCGGATCCTGTGCGTACAGCCTGAATGGGAGGGAGATGAACTCTTTTCTGTGTCGCCTGCTGCTCAGCGGTTCGATGGTTATGCTCAACACTACTCTCCGCAGGGGGCGTTTTTTCGCTTCCGCTTTTCCGTGGCGACAAGCGTGATCCGTGAGTCCTGGGGCTCAGATGATTCCCATCCTCTTCCCCACCTTATCGAAGATCTCCAGCGCGGTCTGCAGCTGCTTTTCGTTGTGTGTGGCCATTACGCTGACGCGGATCATGGCCTGGCCCTTGGCCACGGCGGGAGAGATTATCGGGTTCACGAATATCCCTTCGTTGCGAAGTTCACGCCACGTCTTGAAACACAGCAGATCGTCTCCGACCATTACCGGGATGATGGGGGTTTCGCTCAAGCCGGTGTCGAACCCGAGATCGTGGAAGCCGTTCTTGAGGAGGTTGGTGTTTTTCCAGAGTGCTTCGCGCCTTTCCGGTTCGTTCTCGATGATGTCGAGAGACGCCAGGGCGGCGGCCGTTTGAGCGGGCGGCAGGCTCGCGCTGAAGATCATGGATCTGGAATAGTGCCTGATGTAATCGATGACCGCTTCGTCCCCGGCAATGAAACCGCCGATGGAGGCGAAAGATTTGGAGAAGGTTCCCATGATGAGGTCTATTTTGTCGGCCAGCTCGAAGTGTGCTGCCGTACCCCTGCCTTTCGGTCCCAGCACACCGATGCCGTGCGCGTCATCAACCATGATGCCGGCCCCGTGTTTTTCTGCTGCATTCACGATGCCGGGGAGGTCGGCGATGTCGCCGTCCATGCTGAAGACCCCGTCAACCACGATCAGCTTTCCGCTGCAGTTGCCCTTGCCGTTTTTGTTGCCGCCTGAGTTTTCCGGGGAGTTCTCCCGGCAGTTTTCCAGCACGCGTTCCAGATCCTCGATGTTGTTGTGGTTGTAGCGGTGCATCCTGCCGAATGAGAGGCGGGCCCCGTCTATGATGCTGGCGTGGTCGGTCTTGTCCGTGATGACGACGTCGTTTTTGCCCACTATCGTTGCTATGGTTCCCAGGTTGGTCTGAAAGCCTGTTGTGAAGACAAGGGCTTTTTCCTTGTGCAGGAACGATGCCAGGCGCTGTTCGAGCTCCTGGTGCAGCTCGAGTGTGCCGTTCAGAAAGCGGGAACCCGTGCAGCTGGAACCGAAACGTTTTGTTGCGCTGATGGCTGCAGATATGACCTTGGGATGGGTGGTGAGCCCGAGGTAGCTGTTGGATCCTAACATGAGCATACGCTTGCCGTTCAGAACGACTTCGGTGTTCTGTTCAGAAGCAAGGGGGCTGAAATAGGGATAGGTATCGACCTGCTTCAACTCGTTATGTTTTGTGAAGTTACGGCATTTATCAAACACGCTCATGCAGGTTCTCGATCTCCATGTCATGTGGTATTCTTGTCAGGTAAATGATCCTTGCACCTGAAACAGGTTCTTTATTCTCCATCGTCCCCGATGCACTCCACCGGGCACTCTTCCAAAGCCTCGCGGACTTTTCCTTTCTCCTCTTCGTTCTCCGGCTGTTTGTATACTATGTCGTGGTCGCCCTCTTCGGATTCCTTGAAATTGTCAGGCGCGATCTCCACGCAGAGAGAACAGAGAATGCATGTCTTGTCCACGTAGTATTTTCCAGAGATGTTGTCGTCCCATCGTTCGTTTACATCAGCCATTTCAGCTCCTCGGTGCCGTGCTTTTGTTGCATTTGTTTGAAAACCGGTTCATGAATCCTGATCATGAAGGGATCCGATCCGTGCCAGGCCTTGACAAGGACAGGATTCCCATCAACTTATACACGGTTATCTAAATTGAGTGAGTGCTTAATTTATAAAGGATAAAATGTTCGTCAAGACCAAAAATACGAAATACAAGATGCGCGTCTGAGCTGTTGAGCCTATCGAATCGCGTGGTAAGGATCGGAAAAGACTAGCCCGCATATTTCATCCTCATCTGCTGCGGCACCGTAAACTGCACTGTGGCTGCGTTTCATGCCGGGAGACGATCCTCAACCAAGCCCGCATATTTCATCCTCATCTGCTGCGGCACCGTAAACTGCACTGTGGCTGCGT
>CAZIUL010000114.1:0-6371 GCA_964542475.1 uncultured Phycisphaerales bacterium | reverse complement strand
GTATGAAATAAGCGGGCTAAAACCCAAGATACCTCTCAAAGTTCTCGTTCAGCACCGCCTCCAACACCTGCGGATCCTTCCGGCGGACCTCGGCGAGTTTTGCGAACACCCGCGCTGCCCAGGCCGGCTCGGCAGGTTCGCCTCCGAAATGCACAGGGCTGTCGGTTTCAACGAGAAGCAGGTGCTCCGGGATGTGACAACTGACATCGCAGGCCTGCTCGCTGAAAAGGATGGCAGGCCCTGCTGACACGAAAACGCCTTCTTCCGCACAGATGCGGATGAGCTTCTTCGAAGAGGTGAACCAGTGCATCAGCGCGTGCAGGCCTGTTTCGCGCTTGAAACCGATGGCAACCTCCAGGGTCTGGCGCTGGGCCCATCTCGAATGGAGGTTGATCGGCTTTCCCGACTCTCTTGCCGCATCCAGCATTCGGGAGAGCAGTTCCCGCTGAAACGCTTTCTGTTCGTCGGTGGAGGCGTGCTTGAAATCGAGCCCAACCTCCCCGAGAACATCTGCCTCGTGCAGGCGGCTCCTGACGAAGCCCAAACCATGTTCCGCTTCCTGGGGAGTAAGGCTCACGGAAAACATGGGATGAATGCCCAGGCCCGCTAGCACGACACCCGGGTATGCGCGCTTCAATTCGAGCACTTTCTCTCCGGACTCCCTGCCTTCGCTCACGGCAAGGATGCGGGTCACACCTGCTGCTGCAGCGCGGTCCAATGCTTCGCTTTGATCTTTGAGCTGGTCGAGGTGACAGTGTGCGTCGTTGATGGGCATCAGTCCTTTTCAGGAATCAAAAGCACTGTCCCGAGTTGGAGGACATCCGGATTTGCGATCACATCCCTGTTGGAATCGTAGATCTTTCGCCATCTGAGCGCGTCTCCATAGAACTCCTTCGAGATTCCAGCGAGCGTATCCCCGCTCTTGACCTCATAAGTTCTCCCTGTCTCGCTGCTCCGTGCAGCAGCAGAGGAGCCTGTCGCGCTTTTCTTTACGCCTGATCCATCAAGGCTGACCGGTTCGGGAAGCTTGATTACCTGCCCTATCTGCAGGCTGCACGGGTCCACATCAGGGTTCGCGTCCTGGATCTCCTTGAACCTCTTCACATCCCCGTATAGGACCCTGGCTATCTTCATGAAGCTGTCGCTTTTCTTTACCTTGTATTCGGTCATCCACTCCACCGGCTTGCTGTCCGCGTTCTCTTCCTCCTTTGCCGGTTTCTCAATTAGCACGGCCTCTTCCGCCGTACCGTCTTCGTTTCGATTGTCGGCCTCGTGCGATGGAACGTTGTTCTTGAGAGGTTCGCGGGCTCCTGTACCGGCGGGCTTTCCCGTGATCACATCCTCGAAAAGAACCTTGCCCAGGCCTCCCTTGTTATCGGATTCGCTCGCAGCGCCCGCGGGTTCGGAATCGAAGATGCTCACCATTCCTTCGCGCCCCGATGCCTTGGCAATGTTCGAATCGAGATCATTTGGAACGATTTCATCATCGATCTGGGTTGCACTGTAGAACGCAATCCCGAGAAGAGTCACGATTATCACTAGAACCCCAAAAACCATTATCTTCTCAATACCGCCGATGTTTCCCATTTTTCAGGCCTCCCTTAGCCTTGAGGTCATTCAACAAAAACCGTGGTTCTTCAGCCGCCCCTACACCCGACTTCGGGCGCTGGGGCGGCAAACAATACTAAACAGATATGAATGATAAAGCTTTGCCGCCATCCATCCAGGGTCATCCGCACGATGGATATTCTATACATGAATTTTAGCTCATCCAAATGCGGGCCGTCAAGAAGGTAAACGAAAAAAAACACATTATGTTGTGCCGAGGAAATTTCGACAGGTCATATATTTGGGCCTGCATGGCATCTCCCAGCCATTGAGTCCAACCTTTCTATGCCCTGCTTTTGAAGATTTTTCGAAGAAAACGCGCAAGGTGGGTGAAAATCCAGAACCTGGCAAAAACCCTGTCCTGAATGAAACGTCGCTTTTCCGCGGAAGTCAGATCGTCTTGAACATACTTCCCACGGAACTTGAGAAGGCCTGCAAGATCCCTTTTTTTCAAGATATTGAACAGCAGGGGAGCAAGCGGCCCCCGGTCGATTGTAAACGCGGACTGGAAATCCACCACGGCAACGGTGTCATCGGGACGGACAATAACGTTGCGTTTCTGCTTCAGATCCAGGTGAACAACCTTTCTGGCGTGGATTTCCGCGATAACCTTCTCGAGGTTTTTCAGGGCGCGCAGCAGCCTTTCCCGATCGAGCTTTCGTGCAAGTGTTGCCCCCTCGACGAACTCAACCGCAAAAGCGTCGGCGTCGATTATCCCCTTGAACTTGGGCACGCCGTCCAAATTCTTCAACCTTTCGTATGCCGACACCTCCCGCCTCTGGTACCGCCTGCCTATGAACCGCTTCAACAGGGGGTGCATGCACGAACAGTCCTTCACGGCCACCTTTTCGCGGCCGAGCTCATAACACCGGACTTCCGGCTTGGAATAACTCCCCTGCTTGATTACGGTGCAGTTCATCTCTTCGAACCGCGCCCTGCTTGCAAGAACATCCATGGCGAATCATTACCAGAGGTCGATAAAAAACTTCGAAAACAGGATCAGGCTGCCAACCGTAACCCAGATGATCGTTCCGTACTCGGAGTTCTCGGCAATAAGCTTCCCGTCCCAGCGTGCCGTCGATCCCTTGTACGGAGTGAGCCTCGGAAAAAAATTGGGCACGTTCTTGTCGTACAGATCGAACTTCTCGCCGAAATGCCTGCGCAGCCTGTCCCCCTCAACCCTCATCTTGTAGGGGAAGTAGTAGATGATAAAAACCGCCAGGAAAAGAGGCAGGGCAGCGTAGAGCATGTACTTGCTCACCGGATTCCATGGATCAGACGCTGCAACGCACAGGCCGGACACGATCAGGAAGGTACCCACGTACAAGGGGTTTTTGACATGGGCGTACGGACCTGACATGATAACGTCCTTGTTCTTTCTAAGATGCCCGCAGGCCCACACGCGAAACAATTCGCCCACCAGCACAAGGGCGATACCTACGGTGTAAAGAGCAGGGTGCGGCTCGGCCAGCACCAGCAGGGCCACAGCACAGAGATATACAAGTGCTCTGCGCAGCGTGAGTTTCTTTGATGCGGGCATGGGTTTCCTTTCTGTCTCAGGATTATTAAGACACCGGGCGCTTTGCCGGTGAACCTGGTTTCATCATTTTCCTTGACATCGTTTCTGCTCTGAATAACTTTTTGTTTTTGGTTTGGATCCGATTCTATACTCAAGCTGTTAAACTGAACAGCAATAACCTTCAAGGTGTTTGAAATGAAAAATTACGTTTCACTGCTTTCCATGATCTTCCTCGGCTCTCTTTTGAGCTGCGCTTCCTCCCCGGTCCTCACCCTCGGCGATAACTCTCTTGTCCGGTACCTGCAGTTCAACAAAAGCACCGGAGAGGTCTCGCTGGAGATGCTGCTCATCGATGAAAACCACACAAGATGCGAGAAGCTCTGGAAAGAGGCAAAAAAACATGTCTTGATGAAAACGGTTCCTCACCAAAAATACCAGCAACTTCTGGAGTTCCTGGAGGACAACAATTTCCTGAAGATGGCCACCCCATCCGCTCCCGGCACCGACGCGCGGTTCAAAGGCGGGTCCAAGGCTATCATGGTGGAAGACAGCACAGGGCAGTGGACACTCCATAACACCAAAGAGTTTTCCGTGGATCAGCACATGGATATGATCAGAATGTACAAGGAAATCCTGGACCGCTTCGATTTCACCGATTCGCCCAGTGTAACGGTTAAAGAAAACACAAAGGAAGAAGGCGCGGACATCTTTATGAAAGAACAGCAGAAGCTGCAGGAAAACAACCGGAAAAGGGCCAAGAAATGACCCGGTCCGTGGCAATAATCCCCGCGCGCTACGGCTCCACACGCCTTCCCGGAAAGCCGCTCCTCAAGGCCTCGGGGAAATACTTGATTCAGCACGTCTTCGAGCGCGTATCAGCCGCGAGCAGCGTGGACGAGACGATCGTTGCCACAGACGACGAACGGATCGCCGATGCTGTTCGGGGGTTCGGGGGAAAGGCTGTGCTCACCGCAAAAGAACACAGGTGCGGATCGGACCGCGTGGCAGAGGCGGCGGCAGGCATAGAAGCCGATTTCATTCTCAACATCCAAGGCGACGAACCCGAGGTTGCGCCGGGCCTGCTCGACGAGCTGCTTCGGACACTTGCCGCTGATGAAGGAGCGGACATAGCGACACCGGCGGTGCCGATAAGAGACAAGGCCGCGTTCGAATCCCCCCACGTGGTGAAGGTCGTGCTCGGGCGGGATGGACAGGCGCTCTGCTTCTCGCGCGCGCCCGTTCCACACGGCGCAGCGGTTGATTCCGGCTCTCCGCCGCTCAAGCATATCGGCGTCTATGCCTTCAAAAGAGATGCGCTTTTCGAGTTCACGGCTCTTGAGCCCGTGCCGCTCGAAAAAACGGAAAAGCTCGAACAGCTTCGCGCCCTCTATCACGGCATGGCAATCAAGGTCCTGGTAACCGACAAGGACCATTGCGGCATCGACACGCAGCAGGACTACGAGGAGTTCCTGAAAAGGTGCGACGCAGGCGGTCCCGGACACTGAAAACGAAAACGAAAATGACCCGAACAGAAAGCGTGAAAACAAAATGACAAAGCACATATTCATCACCGGCGGTGTTGTGTCGTCGCTGGGCAAGGGGCTGACAACCGCTTCGATAGGGATGATCCTCGAAAGAAGAGGGCTCTCCATACGGATCCAGAAGCTGGACCCGTACATAAACGTCGATCCCGGAACCATGAGCCCGTTCCAGCACGGGGAGGTCTACGTGCTCGACGACGGCTCCGAAACGGATCTGGATCTCGGGCACTACGAGCGTTTCACCAGCGCCCCTCTCAGCAAGAACTGCAACTTCACAACGGGCCAGATCTACGAATCCGTGATTCAGAAGGAGCGGGAAGGCCGGTTTCTCGGCAAGACCGTTCAGGTCATCCCCCACATCACGGACGAGATCAAGGCCGCTGTCAACACGCTGGCCGGAGATGACGTGGATGTTGTTCTCACGGAGATCGGCGGAACCGTGGGAGACATCGAAAGCCTGCCGTTCCTGGAGGCGATCCGCCAGTTCCGGCTGGACAAGGGGGTCGAAAACACCCTGTACATCCACCTCACGCTGCTTCCGTTTTTGCGGGCGTCCCAGGAGATAAAGTCCAAGCCGACTCAGCAGTCGGTGGGTAAGCTGAGGGAGATCGGCATCCAGCCCGACATCCTGATCTGCAGGACGGAAATACCGATGCCCAACGAGATCAGGGAGAAGATCTCGCTTTTCTGCAACGTGCAGCCCGATGCCGTGATCGAGGAATCGGATGTGGAGCATTCGATCTACGAAGTTCCGCTCATGCTGAAAAAGGAAGGGCTGCCGGACCTTCTGGAAAAGAAACTTGGGCTGCCCTCTTTTAAGAGCGATCTATCCGACTGGAACAAGATCATCGATGCGATCAAGAACCCCGTGTGCGAGGTGAACGTCGCTGTCGTGGGAAAGTACATACACCTTCATGACGCTTACAAATCGATATACGAGGCTCTTGCGCACGCCGGGATCGCAAACCAGGCAAGGATCAACATTCAAAAGGTCGTGTCGGAAAAGATAGAGGAGGGGTCTTCGGTGGAGAAGGTTCTCGCGGACACCGACGCGATCCTCGTGCCGGGCGGTTTCGGCGAAAGAGGCGTGGAGGGTAAGCTGGAAGCGGTCAGGTTCGCAAGGGAGAACAAGGTGCCCTACCTCGGCATCTGCTACGGCCTGCACATGGCAGTGATTGAGCTTGCGCGAAACAAGCTCGGGCTCGACGGTGCGAACAGCACAGAGATCGACCCGGAAACGCCGCACCCCGTCATCTGCCTGCTCGAGGAACAGAAGGGGATCAAGGAAATGGGAGGTACCATGCGCCTCGGCGCCTACCCGTGCCGCCTCTCCCAAGGGAACGCTCTCAAGGCTTACGGCAGGGAGGATATATCCGAGAGGCATCGGCACCGGTACGAACTCAACAACGATTACCTGGAAGGCCTGCGCAAAGCGGGAGCAGTTCCCACTGGTATAAACGAAAAGCTGAACCTCGTGGAGATACTCGAGCTGAAAGAACATCCGTGGTTCGTGGCAACCCAGTTCCACCCCGAGTTCAAGTCCAAGCCGGACCAGCCCCACCCGCTTTTTGCAAACTTCATCCGGGCGGCCATCGAAAACCGATGAGCATCATGCTGTTCATCAGGCTTGGATTCGTTTACGGCGGCTGACGGAGCGGCGCCCTCCATTGTTCAATCGGTGCATGCCGTTTCTTCTGGAGGGC
>CAZIUL010000113.1:0-6458 GCA_964542475.1 uncultured Phycisphaerales bacterium | reverse complement strand
GACCGACATCCATCATCTTGGGGCCGAGAATTCATATGGAGCAGTCCATGGTGGGGAAGGTCTTGTCCAGCTGGGCCATGCGGCCTCCAAGGCTGGGGGACTTCTCCACCAGGGACACCTTCACCCTGGCGTTTGCCAGGTCGAGGGCGGCCTGGATCCCCGTGATACCGCCGCCGATGATCAAAACACCTTTTTCCATTGCCTTTTCCTATGCAGCAGAAATCCGGTCCGTTCGTTTACAAAAGAAACAAGGTCAGAGCTGAAGCCCCAGCTTTTCAAGAACAGGGTGAACCTTGATCTTGTGGCGTTTGAAACCCATCTCTTCGGGGCTGAACCCCTGGGCCAGCCCGAGCAGCTGAAAGTAGTAAATAACGGGCAGGTTGAACTCTTCCTTGAACTTGCGCCCGAGAAGGAGCTGTCCCACATCGTATTCGTCGAAGCAAGTGGGGCAGATCAGCCCCATGCAGTCGGCAGCCAGCGCCTGGATGGATCGCAGCACATCGCGGGTCATCTCCCCGGGGATGTCAGAGTCCATGCATGCCTTGCCGCAGCAGAGCACCTTTTCCTCGTGTTCGATGGGCTCCGCGCTGATCGCGTGCATCAGGTCTTCGAGGATGGTTGGCCTGTCAGGATCGTCCACCTGCATGATGTTCGAGGGTTTCAGCAGGTGGCATCCGTAGTGGATCGCAACGCGCAGGCTGTTCAGCGGCTTGACCACCGATTCGGTGACCTTGTCCAGGCCCACATCGTCGCGGAGCACGGTCACTATGTGCCTGACCCTGGTGGTTCCCTGGAACGATTTGCCTATCTTCTTCAGCCGGGCGTTGACCCGGTCGCGTATCTCTCCGTTGTCATGAAGCAGGTGGTTGGCTTCCATGAGCGTGCCGGTGCACCCTGAGCAGCAGGTCACGATGTCGAGCCCCGCCTCCTCGGCTATGCACAGGTTTCGCGCGGCAAGGGTTATCCACTGCTCTTTGTCGAAAGCTTTGAAGTAGATGGGGTCAGGGCAGCAGGAATAACCGTCCAGGTCCTGCAGCTCTACTCCGAGCTTTGGAAAGGTCTTTCTGACAGACGCCTCGAATTGTGGGTATTTGGTGGAGATCATGCACCCGAAGAACGGGGTATATCGCAGACTGGTCTTTTCTGGCATTTTATCACCTGGTCAGCCTCCGTGAGCGGACTCAGCGGAGGAGTTCGAGAATTTCTTCAACGGGCACCGTCTTGACCGGATCGAGCCCGAGGCTGTCCCGTATCTTGTTGATCGCCGGCGTTACCTGGCCCGTCATACCTGTTTTCTTGACCGCATTAACCATGTCGCCCACCTTGGAAGGGCGGGTACCTTTTTCGCCGCAGAGGTTTTTGAGCGCGATGATCACCTCCACGGGTTTCACGTCCTGTGGGCATCGTTCCATGCAGTTGCAGCAGTTGGTGCACTCCCAGATCATGGAGTCTTCTTCGAGCAGCTCCTTTTCCTGGCCCATAATGCACATGAGCATGATGAGCCTCGGGTTGAAACGTTCGGAGTACCTGGCTGTGGGGCAGTCGCCCACGCATGCTCCGCACTGGAAGCAGTAGCTGTGAAAGTCGCCCCCTATGATCCGGTCCAGCTTTTCCTTGAACTTGAAATCAAGCTTTGTCATTGTTCGCCGCCTGTTCTGTCAAGTCGCAATCCCAGTGCCTTTATGTGGCGTTGCATCGCGTTGTTTTCTATTTTTTGATCCCGGCTTTTTCCGCAGAATCGGCATGGTCGAATCCGATCTGTAGAGCCTTCATGTTCAGCTCTTCGGTCCCCTTGGGAACCGTGGTCTTGACCGCCTGAATCATCGCGTCGCGGCTGATTACCTTCGTGACCCCGGCGAAGAATCCGAGCATCACGATGTTTGCCACCATCCTCCTGCCGAGCTCCTCGGCCTTGACCGTTGCCGGCATGGAGAGAAAGGTCTTTACTTTCGGTTCTTTCTCGTACTCCACGAGGTCTTTGTCGATGAGCACCGTTCCTTCGGGGATCGTTGTGTTGATGAAGTTGTCGTACCCCTCCTGGGAAAGCACGACCAGGATTTTCTGTTTCCTCAAATAGGGATATAGGACCTTTTCATCCGACACGACCACCTGTGCGGAACACGCGCTTCCGCGCGCTTCGGGACCGTATGCCTGGACCATTGTCGCGAAATTGTTGTCGTACACGGTGGCGGCCTTACCAATGATGAAGCCTGAAAGGATGATGCCTTGCCCGCCGAACCCTGTGACCCTTATTTCTTCTCTCATTTCTTTTCTCCAAAGACCTTCTCGATTCCGTCCCGGTACATCTCAGTCCAGGTGGGCCTTTCTTCGATATCAACGAACTTCCCAACAATGATCTTCGACTGGAAGGGAAGTTCAAGCTGTTCGGTGTCAGCACCGTGCTTGATCTCCGAGTTGTCGTGGTAAAACTTCATGAGGTCGTAACCCGAGCCGAGCCGGTTTTTACGGGCGTAAAGCGTGGAGCAGGGGGCGATGATTTCCACGAATGAGAACCCTTTCTTGTTGATCGCCTCCTTGAACGTGTTTCTGAGTCTCCGGATGTGGAGGGCTGTCCAGCGCGCCACGTAGGTGGCGCCCGCCGCTTTCACGAGATGCGGCAGGTTGAACGGGTGCTCCATACAGCCGTATGGGGATGTCGCGGTTTTTGCCGTTATGGGAGTTGTCGCGGCCACCTGGCCGCCTGTCATTCCGTAGATGAAGTTGTTTATGCAGAAGACCTTGATGTCCATGTTCCTGCGGGCCGCGTGGATCAGGTGGTTTCCGCCGATTCCCGTGAGGTCGCCGTCACCGCTGAACACGATAACCTTCATGTGGGGTTTTGCAACGGCAAGCCCGGTCGCAAAGGGGATTGCTCTTCCGTGGGTGGTGTGGAAGGAATCGAGGTTCAGGTATCCCGCGATCCTGCCCGAGCAGCCGATGCCCGAGACGATCGCGTAATCCTCTTCAGGAACATCGACCTCCTCCACAGCCTCTATGAAGCAGGCGACAGCCGTGCCGATTCCGCAGGTGGGGCACCAGATGTGAGGAATGCGGTCATCCCTCAGAAGCCGGTCCTTGGGGTGCTGCCCTGAAGGGGCGGCTGGTTTTTTCTGACTCGTCCCGGGTGTACTCATTTCAGCACCTCCTCGATCTTCTCCAGGATATCATCGGGATCGTGAACGCCTCCTCCGCAGTGGGGGCTGAGCACGGTTTTGACCCCTTTGCCTGCGCAGCGCTGGACCTCGTAGAACATCTGTCCCAGGTTGTTTTCAGCCACAACGAAGCCCTTGACTCTTGATGCCAGCTCCTCGATTCTTTTCTCAGGAAACGGCCACGCAACGATGAGCCTGAGCATGCCCACCTTCATCTTTTTTTTCCTGGCCATCTCCACGGCGAGCTGTGCTATGCGCGACGTGATGCCGAACGAAACGACCACCGCGTCAGCATCCTTCACATGGATCTCTTCATACTCGATGATCTTGTCGGCATTGAGCTTGATCTTGTCCACGAGCCTGCGAACGAGCACGTCCTGGGCTTCGTCGTTGATCACTGGGTAGCCCTTCTCGTCGTGGGTCAGCCCCGTGACATGGATCCTGTACCCCATGCCCGCTTCCACCATTTCGGGGACCAGGTTTTTCTTTGTGGTCTTGTAGGGGAGGTAATCTTCCGGCTTGGCGGAGGTCATCTTCCGGTTGACGACCTTGATCTTGTCCGGGGAGGGGATCGAGACCTTCTCGGTCAGGTGGCCCACCGATTCGTCTGTCATGAGAAATACAGGCACCCTGTACTGCTCCGACAGGTTGAACGCCTTGATCGTCAGATCGAAGCACTCCTGCGGCGAGTTGGGTGTGAGGGCGATGATCTCGTAGTCCCCGTGCGAACCCCAGCGCGCCTGCATCATGTCAGCCTGTCCCACCAGCGTGGGAAGCCCGGTGGACGGTCCGCCGCGCTGGACATTCACAATCACACACGGGGTTTCCAGCATAACCCCGAGGCCCAGGTTTTCCATCATCAGGCTGAACCCGGGGCCGGAGGTCGAGGTCATCGATTTCATTCCGGCCCAAGACGCGCCCAGGAGAGAGTTCATGGAAGCGATCTCGTCCTCCATCTGGATGTACCTGCCGCCCACCTCCGGAAGCCGCTCGGACATCCGTTCCGCCACCTCCGTGGCCGGGGTGATGGGGTAGCCTCCAAAGAAACGGCATCCGGCGGCCAAGCCCCCCTCAGCCGCAGCTATGTCTCCGTTCATGAAATGTTCGCCGGTCAATACGGCCTTGTTCTCTTCCAATGCTCACCTCCGCAATGCAGCAGGCTTAATACCGGATAAAAAAAACAGGTTGTTCGAGATCTATGTTCAACCCTTCTTCGGGTTTGTCTTGGAGTCTTGTTATGCCTCCTCCACCGGCTCCATGGGAGCCGAGTAAATGGCGAACTCAGGGCATATAGCCTCGCAGAGATTGCAGTCCACGCACACATCATGGTCCAGCACCTCGGGATAATGGTATCCCTTCTTGTTGAACTTCTTGGAGATCTGAAGGATGTGCTTGGGACAATACTCCACGCAAAAGGAGCATCCTTTGCATCGCTCAATGATGATTTGTACCATGCCTCGCGGTGTTTTCATGCTGCCGATATCGAGCGGCTTTCTCCAGAATTTCATCAATGCACCTCTTTTGATCCTGCCCTTTTGCTGTTCGATGTTTCCGTGTTGAAACCCATTAAATGTAAGTCGACATGATGATAAGGTCCTGCAGGCCTCCGCTTATATCCTTCACGAAATTAGGAAGCACGCCTTCCTTCTTGAACCCGAGCTTATCCACGCATCTTATGGCTGATTCCTGCTGCGGTATCATATAGGCCTCGATTTTTTCCAGGCCTTCCCGCACGGCTTGCACGAATAGCTGTCTGTAAAGAAAAGATGACAGGCCGCGTCTTCGTAACTCCTTGGCGATGATGACCCTGATCTCGCCAACGTGCGACATCCAGCCGTGACTGGGCCAACGCAAGGTCGCGTCAGCCACGATCCGGCCTTCGTGCAAAGCCACGACTCTGAAAACGTTTTCCAGCGGATTTGTGTCCAGACGGTGTCTTACCACGTCAGGGTCCGTCACATCGACCCTGAGGTAAAGAACTTCTTCCTTGGGAAGTTCTTGGAAGAAGCTGATGGATCTATCGCAATCGTCCGATGTCATCGGCCTGATCAGCACTTCAGCGCCATCGTTGAGCGTGTGCACCTGGCCCTCTTCGTTCATTTTCGTTTTCCTTCCATTCAAAAAGGCAATGGGGCTGGACCTGTCATCGATCTAGTGCCTCGTGGAAATATCGAAATCGTATCCATCCATATAGCTTTTCAAGGTGTCCCACATTGCATTGACATCCTTTGTATAGATGTAGAGGTCGTGTTTGTCGCCCTTGATGTCCTTCACATGGTTCGGCCTGACCAGGGTTTTTTTGAAGCCAAGCTTTTCGAGAACCGCAACAGCGCCTTTCTGCTCCGGCATGGCCTCGCAGAATACGATTTCAGCCTTGTCAGCCAGGGTTTTCTGGAACAGCTCCCATATCAGGAGTGAGCCCAGGCCCTTTTTCTTGAAATCCGGGTGGACTATGCAACGGATCTCGTATGCATGGCGCATCCAGCCTGTGGCATGGCTGCAGATCGTCGCATCTCCCCAGATGCGGTTATCCCGTTCGGCAACGAGCCTCCAGTAGTGGTAGAACGGGCCGGGATTCATTCGCTTTTTCAGGATTTCGGGATCTGTGACATCGATGCGCAGATACTGTCTGTCCTCGAAAGGCAGGCTCTTGAAGAATTCGAGGGATTTCTCCTCATCATCAGGCCGCATCTTTCTTATCGTGATATCAGAGCTGTCCTTTAGTTTCGTGTTCAGGGGATAGCGGACCATTCTTTACTCCTTATTGCAGCAATCAGGCATCCGCGACTCTGATTTCGAAGAGCGGAATACAAAGAGAAAATATAGGATAGAAATACAGATAAAGTAATACGCATATATTTCGTGTGCGATTGCGAATTTGGAGAAGTACGGGCTTTGTGAATGTTCTCCAACATAATGATATTGCCTTATGAATCTGTATGCCAAATCAATGATGATATGTCGATAATGAACAATAACCGTTACTTACATTGCATAGATTATATTTGATCATAAACGAGTAATAAACTTTATACCTTTTCATACCAGGATGCGAGATGAAAACTCGTTTTTTTTGTGCGTACGAAAAGAGCCGGCTTCGAATAGTTTTCAATTTTTTTGAAGGCCGCGGTAATTTCCTGCTGAACGCTCATGAACCTGCAATCCGTTTCCGGGCCTGATCGCGGATATTTCTTTTTTCACTCAACTCATCTCTCCGCGAATTCCGATTGTCCTGATCAGGACGAGAGAGTTTAGCCCGCTTATTTCATACTCTTCGTCGCGAGGTGCCGTAAGCTGTGATGTGGC
>CAZIUL010000112.1:0-6470 GCA_964542475.1 uncultured Phycisphaerales bacterium | reverse complement strand
CGAGTAGAACCTCCAGGCTCTTTTTATCTCCCGAGTGCCATTGCCGGAGAAGGAACGCGGTGCTTGTCATCTCTTCAGCCATGTTCTTCCTCGTTTTCGCGATCCGTTGCAGAGACCATCGCACATCTCACGACCCCGGCGGGCTGTGGCAGGCGCACCTGCCAAGCAGTCTCCGGTTGTCCTTCTCTAATAATGGGTTCTACAATTCCTGTTTCAAGCATTTTGTGTGTTCCTGCGGAAACAGCGCCGATCGATCGCCCCCGGCCAGCGACCCGCGAGAAATCTTCCTGCCGGGCCGTCTGCTCTTCATTTCCCTTGAAAACCGCATACTTGTCGTGTTCTAATACCCTTCGGAGAAAAGACATGCCCGCTGACACTGACGACAGCCGTAAAAGAAGCCGCAAAAGCAGGTCGGAAAAGCTCATCCGCGAGTACATCTCGCGCCGCGATTCGGGCGAGGACGTGACCCCGGAGGAGTACCTCACCAAGTACCCGGAGCTGGAGAAGGATCTGAAGGAACTTTTCAACCGCCTGAAGGCTGAGGGTGCGGAGGAGATCGACATGGGGGAAGGTCACGGCGCCGAAGCAGCCACCCCTCCTGACACCATCGGCGACTTTAAGATTATCCGCGAACTCGGTTCGGGCGGCATGGGCACTGTTTACGAGGCGGAGCAGCTCTCACTCAAGCGGAAGGTGGCCTTAAAGGTGCTTCCCGCGCACCTGGGTTTTTCGGACCAAGCCGTGCTGAAGTTCAAGCGTGAGGCTGAGGCGGGCGGCCGCCAGCAGCACCCAGGCATCGTGGCGATCCACTCGGTCGGCGAGGATAAAGGTGTCCACTACATCGCCCAGGAGCTGGTGGAGGAAGGGCGTACACTTGCGGACCGGCTGGACGAGCTCCGCGGGGAGAAAGGCCTCCCCGCAGGCTACTTCCGCGAGGCGGCCGCGCTCTTCGCCGAGATTGCGGACGCGCTCGAACACGCGCACTCCACCGGCGTGGTCCACCGGGACGTGAAGCCCCAGAACATCCTGCTCACGCAGGAGGGTGCCCCCAAGGTGACCGACTTCGGCCTGGCCAAGGTGGAGGACGCACTTGCGCTTTCGCGCACAGGTGATTTCGCTGGCACTCCTTACTACATGAGCCCGGAGCAGGCGGCGAGCAAGCGGATCGGCATCGACCACAAGACCGACATCTTCTCGCTGGGCGCGACGCTGTATGAGATGCTGACGCTCAAGATCCCCTTCGAGGGGGACACGAGCCAGCAAGTTCTTAAAAAAATCCTGCTCGACGACCCGACCGACCCGCGCAAGCTCCGCTCGCGCGTGCCGCGCGACCTATCGGTAATCTGCCTCAAGGCGATGGAGAAGAAGCCGGAGCGCCGCTACCGGTCGATGGAGGATTTCGCGGCGGACATACACCGCTTCCTGAACAACGAGTCGATCCTGGCGAAACCGCCCGGGGCGTTAGCGGGGGGAGTGAAGTGGGTGAAGCGGTACCCGGTTTTCAGCGCGAGCGCTGCAGTGGCCATGCTTGCCCTTGTTGCGATAACCTGTCTTTTCCTTTACGCGCTTTCTGAGCGGGACAAGGCGCAGGAGCAGGGCAGGATCGCGGATCAGCAGCGCAAGGTCGCGGAAGCTGAAAAGAAAAGGGCTCTCGCAGCGGAGATGACAGCGGAAGGCCGCGCGCTGGAAATCGAACAAAACCTCGCTGAGATCATGCGCTTGTCCGACCTGAAGATCCTGTCGGACCTTGTGGATGAGGAAGACGAGCTCTGGCCGGCTCATCCAGAAAACATCCCCGGGCTCGATGAATGGATCAAAAAAGCTGAAAAGCTTGTCACGCGCCTTGACGAGCACCAGCGCGTACTCGACACCCTGCGCGGCGACGCCACCCCTTACACGGATGAACATGCGCGGATCGACAGGGAAAGCCATCTCCGCATTTCGGAGCTCCTTGCCCTGCAAAAGGCCAGAGAAGATCTTTTCGCGCGCATCGAAAGCATGAAAGACGACGGGTCGGGTGAAACGAACGATTCAGGCGAAGGCGGGACAGCCAACGGAGAAGAAAAAGGAAAACCGGAAGAGCCGGACAATATGAAAAAAAACCTTGCCGAGCTGGACGCGAAGATCTCAGAGTTTGAGAAAGAGGTGTCAAAACGCCGGACCTACATCTTCGATAACATCCAGGCCCAGTGGCGACACGACACGCTGTCAGAGCTTGTTTCAGGTGTTTTAAAGCTTTCGTATGAAGAGGACGGCCTGCTCAAGTCCGTAAAAGAGCGTCTTGTTTTTGCGGAAACGATAAAAAAACGAAGCATCGATGATCACAGGTCCGCGTGGGACGAGGCGATCGCCTCGATCGCGGACGAAGAGGAGTGCCCGGCGTACAAGGGGCTTGTCATTGAAGAGCAGCTCGGGCTTGTGCCGATCGGCCGTGATCCCGAATCAGGTCTCTGGGAGTTTTCGCACCTTCAGACCGGAACGATTTCCCTTCGCGACACCGAGGGAAAACTTTTTCTTGCCGAGGATACGGGCATCGTGTTCGTCCTGATCCCGGGCGGCAGCTTTGACATGGGTGCTGTGCCTCCATCAGAAGAAAACCCTGAGGGCTCACCGAACGTTGACCCCAATGCCGAGCGCGACGAAGGCCCGGTGCACGAGAAGAGCATAAAACCGTTTTACCTGTCCAAGTACGAGATGACCCAGGGCCAGTGGCTTCGGTTCACAAAAAAGAACCCGAGCTTTTATGGCCCGGACAGCATCGATCCCAGCTGGAGCAGATCCGGACAACCGGGCTCCCTTCTCCACCCTGTTGAACAGGTGAACTGGGAAGACTGCGCTGAGCTTGCACATAGGCTGAGGCTTCGTTTTCCGAGCGAGTCGGAGTGGGAGTACGCGTGCCGCGCGGGCACGACATCGGTTTTTTGTACGGGCAACAATGTTGATTCTCTTCAAGGCTCAGCCAATCTGTGTGATCTTTTCTTCAAGGAGAACGGCGGGCCTCCAACCTGGACGTACGAGGAAAACTTTGATGACGGTTACGCTATTCATGCCCCGGTCGGTAGTTTTGTACCGAACGCTTTTGGTCTTCATGATGTTCACGGTAATGTGTTTGAGTGGTGCTCGGACGCATATCACTTCAGCTATGAAGGTGCGCCTGCTGACGGCAGTTCATGGGAATCGACGGGTTCATCCCTCCGGGTCGGTCGTGGCGGCTGCTGGTACTACCTCTCCGGCCGCTGTCGGTCTGCGTACCGCAACAGGCACGACCCTGGAATGCGCCACAGCCGCCTCGGTTTCCGTCCCGCCCTTTTTTTAGCGATTGAATGATTGAGCCTTTTAGCCATTGTTCTTTTCTTCTCCTTTCTTCCCTTTTTTCTTTTCTTTCCGGCGGCGAAGCAAGCCGGTTCTTTGGCCGCGGCGTCAAGCCCGCGGCCTGGGGGTTCCAAGGGGGTCGGAGCTTCCCTGGCGATTTTTCCGTTATTCCGGCGTGTACCGACCACGGCGGCTGACGGAGCGGCACCCTCCATTGTTCAACCGACACCTGCTGTTTCCCCTGGAGCGTGGAAATACGGGGACGGAACACTTAATCGGTGCTCGAGAGCGCGGCGCCCTCCATTGCGGAATCGACGCCTGGCCTTTCGCCTGGAGGGCGGCACGCTGTTGCCGCCTCTTCTTTCCCCTGCCCGCCGGGCGCGATCAGTTCGCGGATCCTCGATTCTCCCCTCCCTTAAACGGCTCGACCTTGGTCGCCTTCGCGCTGAACTCGCAGGCATCGAGCGGTCGCGACCGCTCGAAATCCACATGGGCCGCCAGCTCCGCCAGGTTGCAACCTTGCGGAATCTTATCGACATAGACGTACCTGTTTGCGGCAGCCAACTCCTCCCACCCCACCAGGGTGACGCCCTGTTGTTTCATGGCTTCGCTTTCGAGCTCGCTGCGGGTCACGACGAGCTTCCCGCCGGGGACGGTGTAGATGTTGTAGGGTTCTGTGGAGACACACCCCGCGACAAGAGCGGCCAGTAAAAGCAATGCACCGATTTTGGGGCCGATTCCGCCAATGTTTTTCTTTATTCTTTTGCTGCTGTTCATCGTTTCACTCCCTTCGAGTTTCATTTCTATCTATTCATTGCCAGGTTTATTTCGCCGACCGGAGCCGTTTTCCGGGAAATCACGTACCGCTCGATTATCTTCCGCGAGACATTCATGGAGATCAGCCCCGGCGCTTTCCATGACTTGGGGAGGCGGATCCTTTTGCAGGCGGGGATGGAGGAAGCCGGGGCGAGGCGCGGCATCAGCTTCGCGGTGAGCGGGCCGCCGACAGAGTCCCCGGTCCCTGTCATCTTGTTGCCGGCCTCGCGGCTCAGGTATTGCTTCATGCACACCGCTTCCAGCCCTTTTCTTTTTGCCCACCGGCCGTGGTAGGTAACGATCTCCCCGCCCAAGGAGCGAATGAGCTCGTCCCTGACATTCGCGAAAGCGGCATCGTTCACTGTGCTGTCGCTGGGCAGGACGGGTTCCCTGTTGACGATCCCTTCCACGTCTTTCCCGTGGGCTTTTCTGATGCGCGTGTCCGAAACAGTGTGGGTCTTCTTAAGATCGATGCGCCCGCGCAGAAACGAGGACGGATCGTTGATCGTGACCGCGGCTTTGAACGTCGAGCTCTTGGCCACCGTGGACTTCCTGTAGGAGTAGCTCCTGATGTCTTCCACCGTGATCATGTCAGGGGCGCTCGCGTATTCCGCCTGCAGCGTCTGAAGTTCGGCCTGTGTACTCTTAATGTCGCCGAGAATTTCGTCGAGGAGGCTCTTCGTCACCGCTCCGACGACCAGACCGCCGAGTAGGCCCGCCCGTTCTTTCACGGCCCGCCTCACCATCTCGGCAGCGTACTGTTTGGGGTATTCGACGGTTCTCAGATGGTTAAGCTTCTTCGCCACTTTGGGAATCTTTTCGATCAGCTCGCTTTTCCGCGGATTGGGAATCCTTTTGCTGCCGTGCAGGTATCTGGACTTGAGGTTTTTCACGCCGGTCTCCTCGATCCTGACGCTCGGCTTGTCCAGCCGCACCGAAATCTCCACGCAGGGAGACGGCAATCCTATTTTCGACCGGGCGCCGTGGACGACGCGGAGCACGTTGATTCTATCGGCCGTGGAAGCCCACCTTCTTTTGAAGAGGAGCTTCGGGAGAAAGGTGCTGTTGGCGAGTTCGTAGCCCGGAACCCCGTTGGCAAGCTTGTTTTTCAGCCGTTCCGCGTAGCCGGAACTTCCGCTGCCGCTGAAGTCGAAGGCAAAGTTGACTTTCGCAAGTTCGCGGACGATTTCGCGGGTGTCTCGCAAGAGCCTATCGTCTTTGAAGGAGGGGCAGAAACCTACGCCTTCCTCCATCAGGAGCAGGGCGGTGGCAGGGGCAAAAGATGTTTTACCCGAGGTCAGCATGTGTCTCGCTTCAGCGAAGCAGATGATTGCGAACCTTTCCCGGCATTCTTTCGCACACGCGGCCGCGTCGCAGAAGCCGCTCGTGCGTTTTTCCGCCTCCTCGAATAGGCTGACAGCTTCTTTCAATGAGGTCTTAGTGTTTTCAGCGCATTTTTTTAAACCAGATTCGTAGTCGCGGCATGACCACGCGTGTTTCGTGACCACTGTGTACTTCTTGGCCACGGGGTGGTTGGGGCAGTACACGCGGGCTTCGTCATAGGCTTTTAACGCTCCGTCGAAGTCCTCGTCGGCGTAACGCTCGATCCCGTCAAGGCAGCAGACATCCGCCATGAACGCACACCCCTGCAGGTTGCCCGGATTCGTTTCGAGCGCATCCCTGGCCGCATCGCGCGCTGCCCCGAACTTGTTCTGATAAAAGAGGTTTTGCGCTTTCACCAACCGATCGAGAGATATCTCGGCGGACAGCGCACGGGTGATGCCGATCACGAGGGGATCGTTCGCTGCCGCGCGGGACACCCCGCGGGAGGCGGAGAGCGCCTGTTTCATCCGTCCTTCCCTCAGGAAGTCGCTAATCCTCGTGTAATCCCGGGAAATGCAGCTACACAGGACAGAGGCAAGCAAAAGCCCCATGGATATTATCAGTGCCTGTTTCGTTTTATCGATCTTCATGGCTGTAATCCTTTCCTCATGATTGCCGACATGTTGCCTGTGCCGGGGAAATCCGGCCGGCGCGGGCAGCGGATGCCGGTTTTTCTGGGTTTTTGCCGGTGAGTTCCATCAAACATAAGAAGCGGAAAATCCGGCGTAAGCGGACACTACTCGGAGGAAATAACGGGTAATACCGAGTTCGTGAGAATTTTGTGTCATGTCCCATTCCCGGGGAACGCTGAAGGATTATTCCTGCCTGGCATGTAATCACTCCACCCTTGACCCACACTCCGTGCGCATGGTCTAATACCCTTCGGAGAAATGACATGCCTGCTGACAAAGACGACAGCCGCAAAAGCAGGTCGGAAAAGCTAATCCGCGAATACCTCT
>CAZIUL010000111.1:0-6497 GCA_964542475.1 uncultured Phycisphaerales bacterium | reverse complement strand
CGCTCGGACAGCGCTTTCATGAGCACAGCGCGCAAACGTTCGGGGAGTGCATCCGATTTGACCACGCGCGGGCTCTCACCGGTTGAAAGGTGGTAAAGCGTTGCTCCAACTCCGTAGATGTCAGCGCGGTGGTCAACGTTTTTTGCGTCTTCGAGCTGCTCGGGCGCGGCGTACGCCATCGTGCCCATGCCGGAGTCGGTTTTTGAAAGGTCCGATGACCTGCCCTCGCGCGCAAGGCCGAAATCGGAAAGCTTGAGCGTACCGTCTTCTGCGATGAGCACGTTCGCAGGTTTCACATCGCGGTGGATGATGCCGAGACGGTGAGCGTTAGACAGCGCGCTACAGAGCGATTTGCCGATGGAGATCACCTCATCCTCCGGAAGTGCACCTTCTTCTTCCACGCGGTCCTTTAACGTGCGACCGCTTTCGATGTACTCCATGGAAAGCCACGGGCCTTGCTCGTCTTCGCCTGCATCAAAGACGGTCAGGATGTTCCGGTGGTTGAGTTTGGCAATCGTCTTTTTCTCGCGGTTGAACCGTGCTGCAGTACTGAATGACCCGGCTTCAGGAAGGATCCGTTTTACAGCCACTATCCGGTCAAGGTCAAGATGCCGCGCCTTGTAAACCACGCCCATGCCGCCGCGACCGATTTCTTCAATGATCTCGTAGCGGTCTGTGAGGCTCACCTGGCCAGCCCCTTGAGCCATCATGCTGGGTCTGTCCGGTTCGGGTATGGTACGTTCGTCGCCCATGCTCATGTCCACACCGCCTGGAGGCGGAGGAGTGGGTGTGCGTGTACCAGGAAGTGTTTCTCCGCAAACTGGGCACTGCTTCCAGTGAGTTTTAACATCCTCTCCACACGAGGGGCAGGTCGGCTCATTCACATTCATCTGTTCATTCGAAGGCATCTAACAATCTCCTTCTCAAGAGCATTCGATTGAACAACAAAGAATGTAACTATTCCAGGAAAAAAGCGATCTGACAAAACTATCACTATCCATTGTGCCGCTATTTCACTTTCATTCCAGAACCGATTTTGTATGATTGATCCGTTGCAATGGGAAAAACATGCGTTAATCGGGTGGTAAAAATGGGTGCAAAGTTCCTTCGAACACTCTCTCGAAGCACAGCCCTCATAATTGTCGCTGTTGCGTTTGTTACATTTCCCGCATGCGCTTTTGATGATCACGGGAAGAATGTGGATACTAAACAGACGCAAAACGAGCCGCCTCCAAATATTGAAATCAATGATCCCCCCCCGCAAAGGCCTTTTCCTCCCTGGGTCGACACCGGATCTTATCCTGAAGAATACCCCTTGGAAAAGTTCATCACCGGCTCGGGTTCAGCCACGGGTCATAGGGATGATAAGCTAGTAGAAAGGGCGCGATCCGACGCTAGAACGTCGGTTTCCAAGTACATCAAAGACCACATCAAATCTGAGTTTTATGATTACCAGCGCGAAGTCATAAAGGACGACAAGGTCACCTATACCGAAGATGTTTATTCACGGTGTTTCGAAAAAACGGAAGCTGTTCTTCACGGCTGCGGTTTTCGAGAAAAACACTGGGACGAAGCAGGCAATACACTATACATCCTGGCTGTTATGAACCGGAAAGAAGCCGCAAACAACCTGGCAGCAGAGCTTGCGGGTGAGGCAGACGAGATCGAAGCAGAGCTTGGGCGCGGCCAAGCAGCTCTTGGGCGCGGTGAAGTTCCGGAAGCGCTCAGCGGGTTCAGGGAAACGCGGGATAGGATCGCCAGGCTCTGGGAAAGAACACCGTCCCTTAACGACAGGCTTTTCACCCTGTATTTCCTCGTAAACAACCATCCCGCGGAAAAAAAAATCCGCGAAAAAAGGAACGATATTGAGGACCGCATAAAAACCGGGATGGAAACCGTTGCAGGAACGATCGAGTTCACTGTTTCTCAACAAGGCAAATACCTGCCCGCGGATGAGTCTGAACCGGTTAGGATCGAGGTCAAAGCGGAGCTGGTTCTTGATGATGCGGTAGGGAGCGAGCGCCAAAAAATTCCTGCCAGAGGTGTACCCCTGATGCTAAAAGTCTCGGACGGACATGGCTTAATCCCTGAATCGGGCCGTACGGATACGCACGGAATGTTGCGAGCCGTTGTTGAACATGAAAACCGCTCGAAGCTCCTGTCGCTTGATCTTACAGTGCTGCCAGACAGGGAACGCTTCGAAAATGACGGGCTCCCGCCCGAACATGCCGCCCGAATCAGAAAAACGAATAGCAAAGTGACGTTTCTCCCTTTCCAGACGGAAACCGTACTTGTAGCCGCGGCAGTCGAGGTGACAGGAGCAAAAGCCGCCGAAATCCGTGTAAAAGCCCTTGAAGAAAAAGTATTGAAGCTACTGCTGGATGGGCTTGCAGCCTCATGCATCGATGCGGAATCCGCTGCTGGAGAGCACGAAGGGCTTGAAAGCGGCGATCTTTTCGGCATCCCGGCAGACCGCCTGAAAAAACAGTTCAATCTTAAAGGCCGCCTCCTCTGCGTGGCAAAGGTATGCATCAGGATACCTGAAAAGGGTTTCATGCATCCCCAGGCCGTGTGGCAAGGGCTCGACATAATCGATCTTCGAGAAGGTACACTCATCGCGTCCGGGCTGTTGAAGGGTGAAGAAAAGGGAGCGTTCGGGGGAGATGCCGACAATGGGAGCATGAACGCGCTTGATACACTTATCAAAAGCATAAAAGGTTCCGTGTGGAGCAAACTGGATGAATACTGCAGCAAAGAGGAAAAATAAGATGCCGCGACATCTGTTTTCTCGGTACGCGCTTACCTTCAGTAGCCTGGTGCTCGTCCTTGCATGCCTTTTCTGCTTGAAGATCTGGGCAGGAGAAGAGCCGTCCCTGCCCAAAGAGGGGGGAGAGGAAGGCATCACGGACATCGTTTCCTCGGACCACAAGGTAAAAGTATACGGGAAGTTCTTCGAGGAAATAAAAAAGCAGCTCCGTGAGTGGGACATGGAAGCCTGGCTCCGCGAAAAAGGCGACGAGGAGGGCAGCATTCGCCTTCTGGTCCTTGAACTGAAGCATGGAGAAAACGGGCTCGATCTCAGGATAGAGCTGCAAACAGAGATTCAGGAGATCGCCCGGGAAAAAGAGTGTTTGGTGCTGATCGAGGACACGAATGCCTGCGAAAAGCTCGATATGAAGTTAAACGAACTGCTGAAGTACGGGGATATGATCAACGAGCGGTCCCTTCCCGAATACGCGCATGTGAGAACCGTGTTCAACTCGGCGCTTCTCGGTGGTTTGGAATACACCGAACACATGTTAGGAGCAACCCTTCAAGCCAAGGAGGTCCGGATTGTGGATCTCGAGTCAGGAGAGCAGGTATGGGCGCTTGAAAGCGGAAACGGGAAAAAAACCTTGTTCGAGCACGGCATCACGAACCGAAAGCTGTACTTTTACATGGGTATATGCGGCAGCGGGTTTCTCGCGCTCATCGTCCTCGGAACGCTCCTTGTTTCGGTTCGAAAATCAGCAAGACGCAGAAAGGAGGAAGATGTCCAGCGCGCGATAAAACGCCAACTCAATGCTGACAAAAGCTTCAGGAACAAGACAGCCGAGAGGCTTGCCCATGCCAGGAACAGCCTTGGGCTCGCGATCAAGACACTCCCGCCCGGGGACGAGCGTGCAGTGCGGATCAACGCGACAAGCGATGAGATCGCGGGCTTGGAGGCAAAGATCAGGGATTCCCAGGAAGGTATTGCTACCCGCCTGGCAGCAACCCCTTTCCCTGACGATCTGCTTGACAGCTTAGCCCGCGTGGAAGGCAAAACAGCGGATGCCGTTGAAAAAGCCGCGGTTTCAGCGAAAAAAATCGAGGAGTCAGCCGCAACCGGTGACACGGACGCTGTAATCGAACAACTCCTTGAAGCGAAAGAAAACCTGGGTGTTGTGAAAAGAACGATGGAGGAGAGGAACAGGACCGTTTCCGGAGCGTGACGCGCGGCCGGGCAGGACTCAAGAGCAAGAGAACAGGGTAGGGATGGCACTTTTCAAAAAATCGGAAAACACATTTTCATTAAAAGTCCCTTTGATCTGCAGAAAGGTCGATTTTGTCAGCCTCGATGACGCGAGCAAGAAGGGGTTTGTCGTGGCTGAAGGGACAAAAGCCCTCATCTTCTCGAAGGAGGGAACACATCTCGATCTTCTTCACCCTGGAAGTTACGGAAAAGGCGGGCTGAAGCTTCCCTCCGGAATAGACACAAAATCGCCGGTCTGCTTTCTCCTCGCCCTGGAGCCGCCCTTTCAGTGGAAGATAAAGCTTGATCCGGCCCAGTGCATGGACGGGATCAAGGGCAGGCTCGAAACCTGCATGGTGCTCCGCTGCACCAATCCGGGCCGCCTTTTTTCAAGGCTTGAAAGCAATGACGAATGGAAGCTTGATGATTTGGAAGCCGAGGCAGCGCAAGCGATGGCATCCGCGCTCGAATCCGCTGCCAGGGCCAGGGAAGCGCTTGAGCTCAGGGATGCGGGGGAACTCCTCCGGTCCGTGGTGAAACAAACCGTGATCGATCAGACATCCCTTTTGTTCGAGGATCTCGGAATAGAGCTCGTGTCCGTGAAAACCGCATCCTTTTCATCAGATGAGCTCGACAGACACGAGGCAGGTAGGGCTGAAGACAAGATGGCCCGTCGCCGTTCAAGGGATGCTGCCAAGCGGGTGAATGCGCGCAACGCGCTCCTTCATGCGCTAGCCGAGCAGAAGGAGGCCGGGTACGTCCTAGAGAAAAAAGAGCTCGATTTGATCGCAAGAGCGGAAAAGGAGAAACTCCTCCGCGAGGAAGAGATCGACGCGCTGAAAAGGATGCGCGAGGCCAACGACGAGGAGCGGGAGCATGAGTTAGCAAGGGCCAGGGAGAAGCTGAACCTCGAACACAAGCTCGACCTTCAGCGATTGAAAGCAGAGTTCGCTCAGGAAGTGCGTGAAAGGAAGCTGAGCCTCGATCGGGAACACATACAAAAGCTGCTGATGGGTGATGGGGAGCGTGCAGACAAGAGCGGTATTGCCGCGACCGTGCTTTGCGGGCTGATGCATATCGGTGTACCGGTGACCGGCGGCCTGCCTCCCAGGACCATGGCTGCGTTATGCCGCGGAGAACTCCCCGAGTCAGTGCTCCTTGCGGATGGGGCGTCGTGGAACGTGGAACAGGGCATTCCCGTGGCTCTCCGGCTTGCATCCGACACGCCGTTCGCCGCAAACAAGCGCTGCCTGCTCAGGCTGCAGATCGAGAACCTGACTGACGACCGGCTGCACTGCAAGATCGATCCGGCGGTGACCGGGCTCAAGTTTGCGGCGCAGGATCTTTCAGGGTCCGGTAGCATCGGCGGGGTTCCGGGCGTGCTTTTGAAAAAAGGCGAAAAAAGGCCGATCGATTTCGCGTTCATCCCCAAACAGGCGGGGCTTTACCGCTCGAGCGACATCGAGCTCGAAACAAAAAGCGAAAAGGCTGCCGGAGCGGGCATTCAAGAAGATATTGACAGGGATGCCGCAAAAAAACGAAACTGGTTCAAAGTCCCTACCGGCACTTTTACATTAAACGTCGGGGAAGACGCGGCAAAGTCCGTGGTGGTCAACGCGGAAGTGATGGCCGGCGACGTATATGTTGGAGCGGACAGGGGTGGTGTCGAGGTCAGCGGGACCTGGATCCGGTTGCCCATCGAAAAAGCGCCGCCCCCGCCTGGCTGCGGACTACCGGAGCGGCTCAAAACAAAGGCCGCCGGCTCTATGCGCTTTGTCAAAAGGGCAAGGTTCAGCTGGTATGGCGGCGAAGGTGTGAAAAGCAGGCCGCGAAGCTGTTTTGTTTTCGGAGAATGGTGCATCGAAATCGGGCGAAAAGCTCCACTTCTCATCCGCGACACAGAGAGCCCCAATTCGTTCGAAACCAACACGTGCATCAGCAGGAAGCACACATCGATCACGCTGAGCAGGGATCGCAAAAGCGTTATGCTCCAGGATCTCAGGAGCACAAACGGCACATACATGCTGGAACCGGCGCACAAACCGGGTGCGCGCACGGAAACACTGCTGCCAAGGGGAAAAAGCATCGAACTGGGAGGTTTCGAAAGGTTCCGCCTTGCATCGAAAAAAAGCCCTTTCAGCGTGCTTTTCGAGTGCAGGATCTTCAGAAAGTCTGGGAGGCGGGGAGTGGCTGAAGCAATAAGGCTCAGGCGGAGCGACATGAAAAACCATTCCTATGTGATGGTCCCATCCAGGGCTTTCATCGGATCGGGAAAAGGCGCGGCCATCCGAGTGGACACAGGCGAAGTCCCAATGCTTGCCGCTGTGCTGGAGTGGCAGGCTTGCGGCTTTGTGATAGGCCCTGCGGCAAAGGAGGTGTCTTTGCTGGTGAACGGCGAGAAGGTCCCGTTCGGAAGCGGAATTGCACTTGGTTCGGGCGCAGAGGTCCGAATAGGAAACCTGCGCATGACCTTTGAAGAAGCAACGGATTCGCAGTTCAAGAG
>CAZIUL010000110.1:0-6544 GCA_964542475.1 uncultured Phycisphaerales bacterium | reverse complement strand
AGCTGCTCCGTCGGCGCCGTGAACGAAGAGGCGGCAAGAGACTGCCGCCCTCCAGATGAAACAGCACATACCGCTTGAACAATGGAGGTCAGCTGCTCCGTCGGCGCCGTAAACGAACCTACACCGAATGAGGACGGCGTGGAAGCTGTCCCTCCAAACCAAGCCGGTTTCAGGAAAACAGCTTCCCTAACCCGCCTATTTCATTCTCTCCTGCTGCGGCACCGTAAACTGCGCTGTGGCTTCGTTTCATGCCAGGAGACGATCCTAAACCTGTGCCTACATCTCGACATCTTTTCGCAGGATCAGCCCGTCCTTTCCTGTGACATCCAGCACACCGTGCAGGGCATACCCTTCAGGCACCGCGGGAAGCGTTCCCGGCATGCGGAACTCGACATCAGCCCAGCCTCCGGGCATGATGTTTATTTTGCCGCCCTTTGGTGCGACCGCTTCCAGATTCAAGGCGCCTGATTTCCAGGTGAGCTTTTCCGTGAGAGTGAAGCGCCACCTCTTCAAATCCTTTTTCAGGCTGAATCCGGGCAGCACAACTATCCTGTACTCCTTTGGCTCCGCTTGATTGCTGCTGATGTTCAGGCTGACAGCGCCTGATCGCTGGCCCAGGCCCGAGTTCCGGATCACCTTGTCGGTCTCTGGATCCTCGATGCGGAAAACGCAATCCGTGAAAAGAGCGTAGGTGTCGCGGTCGAAGTCAAGGGTCCATGATGCTCTTGCAGCCGTGTTGTCCAGTCTTACCGTTCGCGTGAACTTATCCGTATCCTTTACGGTGATGACTTCTTTTTTTACAAAGCCGTCGATTCTTCCGGACACGGTGCCGTCCAGCGGCAATGCCTGCGTGCAGCGCACCGGAACGAGAATCCGCTGTTTTGTCAGGTCCGACTCTTCCGCGAAAGCTATCGGCTCGCCGATTTCCGCTCCTGAAAAAGTTACCCGCAGGTCGTATTTCGCCTTTGCCCTGCTCCGGATCGAGGAGTTCACCACGATCTCCCAGGTGCCGGGCACCACATATGTTCCGCGGATTGTGCCTTTTGCTTCGGTGCTGCCTCGCTCGGAAACCGGTCTCACTCCGCCGCGACCAACGCCTTCCGGATCATGGATCGCCGCGCTGATGGAAGAGGCTTTGTTGCCGTCGATCATGCGCAGCTCGGTTGTGATCGAGGTTGTGCCATACGGCGCTTCAACAAAGACGCGGTCCAAGCATCCGGGCTCGAGCTCGCCGACTGTTTTGATCCGGCCGCGGTTTTCAGTGTTCACCCTGTGAGGGACGAGCACGGAGACGACTATATCGAACTCGTGAACCGGGGCGCCGTTTATGGTGTCGTTGCTTTTGCGGGTCGCTGTCACCTTGCCGGTGTAGAGCCCGGGCGCCTTTCCCGCGATGTCGGCCATGATACCCACGCTTGCGGACAAGCTTCCCTTGAGGTAAGCCATCGGTTTCGTGAGCGAGAGCCACTCCACATCCGGCTTCAGATCGAACGCCCTGTAGAACCGTGCCTTGTCCTCGTCCGTCATCTTCGCCGGGAAGCCTGCGCTGACGGAGAACCCCATGACCTCGGTCTTTCTCGGGATACATGGGCTAATGCGCCAGTAGGACACACCTTTTCCGGGTGCAGGCCCGTTGTTGTTGATCCTGTACTCCCTCAGCTTTTTTGCCTCTTCTGTTTCGCAGAGAAACAAGGCATGGTCGTACGCTGCGGGCACATCGATTGCACCCCCGCCCTCGTCTAGCACGCTCAGCCCCTCCATATCGCGCCCGGTGTTCTTGACCGCACGGTGGATCAAGGCATTGTCGATGGTAAACGGCGGGTCGTGGCGCACGAGGCCGTCCACCACCAGCGCGATCGCTCCGGCTGCTGCAGGCGATGCCATGGATGTCCCGTTCATGTGGTCGCCGCCTCCCCAGAGAGGCACGGTGGATGCCGCTGATCCGGGCGCCATGATGTCGGGCTTGAACGTGTCGCCGCCGCGCGATGAGAACGAGAACGCGACCTCGCGATCGATGTTGCACGCGTACTGGGCAGCCGCGGCCGCGGGGCAGAGCATGGCTCCAACCGAGATCGCTCGCACGGATGCGGCCGGCGTTCCGACCGAGGACAAGCCCGGCCCCTCGTTGCCCGCGGAGGTCACGAAAACAACGCCCGGGTTTTTCCACAGGATGTCGTCAACGTACTTGTCAATGGCGCTGTCGCCTTCCCTTTCCGAACCGATGCCGAAGCTCATGTTGAAGACAACCGGCACCTTGTTATCCTTGGAGTACTTCACACCGTAGTCGAGCGCTTTTTTCACGCTTTCCGTCACTGTGGATCCGCCTGCATAGCGGTTGTTGCCTATTTTGAGGCTTATCACACGCGCCCCGGGCGCCAAACCGTTGTACCCTTCCTGGCCGTGTATGGAGTATCCGGCGGCGATTCCAGCCACATGGGTCCCGTGTCCGCCGTCATCGAAGTGGATGGAAAGGCGTTTTTCTTCCGGGTAGAAGTTCAAGGCCATTGTGAGCATTTTTCGCGCGCCTTTTTTGCCTTTCAGGACAAAGGTCTGGTGCTTGCGCCAGTAGTCGGTCAAGCACACGCCGTCTTCGAGGTTGCCGTCGCCGTTGATGTCAACCACGGCATAGTAGATGAGGTCGCCTTTTTCAGCGCACTCGCACTCATGCTCTTCTTCACCTTCACCTTCATCTTCGTGCTTGCCCTCGCCTTCATGCTCGCATTCACCTTCTTCAGCATGTTCGCACTCGCCCTCATCTTCGCCAACGCCTTCTTCCGCGCACTTGCACTCCTCCCTTGCGGTGAAGATCAGCACGCCGAACGTGTCGTTGCTGTCGCCGTCCGAGTTCAGGTCCTTTACCGAGGTGTCGCTGAACCTGGATTCCTCGATGAAGGTCATGTAGTAGCGTTCGGGCTCCGCGCAGATTGCTAACTTTTCGAAGTTCTTGAACTCGCGGCCCTCCGAATCAACGAGCTTGAACCCGTTTTTCCCGTCCGGGACCATGTCGCCCTCTTCCCAGAAATGATCGCCTTCGCCTGTGAAGTCGCGGCAGTCAACCACCTTCACTTCGCCGTCCGGGAGCGTTTTCAATCCGTCCACGCCCATGTCCACTCCTGTGTCCAAGACCGCGACCACAACGCCTTTGCCGTTGAAATCGGGGTAATCCGCACGGAAGCGGTCAACGCCCATTTCCTGTACCGTCAAAACGTCCCATTGCCCTTCATCCTGAACAGGAAGGGTCAGGGCGGAAGCTGCAAACAAAACAACAAGCAGTGCTGTGAATACGAAACGGTACATGAATTCCTCCTGTGAAAAAAATGCTGTAACCAGGGTGCCCGGATAAAAGCCTTTGTAACTGGGATTGAGAAATAAAGGTTCTATTTTGCCTGAAAAAAACGTGGAGTAAACCCTAACTTTGCAAAGTTAGGGTAAAGAGAAATGAGCGACGTTCATTTTTCAACTCAGGCTTCCCTTTCCGCTTCGATCCGGCGCAGCAGATCCGGTGTGACATCTCCCGTGGGGTACTCGCCCGTAAAGCAGGCGGTGCAGAAGTTCTTCACATCAGGGTTGCCTTCCGTGGCAGCGGCTTCGAGGTCGTCAATCTCCTGGTACAGAAGATGGTCGGCTCCGATGGTCCGTGCTATCCCGTCCACATCCTTGCCCCTTGCCACGAACTCCTTGTTGGTGGACATGTCGATGCCGTACACGCAGGGATGTTCGAGCGGCGGCGAATAGGATGCCATGTGGACCTTTTTTGCGCCCGCCTTTCTTGCAATGGCGATGATGTTTTTGGAGGTGTTGCCGCGCACGATCGAGTCGTCCAGAAGCAGCACGTCCTTGCCCTCGAATTCGATCTGGATCGGGTTCAGTTTCATTCGAACCGAGTCGGGGCGGTTCGAGTCCCTCGGCATGATGAACGTCCTGCCGATGTAGCGGTTCTTGACCAGGGCTTCCCGGTAGGGCACATCCAGGGCGTTTGCCATTGAAAGGGCTGCTGTGGTGGCGGACTCGGGAACCGGAACGACCACGTCAACGGGGGGGGCGGATTGTTTCCAGCTTCGGGCCAGCTTTTCGCCGAGCCTCTTTCGCGTCTTGTAGACCGATACCTTGTCGATGAAAGAGTCAGGCCGGGCAAAGTAGACCCACTCGAAGATGCACGGGGTGTGCAGCTTCGGAGAGATGACCTTCCTGTGTACAGTGCAGTCGGGTTCGATGAACACCGCTTCTCCCGGACTGAGGTCGCTGGTGTCGTGGTAGTCGAGCATGTCTATAACCACGCTCTCCGATGCGAAGCAGCAGGATTTACCGGAGGCTCCCCGGCGGAATCCCATGATGAGCGGCTTGATGCCGTGCGGATCGCGGAAAGCGAACATACCGCGGCCCGCGATCATGCCGATGACCGAGTAGGCGCCGTTCGCCCGGTTGAAAACCCCTTCGATCGCATCGAACACATTGCCGGGTTTCAGGCTTTCGCCGTTCTGGTTCAACAGTTCGTCACCCAGCAGGCAGAGCAGGCCCTCCACGTCGCAGTCCGAGTTGATATGGCTCCTGTAGACCTTGCGAAAGTGCTCCTTGAGTGAATGAAAATTGGTGAGATTGCCGTTGTGCGCCATTCCTATTCCGTATGGCGTGCTGGTCCAGAACGGCTGTACATCCTCCCACGACCCCTTACCCGTCGTGGGGTAGCGCACGTGCCCGATTCCCATGTTTCCCGTGAGAACCCTTGCATCGTCGGCACCGAAAACATCGCGCACCAGCCCGCGCCCCTTGACCAGGTGGAAACGGTTGGAAAAGGTCAGGATTCCGGCGGCATCCTGGCCGCGGTGCTGGATGGCGTGCATGCCGCGGTAGAGGTCTCCGAAGACCTGGTCATTGCCCTGGTTTATGATTCCTGTTATGCCGCACATGAACCTGTTACCATTAAAAGAACCCCCGGCAGATCGGTGGGGTGTGTTTAATCGCAAGGTCGAAAAATGAAGCTCAAACAAAACGGGAGTATAATGTTCACTTCACATCTTTTCCATGGGAAACAAGCCCTGTCGGGTAAAATGTTATCAGATTCTGTAAACTCGAATTCGCTTTGCAACGCGAGGAGAGGTTGCACAAAAACGGCGAGTGCTGTTTTTTCATGCGCCCTCCTCTTGTTCTTTTCTTTTACAGCGTGTCCCGGGCGCCGTGAGCAACCCAGCCTGGTGCTGATTACCATAGACACCCTGTGCGCGAACCACTTGACTCCCTACGGGTACGAAAGGGACACTTCGCCTTTTCTGCGGACGCTGGCTTCGGAATGCCTGTTTTTCAAGGATGCCGTGTCCCAGTGCGGGACAACCCCTCAGTCCCTGTCATCGCTCATGACAGGCCTTTATCCATACACGGACGGCATCTTGACACAGAACGGCCCGTTCATTTTTTTAAGAAAAAAAAACACGACCCTCGCCCAGGTGCTGGGAGAGAGCGGTTATGATACGCATGCCATAACCTCTTCCATTCAATCCTCGGAAATAACAGGCATCCAGCTTGGGTTCGAGACCTTTGATTCCATAGATGTTCGCGGGCAGTCCACAAAGGCGAAGAGAAGAGTCGCCAAAGAGGTTACGGACCTGGCCGTGGCATGGCTGCAGAAGAGGACTGACAAGGACAAGCCTTTTTTCCTTTGGCTTCATTACCTGGACCCGCACCATCCATACAAGGTGCCTCCCTCGTTCGGTTCCTTCTTTTCAGAAGAGGAGCCCCAGGAGGAGGGTGAGACGAAACATTACCGCTTCGATGAAAAACGCTCCAAGCGGTATCCTCTCACCGACGGTGATCTGCATAGGCTGATCATCAGATATGACCAGGAGGTTCTTTACACGGATCATGCCCTGTCCGCGCTGTTCGAAAACGGGCTCCGCGATTTTTTGGGAAACACGGCAGTGGTAATTACCGCGGATCACGGGGAGGCGCTGGGGAATCACGGGATCATAACCCACAACGAGCTCTACCAGAGCATCCTTCATGTACCCCTGCTCATCCGCCTGCCTGGAGAAGAGCCTTCATGCAAGGAGATCGATACGCCTGTCATGCTGGTGGACATCTTTCCCACTGTGCTGGACCTGGTGTCCGTCCCGTTGCAGGTTCCTGTTCGCGGGGTCAGCCTTGCTCCCCTTTTCCGGGGAAAGGCATTGACGGGTGAGAGGTTCCGCTTGAGCGAATATCCGAATTGCCAGGCTGTCTTTTTAAATGACATCAAGCTCATCAACAGGGAGAGCGGGACAGAGCTTTACGATATCGGAAACGATCCACTGGAAAGCCGGAACCTTTCCGGGACCATGAAGGATAGTGAGAAGGTGCTCGCAGAAGCATTGCGCGTGAAGCTGCAAAAAGGTCTTCGCGGGGCAGAAGGGGAAGAAAACCTGCCTGAAATCACACCGGGGATGGTGGAAGAGCTGGAAGCGCTTGGATACTGAAAGGCCGCCACAGCGCAGGTTACTGCTCGTGGAGGGCGGCAGTCTCTTGCCGCCTCTTGGTTTACGGCGCCGGCGGAGCGGCGCCCTCCATTGTTCAA
>CAZIUL010000109.1:0-7096 GCA_964542475.1 uncultured Phycisphaerales bacterium | reverse complement strand
TTGAGGATGCGCGTGTTTTTCGGGAACCGTTTTATACCCACGGCATCTGCTGGGAGAAGTCCCGGCTCCCCCCGATTACCGCCAGAAAAAAATGATGCCGGACTGCGTCTGCCGCTGACACACAGCCACAGCGAGGTTTACGGTGCCGAAGCGGAAGAGGGTGAAATATGTGTTAAAGGCGAATATCGTTTGCAAACGGCAAAAAACCTGTGCCATAATTTCTGACTCGGGCCGCGCGTTTTGACGAAAAGACGTTTTGGAAGGAACTCCAACGGTATGATATCGATCGTTATCCCGTGCTATAACGAGGAGGAGATGCTTTCCGGCCTAAGCGCCCGCATCACAGAAGCCTCCAGGGACTGGAGCGAACCTTACGAGGTCGTTGCAGTGGATGACGGGTCCAAGGACAGCACCTGGGCCCGCCTCGAAGAGCTCGCAGCAACGAATCCCCACTGGAAAATCCTGCGTTTCGGCAGAAACTTCGGTCATCAGGTGGCTATCTCCGCAGGGATATTCCACGCCTCCGGCGATGCCGTGGTCACCATGGACGCTGATCTCCAGGATCCGCCGGAGGAGATCAAAAGGTTTCTGGAGAAATGGCGCGAAGGGTATGACGTGGTCTACGGGATCCGCAAGGCACGCAAGGAAGGCTTCATCAAGCGCTTTCTCTACCATTTTTTTTACCGTGTACTCAGCTTTCTGGCCGACACGGAGATTCCGAAGGACTGCGGCGATTTTTCGCTCATAGACAGGCGGGTGGCTGACGAGCTCAACAGGATGTCCGAAAAGCACCGCTTCATCCGAGGACTGAGGGCCTGGATCGGACTCAACCAGATCGGTGTAGAGTACGAAAGAGCAGCACGGTTCGCGGGTGATCCGAAGTACGGTTTCAGTAGCCTTTTCCGGCTCGCTTTCAACGGGATCTTCTCTTTTTCGGTCGTTCCTCTTCGAGTCCTGACCTACACGGGTGCCTTGATATCGTTCTTGACCCTTGTGGGCGCGGCGGTTTACATGTACCGTCGCCTGACCACAGATACACCGGTTGCTGGCTTTGCAACCCTGGTCATCGTGGTTCTGTTTCTCGGCGGCGTCCACCTCATCGGCCTCGGCATGATCGGAGAGTACGTGGGGAGGATCTACGAGGAGGTTAAAAAACGACCGCTGTGGATCATCCAGCAAAAAGCCGGTTTCAGCGGGGATGATGAGCCGTCCGGCACGGATGCACCGGGCCCTTTCACGGCAGGGGATCGTTGCTGAGGCCGTAAGCGAAAAAGGAACGAAATGATCATCATCACCGGAATGCACAGGAGCGGCACATCGGCGGTATGCAACATCCTGATGGAGCTTGGCGTGGATTTCGGGGATCACGAAGATTTTCTTCCCGCGGATAAATGGAACGCGAAAGGCTACTTCGAGAACAGGGACGTTTTTCTTATCAACAACTCCGTCATCGCCGGCCTGCAGCGCCTACAGAGGCTCTGGATGGTGCCGTACCACAAGCGAAGCGCCGTTGAGAAGATCCTCATGTTGCCGGTGAAGGCGCGCTACCTGATGATGCCTCATACCCGAAAGCTTGCGGAAAGAATGGAAAGAATGAAGCCACAGGTGCGTGAAGTGGGGGAGAAGATCGGGCGGGGCGCCGTAAAGGATCCTCGCTTTTGCCTACTCCTGAAGCCCTGGTGTCGACATGCCGCTGTGGACAAGGTGCTGTTTTCGCACCGCCATCCCGCAGAGGTGGTCCGCTCTCTCAACCGCAGGGAAGGCCTGCCCGTTTGGCTGGGGTACAGGTTCTGGGCCTACCACGTCGGGGCTTTTCTCGAGCAGATGGATGAGCTCGGCATGGAGGTGGCCTTTGTGAACTACAACCGACTTTTCGATCCCGTGAAACAGGAAGAGGAGGCTGAGCGGCTTTTTCGTTTCGCGGGGAGGGAGTTTGACTCGAGTGAATGGAAGAGGGTTGCAGCCGCCTCTTTTGATGGGCGCCTCAGGCATCATGAAAACGAAAATGTAAAGCTGCCCCGTGTCGCTGCTTCGGTTCTGGCGGACCTGGAAAATCGGTTTCAACATGGGACCGGCCTCTGAGATTTCATGTCCGACAACACAAACATGTCCAAGGGCTGGATTGTCGTCGGAAGGGTGTTGAAATACCTTGTCGCCGCCGGGGCTATATGCTGGCTATTTCTAAGCGGCAACCTGTCCCTGGAGCGTTTGGCCGCTGTCAGGGTGGGCTTCGCGCTTCCCTGTCTTGTTCTTTTTCTGTTCCTCAACCTCACGGCCCAGGGGGTTCGCTGGTGGTGCCTGCTTCGGTTCCATGGGATCCGCGTATCGCTTGCCGGGACGTTCCGTATCTTCTGGATAGGTAATTTTTTCCAGGTGATCCTGCCCGGTGTTTTGGGCGGCGAGTTCGCGCGGGCCTACTATCTGCTGCGCGATGACCCGCAGTCTCGTTTTCGAGGGGTGCTCTCCGTGATCGTGGACAGGGTGATGGGGCTCTATGTTTTTTTCCTTCTAGCCGTGTCAGCCTTCGCTTTTCTTCCCGCTGAAGCGAAATCAGAAGGCCTGTTTCGCTACCACTGCCTTGTGGCTGTCGGGGTGGTCCTTGGTCTGCCGGCGTGTTCCGCCATACTGCTAAGCAAGCGTGTCCGGTCTTTTGTCACGGGCCTGTTGCCGGGTACGGCGGGCCGGCCTGGGGAAGGCCGGGCTGGCGGCCGTGCCTGGCTCTTTGCCGCGTTTGTTCTATCGGTCGGGTCGGGTCTTCTTATGGTTGCGGGTTTCTGGATCGCGGGCCTGGCTCTCGGCAACCCTGTAGGCTACAGCGCCAGCCTCATGAACGTTCCTCTCGTGGTGGTTGCCAACAGCCTGCCCATCTCTCCGGGAGGGATCGGCGTGGGCGAGTCGGCAGCGTTCGTAGCGTTCAACCAAGGCGGCTACGCGGGCGGCGCAGAGCTGATGATCCTTGTGCGGCTTGTGCTCTCTCTCCTGCGCCTTCCTGGTATTCTGTTTTTTCTGAGGAGCAACAGAAAAGGGCCTACTTGATGTATCCCAGCTCCTTGAGCTTCTCCAGTATTTCGGCATCAACCTCCTGGACATCGTTTTCGTACCCCTTGGTGAGCGTGGAAAGCGTGTGATCGATCAGCGCCTTGAACTGCCGGGGCTTTCCCGGCACATCCTTGATCCGGTTGTTTTCCTCGTAGAGATCCGTTTTCAGGACAAAAAACTCGTCCTTTCCGTCAGTCCGGTGCAGGTACTTGTAATCCAGGTCCTGGGCCGCGAAGGTGGATCCGGGCTCGAACCGAACGCTGTCGGCGGAGCAGGGATCGAATCCTCTCCTTTGAGCGAAAGCTATCCTGTGAAAGGGGGCAGGCGGTTCCTTGTCGGCTATCAGGTGCGGCAGAAGAGAGTACCCCATGATCTGCTGCTCTACTTCATGGCCGGGGCCTTTCACGGCCTCAACCACGGTGGGATAAATGTCCAGCAGCTCCACCAGGCCGGTGATCTTTTTGTGTCGTATCCATCCGTCCGGCGTGTAGATTACCAGGGGCACTCTGAGCTTTTCTTTGTAGATATGCTTGCCGTGATCCAGCCAGTCGTGGTTGCCGAGCCCCTCGCCGTGATCCGACGTTATGATCCAGAGCGAGTTTTTCCCGAGGCCTGACTGATCGATGAAGTTGAAGAACGACTCGAGCTGCTGGTCCGCGTAGTACGTTTCGGCATCGTAAAGCGTCACAGCCTTGGCCATTCTTTCGCTGCCGCCGAAAGGCGATGGATCTGTCTTGTGCTCTTCTACCAGGAAACGCTCGAACGCTGTTCCGCCAAGCTGCTCCTCGAGACCAGAGACGATGTTATCGTGCTTCTCATAGGGCCTGTGCGAGTCGTACAGGTGAAGCCAGAAAAAGATTTTTTTTGCGTCATCGAGGTTCTTCAGGCAAGCGACGGCCTTTTCCACGGTATCCTCTGCAGGACGGTATTTTCGACTCAAGGCCTCCTCTTCCTCCCGACTAGGTTCGTCGAAGAAATCGAAACCCTGGTCGATGTTACTCACCCGAAAGTTGCGGTTCGTACTGACCGCGGCTCCTGTAACGAACCCCTCTTCCTTCAGGCACTCGGCCAGGGTGTTGTGCATGTCGTCCAGCTTGAGGCCGTTTTTCAGTACCTTGTGCTGGCACGGGTGAAGCGAGGTGAAGATCGATGCGTGGGATGGTGAAGTTGTGGACATCTGGCAGAAGGCGTTCTTGAACAGGACACCGTACCGCGCCAGCCGGTCGAGGAAAGGCGTGGTTTTCCTGGGATAGCCGTAACAGCTCACATGGTCCGCTCTCAAGGTGTCGAGGGTAACGAGAAAAATCCGGTCCACCCGGACAGGCTTTTTTGCGTCCTTGCTCCTGATGCACAGCGTGGGAGCGTTTGTTTGCACGGCGGACGCCCCATCTTCGAGAATGAAATAGTATCTGTAGCTTTCCTCCTTTGCGAACGCCCGGATATAGCCTGAAAAGTCGCGCTCGAGCCGGTTCTCTTTTTTCGACGATTCCCCTGGGTGCAAGAAGCCCAGTCCCTGGATCGTACCGCTGTCATCCGCAACCACCAAGTGATGCGGTGTGGATTCACGGCCGTAGGAGACGGTTCCCCTGAAGCGCCCACCCTCGCGCCCGCGGTCCGCGAACACGACCAGGGGTTCGAACTCGCTGTTCAGGGAGGGGGCGTCCGTCACCTTGTACCGCCGGAGCAGCGTCCGGCCGATATCTTTCCCCGGCGGCCATGCAAACATGCCCAGCCCCTTTTCCTTGAGGATCCCGGCTGCGCGGTACACGGTTTCCGTGTTCTTGTAGAGCCATTTTTTTACGAGTTCGTCGTCTTGTACCCCCACGACCAGCCCCATCGATACTTTCCTGTGGTTGGTCTTGGGAGTCATCCCGGCGTTGTTGGTTTTCAGAAAAAAGAAGGGGAGCAGGCAGACCAGGATCCACCAGCACCTTGTCGGCCACCGTGACCGAGCGTGCGTACGCAGGGCGCGTTCGGAATAGAGTGCAAGGAGAACGATCATGGCGTGCCAGTACAGGATTACCCAGGGAAGGTAACGCGGGCCCGTCCGCTGATAAGGAAGCGTCTTGAAGAAGCTGTTTCGGCATATGGCCACAAGGAAGGCGCAGCCCGCACCAAAGGCAAGAACCGTCAGGCACAAGACCTCCAGGCGCGACAGCTTTCCGGGGGCGATAAGGTTCTTCACGAAAAGAACGGCCGTGAAGAGCATCCCGATCCCTCCAAGCACAGGGCAGAAGATATCTACTCGGATCGACTTTTCAACGAAGAAGGGTATGGCGATCCGGTTGGCGATGCTCCCGAGCCAGTAGCAGGCATCCAAAAGGTTCTCCAGGGGATGGAATCCCATTGCCCCCTGCACGCGGGTGTCGCCAGGGAGGACAAAACAGTAAAGCACCAGCGTGCCTGCGAAGAGAGCCGCCAGACACAAGGGTATACGAGCGGGCAGCCTGGTAACCAAGGCGGCGAGGATGATCGCGGGCCACGCGATCATCCCGAAACCGAAGCTGAATGAAGCCATGAAACAACAGGCACAAACGGCGAGCATCGCCGTGAAAGTTGTTTTGGAGTCGCTCCTGCCAAGGGCGTTCCGGAGGGAGCCAAAAGCCAGGATAGAGACAATAAGAGCGAGGATCGGCAGGTAACAGTGCATCGACTCGTTTCCGTGAAGCAGCACCCTGCTGTTGGCCAGCCAGAACGAAAACATCCAGGCGGCGGAGATGCAGATTACCTTGACCGGCCTGGTCAGCTCCTTGTCCCGCCAGATAAGCACGGAGATCATGGCGGCGATCAGGCTGAGCAGCAGCATGCCGACGATCAGGAGTGAAATGTTCCGGGCGTTGAACCAGTAGATATCCGCCAGAAAAAACAGGCCCGGAACAGCGGGCCGGTGCCCGTTCTGAAGCATGAAAATGTTCCAGGGAAAATCGATGGAAAAGTACTGGTCGTAGATACGCCACTGGTCGAAGACGATCGTTGTCCAGCCGCAGGCGTAAACCATGTAAATGCAGTAGACTACAAAATACAACCCAACCATGGCGTATAGGTATGCGAGCGCTTTTCTCATGGGTTTGTCTTTCCTGGGGCCTCGTTGCAAGGGTGAAAAGGATTGCTGCCCGCGTTTGACAGGCGTCTTGTCGCATCACAGTTTACGGCATTTCGCTATGAAGAGAATGAAAAAAGCGGGCTAAACAAACAAGGTCCTGTTCTTCAAAAGTCCTGAAAGGCCGACCCGAAAGGGTCGGGAAAAGAAAAATTATGTGGCCGAAGGTTATCTTTTTAAAGGAGGAAACCATAAAAAAACCGGACCCGGCTGGCGTTCCATATCATGACTGCCAGGAGATTTTAATTGATGGAATCGCGAGGTCTCATAGCATATGTTGACTTCATGAAAACGTGCTGCCTGGCGCTGTAGGCAGCTGTCAGAGCGGATGCTGGTATCGAATCAGTTGTTGTAAACCTGGAAAAGAGTGACGGATGAAGATTAACGCAGGCAGGATACATGTTATTTCGATCGTGCTGGTCGCTGTGTTCGCCGGTTGTTCGCAAAAAACGGGAAATGCGCTTCGAGACATGGGCGGCGGCATATACCAGCTTGGATCAAGGTCTCCTCGCATCTGTCTTTCCGCTCGCCTCTTTGACACTGAAATGGTCGAGCCCGAATCCCTCATGCTGGAAAATCCCTGCGTGCTGGAGTTCATCCCCATTGCACAAGGCGAGGCGAGTAAAGACGCGCGTTTCGAAGTCTTCGGCATTGTTGACGGCCGGGTTCATACATTGCACAGCGGCGTTCCGTGTTTTGTCGGATCAAAGGAGTTCAAGGGGAAAAACCGCCTGGCGCTTTGGAAGAAAACCGTTTGCGTCGACTTGAGCCCTTTTCAGGGAAAACGGATTTCAGTCAAGTGGACCCTGCGGGGGTCGGCCGGGCCGGGCGCTGCCGGCAACCTGAAGATCCGTCGAAAAAGGGAGGGCGGAAGCGAGCAGCCTCACGTCCTTTTTGTTTGCTCCGACACGCACCGGTACGACCATGCTTTCGGTGAGGAGGGCTGCCGGCTGATGC
>CAZIUL010000108.1:0-7321 GCA_964542475.1 uncultured Phycisphaerales bacterium | reverse complement strand
GTACTTGCTGTTGTTGGAAAAATCGCGGTTGTTTTACTTTACCCCCCCCCCCCCGGTGCGGCTGCTGACTCCCTGATGAGGTGCTCTACGATGATCGCCATGCTTTCCTTTCTCGTGTGTGCTGCTTGCGGCGCAACGGCTTTACCCGCGCCGCAAGCCGACGATGCAGACGCCGGCGTCTTCCATGGAGCGAGGTGGATCACCAATTCGCGGGATATTCATCCGCTGGAACAGGTGGAGTGGATCTGGGTCGCCTCGCCAGGAGCGAGCACACCGACGACCGTCGCAGCTCCGGTCGGCAGGGTGCGCCTGGTCGCGGAGGTGGTGATTTCCGAACCGTTGCCCGCGGAAGCCGTACTCTGGGTCGCAGCGGACAACCGCGCCGAGTTCAGTGTCAACGGGCAGGCGGTGGGCGAGAACGACAGCTGGAGCTCGTTCTCCGAGCTCCGCATCACCGATACTCTGCAACCGGGGCGAAATCGCATCGAGGTCGTAGCGGAGAACACCACCGGGCAAGGGGGAGCGGAGAATCCGGCGGGTTTGCTCGCGGCGCTGGCGGTCGCCGATGACTCGGGTAACAGGCGAACCCTCCCGCTCGTCTGGCGAGCCCCGGAGGGGGAAGTCGTACGCCTCGGCCCCGCCGACTCGCCGCCGTGGCGTTTCCGCGCGCCGGAGGGACCATGCCCGCTCTTCCGCCACGAGTTCACGGTCGAAGGCGAGGTCGACTCCGCACGGATCTTCATCGTCGGCCTCGGCCATCACGAGCTGCGCCTGAACGGTTGCTGCGTAGGCGCGACGCGGATCAACCAGGCCTGGTCGCAATACGACGAACGCATCTACTACCGGGAGCTCGACTTCGCCGAGCACCTGCAGCAGGGAGCGAACACTCTCGGGGTGCTGCTCGGCAACAGCTTCTGGAAGGTCGGCTCGCCGCTGCCCGGTCGCTGGACCAAAGGGGATGCGATGCCCGATTTCAGCAAGGGGCAGGCGTTTCTGTTGCGAGCACGCGCCGAGATCCGCTACCGGGATGGCCGGGTTCAGGCGGTCGAGACCGACTCCGACTGGAAGACGAGCGACGGGCCGGTAGTTTTCTCGCACATCTTCGCCGGGGAGGACTTCGATGCACGGTTGTGGCCGGAAGGCTGGGATCAGCCTGGATTCGAGGATAGTCGCTGGAAACGGGCACGGCTCGCTAAGGATCCCGCGGCTGCGTTGGTTCCCCAGGACTTCCCCGGCCTGGTCGAGTGCGAGGTGTTCCAGCCGGAGAAGGTCCTGCAGCCCGAACCGGGAACCTGGTCCTACATCTACCCGCAGAACTGCTCCGCGATCATGCGCTTTTGCGTGCGCGGAGAGGCAGGGGCTCTCATCGAGCTCTTGCCGAGTGAGGTGATCGACGAGGAGGGTTTCGTCCGTCAGTTGAACCTGCACGGCCGGAACGCGCTGTTCCGCTACACGCTTCGCGGGGGCGGGCCGGAGACGCACCAGTGGATCTTCCACTACCACGGCTTCCGGTTCGTCCAGCTGAAGGGCGCCGTGCCCGCCGGCCGGCCGAATCCCGAGGGGCTGCCGGTGATGGAATCCCTCGAGCTGGTGCACGTCCGAGCCGGAAACCGGACGACGGGGCGCTTCGAGTGCTCCAGCGAGCTCTTCGAGCGCACCCACGACCTCGTCGATTGGGCTATGCGCTCGAACATGACTTATGTCCTGAGCGATTGTCCACACCGCGAGAAGCTCGGCTGGCTGGAGTGCGCTCACCTACTGGCTCGCCCCTTCCTATATCGCTACGACTGCAGCGCCTGGCACGAGAAGATCAACCGCGACGTGTCGGACGCGCAGCTCGACAGCGGACGTATCCTGACCGTTGCACCGCGTTACCTCTTGCGTGATGTGGATGACGCCTATGCCTGGACCGTGGAGTGGGGCGCGGCCGGCGTGCTCCTGCCCTGGCAGGTCTACGAGTGGAACGGCGATGTGAACGTGTTGCGCCGGCGATACGACTCGATGAAGCGCTTCGTCGATCACATCGACGACATCTCACCGGAGGGGATCGCGCCCGGCTCGCTCGGCGACTGGTACGACTACGGCCACGGTCATCCTCCCGGGCCGAGTCGCTTCACCCCGGTGGAACTCAGCGCCACCGCGTGCTGGGCGATGTGCATTCGTGCCGTATCGAAGTCGGCGCTTCTGCTCGGGCGAAGGGAGGATGCGCGGCGCTACGAGGTGCTTTTTGAGAAGGTGCGAACGGCGTTTCTCGCCCGCTTCTACGATTCCGGAGAGAAGGCGCTGCGGCACAACGGCAGCCCGCAGACCTCCCACGCGATGGCTCTCTGCGCGGATCTCGTTCCGCCCGAAGATCGCAAGGCGGTGTTGGAGGCGATCCTCGACGACCTCGAGCAGCGCCAATGGCAGCAGACGCCGGGCGATGTCGGGCACCTCTTCTTCATCCGTGCTCTCGCCGAGGCGGGGCGCTCCGACATTCTACACCGCGTCTACTCGCGCACCTCGAAAGGTAGTTACGGCGGCATTCTGGCCAGAGGTCTTACCACCATGCCGGAATCCTGGGACGCGCGTACCATCGGCAGCAACTCGCTGAACCACTGCATGCTCGGCCACGTCATGGAGTGGTTCTACGGCTGGGTCCTCGGGCTGCGCCAAGCGCCTGGAACCGTCGGCTGGCGCCAGATCATGATCGCGCCGGAGCCCGGGAGGCTGGAGTGGTGCCGGGGTGAAACGCTGACACCACTCGGTCCGGTGACCTGCGCCTGGGAGCGAACGGAGAAGGAGTTCGTGCTGCGAGTCATCATTCCCGAGGGCGCGACGGCGACCGTCGTCCTGCCGGAAGGTTGCACCGAGCCGGCGCTCCTGAATGGCGCTGCCCTGCCCTTGGCACGTGGATTGTTCCGGCGCCGCCAGGCGTCGATTCCGGCGGGAAGACACGTCATACGGGCTCGACGGCGGTAGCGAGAGTATGAAATAAGCGGGCCAGGACAACTGCACCACGATTCACCGTATTCCGGCGTCACCTTTTTTGAGGTTTGTGCCGATATATGAATATAACCATATAACCGGCTATTAGGCATGACAGGAAGAGGGGCTCAAAAACAATGGCTGAAAACGGGGAGAGGGAGAGGTTAAAGAACCGGGGATCGCCGAAGCCGCATACGATCGTCCTGGCGGTTTTCCTTATGGCGGTTTTTGTGTTGATAATCGCGTTTCCGCGCAAAAGGCCGCTTCGTGACATCCTGCCTCCCATCACGCGTTTTCACGAAATGTTCGGGAGAAGCGCGAGCTTTCTCGCCTCGTCCCTGGAGGACAACAACCTGTCCGAAAGCGCTCTCTACAACGGTTTCTGCAGCGATCCGTTAGAGGCGGGAAAGCGCCTGGAACGAATTCTCGACAATGCCTTGGATTCGAACAGCTACTGTTCCGCCATGATGCGCACATACGCGCAAGAGTTCGGTGCCGTGCGAAAGGGCAAGGAAAGCATGTCCTGGAATCACGACCCAGGGATTGCCTTCACCGCTCTGTGTTCTCCAATGCCGGTGTCATACGGCGGAAAAAGTGCAAGTGAAATTCAGAAACAGTCAGCACAAAACTGGAGCGCAATGTCTCCTGAATTCAGGTCGTGGTTATCCAGGCTGTTTGCGCGGTCATGCCCGGCGGCAGCGCGTTTCAGGAAGATAAGGCGTGATGCGGACATTGACGTGAACGCGCTGCGGTCGCTTTTTGAACAGGCCGGGAACACTGAAAACCAGGCCGAGGTACCGAAGCAATGCCTTGCCCTTGCAGATCGCGCCGCCGGTCTAGCAGGCACGCCGGCTCTTTCGCATGCATACCTTTCCCTTGTCTACTACTGCGACGGCCTGGATCAGGTGCTGCGGGAGATGACGGAATCGAGTATTGATGAGGATCTGCCCCAGATACCCGGAGACAGCTGGTTCCCGGAAGGCATCCTGTATGCGGCTCGAACATCGTTCGGTACTGTCCTGGTGGGCGGGAAAGGCGACAACATCTATCCTGTTGAAGATGCCTTCATAATCATTGACCTGGGTGGGAACGACTACTACTTCTTTGACGAGCGCCTTGATCGTGCGCGGGAGCAAACACACGCGGATTCCTGCTGTACGATCATCGACCTCGGCGGAGATGACAGTTACGCCGGAGGGCAGGGGATGGCGGCCGCCGGGATCCTGGGCTTTGGTACGATCGTGGACCTTTGCGGCAATGATGTTTACAGGACCGGGCATATTGGGCTCGGCGCCGGGTTCCTGGGGCTTGGGCTCCTCGTGGATGCTTCCGGAGACGACAGGTACTTTGCGGGCCGCTTCAGCCTCGGGGCCGGAGCTTTCGGGCAGGGGGTTCTGATCGACGGAGGGGGAGACGACATTTACAAGGGGGCAGGCCTCTGCCAGGGGTTCGCCGCACAAAACGGCATCGGCCTCCTGGTTGAGGAGGCCGGGTTTGATATCTACCACTGCATTTCTCCAGGCGCGTCGATCGAACACGGCATCGCGCAAAGAACAGCGGCCGCCTGTTTTTCCCAGGGATGCTCAGCCGGCATCTTACCGGGAATGGCCGGCGGCATCGGAATGCTCCTTGACCTTTCCGGGGATGACATCTACAAGGGCGCTTCCATCTGCCAGGGAGCATCCCGGGGCGCGGGGCTGGGCCTCCTTCTGGACGTGTCAGGGTATGACTTTTACAACGGCGGGAACCGCTGCCAGGGCTTCGGGGCCGGGGGGGGGATCGGTGTCTTGAGGGACCTTGATGGCAGCGACGAGTACCTGGCCCGCAGCCGTTCCCAGGGAATGGGGGAGGCCGGATCCGCCGGTTTTCTGGTCGATGACAGCGGCGATGACCAATACACGGCATTGAAGGGATCGCAGGGAAACAACAGCGACAACGGAACAGGCATGCTCAGCGACGGCGCGGGAAAGAACAGCTTCCTGTCCGGGGGATCCTCCATGCTGCGGGCGGATTAACCCCTGAGCAGGGGGATGAAGACAGGCGAGGAGATGAAACCCGCGTTATGGTTTACCTGATATGTCAACCACGAAAATGTCCGGCTCACAATAAATGCGGAACGGGAGGCTGGCTGATCCTATACCGCCGCTCACGAAAAGGCGGGTGCCGTTAACTTCGAAAAGGCCGTGATCGAAGCGGCGGCCGTACAAGGAAGGAACCACTATGGACCCCAGCAGGGGCAAGCGGAACTGGCCGGCGTGAAAGTGCCCTGAGAACACGCAGTGGACACCGTTTTTGCTTAACCGGTAAATGTTGTCCGGGTTATGGCTGAGCACGAAATGAATGATACCCGCCCCCGGGGAAGGCATCGTGTCTTGCTTGCTCCCCCACGGAGCGTCAAGCCCGCTCAAGCATAACGAAGCGGAGCCGATGGAGACCTCCCTAAGCTCGCGGCCCAACAGCACCACCCCCGACTCCTCCACCGCGGCCCGGACCCCGGCTTCATCCACCCAGTAGTCATGATTACCAAGCACCGCGTAAGTCCCGTGCCTGCCAATGGGCTTGAGCAGTTTACGCAGGATCGACGTTGAAGCATTGGTGCTGACGAAGTCGCCGGTAATGAACACGAGGTCTGGATCCATGGCTTCCGCCGTGCGGAAAACATCTTCGTAGAAAGCGAACGGGTACCTGAAACGCACATGGAGATCGGTCAGATGAACAACCCTGAAGGGCCGGCCATCCCAGGCGGCAAGGGTGACATCGTAGCGATAGGATGCCAAATCCAAGGTCGTCATCGGCTTCAACAGGGCGCCCCTGTGGGGAACCGCGTTCTTGGGAGCGCTGCTTGAACATGACCGCCGGATCAGAATACGCCGCACTTCGCCTGCCGCAACCAGGCACAGCACAAGGAGGGGAAGGGCGATCCATTTCCCGTCCGCAAGTCCCGCGGCCAGTGATCCGCTCATGAAGAGGAAAAAAACGAAGATGATGGAAAACAGCTTCCGCCAGCCGTCCTTCATGCGCACCAGACACCGGTTGAGAATCAGCATGTACAGGCAGAAGCCTGCTGACGCGTACACGAACAAGGAGACGAGCTGTGAGTTCGTAAGGTTCATGTTTGAAAGTTCTGCTGAAACGGTACCCAAGGTGTCGGTCCTCTTGAAGCCGAAGAGGTTAAATCATCGCAGCCGCGCAATCAACAGGATTTCGGGACAGGCAGCACACCGGGAAACCCTGGAACGCCAAGCTCCAGCTTGGCTCTTCTCCCGGGCAGCAGGCGTACGGAGAAAGCCGATACTCTTGACAGTTCCGATGTAACACCATAACCTGTTAAGATCTGCGGACAAAGCACCGGAGCATATTTGTGAGTAGCCGCCCAAAATGCTCAGTGTCAAACGTTAAGCATATGAGGAGCTGCAAATGTCGAAGGTAGTCAACATCGAAAAATGCTTTGATTTGTTTGAGGACACCTTTTCTCCGAAAGTGGTAGGTGAGCTGAACGACCAAGTTGTCATGGTTGTAAGGTGTGAAGGAGACAAGGTTCCTTGGCACACACATGATAGCGAAGATGAAATGTTTTTTGTTGTAGATGGAATACTCGAGGTTCAAGAAAAAGAAAAAAAAGTTACCTTAAATGCTGGAGAATTTTACATTGTTAAGCGAGAGGTTGAGCATCGTGTGGTGCCGCAAGGCCATGTCAAGCTAATGTTATTCGAACCAGCCGGCATTGAACACACCGGGAAGGTGAAGTCGGAGATCACGAAGAAGCGTTTTGATTGTCTCGACTTGCAAAAGTAGGCATAACAACCGCCATCAGTTGTCAGTGCGAGCGATGTGCTTGAGCATTCTGTTGGTATAAGAGTCCGTTGAAAAAGTGCTTCGTAAGCGAGGCCGAGTCATTTTGCCCGAGGTCAAGGCGCGAGACCGCAGGCGAATCAGTGGATTCGTTGAGGATCTCGCAACGCAGAGATCGGGCAAAAGGGCCGGCCGTAGCCGATCTGACTTTTTCAACGGGCTCATAAGCAAGACTTCAATCGTTGTTTTCACATTGTTTTATAGGACCGTCCTGCAACCGAGGCGGGAAACGTTAGCTTTGACAGACATCTATATTTTCGATTTCATAAACAAAGGAGCAAGAAATGACATTAACAAAAAAACTAGGCGCGGAATTCATTGGTACATTTTGGCTTGTACTTGGAGGGTGTGGTAGCGCCGTTCTTGCAGCTGCATTTCCAGATGTCGGTATTGGCTTGCTGGGTGTTTCTTTGGCTTTCGGGCTTACTGTATTAACAATGGCCTTTGCTCACTCTTGTCCAAAATCGGATTTTAGCAGAGTGTTTTAGTACTTGAAAAATGT
>CAZIUL010000107.1:0-7440 GCA_964542475.1 uncultured Phycisphaerales bacterium | reverse complement strand
TACCTGAACACTGAATCCTTATTCAATCCCGTAGAGGCCGATGTCTTTCCTGTAGTGACAGCCCCGAAAATGGATCTTCTCAACAGCTTCGTAAACGCGCTGCCTGGCAGCTTTCAGGTTATCGCCCAGGGCAATGATGTTGAGCACGCGCCCGCCTGAAGTCACGAGCTCGCCGTCGTCCTTCAGCGCTGTTCCCGCGTGAATCACCCAGACATCCTCCATGGCTTCCGCATCCTCGATACCGGTTATGGGCAGGCCTTTCCTGTACGGGCCCGGATAGCCTTCCGAAGCCATCACCACGCAGACCGCCGGGCGATCATCCCATTCGAGGAGGCCTATTTTTTCCAGCTCCTTATCCGCGGAGGCCAATGTCATGGCCAGGAAATCTGTCTTCAGGCGAGGCAGGAGCACCTGCATCTCCGGGTCGCCCGCGCGCACGTTGTATTCGAGAACGCGGGGGCCGGTCTTCGTGATCATCAGCCCGCAGTACAGGATCCCCCTGAACGGGCGCCCCTCCCTTTCCATGGCATGCACCGTTGGAACGATGATCTGGTCCTCCACCTGTGAGTAGACCTTGCCCGTGATGATGGATGCAGGCGAGTAAGCGCCCATACCACCTGTGTTCGGCCCCCTGCCCCCGTCAAAAACCTGCTTGTGATCGCGCGCCGACTCGAGAATCGTGATGGTTTTGCCGTCAACGATCAGAAAAACCGACGCTTCGGTGCCGTTGAGGAACTCTTCCACGATCAGCCGGTCCCCTGCCTTGCCGAACGCCCGGTCGAGCATGATCTTGCGCACGGCTTTCTCGGCCTCTTTGTTGTTTTCGACGATGATCACGCCCTTGCCCGCGGCCAGCCCGTCCGCCTTGATCACGGTCGGAAAGGATCGCAGGCTCTCGACAAATGCAAGGGCTTCGTCAGCCGAGTTGAACGTCCTGAACGTGCCGGTCGGGATGCGGTGCTTGCGCATGAGCTCCTTGGAAAACGCTTTCGAGCCTTCCAGCTCCGCTGCCTTGGACATGGGGCCGAAGACCTTTTGCCCTTTTTCATCGAACCTGTCCACTATCCCATTCACGAGAGGAACTTCGGGCCCGACTATGGTCAGGTCGACGGAGTTTTGCGTTGCAAAAGCGAGCAATCCGTCCACATCCTCCGCGGAGATTGGAACGTTTTCAGCTTCGCGCGCAGTGCCGCCGTTGCCCGGGGCGCAATAGCATTTTTCACAAAGCTCGGAGCATACCACCGCACGAACCATCGCGTGTTCCCGTCCCCCGCCTCCGACCACAAGTACTTTCATGGAGCTTCATCCCGCATACAGCTGTGTATAAGAAAAACAAACCGACCTTTCGGCACGATACGATAATTCACCACAGAAGTCAGCGATTGATCATGAATTTCTTTGCCTGTTCCAGTATGATCATGATGCCGACTGTTGACCGGTTCCCGGAAAAGGCCCAGAAAGGGTCAAGACGGTCTTGGATCACTAAAAGAGGATATCTTGGATAAAAGCCGGCTGAAACCGAACGCTACGGAATCCGCTGAGAAGGCGCGTGAAGGCGGGAGTTTTTTCAGGATTAAAAGCCGGTTTCGCGAGCTCGGGCCTGCTGACGTACCGCTCCTTCTAGCAATGTTCGCCGTTCCACTGTTTCCCACGGAAACGAACGGCCTGGCTGTACGTGTAATAGCCCAGGAAGCGCTTGCAGCGCTCGCGCTTCTCATGCTGCCCTTTTGTGGGCTGCGCAGGTTCGACTGGCGGCTGAAGGGAAGCCGAAAAGCCCCGGACATGTACGTTTTCATCTGGCTCCTCGTGGTATTCCTCGGAATCTATACCGCCCGAAACACTGGCATGGCCACGTACAAATCCGGCTACATCCTTTCGCTTGCCGTGCTTTACTACTGTTTTAGCGCACGGATAAACAGCCATCGGAAGGCGTTCCTGTTCCTTGTCATCGCGGGAATCGCCTCGTGCGCGGTTTCCATAGTGGAAATCACGGCTCCCCACATGGCATCGATCTTCAGCACGACCGCGGAAAGCAAGAGGCTGTCGAGCCGCTCCGTGCTGTTCATCCATTCCTACCTGGCAGCCCAGTACCTTCTCCCGGTGCTTGTCATGATCATCGCGATCGTCATCAACAAGGGACAGCTTTTGTTGAGGGCTGCCGCGGGGCTTCTCTCGCTGCCCGTGCTCGGTTATCTTTTCTCCACCGGGAGCCGCGGAACCTATCTCGCAGCCCTGGCCGCGCTTGGACTGGTGCTTGCGCTCAGGTTCATCAGGTCCAACGAGAACAAAGGCGGGGCAGGGCTGAACAAGGCCCTGTGGACGGCGCTTCCCATCGTCCTGATCGCCGCCGGAGCCGTGTTTCTCCTGTCGGCAACCGGAGTTCTCGGAAGCGGCGGCCTGCTTGTGAGCGAGCGCGTTTCATCGCTTTTCAACCCGGAGCTGGTGGATTTCAACTTCTCCAGGCTCAACGTGTGGAACAGCTCGATCCTGATGAGCAAGGATCACTTTCTGCTGGGTGTGGGCCAGGGCAACTTTTCTTCCGTCTTTCCGCAGTACTACCTCAATGTCCGCGAGATCTACCACGCGCACAACCAGTTCCTCCATATCCTGAGCGAAAACGGGGCGCCCGGGCTACTATGCTTCCTCGGGGTTCTTTTCATCCTCTTCGGAATGATGCGTAAAAAGACGGGCGCTGCCACTGGCGACAACCTGAGCTTTTCCCTTCATTCCGGCGCGGCAGGCGCTCTGCTTGCGGCCGGCATCTACTGCTTTTTCGAGACGCCGATCGAGTGGCCCGCGTCAGCGTGCTTTTTTCTTCTGCCTGTCTCCATACTGCTCATTCCCGCGTCCGGCGCCGTGGAATCGGAAGCGCGCACGCGTCCGCCGTGGATCGTTGTGGCAATGGTTGCGGGCATCGCATGGATCCTGCCCGGCGCAGGCCTGGTCCAGGCCGCCCGCTCGGGTGTGCTCGGGAATGAGGGGTACCGGCTGTTTGCAGAAAAACGGTACGAGGACGCGGTAGACGAACTTGACAGGGCCGCTCGTGCCTGGCCGTGGCGCGCGGAGATTTACGCCTGCAAGGCTGACGCGCTCGTTCGTTTGGGCCGCATCCAGGAGGCGCTGGAAGCGGCAAAACATTCGCTCGAACTCAGGCCGGGTGTGGCAAAGGTACTGAGCACCTGCACCAACTGCCTGTTCAGGCTCGGCAGATGCAAGGAGGTTCCCGGGTATCTCGAAGAGTACATCCTGAGGCTCCCGCGCGGCAAGTCGCAGATAGCCTACTTCATGCTCGGAAAAGCGTTCCGCAAGGCGGGAAAACTCGAAGCTGCTCTTGTGGTGTTCAACAATCTGTACAGCATGAAGTTCATCCCGCCATCGAAGCCGGATCTCCTTCTAGAGCTGGCCAAAACCATGATAACCCTGAAAAGGGATCCCCTGACTATCCTCACGCTGCTGACCAAGGCCAACGAGCGGGCAGGCAGGGAGCAGCACCAGCTCGAAGAAATACTGGACTTGCTTGATGAGATGAAGAGACTATTCGAAATGGACGAGGAGCTGCTGCGCAGGTGTGCCCGGGTGAAAAAAATGGTGGATAAGCAGCTCGAAACCAAGGAGGAGCAATGAGTGCGTGTTTCGGATAGAGCTTTGTTGAGCCCGGTCGTGTGTACCGCGGCGGTTTTGCTCTGGCTGTTGTGCGCATGCCCCGGCGGTCCGGGGGGCGGCGGCGGGCCCCCTGAGCGCGGTACAGGCAAAGGGATCGCAAAGGTCTCGATCACCGGCGGAAAGATGGAGATCCGGATGGCAGGGGAAACGGCGTTCGAGCCGTGGAACGGAAAAGGGGAGGTAACACCCGGAACAACGATCCGAAGCAGCAACGGCGTGGTTTATCTTAACATCATGGGATGCGTGCAGGCACAGATGGGCGGGACAAGCGGACAGAGCGTGCTGATTTTCGAAGGCCCGGTAAGAGAAAACAACAGGGATCTCTTCGTGCTGGGACTCAAGCAGGGTGAGCTGCGGATCAACTCTTCCGCGGACCGGCAGGTTGTTGTTAAAATGCCTCACGGCGAGATAAGAGGCGATTCCGGTGCTTACTTCCACATCGATATCGAGCAGGACAAGGACGGGCTATGCACGGCTGTCTTGAAAGCGCTGTCGAGAAACAACATAACAGTAAAAAACGGTTACGGATCGCTGCTCGCCCCCTACTGGGCCAATATACGGATCGACGAGAGCAAGGCTCCGGTTGTGCTGAAAGAGGACCGGCGCCGCGGCATGTAAGCGGTTCAAGGTTCAAGGTTAAGAGCCTGAATTGATAAGGAGGGTTTGAAATGAAAAACGCGTACAGCATGCATCAGGGAATCCCGGCCGCTGCAGCGGACGTGGATGCCAGATCCGCCTTTATCGCGCGGACCTACGCGCACCTTGCGGTCGCCATCTTCGCCTTCACCTTTATCGAGATCTACTTCTTCAACACCGGCTGGGCGGAGCGGATCCTGCAGGTGGTGGCCAATACAAGCTGGCTGGTCGTTCTGGGGGGCTTCATGGTTGTGGGCTGGATCGCGAGCCGCCTGGCGTACACGGCCAAATCAAGGGCTGCCCAGTACGCCGCGCTTGCGGGCTTTGTGCTTGCCGAGGCCATCATCTTCGTGCCGCTTCTCTACGTTGCCCAGCAGTACGCCCCCGGCGCGATAACAAGCGCCGCGGCAGTGACGCTCGCGGGTTTCACCGGGCTCACAGCGCTTGTGTTCATCACGCGCAAGGATTTCTCCTTTCTGCGGGGTCTCCTGGGATGGGGGTTCATCATCGCCCTGGTTCTGATAGGTGCATCGATCATATTCGGGTTCCACCTCGGGACCTTTTTCTCCGTGGCAATGGTGGCGCTTGCGGGCGGGGCGATCCTCTACGACACCTCGAACGTGCTCAGGCGCTACCCTGTGGACCGGCATGTAAGCGCGGCGCTCCAGCTTTTCGCATCGGTCGCGCTCATGTTCTGGTACGTGCTGAGGATCTTTATCGGGTCGAGAGACTGATCGATCGTACCCATGTAAAGTTTGACACGATTTTTTTGCTTTGCCGTTTGCAAAACAGAGGTAAAATGCCCTGTTTTGACCCTGACTTTGTGTACGGAATCGGCAAAAGCCGGTAAACCTCCCATGGCCATTAAATTCATAAAAAAGTTCCGCGAGGACGCGCGCGCATCGGAGTACAGGTACATGATGCTCATTGCCGCGGTCATCGGCCTGCTCGGAGGGATCGGCGCTGTCCTTTTCCGCAAACTGATCGACTTCATCCAGACCCTTGCCTACGGGAACTCCGGGTATTCGATCTCGCTCATCGAGAGCCTCGAATGGTGGCACGTGGTGCTCGTCCCCGCGGCGGGCGGACTCCTGATCGGGCCGATCGTGTACTACTTCGCAAGAGAGGCGCGCGGGCACGGGGTGCCCGAGGTGATGGAGGCGGTGGCCCTGAAGCAGGGAGTTATCCGCAAGAGGATCGTGTTCGCAAAAACCCTGGCGTCAGCCATCTGCATCGGATCCGGCGGTTCGGTCGGACGGGAGGGGCCGATCGTGCAGATCGGCTCGGCCATCGGGTCGGCGCTCGGGCAGCTGCTGCACGTGTCCCGCTCCAAGCTCAGGACAATGGTGGGCTGCGGCGCGGCAGCCGGAATCGCCGCCACGTTTAACGCCCCGGTCGCGGGAGTGCTGTTCTCGCTCGAGATAATCCTTGGCGACTTCGGGGTGCGCCGCTTCACGCCGATCGTGATCTCCTCCGTTATCGCGACAGCCGTGTCACACCACTTCGTGGGCGACACCCCCGCCTTTGCCATTGACATCGCTTACGAGATGGTCAGCCCGGTCGAGCTCGTTTCCTACTCGGTGCTCGGGGTCGCGGCAGGGCTGATCGGCCTCCTGTTCGCAAAAGTGGTTTACGGATCCGAAGATCTCTTCAACAAGCTGAAGATCCCCACCCTGACCAAGCCGGTGATCGGAGGACTGATGATCGGGTTCATCGGCCTGCAGTTCCCCCACCTCTTCGGCGTGGGCTACGAAACCATCGAACGGGCGCTCAACGAGCAGGTCACCTGGAGCTTTCTCTTTCTGCTGGTCGCGCTGAAGCTAATCGCCACGAGCATCACCCTGGGTTCCGGGGGGTCGGGCGGGGTTTTCGCGCCGTCGCTCTTTCTCGGCGCGGTCCTTGGCGGGGGCATGGGGCACATGTTCCACAGCCTTTTCCCGGAGTACACGGCGAGCTCGGGCGCATACGCGCTGGTAGGCATGGGGGCCGTTGTTTCGGCTGCGACGCGCGCGCCGCTCACCTCGATCATGATAATTTTCGAGATGACCGGCGACTACAAGATCATCCTGCCGCTCATGTTCGCCTGTATAATCGGGAACGTTATCGCGGACAGGCTCAACCCGAACTCGATCTACACGCTGAAGCTGACCCGGAGAGGAGTGAACCTGCACAGGGGGCAGGAGGTGAACATCCTGTCGTCGATCAGGGTCGGGGATATCATCTCGCCCAAATATCTCACCATTCGTGAAAACGATGATCTCGGCACCATGCTCCAGCAGGTGATCAAGCACCCTTACACCTACTTTTACGTTACCGATGATGACGGGCGGTTCAAGGGCGTGGTGGCTGTTGATGATTTCCGCCATATAATCCTGGAAACTGGCGTGCTCTACCACCTCGTGATCGCAAAGGATGTGATGAGGGACAACGTGACAGTGATCGAGAAAGAGGACGCGCTGGACAAGGTGATGCGTCTTTTCGGCAGCCGCAACCGTGAGGAGTTCCCGGTCGTGGACAAGGCCGATGAGAACCGCATTGTGGGCGTTGTAACGCGCCGGGCTCTGATCAGCGCTTACAACTCCGAGCTCCTGAAACGCGACGCGGTGAGCGAGGTGGTCGGGGGGATCTCCACGGCGGCCGGCAAGGCCCCGGTCTCGCTTTCAAAGGATACAATGATCACGGAGGTGGAAGCGCCCGGATGGATGACCGGAAAAACATTGGCGGGGCTCGACCTGAGAAGGAAGCACGGGATCCAGGTGCTGCTGATCAACTCCGCGGGGGAAGACCCCTCCGCGAAGGAGCCGTTGCAGCTCGTGCCGAGGCCGGACTACAAGATCAGGCTTGGGGATAACCTTGTGGTGTTGGGGAGCGCTGGGGCGTTGGGGAAGCTGAGGAGGTGAGGGAGAAGGGGGAGGGGCCTGGCTCAGGGATGAGGTGACATCCTGAGTGGAATCCCTTGGCACATAAACCGAATATCTGTTTCACAAGTCAGGCGGCGATCAGTATATTACCGTGCGCCGTTCTTTCACGAATGCGGTTGACATAATCCCGTGCAAAACAATGCGCGCTCGTAGCTCAGCTGGATAGAGCACCGGATTTCTAATCCGGAAGTCGGGGGTTCGAGTCCCTCCGGGCGTGCCA
>CAZIUL010000106.1:0-7537 GCA_964542475.1 uncultured Phycisphaerales bacterium | reverse complement strand
CCCACCATGGACTGCTCCATATGAATTCTCGGCCCCAAGATGATGGATGTCGGTCGACATCCGAACATCGACACCTTCACATACTCTGAAGTTGTCGACTGCAAGGGCCGCGAGGGCAATTTTAGCGTAACCGTACGAAAGCACCCCCGTTACATCGATGCGGACAAATGCACGGGTTGCGGCATCTGCGCGGAAGGCTGCCCTGTTGTCGTGCCCAACCTGTTCGACGTGGGGCTCGGCGCGCGCAAGGCGATCTACTCCCCGTTCCCCCAGGCCGTGCCCAACACCTACACGATCGACAGACAAGCGTGCATGAACGACGAGTTCATCATTTGCGACCAGTGCATGAAAGCCTGCGAAACAGGCGCGGTGAACCACGACCAAAAACCCGAGGACGTGGAAATCAAAGTCTCGTCAATCATCGTCACCACAGGCTTTGACATCTTTGATCCGTATGACATGAAGCTCTACGGTTACGGCACCTCATCGAACATCCTCACAGGCATGGAGTTCGAGAGGCTTCTAAACGCGTCAGGGCCCACGCAAGGGCACGTATTACGCCCCTCGGACCGAAAAATCCCGGAAAAGATCGTCTTCGTCCAGTGCGTTGGAGTACGCGGCGAGTGCAATCGGCAGTACTGCTCGCGGTTCTGCTGCATGAACACCATCAAAGACGCCATGCTCGCGCTGCAGCACCACGACGAGATCAAGGAGATTCAGATAATGTTCTCCGACATCCGCGCTTTCGGCAAGGGGTACGAGGAGTTCTACCAGCGCTCGAAAGAGTACCCCAAGATCACCTACCTCAAGGGACGGCCCGCAAAGATCAGCGTGATACCGGATACGGAGAACCTGTCCATCCACGTGGAGGATATGGACAAGGGAAAGCCCGGGCGTGTTGATGCCGACATGGTGGTGCTTGCCTCGGCTGCTGTCCCGTCCGCGGGAAACAGCAAGCTCGCCGAGATCCTCGGGGTCAGCCTCGACCACGACGAATACTTCGAGGTCAAGCACGCCGAGGGGAAAGTTCTGCAGACTACAAAACCCGGCATTCTCGTGGCCGGCTGTGCAAAGGGGCCCGAGGACATCCCCGACTGCGTTGCCCAGGGCTCGGGCGCTGCATCAGAAGCCGCGGGCATGCTGGTAGAAGAGAGGATCGAGGAAAAGCCGTCGGACATAACTCCCCTCGATACATCAGGGACACCGCGTATCGGAGTCTTTATCTGCCACTGCGGCATCAACATCGCGGGCGTTGTGGACGTGGAAAAGCTTGAAGCCTATGCCAAGACACTTCCCGGCGTGGTGCTTGTCGAGCGTGATCTTTTCACATGCGCCGATTCCGGCCAGAAAAGCATCCAGGAAAAAGTACTGGAACACAAGCTGAACAGGGTGGTGGCTGCCGCGTGCACGCCGCGCACCCACGAGCCGGTCTTTCAGGAGACCTTGTCCCGGATAGGAATGAACCCGTACCTCTTCGAAATGGTGAACATCAGGGACCAGTGCTCCTGGGTCCATTCGAACGAACCAGAGGAAGCCACCAAGCGGGCAATGGACCAGCTCAGAATGGGTGTTGTAAGAGCATGGTGGCTCATGCCGCTCTCGAAAAGCAAGATTCCCGCAACACGATCCGCCGTGGTCATAGGCGGAGGGATTGCAGGAATCCAGGCTGCGCTTCAGCTCGATTCACAGGGCATCGAAACGGTGCTCGTGGAAAAGTCCAAAAAGCTTGGAGGCCGCCTCAACGAACTCCACCGTCTCTATCCTTCGAATGCAAAGGCGCAAGATGTCCTGTCCTCAAAAGTCGGCGAGTTAGAGAAAAGCAATGTCAAGGTGATGACCGGAACCGAGGTCAACGGGGTCTCGGGGTTCGTGGGCAATTTCGAGGTGTCCACAACCGGAAACAAGATAAAGGCGGGAGCCATAATCCTCGCCATCGGCGCCACCATACACGACCCAAAAGGCGAATACGGTCACGGCAAGCATGCAAACATAATGACCAACCTTGAGCTCGAGGGACATCTGAAAACAGATTTCGAAAGCTACGACAGCGGGGAAGCGCCGAAAAGAGCGGTGTTCATCCAGTGCGTGGGCTCGCGCGATCCCGAAAACAACCCGGCCTGCTCCAGGTACTGCTGCGGCGCATCGGTCAAGCAGGCCCTTGCCCTCGCAAAGATGGGAACCGAGGTTGTTGTGCTCTACCGCGACATGCGCACCCAGGGCCACAGCATGGAGGAGATGTACAGGGAAGCGCGCGGCGCGGGTGTCGTGTTCCTGAAGTATCCCGACGACATGAAGCCCGAGGTTTCCAGCGGGAAAAAGGGCACAACAGTCCGTTTCCATGAAAAGCTCATGAACAAGGAGTTCGAGATCGAAACGGACGCTGTCGTGCTTGCATTGGCCATCAGGCCGAACGAGGCCGAAGCCCAGAACTTCCGCGAGATGCTGAAGGTGCCGCGCTCGCCGGATGGTTTCATGATGGAGCGCCACCCCAAGCTCGGCCCGGTGGAGACTCACACCGCCGGGATCTTCCTCGCGGGAACGGTCCAGGGTCCCAAGGACATCGCTGACGCGATGTCCCAGGCATCGGCCACGGCAGCCAAGGCGGGCGAAATTCTCTGCCGCGACGAGATCGAGCTCGAACCCACGACCGCGACCGTCATGGAAGACGCCTGCAGGGCGTGCGGGATGTGCGTGTCAATCTGCGACTTCCATGCGCCCTCCCTTGTCGAGGTCTCGCCCGGAACCCATGTGGCGCGCATCAACGAGGCGCTCTGCAAGGGCTGCGGAACGTGCGCGGCGTGGTGTCCCGTCCAGGCCATCCACTCGAAACACTTTACCGACCAGCAGATCCACGCCATGATGGAAACGATGTTGACGGAAGGGGTCGTTTGATGCCCACAAAGAAAAAGAAAACGGCTGAAGGGAACGGAAAGTTCGAGCCGAAGATCCTGGTCTTCGCATGCAACTGGTGCAGCTACGCCGGAGCGGACAACGCAGGCATAAGCAGGCTCCAGTACTCGCCCAAGTTCAGGGTAATCCGCACCATGTGCTCCGGAAGGGTGAGAACTTCGTACATCCTGAAGGCGTTCAAGCTGGGCGTTGACGGGGTGCTCGTCTCGGGCTGCCACATCGGCGACTGCCACTACATCTTCGGCAACGAGCGGGCAATCGAAATGTTCGATCGAACCAAGAAGACGCTCGATGTGCTAGGCCTGGAGGAGAACCGGATCCGCCTGGAATGGGTTTCCGCGGCGGAGGGGATACGCTGGGCCGAACTGATCGACGAGTTCGTTGAACAGATCAAGGAACTCGGACCGAGCCCGTTCAACTACAGGACGGAGGAGAAAGCATAAAATGGCTGACATCAGCGTTCTTAACAAGGACACCGGTATCCTGTCCTGCCTGGAGTGCGGCAAGTGCACATCTGTCTGCCCGGTGTCAAGAATCGGGCAATCGTTTTCACCGCGCTCCATGATGAGCATGGTAGTGGAAGGGGACCACGAGGGAATGGCGCTCGACGAGAGGGTGTGGGACTGCCTCACCTGCGGGCAGTGCCAGCCGCGCTGCCCTCACAACATCGACTTTTCGCGTTACTGCCGCAAACTGCGAAGCGAAGCAATTAAAAGCGGGAACCCGGGATCTCCGTCGCACGACGGCGCCCTTCATTCGATCATGGAGCTCCAGACAGCAAGGGAGCTCAAACAGAAGAGGCTCGATTGGATTCCCAAGGAGGCCAAGATCGCACAAAAAGGGGAGATCCTCTACTTCGTGGGATGCCTGCCTTACTACGATGCTTACTTCGATCACATGAAGCTCGAAACCACCAGGATCGGGAAAAGCGTGATCAGCATCCTCAACAGCTTGGGGATCGAGCCGGTGATCATGGAGCAGGAGCGCTGCTGCGGCCACGATCTGATCTGGTCCGGCCGCGAGGAGGAGTTTCTGAAGCTTGCACGCCTGAACATAAAAGCCATCGAAAATACCGGGGCGAAGAAGATCCTGTTCTCATGTGCCGAGTGCTACAGGACTCTATCCAAGGAGTACGCCGAGTTCCTGAAACCGATCGATGTACAGATGCAGCACATGGCATCCTTTCTGGACGAGCAGATCTCCGACGGAAAGCTCGTCCCCAAGGAAGCAAAAGGCCGGTCTCTCACCTATCACGATCCGTGCAGGCTCGGCAGGCAGATGGACGTGCTCGACGAGCCGAGAAACGTCCTTCATGCGGTTGCCGGCGAGCGGTTCGTGGAGATGGAGCGTAACGGAACGAGTTCGGTCTGCTGCGGGACCTCGTCGTGGATGAACTGCAACATGACCTCGAAAAAGATCCAGAGCGCGAGGCTGGCGGAAGCGGGGCGCACAGGAGCCTCGACAATGGTGACAGCCTGCCCGAAGTGCCGCATTCACTTCGAGTGCGCCAAGATGGATGAAACCCTGCCTGATGAAAGCAGGATCGAGATAAACGATTTGTGTGTAATTGCATCCGAGGCGCTGGAGCCGGCAAAGGGCCGGAAAAAAGACGCCTGATGCCGTTTCTGAAACCTATATTAAATGGAGGGCAGTACCTTGACTGAGAGCGATCTCAGGATCGGAGTGTTCATCTGCGACTGCGGCATGAACATAGCGGGCACCGTGGACAACGACGCGCTGCACGCTTACGCCGAAACACTGGACAACGTGGTTTCAGTGGTCCGTTCGAGCTACACCTGCTCCGACCCCGGGCAGAACGAGATCAAGCGGATCATCGATGAGAAAAACCTGAACAGGGCCGTTATCGCGTCATGCACTCCCAAGCTGCATGAGCCTACTTTCAGGGCCTGCGTGACGGAAGCGGGGTTGAACCCCTACGTCATGGAGATGGCCAACATAAGGGAGCACTGCAGCTGGGTGCACCAGAAGGATCCTGAAGGGGCGACTCAAAAAGCGAAAGACCTTGTGGAAAGCGCTGTGGCAAGAGCAGGCAAGCTCGAAGCTCTCGAGGAGATGAGCTTCCCCGTGACCCGCGCGGCTCTTGTGATCGGCGGCGGCGTTGCCGGCATCCAGGCGGCACTGGATCTGGCCGAGTCGGGAAACAAGGTCTACATCGTGGAGAAAGAGCCCACGCTGGGAGGCGTCATGCCCCAGCTGGCAAAAACATATCCCACGATGGACTGCCCCATATGAATTCTCGGCCCCAAAATGATGGAGGCGTGGCGCCATCCATCGATCGAAATCCTGACCTACAGTGAACTGGAAAACGTGAGCGGCTACGTGGGGAACTTCAAGGTTCGCGTGCGCCGCAAGGCCCGCTACGTGGTCGAGACCGAATGCACCGCATGCGGCGACTGCTCGGATGTCTGCCCCGTATCGGTTCCGGCGGAGTTCCAGCTCGGACTTGGCTCGAAGAAAGCGGTTTACATCCCGTTCCCGCAGGCTGTGCCGTCCTCCTACACCATTGACATGAACGCGTGCCTCGGTAACAACCCGATCGCGTGCGGAAAATGCGCGGAAGCGTGCGAAAAGAACTGCATCGATTTCGACATGAACGACTCCTTTATGGACATCGAGGTCGGCGCGATTGTGACGGCGATCGGCATGGAGCCTTTTGATCCGTCCGGGATCGAGGAGTATGGGTACTCCAAGTATCCGGATGTGCTCACCTCCATGGAGTTCGAGCGCATGCTGTCCGTGGACGGACCGAGCAAGGGGCACCTTGTCCGGCCGTCGGATGGGAAGGAACCCGATTCCGTGGCGTTCATCCAGTGCGTCGGATCGAGGAGCCGGAACAAAAACAGCAACGAGTACTGCAGCAACATCTGCTGCATGAACACTGTCAAGGACACGCTGCTTCTTCGGGACCACTACCCGGACATGCGGGTCGAAGTCTACTACATGGACATACGCGCTTTCGGCAAAGGCTTCGAGGAGATGTTCATAAGAAGCAAGGAAGCTGGTGTTGCATACATCCGGGGCATTCCCGGAGAGATCACCAACAGCGGATCCAACGGGACCCTGAAGCTGTCCGTGGAAAACACAACCACGGGCAAGCTCAGGACCCGCGAGGTTGGCATGGTGGTTCTGTCCGTGGGCGGCGTTCCCAGGGAAAGCGCGCCCAAGATCAGGAGCCTGCTGACCATCTCGAAGAGCCCGGACGGGTTCATGCAGGAGGCACACCCCAAGCTCAGGCCCGTGGAAGCCGCCACGAAAGGCATCTTCCTGGCAGGATGCGCGGAAGCGCCCAAGGATGTGAAGGACTCGGTCTGCCAGGCCGGTTTCGCGGCGTCCAGGGCAAACTCGCTCCTTTCAGCGGGCGAAGTAACCGTGGAAGCGATCACATCGCGGATCGACACGGACAAGTGCACGTACTGCGGCGCCTGTACAAAGGTCTGCCCTTACGGAGCCATCACCAAGCCCGACAAGAAAAAAGAGATCATGCCTGTTGTGATCGAAGCATCGTGCGCCGGATGCGGAACCTGCGGGCCCGCCTGCCGTTTCGATGCGATCACAATGCAGCACTTCACGGACGAACAGATCCTGGCCCAGGTGGATGCTATCCTTGCCAAGGACCCGCAGGACAAGATTTTGACATTCGCGTGCAACTGGTGCTCGTACCCCGGCGGTGACAACGCGGGAGTTGCAAGGCTTCAGTACCCGTCCACGCCGCGTCTCATCCGCACGATGTGCTCGGGACGCGTTGATGAAAAGTTCGTCATCCGCGCTTTTGAGCTCGGAGCGCCGGTGGTGGTTGTGAGCGGCTGCCACTACACCGACTGCCACTACATCGATGCCGTGCACCAGACGCAGAAGCGCATCGACAAGCTCTGGAACAAGCTGGAAAAGCTCGGGATCCGGCCGGAAAGGCTGCGCCTCGAGTGGATAAGCTCTGCCCAGGGCCGGCGCTTTGCCGAAACAATGCATGGGATCGAGGAGTTCAGAAAAACCGTGACCGCCGAGGAGATAAAACAGACCGTCAAGGTGCTGAAGGAGGAAAAGGAAAATAAGGCGGCAAAAAAGAAAAAGAAAAAGAAAAAAGCCAATAAAAAGGCGTAGCAAATGGCTGAAATTGAAGAACGCACAATGAAATGCCTGTCCTGCGGGCACGAATACAGGGCCCCCTACTGGAACAAGGACTCAGACGTTCCAATAGAGCGCCACTGCCCGAAGTGCCACTCCAACAGTGTCAGGGCGCTGAAGGAAAAATAGGCATCTGGAGGGCAGCACTCTGTTGCCGCCTCTTCGGCGCCCAATGCATCCTGAAATACGGGGCTCTATCCCGGAAGAACGCTGGAATGCCAAGCTCCAGCTTAGCTCTTCAAAACCGTAACCTACCAGAGAAGCCAGGACGGTGTGGAAACCGTACCTCCAGCGCCGAATGTAAATTATCCGTGTTAATCCGTGGTTCTCTTTTTCTTCCGGCAGGTGCGCCCCTACATGGTCGGGCACCTCGGAAAGTTCCACTTGTCAAACTCCGACGGTGTCCTGCTGTTCATGATCTGGACGATCTTTCGCACCACATCCGGGTGATCCTTTGCCACGTCTTTCTTTTCCGCGGGATCCG
>CAZIUL010000105.1:0-8927 GCA_964542475.1 uncultured Phycisphaerales bacterium | reverse complement strand
GCATACTGCCTCCTCCAAGGGGAATGTTATATCATCCGGAAGGAACAGGGGTCAAGAAATGCCTGGGTTTGGGAGGGGGAGAGCGAGAGTGAGAGCGGCCCGGGGATTCCAGGATTGGGAAATGGTATCCCGGCCTTCTGTCTGATAAGCTGAATGACTTGAACAGAAAACCAGACTTCCGGAGACAGCCGTGAATCTCGTCACATCAGCACAATCCGGCCCTGTGATCGGAAAAGACCGCATCGTGTCCCTCGACGTTTTGCGCGGTCTTGCCGTGCTAGGGATCCTGATGATCAACATCCAGTGCTTCGCCTTGATCGGTACCGCCTTTCGCAACCCCCACGCCTGTGGAATGATCAAAGGCCCGGACTACTGGACCTGGCTGGTATCCCAGGTGCTGTTTCAAGGCAGGTTCATGTCCATCTTTTCCATGCTCTTTGGCGCAGGGATCATTCTCATGGCAACGCGACGGCGCGCCGCAGGCCTTGGCTGTGCAGGCATTCACTACCGGCGCATGTGCCTGCTGCTGCTCATCGGTATATGCCACGCCTACCTGATCTGGTATGGGGACATCCTTTACAGCTATGCCCTGGCAGGAATGGTCGTTTTCTTGTTGCGAAAGCTCCGCCCTTCGGTTCAGATCGTCCTGGCCGTTCTTCTCCTGTCGGTTCCGGCACTCCAGGATCTGCATGCAGGCCGCAACATCAAAGAAATGCCTATCCAGGAGCTTTATCATCGGATTGTCGGTTGGACACCCACCCAAGCTGCCATTGAAAAGGAGACCTCAACGTATCTCGGAAGCTGGATGGAGCAGCGGAAGGCCATGATCCCCACGACCTTCAAGTTTCATCTCAGTCACTTTCCGAAGCGGGTGGTGTGGTTCGCCTGCGGGTTCATGCTCATGGGCATGGCCCTGTTCAAGCTAGGCGTGTTCAGCGCCCGCCGGTCGAAAAGGTTTTATGCAGGCATGATCATGGCCGCGCTTCTGATCGGGCTTCCCGTCAGCATATATGGCGCTTACAGGAACCACATGGAGGATTGGGCCTTCACATATTCCAGGTACCTGGGCCCCCTGTACAACTACATCGCTGTCCTGCCCGTGGCCTTCGGGTGGATCGGGCTGATAATGCTGATCTGCAAGAGCGGCCGGATCACATGGTTGATAAAAGCCCTGTCCGCGGTGGGCCGCATTGCCCTGACCAACTACCTGCTTGCCACCGTGATCTGTACATTCCTGTTCTACGGCCATGGGCTCGGGCTCCACGGGCAGCTCAGCCGCTTTGAGCTGCTCGGCGTGGTGCTGGGAGTATGGATCGTTCAGATAATTGTTTCCCGGGTCTGGCTGAGGTTCTTCCGCTTTGGGCCGCTGGAATGGCTGTGGCGATCAGCTACCTACGGTAAAATACAGGGCCCGAAAAAAGCACTCGCCGGGCTCGGTGTAGGGCTCGGCATGATAGTCTTGCTTTCGGCGTGCTCCGGGGAAAGCGCCCGTTTCTCGGGCAGGAACGTGCTGCTCATAAGCATTGACACCTGCCGGATCGACCATCTCGAGCCTTACGGAAGCGACAAGGTCAAGACACCGAACATCTCCGCAATCGCACGCGAAGGCGTTCTGTTCCTGGATGCTGTCACGCCCGCTCCCCTGACCACTCCCGCTCACATTACCCTTCTCACCGGCCTCCACCCGGCCCGGCACGGGGTCCGCGACAACCTGAACATGGCCCTGAGCGATGACGCAGAAACACTGGGCGAGCTCTTCAAGGGGGCGGGGTATACCACGGCCGGTGTGATCGGCGTTGTTCTCCTGTCCCGACGCTCCGGCATGGGCCAGGGGTTCGATCACTACGAGGACGTGTTCACAAAGGAGAACCCCCGGGACATCCGGCCGTACGAAAGAAAAGCGGACGAGGTGGTGGACGGGGCCGTGAACCTGTTGCGCGAACACCTAGAAGCCGAAAGCCCGGAGCCTTTTTTCCTTTTTCTTCACTTCTACGACCCGCACACGAAGTACGACCCTCCCAAGCCGTTCAGCGAGCTTTATTCGGACAACAAGTACGGGGGAGAGATCGCATACGTGGATGACTGCATTGGCAGGCTTTTCGGTTTTTTGAAGGATAAACAGCTTTACGAGGAGATGCTCATCGTTCTGGTGGGGGATCACGGAGAGGGGCTGGGAGACCACGGGGAAAAGGCGCACGGCCTGTTCCTGTACGAGGAGTGCGTGCGCGTACCAATGATCATCAGGCTGCCCCGATCGGATCCCGGGAGAGCCGGGGCGCGGGTCGCGCAGAGCGCGGGCCTGCAGGATGTGATGCCCACACTGGCCGAGCTCTTCGGAATAAAGCGCGTGGACACAGACGGCATCAGCCTTGTTCCGTGGCTTTTCAACGACGCAAAACAAAAGGAGCGGTGGACAGCGCTTGAGACGCACGATCCGCTGACCTACGGGTGGAGCCCGCTCTACGCCTTGAGAAACAGGGAGTGGAAGTACGTGTTCGCGCCCGAATCCGAGCTGTACAACCTCGCAACCGATCCCGGCGAAGCTGACAACCTGTATCACGACCTGCCGGACCGGGCCGGACAGATGCACAAAGAGCTGAAAGCGCGCCAATCGAGCCTGGAGAGATCCTCTTCGTTTGGGCCGGGCGAAGGCGTTGCCGCGGACCGGATCGGAGCCCTTGCAGCGCTTGGTTATGCGGGCGGGGGAGACTCGAAAAAACCTGGTGCAAACGTAAAGCTTCCGGATCCGAAGAACAAGATCGAAGTATACGACCTGATCTACAACGGTTTCGATGCGCTTACCAGCGATCGCGCCAGTGAAGCGGTTCCTTTTTTCAAGGATGCGGCGAAGAAGGACCCCGAAAACCCCTGGGCGTTTTACAGCCTCAGTCTTGCGTATATGCGCCTGAACGACGCGGACCGAGCCATGCAGCACGCAAAAAAAGCGGTGCGGCTCGCTCCTGACAATGTGCTGATCCTTCTGCAGATGTCCAAGATCCTCATTACCGTTGCTGATTACGCCAAGGCCGGGGATATACTGCGTTCTCTGTTGAAGAGCAATCATAAGCTTGCAAGGGCTCATTTTCTGCTGGGGTGGGCGGATATGAAGCAGAAGAGGCACGATACGGCATTAAAGCATTTTCAAGAGGCAAAGAGATGGATGCCGGATATGCCCCGCCTCGACGATGCAATCACCTCCTGCGCCCGGAAGGCCGGGAAATGACCCCTGGATCAAAAGGAGCGAAACCGTGACAGAGCTTGTGGAACGTGAAGTGGATTTTGGGAACGGTGAGAGCACGAACGTTAGCCTGAACAGGCCGGTTGCGAGGCTGTCCTCGAACCCGATACTCTTCGCGGAGCATGTGAACGAGGTCTGGACCGACCCGGCCCTGCAGGTGAAGACCGTGCACAACGCGGGCGCAGCAGTGATCGGCAGCCAGACGGTTTTGCTTTTCAGATCGCATCTCCGGTGCGGCATGAGCGTGCTCGGGCTCGCAAGAAGCGACAACGGCATTGACGGATGGCGGGTCGATCCCGGCCCCGTGATGAAGCCCGCGCGCGCGGAGGATTCGTTCGCTGATGGGGCGGACAGGGACGCGATAATCGAAAGCGAGGCGGGCGGGGTCGAGGACCCGCGCATAATGAAGATCGACGACACCTATGCGATCACGTACAGCTCTTACCACGCCTCGATAAGGAAAAGGGTGAGGGTGTCGCTAGCCACGACAAAAAAGTTCAAGACATTCACCCGCTGCGGAGCCATGCTCGATCAAAACATGCGCAACGTTGTGATCTTTCCCCGCAGGCTCAAGTGCGGGTACGCGGCCCTGTTCAGGCCGAACGATGCGACCGATGGGGATGTGGGCGGGATCTTCACGCAGATAAAAATCGGCTATGCCGCGGACTGGCGCTCGAACGAATGGAGCATAGAGGATAAGCCCGTCATTAGAACGGGCGGCGGCCCGAGCGCGTTTTCCGACAAGATAGGGCCGGGAGCGCCTCCGATCGAGACCGAAGCCGGCTGGCTGAACATCTTTCACGGGGTGAGAGCCACCATGGATGGAAATCCTTACGTGCTGGGCGTGGCGCTTCATGACCTGGACGATCCATCGAGGGTCAAGGTGTGCTCCATCCCAATACTGTTTCCGTCTTGGGCTGATTGCCGCGTGAGCGAGGACAGCTACATTCATACCCCGAACGTGGTGTTCACCTGCGGCGCGATCATGCGGGATGACGGATCCATCCTGATCTACTACGGCGGAAACGACACGGTCATGAACGCCGGCCTTACCCACAAGGATGTGCTCTTAGCGCTTTGCGAGCGGTACCCGCGGGATTCTGTTTCAGGCAAGCTCCTGTACGGCGATTGATGGGAGATCACACCTGCCCGTGCTTTTTACAAAGCAAAGCCCGGCGCCTGCCTTGCCAGGGATCAGGAATCCGCTTTTGTCTTGAAATCCTTGCCAATCCATTTCTTGGCAGCAATAAGCATGAGTGTCGACGAGATGGCGATGAAACCGAAGATCAGCCACATGAACTCGGTGTTTTGCGCCCCTTCCTTTGGACAGTACATGTCCATCATCTTTCCGGAGTAGATCAACGGCACGAGCACCTTTGTGAGGAACCAGGGAAGCTGGGCCACTCCCATGTACTGGCCGGTGCGGCCTTCCGGCGCGATTTCAGCGGCGTACTGCAAAAAGCGCGGCTGCCACATGGCCTCGCCTATGGTCATGATCAGGATGTAGGGAAAAAGCGTCCACCAGTACGCCCCGATGGCCAGCAGAAACGCGGGAGCAGCCATCACAAAGGTGCCGTAGATCATCATGTTGTAGACCTTGGCCTTTTGCGTTAGCGCTGTGATTATCGGTACCGCTATGAAGATCAGGATCGGATTTGAGTTGGATGCGATCTCGAAGTAATCGCCGATCCATCCCTCGAAAGCGCGCGATGTGTACTGCGGCAGTATGAACCAGTTGTACGTGAATAGAGTTTGCACGGGGATCAGGGCGAAGATGAAGAAAAAGAACTTTCCATCGGCAAGAGGATGTATCGCGAGCCACCTTGCAGTGGGAGGGATCAAGTTCAGCGCCACCCAGGCCCCGGCTGTACAGCCGATGGCAATGTAGCTTATGGGCGCTTCGAGACTGAAGTAGAGCAGGACCAGGATGGAGGCCATGAAGAACCAGAGGTGCGCCGGCACGGTGCGATGCTCTTCGGTTTCCGCTGAAACGCTTGCGCCGGAGCTGTCTCCGGATCTCTTTTCATCGTCGCCCTCGTTCTTTTCCTCCTCCTCCTTCCCCTTTCCTTCGGCTTTCTCGATCCGCGCGGTTTCCTCCTTTGCGCCGACAATCGCCGTCTCCACCGTTTTACGCGTGAGAAGGACGACCGTGACAAGCAGCGCTACCACGGTGAACGCGGTGTATACCCAGAACGTACCCGGGATTCCCAGGTTGAGGAAGTCTTCGTCCCGTAAAAGGAAGGCGCCGCTCGGAAGCCATCCCCCGAGGTTCATGAGCGCGTAGAGCATGGCAAAACCCATTGCCGCGGTTTTCGGAGTTGTGAACTTTCTTACCGCCGCGTACGCCGCGGGCTGGTACATGCCGTAGCCGATCACCACCAGCAAAATGCCGCCCATTGTTATAAGGTGCAGCGAAGACCACACGCCGTTCGGTTCCAGTCCTAGTATGGTGGGCGCACCGGAGATAAGCACTCGCCCGATCAGCATGAACACGAACGCGGAAAGCAGGGCGAAGCGCACACCCCACTTGTCAGCCACGAACCCCAGAAAAAACATCGAAATGGTTATGCCCGCTGTCAGCACCCCCACCATGTTGTGGGAAAGCTCGTCAGCATGTTCCACACCCATGAAGATGTAATCGGAGAAGTGAATCGCCAGGTAGCCGAGCATGCCGAAGTAGACCATACCCTCGAGCACATAAGCCAGATTCACGCCCCAGAGCGCGCGCGGCGCGTGGATCAGGTCTATGAACGGCTGGGTGATCTCCCGGAGGGGGCTTTTCTTCTCTTCGGTCCCGGTTGAGTCATTGTTGCTTGTTTCCTCTTCCTCGCTCATTTTCCGGTTGCTCCTTTGGTCTCGGTTTCAATCGGTTGTCTGTTTCCTGAGGGCAGCGAATGCTCGCGTGTTACAAGCTGTTCATTAAACACCATAGGTTGCTTGAAAGTAAACCCTAACTTTGCAAACAGGATCGAGTGAAAACGCGCCAGAGTACGCCATCTGCAGCCGATGCTTGGGCAGTGCCAACTGTCTGTTCTTCTAGAAGTTGGCGTAACCATCCAGGACGGCTCTATGCTTTAAAGCAGCCTCGGTCATAACCGTGTTCCCGTTTTATTGACAATCTCCTCAACTACTGTATTTTGGTGGTTAAGCTAATCGATGCTGTTCCAGGAGTCCCTTTGCGACTGAGGACTCTTGACACAACGATTCGAACGACCCCGTCGCCCCAGGGTTTGGACACCGTGGTGAAGGTATGGTAAAGACTCATAGTTGGAACAATGGGTTACCAGCAAGATGCTTTTTGACCGGCACGGTCATTGGGCGATGATTTGCGACCGCCCGGCAGGGAATCTCTGTGGTGACCATACCGGCAAGCTTGTCCAGGGGTGAAGGAATTGGGGATGTGAGAAATCGTAAAAGGGAGATTTTGTCTAGAAGAACTAGTTCGGCGGACGAGGGAGATATGCCCTTGAGGGACGGAGCCATGAACCCATGGTTCGCGAAGACAGCCATCCTGCTCGGCACGACTGCAATCATAGCGGTCCGGGTCCATTATCGGCTCAAGAGCCGGAATGCCGACGTGGTGGAGAACCAGATGGGGGGTCTGGAAGTCGCTCTCATGGCGCTCGTCTCAATCGGCTTTGTTGTTCCGCTTCTCTGGGTGGCGAGTTCGGTGTTCGCGATCGCGGACTACACGCTGCGCTTGGTCCCCTTCATCGCAGGCACGGTCTGTCTCGCGCTGGGGTCGCTGCTCTTTCTTCGATCGCACGCAGACCTTGGCGCGAACTGGTCGGTCACGCTCAGCGTGCGAGAGGGACATGAGCTCGTTACCGAGGGTGCCTACCGTCACGTTCGACACCCGATGTACCTGGCTCTTTTTCTATATTCCTTGGGACAGGCCCTCGTAGTTCCCAATTGGGTGGCAGGTTTGTCGTGCGGAGTCGCGATGGCCGTTCTCTTCGTTCTCCGCGTGGGTGCCGAAGAGCGGATGATGCTCGAGCACTTCGGGAAGGAATACGAAGCGTACAAGGCGCGGACGAAACGACTGCTTCCAGGGATCTGGTAGTAGTGAAGTGGAGGCCGCCGTACAAGCCGCTTCAGCTGACGGATCCGGCTTGTCACGCCCCGTGCCGGCGCACGGGTCGCGCCAACCCGGCCCGCAGCTGATCGGCCGGGCGCTAGGTAGCTGTTGACTCAATCTTCCGAGTGCGGAGGACACCGTTGTCGTTGATCTTGTATATGACAGTCGCTTTCATTGTTCTGGTGGTGGCTCTGGCAATCTTCCGCTTAATTCGCCGGGACTATGCACGACATGGCAAACTAACGTTTTGGACCGCTCTCTTGCAGCCCGTGGTCTTCGCACTCCACGCCGCGTTGGTCAACCTCGGCCTTACCAACACGTACTGGCCAAGACTGCCGAGCTCCGGTATCCATGATGTCGTGGGTTTGGGTATAGGTGTTGTCGGGCTGGGCATTCTTTTCGCGGCCTTAGGCGTGTTCGGGTCAATTGGAAGAGTCCTCGGTCAAAGAGCCGATGTGCTAAAGCAGTTAGGGATCTACCGGTGGAGTAGGAACCCGCAGATCGTTGGATATGGTCTCTTCCTTCTAGCGTTTGTGGTTCTCTGGCCATCATGGCAGATGGTCGTTTCTCTGCTGGTCTATATGGGCATCGCCCATAGGATGGTTCTCGTGGAAGAAGAACACCTTCGCCGATTACATGGAGAGGAGTACAATAAGTACTGTGAGCGGAGAGCCCGCTATATTGGACTTCCACAGTCGAGGTAGCCCAAGATGCATTTGCTGTGACTTGAACTACCTAACAATGCATTCAGCTGACAGCCCGCTACGCTGTCTGCAGCTGATACTGACGTTGTGAAAGGAGACATGTTGGAGATTCTCGACAATATCCCCTTCTCGCTCGATGTTGAGCAGATCACAGCTCAGGCGCATATTGTGGCCGATTCGAGTGATGCAGCGGACCTTCAGTCGCTGGTTGAATTGGCGCAAGAGGTAGGCAAACCGAAGGCCGCCTTTGCTATCTGCTTTCTGGCGGGGCGATACGGAGACACGGTGCAGATTGATGATGTTCTGTTCAGAAGCCGAACGCTTGCTCACAACCTGGCGTCTGTCGAGCGAATTTTTCCGCTCGTGGCCACTTGCGGACATGAGTTGGACCAGGCATTCCCTGACAAAGGAGATATGTTGAAGGAATTCTGGTGGGACTCGATCAAGAACTGTCTACTCGGTGCGGCCAACCAATACCTGAATGATCACCTGCATCGCAAGTTCCGCCTTGGGAAAACGGCGACCATGCGCCCCGGATCAGGAGATATCTCCGTTTGGCCCATTGAACAGCAGGCAAGCCTGTTCACTCTACTCGGCGACGTCGAAAGGGCCGTCGGGGTCAGGCTGACCGAATCATTCCTGATGGTCCCGAACAAAACGATCTCGGGCCTCATGTTCCCAACAGAAACGGATTTCCGCAGCTGTGAGGTCTGTCACAGAGAGAACTGCCCATCACGACATGCGGCTTTCAACAAGGGGTTGTGGGAACAGATCCAGCATGAGTAAAAGGCACAACCATTGCGTGTACCCTATCGCACGCTACGCGCGCGAAGGGTCATGCATACATTAGCATCACTGCTGTCCAAAAACGGTTAGAAATTGCCTATCAGGTTTCCTAAACCCCGTC
>CAZIUL010000104.1:0-9191 GCA_964542475.1 uncultured Phycisphaerales bacterium | reverse complement strand
GTTAATTCTCCCAAAGCCCAAGCAGCTTTTTTGAAAAATGACTGTGGTAAATAAACAGAAGGAATAAAAGTCGCCTTACTTTTTGAGTATGGATGGATCCTGCCCTTCGAAACAGCATGAATGAAATATTCACTATCAGGCTGTTCGCTTCAATTCTGTAGTGCCTAAGAATTAATAAGACTCCAAAGGCAAAAGGGGCGGTGGAAAGGTCAGCCCCAACAATATTTGGCTTTCTTCTACTCTCTCTTTGATTTAAAATAAACAGATTACGCCCAAAGCAAGTATAAGGGCATATTCCGATAGGATTCAGAGGAACTGTACAGGATCCGAAATCCATCTGATTGAATTTTACAGATGACAGGAGGTCAACATGTCTTTGCGTCACCTTATCGTTTTCATGGCAGTCAGCTGTATTCTGGCGGTTTCCGCTTTCGCAGGGCCGCAGGACACCCCTGATGGCAAGGAACTCTATACCAAGGGTGATGCGCTCTTGAAGAAGGGCGACTTTGACGGGGCTTTCCAGGCCTTTTCCGCTGCTGCCAAGGCGAATCCCGAAAATCAGAAATATGAAATGCAGGCCATGATGGTGCGCAGGGCTCAGAACCTTCGCAAATTCGTGAACGAATCAGAGGCCTCTTCCCAGTGGGAGAAAGCGGTCATCTCCCTTCATACCTTCTATCTCACCAACGAGATCTATGGGGAAGCGGTTGTCCTGAACCGGATGGCCCACAAGAAGATGAACAACGCCATGTCCGCGTCCCTGCTTGCCGTGTCGCTTTTGGAGGCAGGGGAGGATGATGAAGCGCTCGCTCTGCTTCAGGGACTCGGCGAGGACAAGGTGGATCAGCAGAACCGCATCTATCTCGGAGTCGCCCTGGGCAGGAAGGGGCGCCTGGAAGAGGCCAAGACGGTGCGGAAGGAAATCACCGTGGACCACGAGACCCACATAAGCCTGCTCTTTGACGTGGCCCGCCTTGACACCCTCATCGGGGATCAGGAAGGCGCATGCAACCTGTTGACCGGTTGCTTCGAGAAGACCCTGCCCAGCCAGCTTGCCGTGGTCAAGAGCCACGTGAACCGTTGCAAAGATTTCAACTCCCTGCGGGGAAAACCCGCCTTTGCTGCAGCCATGAAGACCCGGTCCAAGGTGGAGGAATCGAGCTGTAGCGGCGGATCGAGCTGCGGGAGCTGCCCGTCCCGGGGCACCTGCGGCAGCCAGCCCAAAGCTGAGAATCATGGAAGCGGTAGTTGCGAGAACAGCGACGGTTGTGATAAAAGCAGCAGCGGTTGCGAGAACAGCGGCGGTTGTGATAAAAGCAGCAGCGGTTGCGAGAACAGCGGCGGCAGTAAGTAGAGCTTTCCTTGAACAGCACACGACATACGGTTCAGGTCGGATTCGTGCTCCTCACCCTGGTCGGTGTGTTCCTGGTGGGCGCCAATGCGGAGCGCTGGTGTCCCTTCGGAGGGGTGGAAGCGCTCTATACCTACCTCGATGAAGGGAACATGACCTGTTCCCTGGCTGTGTCCAACTTCTACATCTTGGGGGCAGTGCTTCTTTCTACGATTCTCCTTCGAAGGGTGTTTTGCGGTTATGTCTGCCCCATCGGCGCCCTGTCCGAGTGGCTGCAGAAGGGGGCGGTGAAGCTGGGGATCAAGCCGGCCAAAGTGCCCAGGAAGCTGGATGGATTTCTTTCTTTGCTGAAGTACCCGGTGCTGGTGGTAATCCTCTATTTCACCTGGCGGGCGGGAGAGCTCATATTCCGCGGATTCGATCCCTGCTACGCGCTGATCAGCCGACACGGCGAGGATATCACCTTCTGGACCTATGGAGTGGCCGGGGCAGTGTTGATCGCATCGGTGTTCTTGACCATCCCCTTTTGCCGTTGGCTCTGCCCCTTGGCCGCGGCGCTCAATCCCATTGCGCGATTCGGGGCATCCCGGATCCACCGGGATCCGGAAACCTGCACCCAATGCAAGAAATGCGCAATGGCCTGTCCCATGGCCATTCCCGTGGATGAGGCCCTAGAGATCACCCACGCTCGGTGCACCTCCTGCCTGGACTGCCTGGGCAAATGCCCGGAACAGGACAAGGGCGCGCTCTATTGGACGCTGCCGGCTATGTCGCCCCCCCCCGGCGGAATGCGGCCCCGGGGTGCGCAAACCCTGCTGGTGGTGATCATGCTGTGCATCATGACTGCAGCGGTTTCCGGGGCATACCTCTTTCCTCTGCCCTCTTACGTGTGGAAGCGCGGAGGGGTGCCTGTGGAGACCGCGTCCGTTTTGCTGCGGATCGAGGGGCTCAATTGCCGGGGCAGCGCATCCCTTTTCACCTACTTTCTGGACCGCGATGACGAGCTGGCCATTTCCGGTTACGTCAAGCTTGAGGCTTGGCCCGAACCGGGTACAGCGGATGTCCGAATCCTCTTCGATTCGGATAAAACCGACGAAAGCATGATCAAGATGGCCATCACTGAGGCGTGTTACGATTTCGACACAGGTGTGTGGCGGCCCTCCCCTTTCAAGATCGAAGGGTATGATCCCCTCGGGCAGTAAGACGGATCGCTAACGTTATCGAAAACAGAAACGGTAAAGAGCATATCAGGCCACGCGTTTCAGTTTGATAACAGAAAGACACTTTCTGACTTCGATAAACCGGATCTCGAGAACAAGCCTTGACCATTCCCTGCCTTCGATCATTGCCTGGGGAGAAGCGCACGAACTGCCACGCAGCCAAAGGAACAGCGAAATAAACTAGAAAACCTTACACCGACTTCGCACCTCCCCCGAAAGCTGGCGTGTTCAGAGGGAAGGGCGAAAACGAAGTAGTTGAACAGGTGACAGAAAAACCGATTTGATATATGATGATCATTGTTTTGGGACTGGGAGGTTGGGATAATCAGCTATATAAAGTCTAGACTTTGATTCCTCCTGGTGATTATTATAGTAGAAAACTAATCTGAGATTTAGAGCTCATCAAGATTCGGTGGAACACGTCACCGATGATGGTCCCGTTTAAGCTACAGATGAAAAAGCCAGACCGGATACGGCTAAGCCTTCCGAATGACGAGTCAGCAAGAATTCAGATAAAGGAGAAAAGCATGCCGCAATTCCAAGAACTCTCAGGGTGTACTTGTTGTTCTGTAAGTCGGCGCCGTTTCCTGACTGGATGCGCAGCCTGTGCAGGGGCAATGATCATTCCCATGACCAGCGGTCTGTCTGCGGATAGTCCGACCAAGAGCAAGCGCATTCGCGTGCTTTACTCGCTTCATGCCGGTATTCAGCCCGGTCCGGATTGGCCCAATGTGGGATTCGACTTCAATCCCGTAATGAAGAGGATGACCGCGGCCCTGGCAGACGGGTGCCCGGATATTGAATTCATCCCCACCATGGCGAAAGACCCTGATGAAGCCAAAGCGGTCCTGGACAGGGACAAAGCATCCGATATCACCGGTTATGTGGTCATGCAGATGAATTGCTGGAACCGCGTTGTCCAGACCATGGTCGAATCGGGGAAGCCGGTCCTGTATGCTGATTTTCTTTACGCCGGAAGCGGCGGATTCCTGGTCTATACTGCTGGTTTTCTGCGCAAGGAGGTGCCCAATTTCGGCTTCATCAGCTCGTCGCAGTTCGCCGATGTGGTCGAGGCCGCCAGGTGCTTTAACACCGTTGAAAAGGCAGATCAATTCGCAAGGGCCGTTGAAAAGGTGCGTATGGCGCGGACTCATGCTCCGACTGGGCAAAACTGCAAGCTCGATGACCTGAAGCTTCTCTCTCCTTCCCAGTGGAAAGAGAAGATGAAGAAATCCAAGATCCTTACCGTTGGCGGCGAGGGTTGGCGCGGATCAAAATCAGTCATCGAAGAACTGGGCGTGCAAGTAATCGAGATCCCTTATGCTGAAGTCAATGAGGCCTGGGAATTGGCTGACAAGGATAAATCGAAGGAAGTGGCTGATATGTGGGAGAAAAGAGCCTCGAGGATCGTCGGTGTTCCGCGAGAAGTCCTTGAAGCCTCGGCTGCCATGTATCTCGGTCAGAAGGCCGTGATGAAGAAGCACGGCGCTGACGCCATCACCATCAACTGCCTCGGCGGATTCTATGGCGGACATATTCACGCTTATCCCTGCCTGGCCTTTCATGAGCTGTGCAACGAGGGTTATGTGGGAGCATGCGAGTGCGACCTGCTCTCCACCTCAACCATGGTTGCCTTGAAGAACCTTACCGGCGGCCGTACCGGATTTATTTCCGACCCGGTCATGGACATGGCCAAGCGCCAGATCATCTATGCACATTGCGTCGCTTCAAACCGCGCCTTCGGACCGGAAGGTAAGGATAATCCCATCGAAATCCTTACCCATTCGGAAGATCGACAAGGAGCCTCTGTTCGCTCCCTTCTGCCCACAGGTTACATGACCACGACCGTTGAATTGGCCTCTTTTTGCAAGGAACTGCTCATCCATCGCGGCAAGGCCGTTGACAACATCCTCGAAGATCGCGCTTGCCGGACAAAGCTGGCTGTCGAGCCTGACGGCGACTTCGAAAAGCTCTATACCCAGTGGGATCGCTTCGGCTGGCACCGCGTGACCGTATACGGTGATCTGAAGGATCCTCTTTTTGAAATCGCTGATATGCTAGGATGGAAGGTGACGGAAGAGGCATAAAAGGACTCGTCGATGCTATCCCCCGTCCTTGATTTTCACCTCCTCTTGGAGCAGGGCGATTTCTTGGTAAGCTAGAGCAAGCTCCGCGTTCTGTCGGGTATTGGTCGATTTCCGTGTTTATCCAAGGACGCAGGCACTGGCAAAGACTGCTGAGGCCAGGGAGATCGTGTGAAGGAAGGCTGATTTGATGCACAATGACCACAAGTGCCACTCGTGAAATGCTATTTTGAACGCGATCGGGACGGAGGGGTAAACAAACCGGGAGTAAACTACTGGATTTATTTTAGCCCGCTTATTTCATACTCTTCGTCGCGAGGTGCCGTAAACTGTGTTGTGGCAAGGCGCATGTCAGGAGACGACCGCAGGCCTGTTCTTACAGGTTGAGGATCGTCTCCTGGCATGAAACGCAGCCACAGCGCAGGTTACGGTGCCGCAGCAGAAGAGTATGAAATATGCGGGTTAGTTTATCTCCACCCACCAGGCCCGTTCGGACTGGAGGACGCCATGGCTGTCCTTGAGCACCCACGGCCAGTCATCTCCGGGAATACGGGTGGCATCCGTGACCCGGCAAATCACGCGGTACCGTCCCGGATCCATCCCCCTCGTATGCAAGGTGAAGGTGTGGAACCCCTTCCGGTCCGCCTTGGTTTTCGCCGCCGGTTCCTCCGCGATAGGCGACAAGGGGCCCCGGTCTCTCCGGTCGCCGAAACGATACCCTTCCCTGGCCCCTTTCGGTGGCGGGGGCACCCGATCCTCTGGCAGCACCCACCATCGCACCTCGAGGGCGTGGCTGGCCGGCCTGAGCGCAGAGACTTTGAATACCATTTTCGATGTACCTTCCAGGGGCGGTACCGGTTCCGCGAAGGGATCCTCCTCCTCGCCGACATGATGGGGCGGGTCGCAGCTGTCGATGGGATCCACCACGCCGTAAATCCTGAGGACGAGGGCTTCCTGGCAAACTACGCAGAAGCGTGTGCCCCCCTCCATGGCGCAACCCTTTCGACTGGGTTTCCATGCTCCCTCCTCCCTGCCGTCGGCGCCTTCGAAGACACCGATCTCCTTCCGGCCTGCTTCAATCCAGTGCCGCCAGGGAGCCTTTTCAGGATCGGGCGAGTTGCTAACATTGACACCTGACTTCACGGGACCTCGATATCCGGTGTCGGCGGTGTACTCGTCTTTGAGCTCCCCAAAGGCATGGCCCCACTCGTGGATCAGGGTCGCATAGGAAGTCCCGCCCACGGTGGCCACTCCCCCGCCCCCGGTTCCCCCCTTGCCGTTCTTCACGAAGACGGCCGCAAGGCGGTCATGCTCGGGAAGCTCGTCGAGCTGGCGCATGACCCGGTCATGACTCACAGCGACCTGTCCCTGCTTGGCGCCCGAGTCGTGGCCGTTCAGAATTGTGCTGTACGTGTCCTCCCCCAGCTTGTCCACCCCCGCCTCCTCGCTTCGGAGGGCGGCACGGTATATATTGTGGTAGCTGTAGTACTCGCCGAATATCGTGTGGCGCTCGAAGAAGTCGGGCACCTTGTCGATGACATTTTCGAAGACCTCCATCTGATCGAGGGTGTACCCATCCCCCATCAACACGATGTCTATCCGGTTGGCCGGAGGACCGTTCACAACCATGGGCGCCCAGCATAAAAACGCATTGGGCTGGGTGCGGCGGGCAGCGTGCGTCCCGGCGGCGGTCTTGGGATACTTCTTGTAAACCCCTTCATACTTTTTGACCGCCTGGGGGTATTTTCCCTTGATCGCGTCTTTTCTGGCCCGTTCGAAAAGCCGCTCCGCCGCAATCTGATCCTTGGCCTTCGCGTACGGATCCCCGCTGAAGAGGGTGTGGCGGTAGGCTTCGATGGTGAGGGGATGGACACCGGCATGCTCGATCAGCCACCCGGTCAGTCCCTCGGGATGGGCGTCCCAGATCTGGAAGACTTTCTCCAGGGCTCCCCGAGGCGGTGTACGCTGCCTGAAGTCCATGAAGTCATACAGGATCTCCTCCCGGGAAACCCCGGCGAGCTCCAGGAGGGCAGCCACCATGATCCCCGTACGGTCGACGCCCTGTTGTCCCTGGATCATCAACGGATGGTTTTTCGGATCAGCCAGCATCTGGACCAGGTATCGGATGGTGTCCTTGTTCTCGTTCCAAATCCTCGGATAGAGAAGGTTGTGGTTCAGGGTAAACTCCTGAACATCGGTGCGCATCCGCACCAGATACGGCTTCCGCCCGAAGGGCGCGGGCGCCATGCCGTCCTCCATGATCTCTTCCCAGGTCCGGATATCCACAAGCTTCTTCAAGCCGTAGGCATGGAGCGCCTCCACCGCCTCGGGATTCGCCTTGGCGAGTGTGCCGCTGCGAACCAACACACCCGGTCGAATGGCGTGGCCTTCCTCGTTCACCATTCCGCTGATCTCGCGGGCGTTCTGAACCCCGGGAAGCGTGTCGGGCCAATCCCCACGGATCTCCTCCTGGCCGTGCGAGAGGCTGCAGAAGAGGAGAAGGAGAAGAGAAGCGGTGCACCAGGTCGTCCGGAACCGATTCAATATGGAACTCATGATCATTTTGGATCTCATGGTAAGACCCTTTCTTCTGGAGTCCGTTTCATTCGCAGCCCGTTTCATTCGGCGGATAGGAAGAAGAAACCCCCTTTTACCAAATTTCAAAGAATACAGAAACTACAAGCATCAAAACCAACCCCGATTTCCTGACTCAGAGTAAAGACAATTTAGAATTCAAAGGGCATGAATAGTGGAAAACCGAAGGTGTGTACGGACCTCAACTTCCTACAGAGGATCGTCTCCTGGCATGAAACGCAGCCACAGCGCGGTTTACGGTGCCGCAGCAGAAGAGGATTAAATATGCGGATTAGTCCACGATCAGCACGGTCAGGGGATTGGACACGTAATCCCAGGGATTGCTGCAGGCATAGGCGAAGTAGAGCTCCAAGCCCACTGTTCCCATGGGCAAGGGGTAGGTGTTCAGCTGAGCCGAAGCCAAACCGCTGCTGTCCAGGGTTCCGCTGAAATCGGCCAGAGCCGGCGTGTTTGCGTTGTGCAGCACGAAACCGGTCAAGAAATCCCAGTTCAGCGGCAAGGTGGCGAGGCCGCCGGGCAGAAGCGTTCCCGGTTCAGTGCCTGTCACGCTCGCCAGGAGCAGGTAGTTCCGGTTCCCGTTCATCGCGCCCCCATCGAGAGAGAAGTTGATGGCGCCCCCGTTCTGGGCTGAAAGGGTGTGGTCGTCGCACCACAAGGCCTGGGAATCGTAGGGACCGGCTAGCTCCCCAAGGGTGGCCATGACCAGCTTAGTGCACTTTTCCAGGTAAGGTATGTTCATGTTCGCGATGATGTCCTGGGAGGAATGATAATAGTCGTTGAACTTGTATTCGTGGTAAAAGACGGCGGAGTAACCCTGATCCCAAAAGGAGGAGTGATCGCTCCCCCAGGAGTAGCCGCTGGGAATCACATCGAGATCGATGTGGGCAAGGTATTGCTCGGCCACATCGTCGGTGAAATTGACCAGCCAGTTGGACTGGTTGTCATGGTAGACCTTGATCTTTTTCTCGTGGCTCTGGGTGATGGCGTAGCCGATCATGTCCGCGTTCAGCACCGCGATGATGCGGTCCGCGTTGTTTTTAGCCTCCAGGGCATAGACATGGCTCCCGAGCAGGCCCTGCTCCTCGCCGTCGAAGGTGACGAAGCGTATGTTTATATCGAAGGTATATTTGCTGAGGATGTCCGCAATGGCCAGCACCGCGGCGGTGCCCGAGCCGTTGTCGTCCGCTCCCGGACTGCCCGGTACGGAGTCGTAATGGGCACAGATGATCAGGATCTGGTTGCTCGTGCCGCTGCTGTCGTGAATCGTGGCCTCGATGTTGTTGCCGTTATATCCGTAGTACGACCATTCGTGGTATCGCACGTCCAGGCCCATGGATTGGAAGGTGTCATAGATATAGTCCCCGGCCTTGCTGCAGGCGTTCGACCCGGTGACCCGGGGGCCGAAATCGACGAGGTCCTCGAGGTAACCGAGGAGAAGTGATTCATCGATCTCCTGGATCAGTTCGAGCACTGTTCCGTCCATCGATGACAGCATGAGCGGGCCGCAATCGTATAGTGGTCTCTGGATCCGCTCCGATTCGGGGATTTTCGGATAAGGGATAACCAGGTCGCCCGGTATCGGCCCGGATTCCTTGTCGATCGTTCTGTCGAAGGCTGCTTGGGGCCCCATGACGGCAGAAACCGTGTCCTGGGCCCATGCTGCGGGGGCAAGAAGAAAGGAATAAACCACCATGCATAATGTGAGGAAGGGGATCGTGTTTTTCATTTCAGACTCACTTTCGATTCAATCTTATTCTTCATCATCATCCATTTCGGCAGACTCCCTCCGGCGGGCAAGAGCGGCGCTGATCCAAACACTGATCGATAGGATGTGCTCAACTGCCTATGAAGGACGGCTGCCCCGGTAAATCACCGAACTAGAGCTTTGTGATAGGCTTCCCACCTTTTATACTAGAAGATGCAATGATTTGCAATCGAATT
>CAZIUL010000103.1:0-9478 GCA_964542475.1 uncultured Phycisphaerales bacterium | reverse complement strand
TTTCATGCCGGGAGACGATCCTCAACCTGTAGGAACAGGCCTGCGGTCGTCTCCTGACATGCGCCTTGCCACAACACAGTTTACAGCTACCTCGCGACGAAGAGTATGAAATAAGCGGGCTGACTCCGTATCGTTCCCGTATCATCCGCCCAGGGCCCTCTTCTCTTCTTTACTGATCTCTGTGATCACTTCATCTTTGTATGGGGCGACTTTTTCGTCGACAAGGGAGAGCGTTTCCATTATGCGGCTGCTCCAGGTGTAACCCCCTTCAAACACGCTGTTGACTCCGCCGTTCCTGATACTGTCTGCCTCGTCCGGTTTCAGGGCCATGACTTTTTTCACGGCATCCGTGATTGGTGAAACCTGGTCCACAGCCTTGAGAAGGAAGCCGTCTTTTCCGTGCTGGACCTGTTCCGCCAGGCCTCCGCCATCCTCCGGAAGCAGGAGGATGCCCCCCTTTAAACGCGCGAGCAGGCGGGCCTCCGAAGGAATGAGGCCGAATGGCTCGTTGTGCGCGAGTATGGCGATGGCCGCGGTTTTCTCGTGCTGGCAAAGGCAGGATATGAGCTCGAAGTCAAAGGCGTTTATGATCGAGGCCCCTGTTTTGAGCTCGTGCCTGAGCTTGCGAAGCTCGGGGTATTCGCCAAGTGTCACGACAACAGGATGGAACAGCCCCGGCTCCGTTTCCGCCGCGCGCAAGGTCAGGTCGAGGCGCTTGTACGGCACGGGCCTTCCGAACGAAAGCAGCAGGGCCTTGTCAAGCGGGATGCGGTCCTCTTCCTTCTGCTTGCTGTTGACGGATTCGATTTTTTCCCGTATCTGCTCCTGTGTCCGGATCCGGTACTTTTCGTCCAAAGGGGCGACCCCGTTTCCGCAGGGAACGATCCTCTCCGGCAAGGCGCTGTATTTTTCGATGAGGTGTTTTTTGATGAATCCGCTTATCGCCCCGATCCGGACGTTCGAATATTCAGCGGATGCATTGACACAGGCCGCTTCCATGCCGAACTTGCCCGGCTCAAGAGGCTTTTCGTCGTGCGTATGGGTTGTTGAGTGCACCACCCAGATCCACTGGATCTTCTCGTCGTTAGCCTGCATCGCGCCGATCAGGGGGGCCATTACAAAGGCGGCGTCATCGCAGTAGACCACTGCCCTCTCGAACGAAAGCGCGATGTTTCTCGCGAGAGTCGCGCCCGAGACAGAAGCGGCCAGGGTGTTCTCCGCTGTCCCGAAAAAATTCTCGCCCCCGGGCCAGTTGCACGAGGCAGGCCGTCCCGTGCGCGCGCGGTTGAGTATGTAAAAAAGACCGCCGCCCATTTCCTCGAGCGTCTTCCTGGATGCGATGTGGCTGTTTTCGTCGAAACCGGATATCCCTTTCCCGTAAAGCGTCTCGCAGAAAAACGGTGTCATGTCAACGCCCCTCTTCAAGAGAGCTTCCTTGATCCCGGGGAGCGCGGCAAGGTGGCCGCGGTTGACCGTGCACACGCCTCCTCCTCCAACCTGCAGCCCTTCGAAGGTCAGGTGGATTACGGCAAGGCCCTTTTTTTTGCGTGAAGCGTACATCTCTCTCCTCCAAACAAAGCGGGCTTCACCCGCAACCGATCCCGATTCCGATGGCGGTTGGTGCGCCCGGCGTGTGTTGGGCAACGGCGGCTGGAGGGCGGCACTCTGTTGCCGCCTCTTCGGTTCCGGCGCCGACGAAGCGGCGCCCTCCATTGTTAACCGGTCGGTTGACCATCTTTTGGAGGGCGGCACTCTGTTGCCGCCTCTTCTCTTGGCGCCCTCCATTGTTCAATCATTGCCGTTTCCAGAAGAACACCGCAAGAACCAGGCAGATCGCGAGCCCGGCGAACGACATGCACTTGCCGATCCAGACCGCTTGGGGCACGTATTCGAACCTTACCCTGTGCGGGTCCGCGTCAGGGATCCTGACAGCGCGGAATGCCAGGTTCGCATGCAGGATCGGCACCTCTTTTCCGTCGAGCTCGGCGATCCACCCGCTGCAAAAGTTGTCGTTGAGAACAAGCCAGCCCGGGCCGCCGCGCTCTACTTCGATCTCGACCTCTTCGTCCTCGTACCGCTTGATTGTTGCTGGCAGCACTCCGCCCCGCGCCTCTTTCAAGCCGCTGGCTTGTCCCGCCTGCTTTTCTTTCTCCTTCTCCCCCGCCGCGCTGCCGGCCGCTTGTTCGATGATGACCGAGCTCCATGGGTCGTAGCCCTCCGCGCTGAGAAGCTCGGCAGCCTTGTCAGGGCTGTCCACGTACACGGCTTCCTGATGGAGGTAGGCGAGGGGCATGGAGCCGGTGTTCTCGTGGATGAAAACGTTGTTTTTATGGAAGACCTCCACGACCCCGGGCAGCTTTTGCCTATCCACGGCAAGGATGTGCTTCACGCTCATGAGGTCGAGAATCGGGGATGAAAGCGTTTCCTTGTTCAAAAGGCAGGCCCCGCCGTACGCTTGCGACCGCCCGGGTTCGAGAAGATCCAGCAGCCTGCGGTACCTTTTCGAATAAAACGCCGTGTATCCCTGCATGTCCCTTATCCGGTGTATGGTTCCGGAGTTGACAGGGTAGAGCAGATCGTTTTCGTACCTTACGATCCGCTGGAACTTCGTGTTCTCCATCAAGTACCCGACCACCTCGTTGCCCTCGTCGTAAAGAGGCAGGTCAACGACCGGTTCGTTGAAACGGCTTCCAACTGTGAACAGGTCCAGCACCAGCACTATCGCCAGAAAGGGCCGTGAAATCTCAAGGTGCCTCGATTGCCTCATGAACAGCAACAGCGCTCCTCCGGCAAGCATAAGCTGCATCACCGTACGCAGCAGAACCGATGAAAGGAACTCCCGTTGAACCGCGAGGTCCTCGGTTGAGATCGCCTTTTCTATCCTGGCCGCGTCAATGTTTGTTTTTGCGTGCACCGCGGACACGGCGGCATGCCTCAGCCCGTCATCCGAGGTGATCGTGAGCGCTGTCCATACCCCTGCAACGATCAGGACCGCGCCAACGACAGCGCCTGAACAGAAGATCAATGCCACGCGCGGCCCGTCGGGTTTTAACAGCTTGTCGAGCGCGAAAGCCGCCAGCGCGGTCAGGCCGAACGCCGCTGGAAAAAGGAACCTTTTCGCGTCGCCGATCATCAGCCCCGGAAGGATGGCTGTCAGATCGATGAACCCCGGAACCCCGAGCGCGGTGCACAGGGAAAAACCCAGGATCGCTGCGAAGAACAGCCAGCCTTTTCTTGGCCGTATGAAAAACGCGAGCAGAGCCAGGATCAAAGGAAGGGTTCCTATGTACCCATGTGTTTCCGTGTAGTTTACGTCCGGTCTCTCGTCCTGGCGGGGCAGTGTCGCAAGGGATAACAGGGAGGAGTGCCTGAAGTAAGGCGAGCTTGTTTTTCGGGTGAGCTCCGGGTGGCCGAAGAGGTCGGGAGCGATGTAGGTCAGGAGACAGGGCAGCGGCAGATCCCTTTCCCTGATCACCTCTTTTGTTCCCATTTCACGGGTGAACTCCCCGGACAATGCGGTTTCCACTGTCGGAATGAACTGGATCCCGGAGAGAAGGATTCCTACCAGGATTCCCGAGCCCGCCTTCAGCAGGATTCCAAGGCCCGTTTTGATGTTTTGGCTGAGAAACGGCGCGGCCTTGAGCACGGCATACGCTGCGGCGATGTACAGGTTCATGACAGCGATCTGCGGGAACCCCGCGCAGAGCGTCTGGAAAACGCCCGCGGCAAGCGCCAGGATCCACCAGGCGCGCTCCTTGCGCGCGATCTTTTCGATGCAAAGAAGGAGCAGCGGGAGCCACATGGCAGCGCCCGTGATCTGGAAATAGTGCAGATGGATGAGCATCCATCCGGAAAAGCCGAACACGAGACCCCCGGCGAACGCGGGGAAGAGGCGGATCTCCAAGGAGCGCAAAAAGAGCAGCATGAAGATCGCGGCAAGAACGGTCTGCAGGAAGGCGGTCACCGCGTAGGCTGCCTCCGGCCTCATGAAAAGGTAGCCGGCGTTTACCAGGTGAAAGGTCGCGGGCAGGCCCTGGGCCAGGTGGGGGATGCCGCCCAATGTGTATGGATCCCACAGCGGTAGCTCGCAGCTCGAAAGGCTGCGCCTGCTTTTTACGAGCTCCGGGTGGAAGATGTGTACCTTGTCGGCCATCAGGCTGTTGGATGTCTTTTCGAGCTCTTGAAGCGTTTCGGGAGAGAGTTCACCTTGCCAGGGCGGATAGGTGCTGGTGTGCACCGGGAACAGCAGGCTGTCCCCGAAAAACAAGGGGGAAAAGAACACAAACCCCAGGCAGACAAGCAGCAGTGCTCCAAGGGCAGTGCCTTTCAAGGGGGGCTCGAAGGTTCGCATCAGGTTACCTCGGCAGATGAGTGTGAAATATGGGGTTAGAGCATAAAAACACATCTTTGGGCTGTCAATAACGCTGGTTTCGAATGACTGCCCGGCGGATCATACAGGCGATGCAATTCCCGATATCACAAATGTTTTCGCTGATATGGCCGATAAGATCCATTATACCACACCGCTAACCTGCTCATTTCATACTCTTCGTCTGCCCCTACACCCGTCATACTCCCCCCCCCTCCGGCCGCATGAGCGGAAAAAGAACGACATCGCGGATGTTTTCCGAATCGGTGAATACCATGTGCAGGCGTTCGATGCTCATTCCCCAGCCTGAAGCGGGCGGCATTCCGTAGCCCAGCGCTTCCACGAAGTCGTGCTCCGGGGCCATGGCCTCTGCATCGCCGCCGCTTCTCAACGCGTGCTGTTCCTCGAACCTTTCCTGCTGGTCCGCCGGATCGGCGAGCTCTGTGTACCCGTTTATCAGCTCGAGCCCCCCGATGACGAGCTGAAACCTGTCCGTGACATCGGGCCGCTTCTCGTTTCGCTTTGCCAGGGGCGACAGGTCCAGCGGATGCTCAACAAGAAAGACGGGCTTCGAAAGCTTGGGCCGAGAGGTCCGCTTGTACAAGAGGTCGATCAGGTTGCCGCGCCCCAACTTTTCCGGCGATTCGTGTTCGAGATCGATTCCGCGCTCCTTCACAGCGCCGAGCAGCCCGGCGGCATCCGGATAATCATCTATGTCCAGGCCGCATCCCAGCTCGACCGCCTCCCTGAACGTGATCGTTTTCCACTCCGAATCCAGCTCGTGGGTTTCTCCGCGGAACGTGATCTCCGTGGTCCCAAGCGCCTCTTTTGCCGCGAAGATGATCATCTCGCGCATGAACCGCATGGTGTCCTGGTAGTTCCAGTAGGCTGCATAAGCCTCGATCATTGTGAAGTCCTGTGTGTGTTCCGGGCTGATACCCTCGTTGCGGAAGCACCGGGCGAACTCGTAGACCCTGGTGAACCCGCCCACGAGCAGGCGCTTTAAGTATGTCTCGGGCGCGATGCGGAAGTAGACATCAATGTCGAGCGCGTTGTGATGGGATTGAAACGGCGTTGCGAGAGCCCCGGAAGCCACGGGCGCCAGCGCCGGGGTGAGGGTCTCGATAAAGCCGTTGTCCTCGAGAAACTGCCGCAGCGCGCTGTTTGCCTTGATGCATGTGAGGAACCTCTCCCGCGTGGACTGGTTTGCAACCAGGTCAAGGTAACGTTTGCGGTATTTGAGCTCGGTCTCCTGGAGGCCGTGCCATTTTTCAGGAAGGGGGAGCAGCCCTTTCGAGAGCAGGGTGTACTCTTCGGTCATGATGGAAATCTCGCCGCGCTTCGTCAAGAAGATGTATCCGTGCAAACCGATGTGGTCCCCGATGTCGATGTTTTTCTTGGCCCACTTGAGCCTGTCCGGGCCAATCGTTTTCTTTTCCAGGATGAACTGGAACGCCCCGGACATGTCCTGGATCTTGCCGAACACGAGGTTCCCTATGTCGCGCACAGCCGTTACCCGCCCGCAGAGCGCCACCGCTTTCGTTCCCTCGGGCAGGCTTGGTGCTTGGTCGAGGCCGTGCGTCGGCTCGAACCGGTCCGGGTAGGGGTCGATCCCCTCTTCGCGCATCCGCGTCACTTTGTCAAGACGTGTTTTGTCGAACTCAGCCGGCATGCCGGTCTCCCTGGTTTCAAATGTTAAAAAAACTCGAAAACCGTTATATTTAATGGATCGAATCAGGAATGAAAAGGACGGCTTTCGTTTTTGTTTCCCGCACCGAGACCTCTGGGGCTTGAACCGGGCGGGCGCACATGCGGAATCGGGATCGGGATCGGGGGCCGAATCCAGACGGGCGGCTCGCGAACCGCCCCTTCTGTGAAATTCAGGCTTCGTGGTATTGACCGCGCGAAAAAAGGCTTCTTGAAATTGTGATTCGACCTCTTATCATTGCGATTGGTGGCGGTTTCCGATGATTTGATTACATCTTGAGGGTGGAATTCATGCAGACCAGGAACAACGTTTTTCATCTGCCCATAGAGGCGGATTCGCTATACCTCCGAGTGACCCGGGGTTGCTCCTATAACCGGTGCACGTTTTGCGGAACGTACAAGGATGTGCCGTTCCGCGCGAGAAAATACGAGCAGATAGAAGCGGAGGTGGAAAAGGTATGCCTCAAGTACAGGGATGATGTAATCCGCGTTTTTCTGGGAGACGGCGATGCCATGGTGGCTGAAACCTCTCTGCTCCGCAAATCGCTCCACCTGTTTCACGCCTCTTTTCCGAACCTCAAGCAGACAGGCATATATGCGACACCGGCGTCGATTCTCGGCAAAACAGAGAATGAGCTCAAGGGCTTGAAAAAAGCGGGACTTCAGAACGTTTACATGGGTGTCGAGAGCGGCTCCGACAGGATACTGGAGGCGCTCAACAAGGGGGCTACAAGCTCCGAGTTCCTGAAAGCTTCGAGAAAAACAATGAACGCCGGTCTTGCACTCTCCGCCCTGGCAATGCTGGGGGCCGGGGGAAGGCGGGCGTGGCGCGAACACTCGAAATCGTTGGCCGGCCTGCTTTCGGAAATGAACCCCGGCAGGATCATAATGCTGACCCTCGTCCTGGTTCCGGACACCTCTATTTACGCTGCTGTCAGGAAAGGCGAGTATACCACGCCCACGCCGGTGGAGTCCGTGCTGGAGCTCAAGGAGCTGATCAGCGGGCTCGAAGTAACGGACACCGTTTTCAAGTCGAGCCACTCCTCGAACTATCTCAAGGTTTCGGGAAACCTGCCGGGCGACAAGCAGGAGATGCTGCACAAGCTCGAGAGGGTGCTCAACAACCCCACGGAAGATTTTTTCAGCCCCGAGTATTTCAGAGGGCCCTGACATGGGCGATGTCCTTTTTCCTTCCCGGGAAAAAATCCAGGGCGAACTGGACCACATCATTTTTCAAAACGAGGAGAACGGCTACACGGTCGCTCTGTTCAAGGCCGAGGGCCGTTCGGGCACGGTTCGCGTCACAGGAGAGCTGGCCGGCGTGTCCCCGGGCGAAACGCTTCTCCTGAAAGGCGCCTGGGTCCGGCACCCGCGCTTCGGGCTCCAGTTCAAAGCGGATGAGTTCGAAATCATCTATCCTGCCACGCGCAAGGGCATCATAAAGTACCTGTCAAGCGGGTTCGTGAAAGGGATCGGGCCGAAGCTGTCTGTCGTTCTGGTGAACAAGTTCGGGTCGGACACGCTAGAGGTGATCGGCAAGACACCCGAGAAGCTGCTCGAGGTCTCCGGCATCGGCAAGAAGAGGATTGCGATGATCGAAAAGGCGTGGGCCAAGCATGCCGGGATTCGTGACGCTATTGTTTTTTTCAGGGGTTACGGGCTCGGCGCCAGCCACACGATGAAGGTGCTCAAGAGGTACGGCAATGACGCGGTATCCGTAGTCAAGAAGAACCCGTACAGGCTTACGGACGAGATTTTCGGCATCGGCTTCAAGACAGCGGACAGCATTGCGCTGAACTTGGGTGTTGAAAAGTCTTCGCCGTTCCGTATCCGTGCGGCGCTCGAGTACCTGATGAATGAAGCATCGAGCGAAGGGCACATGTGCCTTCCGTACCCGGATGTGCTGAAAATGGCGGGGGAGGTCCTGGGGCTGGATGCGCAGCCGATCGTCGAGGAGATAGAAAGCCTTGGACAAGGCGGCCCCATAGTGATCGAGGAAAAGGTTGAATCGCCTGGAGAGCTTTCGGCCGGGGAAAGCGGTGCCCAGCGGATGAGAATGGTTTTCGCCAGGTACCTTCGCGACGCCGAGGTGACTGTGCACACCTGCCTCAGGCGGCTGAAGCACCACGCCAAGTGGAGCGTTCCGATCGATGTCGAGAGGGCTGTCAACTGGGCCGAGCAGAGGACCGGTCTCGAACTGGAGGCATCCCAGCGCGATGCCGTGGCCGCGGCACTGAAAGAGCCGGTGCTGATCATCACGGGAGGCCCGGGCGTCGGCAAGACCACCATAATCAACTGCATTACGAAGATCCTTCTGCGAAAGAAGTACGACATTGCGCTTGCGGCGCCCACGGGCAGGGCTGCGAAACGTCTTTCGGAATCAACCGGGCTCAGAGCCTCAACGATCCACAGGCTGCTTGGATTCAACCCGCACTCGTACAGCTTCGAGCACGACGAAAAAAACCCCCTGACCTGCAACGTACTGGTCGTGGACGAATCATCCATGGTCGATACAGTGCTCATGGAAAAGCTTGTGAGGGCTCTCGATCCGACAGCCCGCCTGATCCTGGTCGGTGATGTGGATCAGCTTCCATCGGTCGGACCGGGCGAGCTTCTGCGTTCGCTCATCGAATGCGGAAAGTTTGCGAAGAAGCGGCTGACAAAACTCTTTCGCCAGGATGAAGGGGGGGGAATCACCCTTGCCGCGCATGAAGTGAACTCGGGCGGGATCCCGCGGTTCACGGCACCGGGCGAGGATGGCGAGATCTTTTTTGTGGATGAGCCTGAACCGGAAAGAGCGGCCATGCGCGTGGTGGAGCTGGTTGGGGACAGGATACCCGACCGGTTCGGCATCGATCCGATGACCGGCATCCAGGTGCTCACGCCCATGCACAAGGGGGCGGCTGGAACCGAGAACCTCAACTCCATGCTGCAGGAGGCGATGAACCCCGCGGGGAGCGAGGTGTCCCGCTTCGGCCGCACCTATCGAGCAGGCGACAAGGTCATGCAGATCCGCAACAACTACACGCTAGATGTTTTCAACGGGGACATCGGGTTCGTGCATGCCATTGACAGCGAAAACAAGCTGCTTCGCGTGCGCATGGACGAAAGGGTCGTGGAGTATGGGTTCGATGATCTCGACGAGCTACAGCACGCGTACTGCGTCACCGTGCACAAAAGCCAGGGCAGCGAGTTCCCAGCGGTAGTCATCCCCCTGCTGACCCAGCACTACATCATGCTCCGCAGAAACCTCATTTACACCGGCATTACCAGGGCCCGAAAGCTTCTGGTGATCGTGGGCTCGCAAAAGGCCGTCCGCCTCGCGGTTGCCAACACCCAGACCGGCGTCCGACATTCGCTTCTCGAGGAGCGCCTTCGCCTGGATCCGGGATTGTGAGAAAA
>CAZIUL010000102.1:0-9994 GCA_964542475.1 uncultured Phycisphaerales bacterium | reverse complement strand
ACATTTTTCAAGTACTAAAACACTCTGCTAAAATCCGATTTTGGACAAGAGTGAAGGCGGGTTAACAACACATGGAGGCCTTGCATGAACAAGCACACCAAAAAAAAAATAAACATACCGCTCACTATCATTGCAACCGTTGCCGGAGGAGTTGCGCTGATCCACCTGAAAAGCGTTCTCATGCCGCTCGTTGTCGCGTTTTTTCTTGTGAACCTGGCCGGCCCCTGCATGTCGTTCTTGAAAAAGAAGGGAACACCCACGGGCTTTGCGGTGCTGCTGCTCATCGCAGGCACCGGCCTGGCCGTGTTTCTGCTGGCAAGGATTTTCTACACCCAGGTCCCTGAGCTGATAGACAAGATCCCCCAGTACCATGAGGCGTTCCTCGAAAAAGCGGATGAGCTGCAGAACCGGATGCCTGAAAAGATCAAGGAAGCGGTCAAGGTCAACTGGAAGGAAGCGATGCCCGCCAAGAATGTCAGCATGCTGGTGGCATCGTGGCTGGGAGACCTTTTCGGTGTGCTCGGAACAATGCTGCTGATCCTTCTCTTCATGATCTTTCTGCTTCTCGAGAGGGAGCAGCTCATGTTCAGGGTGAAGCAGGCGTACGACAGCGCCGATGGGGAGCGTATCCTGAAAGCGGTCGAGAACATCCAGAAGCAGACGGAAAACTACATTGTGGGCAAGACCTTCACCAGCCTCATCACCGGTATGCTGTTCACGATTCTGCTCTGGTTTTTCGGAGTGAAGTTTTTTTTCGTGTGGGGGCTTCTCGCCTTTCTTCTCAACTTCATCCCGAACATCGGCTCATGTATCGCAACAGCAATCCCCATCCTTGTGATGGTGCTCGACATGGCATTGGCCGCAATGGAAGGGGCTGCGGACTCGTTCAGCATTCTTAAAATCGCGTCCCTCGCCCTGTGCCTGATCATAGTCCAGATCTGCGTGGGCAGTTTTTTCGAACCGAAGCTTCTTGGAGAAAAGCTGAAGCTGAGCCCTCTGGTTGTTTTTTGCTCGTTCATCATGTGGGGGTGGCTCTGGGGGCTTCCGGGCATGATCCTTGCCATTCCGATAATGGCCACGATCAAGATCATCTTTGAAAACGTTGATGGCCTGAAACCGTTGGCCGTGCTGATCTCCAACCGCAGGGCAGGCGGGAAGTAGCGGTCAGGAGTTTGTGTGAGACGCTGACAGCTCCCCTTTTTCCAAGGTCACGGAAGATGAGTTCAAGAGCTCCACCCAGCCGAGGTACGCTTCCTGGTATCGGCAGGCGGTTTTCGGATCAGGCTCGATAACGTGTACTGCATCGAGTCCGCGAAAAGCCTCGGCATGTGTTGCAAAGATGCCCGCTCCAAAGCCCGCTCCCCTTGCCGCTCCAAGCGCCCCGTCCGTGTTGTACAGCTCGACTGTTGCGCCGGTGGTGTTGGCGAACGCCTCGCAGAACAGGGGGCTGAGGAACATGTTGGCGCGCCCGGCTCTTACGGCGTTCACTTCGATTCCCATCCCTCTCATGATGGAAAGGCCGTGGTTGAGCGCAAACACCACCCCCTCCTGCACCGCCCTCATCAGGTGCTCCCGCGTGTGCGTGTTGAAGTTGAGCCCGTGAACGGAAGCGCCCATCTCCCTGTTTTCCAGGGTTCGCTCGGCCCCGTTGCCGTACGGTAGGATAACGATCCCCTCAGATCCGATCGGGACTTTCCGCGCCAGTTCGTTGATCTGTTCGTAGCCCAATCTTTCTCCGGGCGGGCCGAAGAGCTGCTTCCTCGCCCAGCTGTTCATGATTCCGCATCCGTTGATGCATAGCAGCACACCGTAGCGCGGGCACGCGGGAGAGTGGTTGACGTGTACGAACGTGTTCACTCTCGATTTCGCGTCGTATATCGGTTCATCAGCCACGCCGTAGATTACGCCCGATGTTCCGGCTGTTGCGGCGGCCTCTCCCGGTTCCAGCACATTGAGCGAGAGAGCGTTGTTGGGCTGGTCGCCTGCGCGGTAAGATATCTTGACTCCCGGTTCAAGTCCCAGCTCCTTTGCAGCGTTTTTCATGAGCTCGCCCTGAACCGAGAATGTCGGCACCGTATCAGGGACAAGCTCCCCGGATATACCGAAAGCATCGAGCATCCGGCCGGCAGGGCCCTGGTCGGAGTGATCCCACAGGATTGCCTCGGACAGCCCCGAGGGCGTGGTCCTGACCTCGCCTGTCATGCGCATTGCGATGTAGTCGCCCGGAAGCATGGCCTTGTGGGTTTTTTCATAGATCGCCGGCTCGTTTTCCATTACCCACTTGAGCTTCGACGCGGTGAAGTTCCCGGGCAGGTTCAGGAAGCGTTCGAGGCAGTTCTTTTCGCCGATGATCACCGAAGCCTCATCCCCGATCCGCACGCTTCTGGAGTCGCACCATATGATCGACGGCCTCAGAACCTCGTGGTTTCCGTTCACAAGGACCAGGCCGTGCATCTGGTATGAAATCCCGATGGCCTGGACCGAAGACAGCCCTCCTGAAACCTTTGAGCGGAGTACACGCGTGGTTTCCACAACGTGCTCCCACCATAGCTCGGGCTGCTGCTCCGCCCATCCGGGATACGGCGCCAGGATAGGCATCTCGGTCTCGGGAGATGTTGCGGACGCGATCCCTTTGCCGGTATCAATATCCAGGAGCGACGCTTTTACAAACGAGCTTCCGACGTCGAATCCGAGCAGCATGGACATGAGGTAACCTCGATTTTCGTTTCTGTTCCTCTATGGTCTATTGTAACGGCCGCGCTATAATGAACCAGAAAAAGATTGGAGCCCGGAAAAATGAAGAGAGCCGCGTTTTTGACCGTCTCGGCAGCGGTTTTTCTGTCGGTCTGTTGCTGTGTGAGCGGCAAGCGGCTTTGCGAGAGTCATTTTATCGATTTCGAACTAGGACTTGCCAGGCGTGATAAACGGATCGACTACACATAAACATCGATTAATGATCGCGTTCATCGTGTTCCTGGCCGTGTTCATCTCATACTTTGCCTGCCCTATCGTCACATCGCTAGATTCCAAGTGGACCGTTCACGTGGCGATGAGCATCCTTCGGGAGGGGAACATTGACCTTGACGAGTACGGGGAGCTTCTCGATCAGGACCGCTACTATGCTATCGAAGAGATAAACGGGCACAAGTACTGCGTTTTTCCGGCTGCTGTTTCCCTGCTGGCCGCACCGTTCGTGTATGTGATTGACCGTGGGATGGACATCTTGTTCGAATCCGTACCGGGGATGTCGGATTCCGCCGCCGCTCGAAGAAAGAGGAGCCTGGGACACCTTTACGTTGTGCTCGGTCACAAAACCGTCGAGCTGGTCATAGCATCTTTCATGACAGCCGCTGCCGCAGCGCTCATGTACCTCGTGGCGAGCCTCCACGTCAGCCGGAAATACGCCTTGGTCATGGTCTTTGTGTTCGCCTTTTGCACGTCCACTTGGTCAGTGGCCAGCCGTGCGCTCTGGCAGCACGGGCCTTCCATCCTGATGCTGTGCCTGGCGCTGTACCTGATCCATCTTGCCGAAAAGAAGCCTTTCCTGGTTCAGTTCGCATCGTTGCCTCTTGCTTACGCTTTCCTGGTGCGCCCCTTGAACAGCATCTCTTTTGCTGTCCTGTCCGTTTACGTGCTATGGCAACACAGAAGGTTTTTTCTCGCGTACATATTCTGGGCCTTCCCCGTGTTCGTGCCTTTCGTGCTGTACAGCCTATCCGTCTATCAATCCACGCTTCCTCCTTACTTCATGCCCGGAAGGCTTGGCTTTCATCCACATCTTATAGAGGCGCTCGCAGGCAACCTCATCAGCCCTGCCAGGGGGCTTTTTGTCTTCACACCTGTTCTGCTTTTTTCGATTTTCGGCGCGGTTCGGCTTTTATCCAGCGGCAGGGCAAAGGGCCTGGGCATCGCCGTGATGGTTGTCGTGTTCCTTCACTGGATAACGATCTCCGCGTTTCCTCACTGGTGGGCGGGGCACTCGTACGGGCCGCGGTATTTCTCGGACATGGCCCCGTTTTTCATCTACCTGATGATCCCGGCCGTGTCGGCGGTTTCCGGATCGAGCGGCCCCTGGAGAAAGGCGCTTCTTTGCGCGGCTTTCGTCGTGTTGGCCGGCGTGAGCTTTTTCATACACTTCAGGGGCGCTGTGTCGGTCGATGTTCACAGGTGGAACCACAGACCGGTCGATGTGAACCGGGACAGGATCTGGGATTGGAGCGATCCCCCGTTTATGAGAGGAATAATAAAACAGCTTGAAAGGTAATTGCTGGGAATCGATTATTTAAGCCGATTGGTTCAACCGCTCTCCACGTATTTTCCAGCACAGGAGATGTAACGATGAAAAAAACCTCCCGCCGTGACTTCATCAGCGCCTCGTTGTGCGGGGCTGCAGCTTTTTCCGTGGCCCCACTTACAGGCTGCACCAGGGAGGCTGCCCCGGACGTGGGAGAGCACGCTTGCGTGCCTGACGGCGGCTACCCCATGGTAGAGGTCCAAGGCTCGTACCGCGAGATCGGGAGAGGGCTCGGATCCGCCATGAAAGGCCCCATCAAGGAGTGCTTCAGCAACTCCCCTGATTTTCCTAATTGCCTCGATTATCTCGAGGGCAGCGGCAAAGCGCGGCTCGAGAAGATGCTCGAGCATGTGCGCGCTCTGTTTCCGCACCTCGTTGATGAGCTCGAAGGCATGGCAGAGGCTCTAGAAATGCGGTTCATGGAGCTGTTTGCGTACAACTGCCGCTCCGAGATCAGCGTGCTCTCGAAAACGCCGGGCTGCTCAACCCTCGCCTACAAGGGCGGCAAAAAGATGATACTTGCGCACAACGAGGACGGGGGCGACACGAATGTCGGCGGCATGTACATTGCCAGGGTCAAGCCCCCGAGCGGTGTGAGCTACATCTCTTTTGTCTACCCCGGGCTCTTTCCTGGAAACGGCCCCGGTGTTAACGAACACGGTGTGGTTCAGACCACGAACTACATCCAGCCGAAGTCGGTTGCGGACGGTGTGCCAAGGTACTTCCTGGGGAGAGCTGTGCTGGAAGCGAAAGAGCTCGACGAAGCGGTGACCATTGCCACGACCGAGCCCCGCGCCTTCTCCTGGCATCACAATCTGGCATCGCTGAACGAGGAGCGCCTCGTTTCGCTGGAGACGATGCCGGGAAAATACGATCTCATGGAGGTCGAAGGAGGCTATCTGCATACGAACCATCTGATCCATCCCGCGTTTTCAAGGGAAAACAGCCCTGATGGCGAACCGTACGATGTTCCGTATGTCTCTTCCCTGACACGAATGCGCGTGCTCAACGACGCGATCGAGGCCGACAAGGCGCCTTCCACCGCGAAAAAGATGGTCGAGCTCCTTTCGCTGCACGAGGGAAAACCGTACAGCCCGTGCAGGCATCCGCAGGGCGATGTCCACGGCATTACCTTGGGCACAGCGGTTTTCGAGGCGCCTGCTTTGGAGATGAAGCTTTTTCACGGAAACCCGTGCAACCGTTTTGAAAAGGTACACACCATCTGATGCGATGAAGAACCGGCGGCGCAGTTTTCGGTGCCGCAGCAGATGAGGATGAAATATGCGGGTTGATTCGAGTATCGATCTTGTCGCGCTTTTCAACCGGAGCGGGCCGGTCGAGGTTGACATCGGCTGCGGCAAAGGGGCGTTCCTTGTGCATGAAGCGGCCAGGAAACCCGACGTGAACTTTGTTGGGGTCGACTACCTGACCAGGAAGCTGGACCGCACTCGCCGCGAGCTAGCGGAGCGCGGCCTCGATAACGTGCGGCTTTTCAGATGTGAGGTCTTTCTTTTCGTCGACAGGTACCTGCCGGAAAGCACTGTTTCAGCCTTTCACATCTACTTTCCGGATCCCTGGCCAAAAAAGAGGCAGAGGGGAAAACGGTTCATCACCCGGTCGTTCGTCACATCGCTTGCCATAGACCTTGTGCCTGAAGGCAGGGCATGGCTTGCCACCGATTCCAGCGACTATTTTGCCGAGATGCTGGAGCTGTTTTCCGGGCAGCGGGCGTTCAGGCGGATCGACGACTCTACTGCTCCGGGCCGTGGCATGACGGAGTTCGAGCAGGAGTTCAAGGAAAACAATGTCACGATCTTCCGCGCCGGATTCGAGAAAGCCAGGGAGCCGCTTTTTCGGATCAAGATGTAACCCGGATAGCTGCCTCTTGAGGGGTTGGTTAGTTCACGACGGCTGACGGAGCAGCTGACCTCCATTATTCAACCGGCGCATACCGTTTCTTCTGGAGGGCGGCACTCTGTTGCCGCCTCTTTTCTTGCCTATTGCGCCCAGCCCGGCAGCACGCCGCTTTCGATGCCGAAGACGACCGTGACAACGAGCTTTATCAGCAGAAAAACGAACACCACGCCCACGAGGTTCAGGACTATCCCCGCCTTTGCCATTTTGGAGATTGGGATCTGCCCGGAGCCGAACACGATGGCGTTCGGTGGTGTGGCCACGGGCAGCATGAACGCGCACGATGCGGATATGGTTGCCGGTACCATGAGCAGAAGAGGGTTTATTTCGAGAGCAACAGCCACGGATGCGAGAATGGGAAGGATCATGTTGACCGTCGCTGTGTTCGAGGTGATCTCCGTAAGGAATGTGATCATCAGGCAGACAGCGATGACGAGAATCCAGTCAGGCGCCTGGCCGATCGATTGAAAACGTATCCCGAGCCATAGCGAGAGCCCGGATGTTTCCATACCGCCGGCGAGCGCGAGCCCTCCGCCGAACAGAAGCAGGATGCCCCAAGGCAGTCCGAGCGCGGTCTTCCAATCCATCAGAAACTCGTGTTGTTTGCGGCCTCCCGGAATGATGAAAAGTATGAGCGCCATGAAGATTGCCACAGAGCTGTCATCCACCAGGTTTTCGAGGTGCAAAGCGTTTGACCAGCCGGGGATGGTTATTGCGCCGAGCTCCATTTTTTTGCGGAAGATCCACAACAGTGCTGTTGAGATGAACACCGCAAGAACCCTGCGCTCCGCTTTTGTCATGGGGCCGAGCTTCGCGTGCTCGGCACGGATTTCATCGGACGAGCAATCAGAGCTGCTCCTTCCTTTCAGAGGGCAGAGCACGAAAACTAGAAGGGCCCAGGCCGTTACCAGAAAGAGCGCAACAAAGGGGAGTGACATGAGCATCCAGCCCTGAAAGTCTATCGCTTCACATCCGGGAAAGTGTGCGTTCATGAAGCCCTGGAGCACGATGTTCGGCGGTGTGCCGATGAGCGTTCCAATACCGCCGATGCTCGCGGAGTAGGCGATCCCGAGCATGAGCGCGAGGCCCAGGCGGCTTGTCTTTCCACGGCCTGCCTGCTGTTTTGCGCCTATTCTCGCGGCGACCGCCAGGCCGATCGGCAGCATCATCAGTGTGGTGGCCGTGTTGGATATCCACATGGAAAGAAACGCCGTGGCGATCATGAACCCGAGCACGATCCTTCGCTCTCTGCCGCCGATCGTTCTGATGATCGTGAGGGCTATCCGTTTGTGGAGGTTCCAGCGTTCGATGGCCAGGGCGACAATGAACCCACCCATGAATAGAAAGATCATCGAGTTCATGTAGGAGGGCGCGGTTGTTTTTGTGCTCTGTATACCGAGCAAAGGGAAGAGCACCAGCGGCATGAGCGATGTGATGGGAATCGGTATCGCCTCGGTGATCCACCAGGTGGCGATCCAGAGGGTTGCGGCAGCCATCCTGGTCACACACGGGTTTTCAGGGTCGAGGTCTGTAAAAACCAGGAAGAACGCGAACAGGCAGGGGCCCAGCACAATGCCGATCTTGTTCCGGAGCCCGAAGGCGGCAGGGGTTTTCTGGAGATCCATCTGCAAACCCAGGAAAAGAAAACGCCGGGATCTGTGACAAGTTCTCAACGGTAATAGTGTAAAGCCCGGCGGTTATCGTTTCAACAACCGACTGTGGAGCCGTGACTGTGCAGTCGCGCAACCGGAAGGGCGGGAGCAGAAAAAGACCCTTCGAAAAGAAGGGTCTTTTGGAAGATTTGTTCAAAAGCCGGGTTGGATGCTATTCATCTATCTCATCTATTGCATCGTTGGGGCAGACCTCGGCGCATGCGCCGCAATCGGTGCATTCGTCCTGATCGATGATGAACTTGGGATCTCCCTCGGCGATGCATTCAACAGGGCATTCTTCCAGGCAGTCTCCGCAGGCATCGCACTTGTCAGTGATTATATAGGGCATTTTCTGGTCCTCACTAAAAAAGTCAACAAACGAAAATCGATCAAAATAGTTTTACCCTGGAAAGAGGGTGTTCCCTACATATACATCCTCTCTCGCTGTACTAAAAGCTGTTTTCCCTTATCGGATGTACAAGAGCTTTGTCAAAATGAGCATATTTCCAACTATCTCCATATTTTTGGCATTAGATTCAAGCAAGTTTAAAAAAAAAAATAACAAAAATACGTTGCTTAGGCAGGGAGAGCGATGGAACGTGTAATATCCAAAGGAATTAGGAGCAGTTTGTCTATCCGGTGCGAAGGCTCTGAATCCGTTCGAAACCAGCATCACCTGCTATTGCCCTGACAAAAAGAAGGGCATCGCCCGGATCGAACCAGAATCCGGCCTTTTTAAGCTCTTCAAAGCCTGTTTCCGCTTCAACCTTTGCGTGGCTGAGCACACTGGAAGCCGACCCGCTGAGCCCTTTCTCTATCCAGCCTTGCTCAGCGCGCATCTTTGGGGATTGTTCCAGCTCCTTCAGGAGCTTCCGCTCTTCATCGGTGCCCTTGTGTTTTACCTGGGCCACTACGATGTTGTGGCTGCCGCGCCCCAAATCGAACTCGAAGTCGGTAAGGTCGTCCACTATCTGGAAAGCCGTGCCGAGGCAGCGGACACCGTGTTCCGCGCGCTCCCACAGCTCGCTTCTGTTTCCACGCTCTCCGATGCGCGGGGCGATGAACGCAAGAGCGAAGAGCCTGCCGCCGCGTACGCGATGCACGTTTTCGATCATCTGCCCGACTTCTAGAACGTGATTTATCCCCGCTTCCTCGCTTCCCTCGAGACGCCCGATGTCAGTGAGCGCGCTCAGGAGGTTTTTCTGGAACAGGCCTTTTTCAGTCTCGTCGAGCCACGACCCGTGCACTTCGAGTGACCTGCGGATGAGGTTCTGAAAGCACATCATCTGCACGATCGACATGAACCGCTTTCCCTTTCCGAGGCTCAGCGGCAGCACGAGTTTTTCTTCGTCGTCAAAGAGGTTGTCCCCGGACAGGACCACTCCCCTGATGCAGCAGTTCAGCAGCGTGTACAGATCTAGATGAGGCCTGTCGCATCCGATTGTTTCGAAGATGGAGCGGAACAGGATCAGAAAGAAGTTCTCCTGGAGAAACTCAAGGTCGTTGCCCTGATCGATGCTGTCCGCCAGGTGCTCTTCATCGACCACGTCCTTCAGAAGGCTGTTCAGGATCGTTGTTGCTTCCCTGTGTGCGGTAAAAGAGCCGTCGAGCTTTTGCCAGTACCCCTTGTTCTGGAGGGCGTTCACCGCCTCCGGGGACCTGAATACCGGAGCAAGCGTCATGGGACCTCCTTGTGTGCTCTCGATGTTGGAAACCGTAAACGTTTCAATAGTAAATACGACGGAGAAAGTTTAATACAGGCGTTTCGACTTTTCCACCCGTGTTTTTCAAAGTCGGTCGTCACGCTCGATCCCGCTTTGAAGCGGCCCCGGATGTTCAAAAAGCGATAAATACAAAAAAAATGAAAAACCCCCGTTGACACACCCCTGCCCCGGTGATTATATAGGGCTCCCTAATGACGCGGGGTGGAGCAGTCTGGCAGCTCGTCGGGCTCATAACCCGAAGGTCGCAGGTTCAAATCCTGCCCCCGCTACCATATAAATGACAAGGGGTTGGGTTAATCGCCCAGCCCCTTTTTTTTGCCTTTTTTTCTGGAGGGCGGCACTCTGTTGCCGCCTTTTCTCTTCCGGCGCCGACGGAGCGGCGCCCTCCATTGTTCAAGCGACGTGTGCGT
>CAZIUL010000101.1:0-10735 GCA_964542475.1 uncultured Phycisphaerales bacterium | reverse complement strand
ACGCAGCCACAGCGCAGTTTACGGTGCCGCAGCAGAAGAGGATGAAATATGCGGGCAAGGTTGCAGATTTACTTTATCTTTCTTCACAACCCCTGAACCCTGAACTTCCGAAAATCAAGCATAGCTGTGAAGCCCGCCGGAAAAAATGCGGGAAAGGTTTACCCACAAAAGGGTTGCGACAACCATGACAAAGCCCAGCACAGCCAGCCATGCCACGAGGCTGTGGCGGGGGCCCTTTCGATGGCGGACATGGAAGTAGCCGATGTAGGTCATCCACGTGATGAACGACCACATCTCCTTGGGATCCCAGGACCAGTAGTCGCCCCAGGCGAGCTTGGCCCATACCGCCCCGAGAAGGAGGCCCGCTGTCAAGAGCGGGAACCCGAGGCATATGACCCTGTACGATGACCTCTCCCAGGCTGGTTTGAGCTCCTTTTGCACGGACAGGGCGCACACCGCGAGCACGCATCCCTTTGCCATTGCCGCGTAGGACAGGATGTACGTGAAAACATGTGGGAAGAATAGCGGGCTCTGGAGAGCGGGCATGAGCGGTGCGATATCTCTGTCGCGGAAATAGGCGCCGGTCACCACCACGGCCGCGAGCAGCGGATCCATCCAGGGCGCGTTCACCTTCAGGCCGAACTCGGTGAGCAGGTGCAGCAGGTAGATGCACGCGCCGAGCGAAAGCATGGTCTCGTACATGTTGCTGAACGGAAGGTGCCCGGCTTCAGCCCAGCGATGGAACACGAGAGCGAAGTTCAAAACCGCGCCGAGCAAGAAAACGGCCATGCCCGTTTTCTTTCCCACGAAGAAGTGTGCCCCCACGGCAGCGGCGTACAGGATGATCGTTGTGAGTATAAGTGCTTCGATCATCGGACACCCCCCTCGGGCTGCGCCTTCTTACGCGCGGTCGTGAACAGCGTGTCCAGGTAAAACTTCTGGATCACGCCCAGCATGATCAGCAGAAACCCGGCCATGACCCACCAGAACCCGGGGTCTCGCACGACCTCAAGCACGGTGTAGCGGTTTCCTCCCTTGTCGTAGCTGTTTTGAAAGAACATGTAGCCGTTATGAGCGAGCGGATGGTTGACCTCGATCACCTTGGATGCGGTGATCTCGCCGTCCTCAACGACGGTCACCTTGCTCTTGAAATCTTTTATTTTCGGCTCGGGAACGGATACTCCAACGATCAGCCCGTCGACCGGGCTCCGGAAATCGTGGAGGCGTTCATGCCCGGGGAAGTACCAGAGGGAAGCCGACTTGTTATTGCCGCTTGCGCTTATTTTCACGGCTAAAGGCCCCTCATTGTCTTCCGCCGGTGACACGGACACGCTTGTTTCAGGTGGGCGGTAGAAAAGGCTGTATTTCGCGCTCTCATCCTTTTTCGAGTGGAAGTCGGGCATCTTGGCAAAAAGGTACCGCAACTCAGGGCCGCTGCCCGATTTGTCTTCCACCTCTACAACCAGTGCCGGGTTCAGGGGAGTTCCCGAGGATTCCGAAATACCGCCCCCGTCCATTGACACGCGCGCGGTGCGATAGATCTTTATAGGGGTGAAGGTCGCGCCCGCCTGTTCCGCGCGGATCGGCTCCCCGACCTTTACAGGGAACGAGAGCCTGCTGCCGTCCTCGTCGAGCTCGACAACGAGCTGGGGAGCTGTTATTTCCTTCTCGAGCACTTCCGCGTGCGGCAATATCTCTTCGACGTGCACATTGAAGCCGCATATCTCCCCTTCCCTTTCGCTGCCTTCGCCCACGAACATGACCAGGTGGCGCTCATCATCTCCCGGGGATGCGTCATCCGGGTATGCCTCCACATAGAAGCCCGCGTTTTCCTCGGGCTCGTAGTACTGGATCCAGAACCGGTCCAGGTAAAGGGTGAACGGCAGGGTTTCCGCTGTGCCCACATTGCCTTCGCTGTCCTGGGCAAAGATCCTGTCATCCGATGACTGCTGGTAAAGGGTCATGAACCCCTTTGTCTGGGAGAAGTGTCCTGCCGAGGCCCCGCCGATCACTATCAGGGTCCCGATGTGGATTAGCACGAACGCGGTGCTCCGCCTGGCCGAGGCCAAGCGCTTGATGCCGCAGAAGATGAAGTTGAGCGCAAGCAGGGCGTAGACCGGGTAAAAAAAGGGGGAGGTAAAGACGCCCGCCGTGATCTCTGTCCCGTAAAAGGAGGAGATGATCGCCGCTATGATGATCAGCGGGCACAGCACCAGAAAGGTGTAGACCGATGTAAAAAACCGGTTGAATGAACTCAGCATGGCTGTTATGGCGCTCTCTCCTTGAAGCCGGGTGTTTGTTTCTAACTTTTGCGGAAGCTACAAAGGTTAATGCAGTTTGCACAAACAGGCAACGTTATTTTGCAGCTGTTCGAAAAAGAACGAACCACGGATGGACACGTGGTAGAAGAAAGAAAGAAAAGAGAACCACGGATGAACACGGATAATACGGATGGACACGGATTAACAATTCCTTGTTTCTGTTTCCAAAATGAAAAGCCAAGAGGGCGATAGATTTTTCTCCCCTACGGATACGGCGCTGACGGAACAGCGCCCTCCATTGTTCAACCGGTGCATGTTGTTTCTTCTGGAGGGCGGCACTCTGTTGCCGCCTCTTGTTCCGGCGCTGACGGAACAGCTCCCTCCATTGTTCAACCGGTGCATGCCTTTTCTTCTGGAGGGCGGCACTCTGTTGCCGCCTCTTGTTCCGGCGCTGACGGAGCGGCGCCCTCCATTGTTCAACCGGTGCATGCCTTTTCTTCTGGAGGGCGGCAGTCTCTTGCCGCCTCTTCTGTTACGGCGGCCGACGGAGCGGCGCCCTCCATCTACTCCTGGTACAACACCGCCTCTCGGCATCGCAACGCCGCTGCGAACGCCTTTTCCCTGTCCCTCGCCTTCAAAACCTTTATCGCGGCCCCGCGCTCGAGAAAATACCCTCGCGACAGGGGAAGGCACGCGCGGTTGATCACTTTCACGATCTTTTTTACGTGGCCGAGGCCGCGGATTTTTCCGATGCCGTGCCCTTTCAGGCGTTCGTAGTTGGACCAGGTCGAGATCCCGTGCTCTTCGATCTCCCAGATGAACCCGGTGCAGAGCTCATTCCCTCTGAACACCGCCGCTGTTATCGAGCTGTTGTCAGGAACGAAACAGCGCACGTAGTTTTCGATCTCCCTGTAGGAAAAACAGGCGAACAGCCTGTCGGGCGGAGGCCCGGGATACTGGATCACGCCTTTGCAGCGGGCGAGCGCTTCCCTTTTCAATGCAAAAAACTCGAACCGTTCCGCAGGAGGATCGGGTACCGTGTAAAACTTAGCTTCCAGCTCCCGAACGGCATCGAGGTCAGCGACCATGACCCGGTCCACGCCCGTTTCCCTGTGGAGCCTTTCAGCCAGGGCACCCGGATCTGCAATCCTGGTGCCGTGTTTGACCGGCATCGGTCCCTTCCTCGCTTTTCCCGAAGAATGCTCGATCCGCCCGGCACCCGGGTCCGCCGGCCCCTCCGCTGACACGACCTTCCCGTTCTCCAGGAGAACGTAGGCCATGCTCTCGCTCCTGAACAGCCCGGCATCCTTCATGAGCTCGGCGTAGCTGTCAAGCTCGTACGGGCAGAGGTCAACGGCTTTAGCGTAAGCATGGATCATCTCACACCCGTCTTCCTGGTTTTTCGCGGGCCGGCTGCCACGGTACAAGCAAAGAAAACCTTTACCGTGTACGGAGGAAGCTCGATTGCGAAAGCGCTCCCGTCACCTTTGTTCACAGCCGGGTGTACGGTGATCTCCTCGAGCCTGACTGGCTCATGAAACCGGAGCGTAGCCTCTATCCCGCGCTTTGACGGGTTCGCCAGGAAGACCGCCTTCTTGCGGCCGCGGCCATGATGCACCTCCACCTCGGCAATGCGGCCGCTCGGGCGCGCGAACGCCTCTTTTCCGGCTATGCGCCCGACCTGTGCGCGGACCGTCTCGACCGGCGTCTCGTGCCGCTTCATCCAGGAAAAACCCGGCGCGGGCTGTGCCGCACTGTCCAGCGCGGGCACGGGCGGGGCAACGAAGAGCCGGCCGCCGTTTTTGACGAACGCGCCCAGCCTGGATGCCGCCCGCTCGTCGAGCATGCCGCCGGATGCCAGGTAGATGCGCTTGTACTGGATCAAACGCGTCAGCGGGAGCTGGCTGTTCCCCATGTCAAAGGAGAGGCCCAACCGTTTCAGGCAGGCCGCTGCCTTGTCCTGCCAGATCCGGATCTCAGTGAAAGCTGCAAGCTCCTGCGGAAGCTCCGGGTCGAAGGCTGTAGCCGGCAGGCCCAGCGGCCCGAACTTGTGGATCTCCAGGGGGCGGGCAGCGTTGAGAGTGCGCAGGTAATCCCATGAGGAAAGTATCAGGTCCCCGGGCCTACGGTTGAACCGGTAAAGCTTTCTCCTTTGCATCAGGCGGTTGAATTTAACAAATATTTCGAAAAGACGTTTTCTTGTCCTGTTCGCGTTGGTGATGGGAGCGCCGACCCAGCGGTCCCGGTCCACAAGCATGTAAAAGTTCACGGCCTTCATCCCCTTCATTGCCGCGTACAGGGCCTGGAACGCGAGGTCGTCTTCGAGCAGCATGGGCGAGTCGAAAAAGCTCGTGCACCAGATGCCCGATCCGAACTCCGGCACGAACGGGAGGCGGCTTGTTGTGGCGAGATGCAGCACGGTTTTTTCCATGACCCCCGCGTCTTCCTTTTTCATGTATGCGTCCGTTCCCACGAAGTCGATCTTGGGCATGGCCTCTGTTGCCATGTTGTTGCACGGCGGGTAGTGCTGGAACCCCGTGTTGTGGAAGATGGGGATGCGCTCGATCCCCCTGTCTTTCCACATGCGTGCGATCCGGTTCAGGGACCAGGAGATCTGGTACTCTTTGTATGCGACCCAGTCGAGGTGCGGGGGAAGGTCTTTCGCCCGGCTCCCCCGCGGATACGAGCGCGGCGGCTCGATCGAGGCGAACTTCCGGTGCTTTGAGCCGTAAACCCTGTTAAGCTCTTTAATCCGCCCGTTGTACCTGTGCTCCAGCCACGAGCGGTAGAGCGCGATGGAGTCGGAGTGATAATCCAGGCAGTACGGCGCGTTGTCCGAGAAAAAATATCCGCTCTCGTTGTCCGCCTGCAGCGCGATGATCGGCCCGTACGGATGGCAGAGGCCGGCAAGTATAGGGGCGAGCTCGTCGAAGAAGACCGCCGCCTCGGCGTAGAACTTTTCCGACGCGTAGGACGGAAACGGGAAGTGCCATCCGGCCCAGAGCCCCCTGTTGGTACGCGCAACGATTTCCGGGTCTTTGAGCACTCTCCATGGATAGCCGAAATCGGTGAGTTCGGAGTTGATGTGCGGGCCGGGCCTGGCGATCACCCCAAGCCCCTGCTCGGCAGCTTCCTCAATGAACCGGGCCAGGTTTTTTGCGGGATCGCTTTGTCCAAAATCGAAACGCCCCTTCTCGATCTCGTGAACCGACCATGGGATGTAGGTGCAGACCATTTCAAAGCCCATGGAGCGGATCTTCCTGAACGCCCCTTTCCATTTTGTAGGCTCGCTCCGCCAGTAGTGGAAACTGCCGCTGATGAGCGGGCGCTCCCTGCCGTTGATGAGAAGCCCGTGATTGCCGGTTTCAATCTTACCGTTCACATAAGTGTCCATGCAAAAAAACAGTTTATGGGCGAGGAGATTTTATCAGAAAAACGCGCTGTCAGAAAAAATAATGCTTTTTCAGCGCTTCTGGAACATCCTGACGATAAATGGGAGTACCGCTCAGGGAGTGAGTTTGTCCGGAGATGGCATTCGGGATAGTGTGAGTATACCCAAAGCGTTCAAAAGCTGAAAAGCACACCATCTCAGCCGGGAGTGATAAGCGGCGATGACCACAAAAACAGCAAGCCTGTCATCGAAAGCAACATGTGATCCTGTTATTAATCAACCCGTGACCGTGGATGATTCCGCTGGTGTTGCGACAGGGGGCCGCGGATTTTCCGGGGAGCAGGCCTATGATGGTACGCAGGAGACCCGGCTTCTCGGCCTGTGGCGTTACAGGGGCATTATCCTGATGATGCTGGACGCCGCTGCAATAAGCTGCTCCTTCATGCTCGCATATTTTCTTAGATACAAATGGCCTGTCATTGCAACGAGGAGCGTTCCCGCGCCCGACATCATCCTTTACCTGCACGGATCGTTTCTCCTGACGGTTTTCTGGGTTTTCCTCATCTGGAAGGAGAAAGGGTATGAGAGCGGCATCATGGGGATTTCCACATTCCTGCACAAGATGCGCCTTGTAACCGTGTCGGGCCTGTTCGCCATCGGGCTGTTGATGGCGATCTCCTTTCTGTACAAGCCGTTTCTGATCTCAAGGCTGGTTTACATCATGACAAGTGTGCTCGCCCTGGGCACGCTCGCGCTGTCGCGCTTGCTTTTCAAGGCGGTAGACGAGGATCTTGCCGCCCACGGAATGGTGGCGGAGCGCGTGGTTGTCGCCGGGCTGAACAGGCAGTCAGCGGAGTTCGCGTCCCTTCTTGCCTTTACACCTTCGCTTTGCAGTGTGGTGGGTTTCATCCGCCTTGACAGCGATATGGATGTTCCGGGAAGCTATGAGGGGTACCCGGTTCTGGGAGATATGCGGGAAATCAGAAAGATCCACGGGAACACCCCTTTCGAGAAGCTCGTGCTGCCGAACGCTGTTGAGAGCGACGAGACAAACCTCATCGACGCGCTCAACTTCTGCGAGTCGGAGAGTATCTCCATGTTCACGGTTCCCAACCGTTTCCACATCGCTGTGGACCAGAAAGAGGTGAGCACCTTTTCCGGCATACCGGTCATACTGATGCGCGATTCCGCCAACCGCCCCGTTTACGCTGTTATCAAGCGCTTTTTCGACATCATGGGGGCATTGTTGATACTGGCGGTCGGGGCTCCCGCGTGGCTGGGTGTTGCGCTCGCTGTAAAGCTCTACGACAGGGGGCCCGTGTTCTTCACGCAGAAACGGGCCGGCCTGCACGGCAAGGCCTTCAGGATGTACAAGTTCCGTTCCATGGTGGTGAATGCCGAGGAGAGGCTGAAGGAGCTCGTGAACCTGGATGAGCTGGACGAGCCTGTTTTCAAGATACGTAAAGACCCGCGGGTGACTCCTTTCGGCCGCTTTTTGAGGCGGACCGGACTGGACGAGATCCCACAGCTGATCAACGTGTTAAAGGGCGAGATGAGCCTTGTGGGCCCGAGGCCCGAGGAGACCTCCGTTGCCGGGCGCTACACACCGTGGCAGCGCAGAAGGCTGAAAGCGGTGCCCGGCATCACCGGTCACCAGCAGGTGCACAACAGGGGAGAAGCCTCGCTTTCCCGCCGTATCGAGTTCGACCTCGTCTACATCAAGCACCAGGGACTGCTTCTCGACGTCTATATCCTGCTGAAAACCGTGAAGGTCGTCTTGAGCGGGTCGGGCGTTACCCACTGACGCGGGGCGGCCTGTACTCCTTTTTTGATACGCCCTTGAACGACAAGCCCTATCTTTGCTAAGATCCGCCTCAAGATCGCGGAGGGATGGCAGAGTGGTCGATTGCGGCGGCCTTGAAAGCCGTTGACCCTGTAAAGGGTCCGTGGGTTCGAATCCTACTCCCTCCGCCAACAAACCGATAAAGCCGCCCGGCACCTGCCCGGGCGTCTTTTTTACAGCCCGGCCTTGACCTTTTTATCGAGCCGGGGCAATATATGGCGATACAGATTAGCATGGAGAGGTGGCAGAGCGGTCGAATGCGCTGGCTTGCTAAGCCAGTGTGCCTTCGGGTACCGCGGGTTCGAATCCCGCCCTCTCCGCCAGACCGAAAAAGCCCTGTATGCTCTTTTGCATATGGGGTTTTTTTTACCGCGAGGGGATTTGATGAAGAAGCTGGTGTTTACACTGCTGCTGGCAGCAGGTGTCGTGGCGGTTCAAGGCTGCGTGGAGCGCGAACTTTTCATAAAGTCCGATCCGCCCGGGGCGGAGGCGTGCATAGACGGCTGTGACGCGGGAGAAACTCCTGTCACGGTTCCTTTCACGTACTACGGCGATCGTCTCCTTGAGCTGAGACTGAAGGGGTATTCGGTGGAGCGTACGTCGCTGCACGTGGACACACCCTGGTACCAGATCTTTCCCCTGGATTTTGTTACCGACCTTTTATGGCCCGGAACGATTACGGACACTCATTCCTATTCCTTTGAACTGGAACCTCTCGGGGTCGAGGGATTGACCGATAAGACCGAGCTCATGGAGCGCGCCGAAAAGCTCCGCTACGACCCGTTTGTTCGCCGGGAGTGACGCGGTTCCCCGGCGGTTCTTCGAAGGAGGGGGCGGATTTCTTGCACGATATACCAGCCGATTTCAAACAGATCGTGAAAGCGGCCAGGGAGCGCCGCTCCGCGCTTTTTGCGGGCGAAGACACGGATGTGTACAGGCTGATCAACGGGGAGGGGGACGGGATTCCCGGCCTGTTCGTGGACATGTACTCCGGGTTCGGCGTGGCATGGGACACGGACCCCGGACCTTGTCCCCTTCTCAGTCCGAAGGCCTGCGAAACCGTCATAAAGATCTGCGGATTGGATGGGCTGTATGTGAAGGGATCTCCAAGAAAGGGCTTTCATCCGGGCCGGGACCGGCCTGACAGCCCGGTCATGGGCGCGGCCGCGCCCGATGATCTTTTTGTCCGCGAGTCGGGGATGCGGCTGATCGCCAGGCTGAACGAGGGGGCACGCACCGGGGTTTATCCTGACCAGCGTGAGAACCGCGCTCTTCTATCACCCCATCTGCCGGGTACCCGAGTGTTGAACACCTTCTCCTACACCGGTGCCTTTTCCGTTTCAGCCGCGCTTTCGGGCGCTGCGGAAACCGTGAGCGTTGACCTGTCCAAAAGGTGCCTCGACTGGTCGAGGCGAAACTTCGAGCTGAACGGGTATGGCATGGAACACCACCTCCATGTCAAGGCCGATGTTCTGGACTACCTCGGGCTCGCGCAAAAGAAAGGGCTCGTTTTCGACGTGATAATCCTCGATCCGGTGACATTTTCCACCTCCAAAAAGGGGATGTTCAGCGCGCGTAAGGACTGGCCCCGCCTGCTCGGCAGCGCCTTGCGCGTTCTGGAAAGAAACGGCCTGCTCGCGCTTTCCTGCAACACCAGGACATTATCCGGAAAAGAGCTCCGTTCCTTTGTGAAGGATGCAGGAAGCGCTCAAGGGCGCTCCATCCACATCGAGGCGGAACGCGGGCTTCCGCGGGATTTTCCGGTCCCTTCCGGCAGGTCAGGCATGCGGTACCTCGATTTTGTCCTCGCCAGGTGCGGGTGAAGCCTGTTTTTCAGGCCCGCAACCGGGACAATGGGCTGGAATTTCGTTTCAACAGCTGTGCAGAACAGCCGAAAAAAGGTTTAATATGATCTGGATGGATGCGCTCTGATGCATCCGCTTTTGGCGCCGACGGCGCGGCGTCCTCTGTTTATTCTGGAGGGCGGCCGGCCCGTGTGGCCGGGTACTGAGGAAAGGCGGTCAGTGACATGAGAGTCAGCTGTTTCATGAGAAAGGTTTCGTTCGTCGCAGCCGTTCAGGCTTGGATGGTTTTATTGACCGTGGTCACAGTGTCCGCTGCCGCGCTGTCGATTGACAAGCAGAAGGTGCCGGTCAGGGCGATCATCTCGTTCAAACAGGTTGACAATGGACCGGTCGTTTTTGCGGATATGCTGGAGGGGCTCGACTACTCCCAGAACCCCGCCAAGTACACGGACACCAAGACCGGCTGCATCAAGGTGGGCATGTTTGCCAGGTGTGATCCCGACGGCACAAACGAGAGCCTGCGCTACGACGAAAAAGTTCTCTACCCGGATGTGCTGAAGATGTCGGACGGCAACATCAGGCGGTGCGACAAGGAGGATGTGCGTTTCATGCTGGGGAGCCTCAAGCTAGTGCGCAAGGGGGTGTGGCTCGAGGATCTTGTCAACATCTACCAGCGCAAGCTGAAGTACGCCAAGAACGAGCGGGACAAGGAGCTCAAACAGCGGAGGCTTTCGCGGCTTTATAACTGGTGCAACTCGAACTTTCTCTACCGGTACGCGGAAAAGCTGACCAAAGAGCTGCGGAGGCTGGAGAAGCTTGAGGCGGACATCGAGGAGGAGGAAGGGGAGCTGCTGGAAATCGAGGAGATCGATCCCGAAGCCCTGAGCAAGGAGATCACGGCTGCTTTCAAGGCACTGCCGGGAGCGGGCGATGTGGTTGTGCGCTCCAGCCTCCATATAGTGATAGCCTCCGACCATATTCCCGAAAAAACCATGAACCGCCTGCTGCAGCTCGGCGAGCGTGTCATAAAGGACTTCAGCGGTTTCATGTACGACCAGGGCGATGATCTGGGCCAACCCATTCCGAACGAGGAGATCTTAAGGATCTTTTCGTTCAGCAAGTTGAACACGTTCGAGTCGGCGTTGAAGAACGCGAGCACCTTGTCGCGGTGCGGAAACATGAGCCGCCAGAATGAGATCGTGCGCACCCTCAAGATGGGGGGGATGAACTTCGAGAACAATGTAGGGAGGAAGGTGCTGAGGACTTCGCTGGGATGCAACGAAAGAGGCGATCCTGCAGAACCCGGAAGCATCAAGGAGGCCGGCAGGGACCACAACGACCACCTGGTTCACCAGCTCGGGCACACCCTCATCGCCAACAGGCTGAGGACCAACTCGGCCCGGGGCAGCGGTAGGCTCGCCATGCCCTGGCTTAG
>CAZIUL010000100.1:0-10794 GCA_964542475.1 uncultured Phycisphaerales bacterium | reverse complement strand
CTCCTTTTTGTAGAACTGGTACGCCCGGCAGGACTCGGACCTGCGGCCTCCGGTTTAGGAAACCGCATGTTTTGCGGCGTTTCGGCTGATCCTGCCGTTTTTGATCCGGAACACCATGCTGCCGAGGCTTTCCGCTTCGCTGCTGCTGTGCGTGACATGCAGGGTTGTCACCTCTTCCTGTTGGCTCACCGTTTTGAGCAGCTCCTTCATCTGGTCCCTGGTTTCTTCGTCCAAAGAGCTGATCGGCTCGTCCAGGCAGAGTATCTTGGGCCGGAACGAAAGCGCCCTTCCAAGCGCTGTTCTCTGGCGTTCCCCGCCGCTCAGCCCCTTCGGCTTTCTTTCAAGGAGGTGGTGGATGTCGAGCAGCGATGCCAGCTCGTGGATGCGCCTTGTGATCGCCGCTTTCGGCCACCTGTGAAACCTGCACGCAAAGGCCAGGTGCTCGCCCACGGTCAGGCTCGGAAAAAGGGCCCCGTCCTGCGGAACGTACCCGATGCCGCGCTCCGCCGGCCTGGCTCGGGTGGCATCCTTTCCCATGAGCCGGATCGTGCCGCTCTCCACGGGCCGCAGCCCGCAAAGAGCTTCGAGCATCGTTGTTTTGCCGCTTCCTGTTTTGCCCATGAGGATGGCATAGGCCTTGCCCGGCACACAAAAGCCCACCTTTTCGAGCCTGAACGTTCCGGCCCGCACTGTCAGCTCTTTGACCTCTATCATGAAGGATCATCCTTTTTTTCGATTCATCGACGCATATCAAAAAACGCCTTTGCGAAGGCCCAAAAGCCTTGCCATGATCAGCACTCCCATGGCCACCGTGACCATGATGATGGAGATCGCAACAGCCGCGGAAAGGTTGCCGATGCTCAGCTCCAGGAAAACGGACACGGACAGCACCTCGGTTCTCATCCTGGTCGCACCGGCGAACACCAGGATAGGGCCGAACTCCCCGAGCGACCTGGCCCACGAAAGCGTGAACGCTGCCACGAGCCCGCGCCAGGCCTGGGGCATGACAACGGTCATGAACGCTTGCCCCCTGCTGCACCCGAGGGTGAGCGCGACCTCTTCGGCGCGCGGATTGATCTGGTCGAAGGCGACCCGCATGGTGCGCACGGAGAACGCGCAGGCAACCGCGAACTGGGCGAGGATCACCGCGGGCACCTCGTAGGTGATTCCCTTCACGGATGTGATGCCCAGGCCTTGGAGACAGCTTGTGAAAAGGCCTTCCACTGCCCGGCCGATCCCCGTCTGGAAAAGGATCAGGAGGCTTAACCCGATGACGAGCGGGGGCAGCACGATGGGGATATCGAACAGCGAGTCCACCAGGCTTTTTCCGAAAAACCTGTGGCGCGACATCAAGTACCCTATGGGTACCGCTATCCAGACCGAAAAAATTGCTGACAGGGTGCACGTGATGAGGCTCAGCCAGATGGAGAACCGGATCTCCTCGCTTTGAAGCGATTTCCAGAGCTCAGCCGGAGATGTGAACGACGCGTCCGCCGCGATCATCGCGACTATCAGCAGGGCGTAGATGCTGCCGAGACCCAGCATGCAGGTGTAAAAAAGGATATCCGAGCGCGCGCGGAAGCTTTCCGCTGCGGGCGGTTGCGCATCGGAGCTGCTGGCTTGACCGGTGCTGTTCATTTTTGTGGAAGCTCACTGTTGTTGTCCCGGTCCATGCGCCAGCGGAACCCGATCGATTCGAAACGTTCCCTGGACCTTTTCGATGTGATCGCGTTGAAAAGCCGCTCCAGCATGAAACGGTGGCTGCCCTGCCTGGCGATCGCCCAGGGCTGCTCAGCCATTGCGCCGGGGAGCTCGATTGGGATTATGTCCAGGTGCTTTTTCAGGTTCTCGGGGTTGGACATCACGTTGCTGCGGTAAACGATAACGCTGTCGAGTGCGCCCGCAAGGATCTGCGCGACCAGGAAATCCGCGGTCGCGCTTTCCACCGCCGTGTTTTTGCTGATGCTCTCGTACAGGGCCGCATCCTCGAGGAGCCGCCTGGTCAGGAAGCCGAGCGCAGATTTTTCATGATGCCCCAGGCCGATCCTGAGGCCTTTGCGCGCCAGGTCCCTGGCGCAGGTTATCTTGTGCGGGTTTCCCTTGGCTGTTGCTATCACTATGTCGTTTTCGGTCAGCACCACCGGGTCATCGAACAGCTCCTTTACCATCTCCATGAACTTGATGTCGCAGGAGAGGTACGCATCCGGCCTGGAGCCGCCCTTTATCTGTGAAACAAGCACGCCGCACCCGTTGTAGACCCGGGTGATGGTCACGCCCTCGCGATCTTCGAACCGCTTGAGGCCCTCCTCAACGCCCGCTCGGAGCATTGCCCCGCTGAAGAGGAGCACTCTCGGGTCGGGCTCCCAGATGTCTCCCTCGATTCCAGCGAAGCCCGCCTCGTCGAAGCGCGGTTTTCCCTTGTTAACGGAGCCCAGGAACCTGGCGAACCCGAGTGCCTTTGCAGGGGCTTCGCAGCTCGCGAGCACTCCCACCGAAACCTTCTGCCGGGCGTGGGTCAGCTCTTTTACCTCGATGAAAGCGAGCTCGTCGTACTGTCTCGCAACAGCATCCCAGACAAACGCCGCGTCCACCGCGCCCACAGCCACGTCTGTTGCCAGCTCGTTGACCGTGGGCTTGAAGACCTTTGCCTTTTTTTCGAGGGCAGCCCATGTGCCTGAACCGGACAGCACCTTTTTGGTGATGCGCCCGATGGCTGCCGCGTCCGGATTGGCAAGGGCGAGCTTCACATTCTCGCGGAGAAGGTCCTGTACGCCTTTGATCTTTTTGGGATTTCCCGTGGGCACGGCGATTCCGGGAGTGATCCACGCCAAAGGGATCGACTCGGCTGCAAGGCCCTTGCGCCTTGCGATCTCGATGTAGCTTTCATCGGCAGCGATATAGAGGTCACCCTGGTGTGCCGCCTCGATGCCTGCCAGGAGAGCGCCTGAACCGCCGTACTGGATCTCGATCCCGGCGCCGGTTGTTTCCTCATATTCCCGGGCCAGCGCCCGGACCGGCTCCTTGATTCCAGCGGCACAAAAGAGGCGTATCGTGTGCGCGCTGTCGTTGCCGCCGGATTTCTGCGACTGAAACATGAAAAACAGGATCAGCACAAGAGCCAGTGCTGCGGATCCTGCAAAAAGCAAAACGAATCGGTTCATGAATACTCCTAAGATAAACGGTTTCATTTGTTATTATAATAGCTTTGAATGTGTTTGAAATTAATTTACCTGTTTTTGAGATGCTGAATATCGGGGCTGAAAGTGAGCGATATCGATTTTGTGAAGATCGATGAAAAATGGCAGAAACACTGGAAGGACACCGGGCTCTACCGCACTCCCGCTGTTCCCGATCAATCGAAGAAGATGTACCTTCTCGAGATGTTCGCCTACCCATCGGGCGACATTCACATAGGCCACTTCAGGAACTACACCATCGGCGATGTGCTGTGGCGGTACTATCGCATGAACGGGCGCGATCTCATTCACCCGTTCGGTTGGGATGCTTTCGGCCTTCCTGCCGAGCAGGCAGCCATAAAGCGCAACATCCACCCCGAGAAGTGGACCGAGGGAAACATCAAGGTCAGCAGGACCACGCTGGAGAGGCTCGGAATAAGCTACGATTGGGACAGGGAAGTGGTCACCTGCCGCCCGGACTACTACATGTGGAGCCAGTGGATCTTTTTGAAGCTCTACGAAAAAGGGCTGACCTTTCAGGGGGAGGCGCTTGTCAACTGGTGCACAGAGTGCAACACGGTTCTTGCGAACGAACAGGTGGATGCAAAAGGCATGTGCTGGCGCCATCCCGAACAGGTTGTTGAAAAGAGGTTCCTGAAGCAGTGGTACTTCAGGATAACCGAGTACGCCCAGCGCCTTCTCGACGGCCTTGACAAGCTCGAAGAAAGCTGGCCCTCGTCCACGGTGGCGAAGCAGCGGAACTGGATCGGCCGTTCGGAAGGCGCAAAGATCACATTCAAGGTGAAGGAGACGGGTGACGAGCTTCCCGTGTTCACCACAAGGCCGGACACCATCTATGGTGTCACGTTCATGGCGATCGCGCCTGACGCTCAGCTGATGCGAAAGCTGGCTGACCGGTGCCCGAACAGCAGCGCTGTGAAGGCTTATATCAAGAAGTCGCTCGTAAAAAGCGAGATCGAGCGCACGTCCGAGGGCGTGGAAAAGGACGGTGTGGACACCGGTTTTTGTGTGGAGAACCCGTTCAACAAGGAAACTGTGCCGCTTTTTGTGGCTGACTACGTGCTCGCCGGATACGGGTCGGGAGCTGTCATGGCGGTGCCCGCTCATGACGAGCGCGACTTCGCTTTTGCGCGAAGGTACGGCCTGCCAATCGTTCCGGTGATCCGTCCTCCGGACAAGGAGCCGCTCGTTGCGGAGGAAATGGAAAACGCCTACACCGCGCCGGGGGTGATGCACTCCTCGGGCCCGTTCGACGGCCTGGACAGCATCGAGGGCATTCGCAAAACCTCGGAGTATGCGAGCGAAAAAGGATTCGGCTGCGCAACCGTGAACTTCAAGCTCCGCGACTGGCTGATTTCGCGCCAGCGGTACTGGGGCGCGCCCATTCCCATTGTTCACTGCGAAAAGTGCGGAACCGTTCCCATTCCCGAGAAGGAGCTGCCCGTGCTCCTTCCCAAGGTGAACGATTTCATCCCCAAGGGGCGCTCGCCGCTCGAGGAGGTGCCCGAGTTCATGAACACCGAGTGTCCTGAGTGCGGGGGTGCGGCAAGGCGGGATCCGGATACCATGGACACCTTTGTGTGCTCGTCGTGGTATCACCTGCGCTATTCGGATCCAAAAAACGAAGACAGGCCTTGGGACAAAAAGGCGGTCGATTCGTGGCTGCCCGTGGACCTTTACATCGGCGGAGCGGACCACGCGATCGGGCACCTGATCTACTTCAGGTTCATAACCAAGGTGCTCAACGATCTCGGTTTCGTGAGCTGCGACGAGCCCGCCACCACGCTTTTCCACCACGGCATGGTGTACGATGAACAGGGCCGCAAGATGTCCAAGTCCCTTGGAAACGTGGTATCCCCGGTTGCTCTTGTGGACGAGTGGGGCGTGGACATCCCGCGTACCTCCATGCTCTTCCTGGCGCCGCCGGATCGCGAGATCCATTGGACCGGGGCGGGAATGGTCGGTGCGAAGCGTTTCCTGGCGCGCTGGGCATCCCTGGCGGACAGCCTTTTGGAGTCGGGCGCAACGATCCAGGGGGCTCTCCCGCCCGATCCGGAGCCGGGCGAGGTTCCGGAGCACGACAAGAAGTACTTTCGCTGCGTTCATCAGGCGATCCGCAAGGTGACCCGCGACATCGAGGCAATCGAGTTCAACACTGCGATCGCGTTCATGATGGAGCTTCTGAACGATTTTAACGGGTACAAGCCTGCGGACTCCTCGATCGCTTCCTACGTGCTTGGCGTGCTCCCGAGGCTGATGGGCCCAGTTGCCCCGCACCTCGCCGAGGAGCTGTGGGAAAGGGCCGGGGGCGAACCATCGGTTTTTAATGCGCCGTGGCCCGCATTCAACAAGGCCGCCTGCATGGAGGAAGAGGTGAAGCTGCCTGTGCAGGTGAAGGGCAAGGTGCGCGCCGTGATCAACGTGCACAAGGGATGCTCAAAAGAAGATGCTCTGGAGACGGCACTCAGCGAGGAAAACGTGAAACGCTACATCGAGAACAAGGAGTCGATCAAAAAGGTGGTGTTCGTACCCGACAAGATCATGAACCTGATTACTTGAGAAGAGATCCCTGCCTTTTGCAAAGCTGTGACGACCGGGCACCCATTCCCGAAGAGGAGTTAGCCATGAAGCGAATCTGTCTCTTTCCGCCCCTGCTTGTTTTGCTCGCCTGTCCTTTCGTTGCTTCCCAGGAAGAGAAGGAGAGCAGCCTCTTCCCGCCGGCCAGGCCGTTCGAAGAGGGCTATTTCAGGGTGGATGACGTTCACGAGCTCTTTTACGTCTGCTGCGGCAATCCGGAGGGCAAGCCTGTCATGTGCCTTCACGGAGGGCCGGGCGCGGGCTGTTACCCGCGGATGACGCAGTACTTCAACCCCGACAAGTTCCTGATCGTTCTGCACGACCAGCGCGGTGCGGGCATGTCCAGGCCCCACGGCGAGCTGAAAGGAAACACAACCCAGAACCTGGTCAAGGACATCGAGAAGCTCAGAAAACACCTGAAGCTCGGCAAGGTCATGATCTTCGGCGGCTCGTGGGGGACAACGCTGAGCCTTGCCTACGCTGAAACCTATCCGGAGAATGTGATCGGAATGCTGCTCAGGGGCGTGTTCCTGGCAAGCGAGGAGGAGATCGAGTTCCACTACATGGGCACCCGGCATTTCTACCCTGCTGAACACGGCGCTCTTCTGTCGGTGCTGCCCGACAAGAGCCGCGGCACCCATCCGGATTACCTCTACGAACTTGTCACGGGCGATGACCTGGAGCTCAGGCACAAGGTTCTCGATGCGCTCGGCCGGTTCGAGCTCAAGTTCATGATGCTGGATATGCCTGACGAGCGGGTGGATTTCTACCTGAAGAGCATGAACAAGGACGAGCACTTCCGCTATGCTCGCCTCGATCTCACTTACGTAAAAAACCGGCACTTCCTGGAACCCGGGCAGCTTTTGAGGAACATCGGCAGGATCAGGCACCTGCCGGTAACGCTAATCAACGGGCGCTATGACATGGCGAGTCCCGTGTTTGCCGCCTACAAGGTGCACAAGGCGCTGCCCAAATCGAAGCTGATCATAGTGGAAAAGGCGGGCCATTCCGAGACCGAGGAAGGAATCACCGAGGCCCTGGTAAAGGCAGCAGCCGAGTTCGAGTAAAACCAAACGAATTTTACGGTAATTTGTTCGCGAGGTACCGGAAATGAGCTGTGGCCCTGACCCGTTTCGCCCCGCAGCCGGGATGATTCCTTCATGCTCTCCTGTTCTCCCTGATTGTCTCTCGGCTGGTTGTTTTGTATACTTGCCGGCGTTGTTTGGAGAAAAATATGCCGGCTAACCTGACACCGCAGTATTTCGAGGCTGAGAAGGCGTTCAAGGCTGCAAGCACGCCCGATGAAAAGATCGCGGCGCTCGAGGAGATGCTCGCGATCATCCCAAAGCACAAGGGAACGGACAAGCTCCAGGGTGACCTGAAAAAACGGATCGCCAAGTTCAAGGCTAACCTGGGCAAGAAGAAAAGCTCCGGAGGCAAGGCTAACCCTTACAAGATCGAGCGCGCGAACGCGGGACTGATCGCAATGATCGGGCCGCCAAATTCGGGGAAGTCCGCGATCCTCAAGCGGCTCAGCACCGCCGAACCCGAGGTGGCTATCTATCCGTTCACAACCCGCGTTCCGGTCCCGGGCGTGTTTCAGTTCGAAAACGCCAAGATGACGCTCGTGGACACGCCTCCAATCACTTCGGAGTATCGCGATCCGGACCTTTCCGGCTTTCTGCGCAAGGCGGATTTCGTTCTCCTGGTGATAGATCCTTTTGACCGGAAACTGCTGGATGGGATCGAGGCTGTGTTCGATTCCCTGGCCGAAGTAAAGATTAAGTTGGCCCCGGAGGGCAAGCCTCCTGAGGGACCGGGTTTTCCGGTTGATGTGAAGACCCTGTTCGTGGCAAACAAGATCGACCTCGAAGGCGCCGAGGGAGAGGTCGAGGCGCTGAAGGAGTTCTACCCGGACTTCACCTTTCTATCTGTGTCCGCTGAAACCGGGGAAGGCCTGGACGTGTTCGCGCGCGAGATGTTTCTGTCGCTCGGCGTTGTGCGAGGCTACACTAAAAAACCTGGAAAAGAGGCGGAGTTCGAGGATCCTGTCTACCTGAAAAGGGGCCAGACCGTGCTCGACTTCGCCAAGGACATCCACAAGGATTTCGCCAAGAACCTCAAGTTCGCCCGAATCTGGGGAAAGGGCGTGCACGACGGCCAGACCGTGAGTCGAGACCACCAGGTGAACGACGGGGATATCATCGAGCTTCACATCTGAACCGCTGCTGTTTCGATTAATGACTTTCTTGATAAACGGGAGGTTCTGTCTTGAAGAGTTTCGATTTGAAAACGAAATGGATTCTCGTCCTGTGTTTGAGCCTGTTCTGCTGCCAGGTTTCGAAGCCCACCGATGCGGACAACCCTGAGAAAGTTCCAGGCCCGCAATGCGCGCGGCCGGCCGCATTGATCGCTCCGCCTGATGCCGCGGTAAAAGAGTTCGGGCTGGATCCCTTTTACAAGAAGTATGTGAGCGCAAAAGGATTTCCCGTGGTCAGCTCCGAAAAGGTGAGGGACCATGCGCTGCTGGAAGCCGTTTATCTCATCGACCACATGCTCGAAGGGCGGGAGGACATCCGAAAGGCCATGATCAGGAACAAGGTCCGTTTCGTGGTGATGGCGTATTCGGAGCTGACCACGGATGTGCCCGAGCACAGCGACCTCGAACCGAACAGGTTCTGGGACCGTCGGGCCCGGGGGCTGGGCGCGACGCGCGTTAGGCCGGCTGTGAGCTGCGGCGAGGAGAACCTGCTCCGTTTTCCTGGAGATCATTATCAGCGGGAGAACATCCTGATCCACGAGTTTGCGCACGCCATGCACGAGATGGGGCTGAACAGCATCGATGTCGAGTTCGACCGGGCCCTGGAGCGACAGTTCCGGGAAGCCATGAAGAAGGGGTTATGGAAGGGGAAGTACGCGGCAACGAACCGGTGCGAATACTGGGCGGAAGGGGTACAGTCATGGTTCGATACGAACAGGCAAAACGATCATGACCACAACCACGTGGACACGAGGGAGGAGCTGAAGGAGTACGACCCCGGCCTGGCAGCGATCATCGAAAAGGTGTTCGGCGACGGGGAATGGCGCTACGAGCGTCCTTCCGAACGCGAAGACGCGGGGCACCTCGCCGGGTACGATCCAAAAAAAGCCCCCAGGTTCGAATGGCCGCCCGGGCTGCAGAAGTGGTACGACAAATACATGGCCGAGGAGCGGAAGAAGAAAACCGAGGCGGAAGCAAAGAAGGCCGAGAAACAGAAGCAATAACCCGCTTATTTCATACTCTTCGTCGCGAGGTGCCGTAACCTGTGTTGTGGCAAGGCGCATGTCAGGAGACGACCGCAGGCCTGTTCCTACAAGTTGAGGATCGTCTCCTGGCATGAAACGCAGCCACAGTGCAGGTTACGGTGCCGCAGCAGAAGATGATGAAATATGCGGGATAGCCCGCTCACTTTTCAATCATTCGTTTCAGGCGCAGCAGCTTCCCCCGTGTTTTAGGGATCTCCATCATCAGCGGCACGGCATCATCGATAAGATCGGCATTCTCTTCTGATATTGATAAGTCGGTCGAAATCGCATTGAGCTTCTCGAACATCTTTTCGCGCTCTTTGGGCTTGAGGTCCGGCGAATTCAAGATATCCTCGAAGGTAAGGTGAATAAAAACAAAGGAGTCGTCCTTTCCCTTGGAGAAGAGATTGCTGAAGGTGTCGATCTTCTTGAGCTGCTCGTTGCGCAGGGACTTCAACAGAGTATCGAATGTTTTAATAAAATTTGTGTCCACGAAGTAGGAGGTAAAGCCGCGGGGGTTGATGTGTTCGGGGCCCGCGCCATGAGGCTTGACAAAAGAATCGACAAGGAGAATAACGATGTGCTTGACTGTTTTATCGGCTTTCTTTCTCAGGGTAAAGCCATGCTCGTCAATCAGGTACTCCTGCTTCGTGACCTCCTGACCCTTTTCCTGCACCGAGAACTCCGCTTTTTCATCGATCGCGAGGTTTTCATTCAAAAAGCGCTCGATGCTATTGAGGCCGAGGTTGTCGGAGTTCCCCCCATCAAAGAGATGGATATAGCGGTCCTCCTTGAAACAGTTTTTCAGGGTCACATAGCTGAACGCGGCAGGAAAGGCGGCCGAGGCCATGACCGCATGCGAGAGATTATAGTTTTTTATTTCAGAGTTGATCTTCTCCTTGAAATCCTCCCTTGTGAAAGTAAAGACATCACCGAAGTCATCTCCATCCGTTCCATTTGTCGAGTTGAGAATGAGGTAGGGACGCTCGGGATTGAGGTCTTTGAATTGCAGATCTTCTCGCAGATCCCCGTCCAGGGAAAACACGCCATAGAGGTTTGAGGAGAATGTCTGAGCCATGATATCGCTTCGATCGAAAGAGGTGAGCCAATAGCGCAGGAAGTTCTGCGGCAAAAACCAGCGCCCGATCCAGCGCAACTTATAGTTTTTCCGCATCAGCTTTTTGACCCTGTCGATGTCCCACTTCTTCGAGGATTTAAGATTCGCGTAGCGATAGAGCTTATAGATCTGCGCTTTGTCTGTTTCTTCATCCTTCAGCGCAGCGATCAGAGCCTCTCGGTCAGACTCCGACATTCTATCCTCGAAGGATAGTTTTCGGGTGGTCTTGTTGTAATGCGCTCGAGCCTCCACATCGGTGTGCAGGTCATTTTCGTTCAGTCCGGCTTCGAGAGTGACTTCGTAAATATAGTCTTTGTCCTTGGTCACGCAATAATAAGCAGCCGGCAGAGAGCCGCCGGAGACCGAAGAGATCACGTCGACCTCGTGCAGCAGATTGACGCCCTCAAAGTTTTCAAGATATTTCATGACCACCGTGGAAAAGTAAGCAGCCCGGCTCCCCCCGCCTGAAAGTGCGAGCAAAAAGAGCACATCCTCGTTGCCGCGGTTGTCGTCAAGTTTGAATGTGGACCGATAAAAAGGCGCTTCCTTATCGTCATCGTATTTATCACGATTTCCATAGCCCCAACACGAGCAGCCGCTGAGCATCAAAGCCGGCAG
>CAZIUL010000099.1:0-11094 GCA_964542475.1 uncultured Phycisphaerales bacterium | reverse complement strand
TCAATTTCGGCTTAGAAAAATACGTCACCGAATTTATGAACCAGAGCACTTAGCCCTTGCTCGGACCATTGCTTGGCCAGAAGCTTATAAGCGCAGGACTCGATCACCCAACCCAGCAAAGCCGGGTCGGTCAAGGCGATCTCCTTTACCTTGTCCAGCACGGACAGGGCCAGCTGATTTACGATCGGATCGGTGGCGGAAAGAGCCAGATCTTCCGTTAGGCAGGCGTTTGTGACCCCGGCCAGATAGAGCAATGTCTGGCGTTGATGGTAGGGCCACTCGAGCCCCTCCAGCACCTGTTGGATGCCTTGCCACCAATGGCTTTCCGTGGGCTGGAATTCGATCACATTCTCAGGTTGGGCGAGGATTTCTTCAGGTGCCTGTACGCGCTTGATCCCCAAGAAGTCTGTCGTTTCCAGCACGGCCACGAGGGCTCGGGCCGGAGAAGATGTAAAGGGAGAGGGAACGATCAAAGCGATGGGGTTCTCGAGCGAACCGAGGTCTTCATCCAGCAACACGGCCTCGCGCTGGAACGCCGGCCGCGCTTCCCCTTCTCCTGACTCCCTTTCCATGAGATTTTCGATGACCAAAGCGACTTGGAGGCTTGCAGCCTTATCGCCTTTGCAATGGACCTGAATCTCCACGCTCCTTCGCAACGGTTTTCCCTGGATCGACTCGCCTATAGCCTCACTATCCTCCACACGGAAGACAGCGGTCACCCCCCCAGGGGGGTGTCTGCCGCGAAGCCGTGTGACAAGAGCGCTTCTCCCCAACGCCTCTGCCTCCAGCTCTGCCAGAAACGAGGCGGCATCGGTCAAGGTACCGGCCCTCGATCCAAGACAGAAGTACGGCGAAGGCCGCAAGGGTTCGGCTCCACGGGAAGCGGCAATCAGCCGAGTGCGGTTGGCGAGAGGCCCCAGGCATTCCTCCGGAAGATCATCCAGGACCGCGAAGGACACGGCAACCTCGGAAACTTGCTCCTGTGGTTCCGGGACCTCCTCCGGGGTCAGGGGGCCGGACAATGGCGATCCATGGAAATAGGAGACCGACGTTTTTACTGCCGGTATGGGAGGCGGACCGGGTTCGGGCGGAGGCATGGCCCTGCAGCCGCAAAAGGCTGCGGCGACCAGCAAGAATAGAATTGTATTTCTGACCATGGGGATCCGATCCTCCACCGCTGCTCGATATCATCCTAACCTGTCCGCGTTCTTTCCCGCCTCTCCATTCCGAAAACGTCGTCTTCTTTACAACTCAACAACTATATCGATTGCCCATTATATGAAAGCCAGCCATCCTTCCCAGCAAAATGTTGGAGGAACGCCTTGGGTGAAATGATAATGACTTATTTCCTGTTTCTTCGCGGTTTCTTGGCACCCAAGACAGTGCTTTTGGCTGAGAACCGGGCTCTACGTCAGCAATCCGCTAAACAGCGGCATGCGACTTCTTTGTCGTCCGCACAATCGTCTTTCGTCTTCTCTTCCGCTTCATCGTTATGTGCCATGATCGAAGGCGTATCCATCCATCTGCTGATTGGACAAAAACGAAAAACGCCTTCTGTTTTCAGATAAATGAAGTTTTCCAAGGTGATTTTCGACTGAAAATACCGGATGGTAATGATAACTGACGCGGATGACCCGCCCCTGATCGATAAACTGTTGGAGGGAGTGACCATGGCGGAGAAATTGAAAAATATGTATTGCACACCATCTTCTGTAAAAGCATTAGCCGATACGCTCGTGCGATTCTATTCCGACTTCGACAAGAAACGTTTTGTAAGCCTGGTACTCGACGACAGCTTCGAAGGCATGGAGCTCAAAGCCCGAATGCGGCATACCACCGAAAAAATGCGCGAGACTTTGCCCGGGTCATACGCAAAGGTCATAGGCATTCTCAAAAAGGCAGCCCCGCACGTCAAGGGTTTTGAAGCCATGTGCCTGCCGGATTACGTCGAGTTGTACGGCCTGGACGACTGGAACCGGTCTTTGGACGCGTTGGCCGTGTTTACCAGGTATTCGTCGTCGGAGTTTGCGATTCGCCCGTTTATCATAAGGGACCCGAAGCGGGCGATGGCGTATATGATAAAACTGGCAGGGGACAAAAACCCCAAAGTGCGCCGGTTTGCCAGCGAAGGATGTCGCCCGCGGCTCCCTTGGGCGATGGCATTGCCGGTGTTCAAGAAAAACCCAAGCTTGATACTTCCCGTCCTGGAAAAGCTGAAAAACGACAGTTCCGAGTCCGTACGCAACAGCGTCGCCAACAACCTCAACGATGTCTCCAAGGACCACCCCGATCTCGTACTGGACGTCTGCCATAAATGGCAAGGTAAATCCGACAGAACGGATTGGATCATCAAGCACGCGTGCCGGACCATGCTCAAGGCCGGAAACAGCCGGGCCATGTTGCTTTTTGGCTTTGGCGATCCCAAAAGGATCAGCGTCAAGGAGATGAACTTCGATAAGAAAAAGCTCGCGATTGGGGATCAGGTTCGGTTCGCCTTCACGCTGAGCGTAAACACAAAAAAGAGCTGCAAGGTGCGTCTGGAGTACGCCGTATATTTCGCCAAAGCCAAGGGGAGAACATCAAAAAAGGTGTTCAAGATTTCGGAGAACAGTTACAAGCAGGGTGAGTACGATCTGTCCAGGAAACACAGTTTCACCGACATGTCGACGCGCAAGCATTACCCCGGCGAGCATCGGTTGGCCGTTATCGTCAATGGGGTGGAAAAGGCTGAAAAGAGCCTGACGCTTACGAAGTGATCGCAGGAAACGGGGATCAACACTCCTTCGGGGAAAGATCCTGGTATAGCATAAGCTTGTTGCCGTCGAGATCATAGAAAGTTGACAGCCTGACCATATCGGGAATGGTCATGGTTTCCCCATCGAACGGCACATCCTTGGATTCGAGCTCTGCGCGAGCCCTGTCCATGTCTTTAACGCCGAAGGTGAGTGTCGCCCCGCCCTTGACCTCGGGCGATTCGACCTGCGATAGGCCCACATTCACGCAATCCACGCAGCTTTTCATCTCGCACCAGCCCAATTCGTCAACACGGTAGAGGAGTTCGAAACCGAGCACCTTCTGGTACCACTCAACTGAACGGTCAAGATCAGTGCACTGCATGGCGCAGGTGAGCCCTCCATCGAAACCAAGATTTGCAGCCATTTATAAACCTCCAGAAAACAAAGTTGTAATTACTGTTTATGGCAGCAGCAGATGAGTATTAAACATGCCGGTTAGCTCGATGTTTACAATGGCAGGTAAATATTTCGGGCCACGGAGTTTTGCCTGCCTGTTTTTGAACTGTTTCCACATTATCACTCGATAGTGATCACAAGGGGGGCGGAGATGTTTTTCACTGCGCTGCCGTTCACGGTCACCGCAGCTGCGAAGAGCTCCAATCCCACGATGCTCGGCATGTTGGGGATGACGAAAGCCGGGTCCGCTGTGTGTCCCGCCCCGTCAAGTACCCCGCTGAAGTTCACGAATATGCCGTAGGCCGGCTTGAGCGATATCATCATCACGATGTCGTACCCCAGGGGAAAGAGCCGGCCTCCAGCCAGGGGAATCCCCGGATAGGTGCCCAGGGAAGCCACCATGAGGTAACCCAGCCCGCCGTCACCGGGGGAGTCGATTGCGATGTTCACCGTGGTTCCTATCTTTGGTGTTCCCAAAAGATCGAGGCTGACAGGCTGGGAATAGGTTTTGATCTCGAAGTCGTCGATGCAAGCCTCGCAGAGGGAATCGTCGGGTTCGTCCCTTGCAATGAAACGCATCATCATCCGGTCGGAGGGCGTGATTAGATCGCTCACACGAAAGGAGAACTCCCGCCAGTAGTTTTCCGTGTGATCCAAAGCTTCCACGCTCACCCAGTCGACTCCATTGTTGTTGGAGATATCCACATGGAAGATGTCGTTATTGCTGTGGAAGGCCCCCAGGTCGGCATACCAGCGCCAGTAGGAGATCATGGCCTTGTCCACGCCGCTCAAATCGAAGATGGATGTTTTCAGCGTGGTCTTCCCGGCATCAACATCATCCACGTCCGGCAGGGACGATCCGTTTCCCGTTACAAAACATTCACTGCCCGGAGAAGCGGTGTGATCGTCTTCCGGCTGGACCTCCAGCGTGCCCTCCATTGTACCTATGGGATTATCCCGCTCCCAGATGCCGGTGACGGCGTTGTCGCCCGTATCTCCCACGGTCCAGCCCGGATCGTTTTCCATGTCGAAGCTGTAGATGATGTCAGGGATGCCGCATTCGAAGCTCAGGGACTGGGGCAGGGTATAACCGTCAAAGGAAATGTCCACATCGATAAATATGACTGAGCCGTATGGTGTGCTGTTACTCAGCTTGATCTTCAGAGGGCTGCCGGTGTTGTTCGCGCTCGTCACGTCGGGTATGGTGCCGAAGCTGTGCGTGCCTTTTATGACAGTCACATAGGGGCTGGAAGAGCTGAGAGTGGCTGTCACATCCGTGACGGTCCCGGCCAGTCCCTTGTTCCGAACGGTGAGGATCACGTCGATCGGCTCGCCGGGATGAAAAAGACCGTCCCCGTTGTCGTCCGCCAGGGAATGGTCATGGAGGCGAGCATAGCTTCCTGCAACCCAGGACCAGTACTCGATGGCAAGCTGGTTCTCTTCGGCTAGAGGAATGATGCGGCTCTTGGGAGGCCAGAAACCATCGTCCCAGGTGCCGATCTCAGGGGCCAGGCAGATGACTCCCTGGTTGCCATACTGCCAGTCGAGAGGCGTGCCGTTGGCAAAATATCCAAGGGTATAAGGGCTTGGACCTCCCGGATATCCGTTCTTGACAGAGATGTCTTTGAGGTATTCCTGGAAAAGAGGCCAGTCATCCCCGTAAGGCAACACGCTGTCATACGAGAAGGGGCAGATGTAGACGTTGGTAAAGGTGTGTGTGTTCCAGCTTGTGACGATGGGATGGCTGGTAATAAAATCCCGAACAGCCTGCGCCTCCGGCTCGGAAAAGGGGCTCGGTCCCCGGTAGCTGATGGAGCTTGGGTTGGGATTTGATCCGATGTTGTCGTAGCCCCATTTGAAGCCGTAGTTGCGGGCCAGGTCCACTCCGTAGATACCCCCGCCGTTGTTCCGGCGGTTTTTGCGCCACAGACCTCCGCCGGTGGGATTGGTCAGCTCGTTGTAGACGTGGCCGTCCGGATTGTGCACCGGGATGAACCAGATTTCGCGGTTGTTTACCAGATAGGTAAGCTCCGGATCTATTCCGTACCCTTCGAGGAGGTTCTTCATGTAGTAGAGCACGGTCATCATTCCCATGACCTCTCTAGGGTGAATACAGGAGTCGAGGCAGATTTCCGGTTCCTCCTCATCCACGTTTGGGTTGTCCGAGATCTTGACCGCCCATATATCTCTTCCCTCAACCGTTGTACCGATGCTGATCTTGGGTGTGATAATGTCGGGGTAAATGGCGGCCCATGCGTCCAGCTCATCCTCAACCTCGCTGTTGGTGAAATATCCTCCCATGCTCCCCTCGGGCCAGGCGCGGTTTCCAAAGGTAGGATCCGCGAGAAGGCGTTTCTTGTAAAAGGTTTCCAGATCCTTTATCACGATCTCGAACCGGAATCCTCCATCAGACAAAAGCCGGATTTCCCCATCCTGAGCTATCAGAAACACGGTCCCGTCCGGCCCGGTTTCAATAATGTCGAGATCGAGGCGCTGCAGATCAAGCCCCTTCTGCGGGCTTGGTACGCTTACACGGATAAGGTTGTGCTTTTCCTGATCTTCCGTGGCCCATGCCGGGGAGACAAGTAAAAGAAGGGATAAAACCGCAATGATCAGGGATTGACCGGTCATCACAAAAAACTCCTGTTCAAATGTGAATAGGTGGATGGGTTTTAATCCATGATATATTACTATATATGTCGCTTCTTGGCAACAAGGGATCATCGACCGGGGGGATGTTCACTTGAAAAATAACAGCCCGTGAACTGGTTCAGCGACTTTGTGCATCAGGCAAAGGCTGCGCTCTTTTTGAGAACACGTCGATTTCAGAGCTTACCGTGATATTTGATCGAATGTCTTGTCGAGATTCCAGGCGGGCGATTTGATCAGTTCCATTGCAATCGATACGAAAAATATCATGAAGCTTATTGAATGTGCGGTCTTCCGTGCCGGCTGCAAAGCAGCCTACATCGCATCCATATTCTCCTCAATCTCCCCGATCCATTTTAGCTGGGAAGTGAGGGCCAGAATCCCGTTTCGTGAAGCCAGGCGGCTGAAGGGATCCCCCTTTTCGATGTAAAAGCCGTACCGGCTTTTCACCCTGGCGATCTCCTCCTTTACCATGATCTTCGCGTTTACAACGAATTCCGAGCGCTCCTTTGGAGAAAGGGCCTTCAGGAAATAGAAGCGAGCGCGGAGAGGATTGTAGCTGAGCACTGATGATTTTTCGGGAAGAGAAAGGTGGAGCCACGCACGCAGCGCGGCTGTTCCGTCGGCGGCAATCTTGTACAAAAAGCGCGTGCGTTTTCCCCTCCTCACCGAGGAAGAAGAGATCATTCCTCTCTCCTCGAGACGTTTCATGAGGGGGTAGATGGCGCCTGCGCTGCCGCTGAAGTGCGAGGATGGCGATGTGAGGAACTCTTTTCGCACCGCGTAGGCGGTCAAAGGGCCGAACTTCCAGACAATTCCCAAGACCACATGCTCCAGCTCGCTGAGATTAGCCATACCCGCCTCATAAATAGAAAAAATCAATAGAAATCAAACAACAATGTAATACTATTAGTACTAATTGTAAAACCGATTCAAGAACAAATTATTCAAAGGAAACCGATATGAAACTTCTGCGATCGCTTCTGTGCATGGCCTGTCTGCTGTTCTCCACAGATTCCCTTCTCTCGGGCGCTGATTCCGAATTATCTGATCTGCTTATTGATCCCCGTCTTATTGCGGAGGCGGCCGAGGTCTGGTCCGCGCTTTCGTCGCCTCAAAACGAGGTTTGGCCCGGGTGGAACATAATAAAGACACCGATCCTGTTCTACTTGCCCGGGCGGCAGGATGTGCTGATCAACCACCCCAAACCTCCCGGTGATTTTGAACCCTATGATGGTCCCATCTCCTTTTCTTACGGGAAGATATTCGTTCGTACCGGCTCGTCCGTCTTCGAACTGGATGGTCAGAACACATCAACGGCTGTCAACGGAATCGAAACCCTTGTGGTTGCCGATAGCCTTTCGAACCTGTGGAATAACATTTCGAGCATCATGAACAGCCCCCTTCCGGTCAAGGAGAAGTTCCCCCCCGGGAGCTATGAACAGCTGATGAGCGATCCCTATGATCAGATGGCGATGATCGCCCACGAGGCGTTTCATGTTTACCAGCGGAATATGGCGCCGCAAAAGGGAGCGGACGAAGGTGCCCTTGCAGCCTATCCGCTTCTGTCTTTTACCAACAACGTGGGCTTCGCTCTGGAGGGGGAGGCGCTTGCCGATGTTCTGCGTGCAAAAACCGGCGAGGCCTGCCGTGAAGCCGCCGTGCGCTGGCTAGCGGTTCGGATGGACCGGAGGTATAACCTCTCGGAGGAATCCATAGCATACGAGGATGGAAACGAGTTCAACGAGGGGCTGGCCAAGTATGTCGAGTACAAACTATCGCTGGCCATGGAGCACAGGAATGCGGCGGACGCCATGAAGTGGGTTCAAGGCTTTCACGGATACAAGGGTTTTTCCGTCTTCCGCGATGGGCTTGTCGAGGTCATGGTGAAACACATGCGGGGCGAGATGAACGTGAACAACGATCCTTACGGAGCAGCACCGCTTAGGATGAGGCTTTATTATTCGGGTATGGCTATCGCTGTCTTGCTCGACAAGCTGTCGCCGGGCTGGCACGAGAAGATATTCGAGCCCAACACAACACTGACCGGCCTCGCGCAGGCGGCGATCAATGCCTCTTACGATGAGATGGATCGGAAACTCATCGAGGCAAAAAGCGATCCCTCGTATGATGCACTTGTTGATAGAAAGATAATCCTCGAATCAGAAGGGCGGAAGCATGTGCTTGCGCTTCTTGACGGTATTGAGTACGGCAGCAACACTCTTTTTTCCATAGACTATTCCTCTCTGGGGGCCATACCCATGGGGATACGGTACACACCTTTCGGCCTCTCCGCCGTGGACGAGAACAGAACCATCTACACCATGATACCGGTTGGCGCGACGATTATCCCCGGTTACGAATTCGGGCAGACCGAAGCAACGCCCATGCTTCACGACAGGGAAAAGAAACGGTTCCGATTTCAGCTTGCCGGCAGTATAACACCGGAGGAGATCGCCCGGTCCCTCGATATCGAAAGGCTCTCGGGCGAACCTCTGGTAAGGCTCAAGATCGATCTGCCCGGGGCATACCTAAACGCCAAAAAAGCCGTACTGGAGTGGAAGGATAACCACCTGACAGTCAGGCTGATGCCTTCCCGTCGTTAGCCCGCATATTTCACCCTCATCTGCTGCGGCACCGTAACCTGCGCTCATGCTGCGTTTCATGCCGGGACCTGCAGGAATATGCGGATTAACCGGTGCCAGTCCGGAAAACCCTCCCCAGCGATGGTGAAGCAAAGCAGGAAAGTGATGATCCTGATCGATGAATAATCCTCATTGATGGCAGCGAGAAGATCACCGGCCTTGATTTTTTCTCCATCATGAAGATACTTTTATGCAGTTGCACTCTGCTATCCGAGACTGTGATAGGTTGTTGAGGGAAGGATGCTGGGAGCTTTTGTAACAGTTCATGGGACTGTAGGAGCCGGCTGAGCATGTTTATCAGAAAGCAATCATCTTGCATCGCCGTAGCTTTTCTCTTCATGTTCGCGTCCGCAGCACCGGCAGGGGCTGCAGCGGAGGTGGACGCGCTCTCCTACAAGATCGACCTGCACATCATGAGCGAGCGCATCTCAGAGAGTGTGGAGCTGACCGCAACATCCAAGAAATCCGTAAAGAAGCTCAATATCTCCCTGGCCTCCTCAGTGGAGATCCTCTCCTGCAAGCTGAACGGCTCGGACGTTCCGTTCGAACACGCCGGGTGGGACGTTGAGCTGGACCTCTCGAAGGCCGGCGCCCCCAAGGACGAGTTCACACTTGTCTTCGAACTGGAGGGCAAGCCACACAACTTCCAGCGAAACCGCTTTCTCCGAACCGTGATCAGCCCTGAGCACGCTTACATCAGGAGCCAGTACGCCTGGTACCCGCGCATCCACGACGACCCGGCCCAATACGAGACCACGGTGAGGCTCAGGAAGGACTGGAACGTGCGCACGGCCGGTGATGTTGCGGAGATCTGGGACGAGGGCGACGACAGGGTCTGGCGCTTCGTTCTCTCGAAGCCTTGCCGGGCGATCGGTTTCGCCGCAGGGGAGTACGAGATCGTTGAGCGGGTTGCAGAGGGCGGCATCGCAATCGACGCCCTGTGCTTTCCCGGAGACGAGGAGGGAGCCCGGCGGCTTCTGGAAACCGTTGCCCAGGCAATCAGGTTTTACACGTCCATCTTCGGGCCAATGAGCGAGAAGCGCTTCACCCTTGTGGAGATGCCTGCCGAGTTCGGGGAGTACAGCGGCTACGGTATGACAGGATACTGCCTCGTGGGATCGGGTTCCTTCAAGAAGGGAGGCGGCGACTCCCTGGTGGCCCACGAAGTCTCCCACACCTGGTGGGGGAGGGAGGTGGGCTTCACGAACTTCGCGAACGAGATGCTCGCTACCTATTCGACAAACCGATACCTCGAGCGTTACCTGGGGAAGGACGCGGCCCGGGAGGAGCGGGAGAGGTTCAGAAAGAACGTTACCTCCTTGGTCAACAGCCGGGGCGGCACGGCCCTGGCGTCGATCCAGGGATGGGGAGGCGGGCTCGATTCGGCCATCTACAGCGCGCACGCCTACGACAAGGCGGCCATGCTGCTCCACGCTCTCGAGATTGAGATGGGCCGTGCGGCCTTCGACGATGCGCTGAAAGCGTTTTTCCAGAGCTGCAGGGACCAGCTACTGGATTACGAAAGCGTGGCCAGGGAACTGGGCGGCTCCAGGTATAAATGGTTATTCGAACAATGGGGCTCTCCCGCGATCCCGAGCCTTTCGACCGAGTACGAACTGAAAAAATCGGGCTCTTCCTACAAGATCAAGGGAACGCTCCTCCAGGAGGGTACGAAGAAACCCTTTCGCATGGGCGTCACCCTGCGTGCCATATCAGGCGACGAGACCCAGGACGTTGAGCTCAAGGTCAAGAAATCCAAGACCCCTTTCAAGCTCACCTGTTCCTTCGAGCCGGATGACATCATCATCGATCCCGATTGCCATCTCATTTTTTCCGAGGCTGGATCCATGGATGCCGCGCTCCTGAGCTCCCGGGCCTTCAACGTGGGCAACAGCCCCACGGTCGGGGATGAGAAGCAGCTTATCCAGGCCATATCGGACTTCAAGAAGCTCATCAAGCTGGTGGAGGTGGAGATCGAGGAAAAGAAAAAACCGAGCGCAAAGATCAGCGAGTGCCACGCCGCCATCGGAAGATGCCTGTTCCGGATGGGTAAATCGAACGAAGCAAAGGAAAAGCTCGAGTTCGCCATCAACATGCGTGACTCCGGTCCTTTCTGGTGCCAGTGGATTTACCTGAGATTGGGCAACATCGCGGACATGAACAGGAAGCGCTCCGAGGCAATGAAGTACTACCAGATGGCCGTGGACATCAAGAGGAACGGATCCGGGAAGGCGGCGCAGATGGCGGCGGATTTTCTGAAGAGGCCTTACAAGAGCTACAAAAGGGATGGATGATCGAGCGTTAACCGGAGTCAAGCTCCCGCGGGAAACAACAGGAAGACACCCGGTAACGGATTGCCCTCTTGAAACGAATCCGCATGATGTGGTATAAACCCGCATATTTCATTCTCTCCTGCTGCGGCACCGTAAACTGCGCTGTGGCTGCGTTTCACGTCAGGAGACGATCCTCAACCTGTAGGAACAGGCCTGCGGTCGTCTCCTGACATGCGCCTTGCCACAACACAGTTTACGTCACCTCGCGACGAAGAGTATGAACTAAGCGGGTTAAGGATCGTTGAACAGCTCAGCCCGGTACTTCATCCACTTGTT
>CAZIUL010000098.1:0-11489 GCA_964542475.1 uncultured Phycisphaerales bacterium | reverse complement strand
TTGCCACATCACAGTTTACGGCACCTCGCGACGAAGAGTATGAAATAAGCGGGCTGTAGGAACAGGCCTGCGGTCGCCTCCTGACATGCGCCTTGCCACATCACAGTTTACGGCACCTCGCGACGAAGAGTATGAAATAAGCGGGTTGAAACCTTGACTTGGGTGTAATCATTCACCGGGGATTTTATCCTGTCAACCGCGGATTTCATTCAGGCACGCGATATGAATGGAAAGCCCTGTTTCCAAGGGCCGTGAAAAAACCCGCGTCCTTCATGAGGACGCGGGCTTTTGTACGTTACCGGGCTGATCCGGGGCCGCGGGTTCTCCCGGGCTGCGCTACTGAACGTGCATGGTGCAGAGGTTCGTGAACTGCCATCCGATCAAGGCCTGGAAATGAATCGTGTACGGTGCCGGTGGCGCCATCGGCAGCGGTGCAGAGAGAGTCAGTACACCGTTTGCCGGAATCGCGGGCAGCGGGCTTATAATGATCCAGGACAACGGATTGATGTACAGCCAGCCCCACGCGCTCCACAGTGGCGGGTTGAGAAGGTTCGCGCCGATGATGAGACCCACCTGAAGTGTGCCGGGGTGTCCGACGAACTTCATGCTCACGGTACCGCCGGGCGTGGCATTCCCTGTGTAGTAAAGATGCCGGTGGAACTCGTCCGCTCCCATGTCCGGGAGCTGGTAGGCGATCCGGGGATCGCCTTCGAAATCCTCGGACGGCAGGGCCGGCGCGGTGTTGCTTCCGGCATCCATGCATGGTGAGTTGTACACTATGTGGAAGTCATTGTTCCCCGCGTCAACGAAATCAGGGAAAACCGAGATCATGTTGAGCCCCCAGTTAAGGGTACAGCCCGGCTCCACAACAACCGATGCGGCTCCCCCCATGACATCGGAGTAGTCGATGGTCACCGTGGAAGGGTTCGATGAGTTCGCCACATATATCTCCGGTCCCAGGGCCGAGGTGTTCTCCCAGAGAATCTCGTTCGTGATCTGCAGGTAACAGCCTTCCCGGCAGTAGATCCCTCCGCCGCAGGCGCTGCTGCTTCCCGTGTAGTTGTGGTAGATGGTGTTGTTCGTGAGAATCACCTTGCATATGTACTCGAAGTTGAGTCCGCCGCCGTTGTACATGCACTTGTTGTGCGTGAAGAAGTTGTTGGTGATTACCGGCGTGCAAAAGTAGCCGAAGATCGCTCCGCCGTAGTCCGCCTTGTTCCACAAAAAAACGTTGCTGCTGATGTGCGGCGAGGAGTACTTGCCGATGTAGATTCCCCCTCCCCTGTCCGTACCGATATTCCCCGTTATGAGGTTGTTCAAGATTTTTGGGCTCGCGTCTTCGATGCAGATGCCCCCGCCGTACCCGTTGCCGTGCGTGATCGTGAATCCGTCCAGCTTGGAGTTAGCGGAAAGGAACGTGACCACAGTGCCCGCATTACTTCCATCGATGATTGTCACGTCAGGTCCTTCCTGGCTGAGAAGATCTATGTCCTTGCTGATGAACACGATGTTCTCATAGTAGGTTCCTCGCTCGACTATCACGGTGTCTCCGTTAACCACGGAATCGATGGCCAGCTGAATGGTTGGATAGTCTCCAGGAACGTAGTACGTGGCTGAAAAAGCCATTGCAGGCATGGCAAGCAGAACGGCAAGAATGATAACTGTTCGCATGATCCTCTCCTTAAAATAGACTGTTCTTCTGCAGAGACATGAGGGTGTTACCTCTCAATCGTTTTCCTATTGAAACGCATTGTACCGGAAAGGTCTTAAAAAACATATGGAAAAACGCGACCAGGCGGCCTGGTGCGCACCGCTCAATAGAAAAGAAACACCCACCAGTTCTTCATCCGTTTGCCTTCATCGTCCAGGCACTTGTTATCAAGCCCGGGCATGTTCTGCCGCCAGAAGATCAGCCAGGGGCCCATGCCGTCCGGACAAAATTTCAGCCACCTGGAAAACTTCTCCTTGTGGAAATCGATCGCGAGGTCGTTCCCGTCCGGCCCGTTCCCGAGGCGGTAGTCCTCCATGGTGCTCTTGACGGTGTACGGGCTCTTCAGGTCGTAATGGCCGCGCGCACCCGGCGGAAAGTGAACGTTTCCAGCGAAAGCGACGTACGGGTCCACCAGGTGCTCCTCTTCGCCGAGAATGACCTTCATGCTTGTTCGCGCGGGGTACTCGACCCTGTTTTCCTTTCCCCAAACCCTGTAAAGCGAGTTGAACGGCAGGCTGTACCGCTCGTCCAGATCGAACTCCGCGTACTCGTAAAAGTACTTCCGGTAGTAGGCGATCGACCCGTAGTGCCCCATCCCCTCCATTGCGTGGCTGAAGTTCTCCATGCCGCAGCCGATCCCCCGGTGAGGGTTGAAAAAGGTGATCCTGAAGCTGCGGCCGCTCCACGGCATTGTGTTCGAGTGCCCGTTCCCGGCCGGGCCGTGTTTCCCCTTGATGGGCCTGCATTCCATGCTGTAGTACTGCTTCAGCTCGATCGTCTCGAGCGGAGCGCCCTGGTCGTCGTGGATCTGGTAGAACCAGAGTTCGTGCACGATGCCCTGCCCGATCAGCTCGTGCAGGTCCAGGTAGCGCCGGTAGTCATCCGGGTTCTGGAACCCGTAAAACCGGGCGAACGCGTCTGTGTAAAAAGCCGAATAGTCGCACGGCCCCGGCTTGCCCGCGGTAAAATAGGGGCAGAACGCGCTGTTCCTGTTTTTTCGCGCCCCCGGCACGGGCCTGTCCCGCATGTCCACGTACCCGAGCACCTGGTACTCCAGGAAGGCGGGAGCGTCCGGATTTTTGTACCCGTGATAGCGGCTCGCCTCGGCCAGGGCTTTTATCATGCGCTCCGTGCGGTCCTCCACCCCGTCCATGTCGACGTTGTTTGCAAAGTTCAAGACGAGCACGCGGGGCCGCATCGCGCGGATGCTGCCGTGGTTCTTGTATATCCAGGGGTCGCTGTTTGCAGAGCTTAATCGGTTCGGCCATACCGAAAGATCCTTCTGCTCCGCATCGAGAGGACAGTTCACGTTTTGAAGCGGGCTGAGCTCCTCCCGCGCACGGTCCTTTTCCTGGCCGCGGCTATAAGCGGCAAGTACGGCCGAAAAAATCAAAAGACCTGATAAAGTGCGAACATATCTTTTTTTCATCTCAGTTTCTCACAAAAGAGAAGAGGCGGCAAAAGACTGCCGCCCTCCATTGTTCAAGCGGCGCCTGCCCATTCCTGGAGGGCGGCAGTCTCTTGCCGCCTCTTCTCTTGCCCGAACTCTGAACACCGAACACCCGCTATCCGTCTTCATCTTCAAGGGCCTTGAGCAAAAGCTTGCGCGGTTCCGCGGCGATGCTTTCGCAGCCCATGATCGTTTCCTTCGAGCGGATCATCTCCGCTATATCCGCATCAGGATCCAGGCTGTTCAGGAACCCGTCCCACTCTTCCGCTTCATCTTTCTGGAGACCCTCGTACCACAAAACATAATGCGCCAGCTTTTCATCCTGCAGCAGAACCCTCCCGAACAGGCTCCTCTGGTGTTTCTCGTCGGGGATGCTCAACACCGTATAAGCAATGCCCGGAGGGCACTGGTGGGTGTACATCTCCCCAGCCCACCTGATCCGCCTGTCCTCTTCGTTCCACTCTCCGTTGCAGCTCAGGGGCTCCACCGGAGAGGCAAAGCTAATGGAAACCCGCCCCGTATCATCAAAAAACCATTCCATTGAGCGGGCCACGACCGGCAAAACGAGAGGAACGATCTCGCCGGAGTACCGCCCCAATATCTCATCGATATCCGGCGCCTTGGCTTTCGTTTCCGTTAAAGCTGGGACTCCGTGGTCGCGGAAGGGGGGGTTCTCCGCCTTCTCTTTTTCCCAAGCCTCCATCATCTCCTTCCATTCGTCTGTTCCGGCCATGTACCTCTTGAACGACTCCTCGATCTGTTTATCTCCTGCAAAAAAGAACGACATAAGATCCGCTATGGCGGCTTCTTCCTCCGGAAAATCCAGCTTGCGTGACAACACGCGCCGGAGCATCTCCTTTCCGGCTCGTTTCTCGATTTCCCGGTTCTGGAGCTCTTCATCGCGCTCTTCCGGCAGGCCGGCGGTCATCAGCCTGAATATCCACGGCACCTCGTCAGGGACCAGGTATTCACGCTCTGCAAGGAACAATGCGATACACGCGATCATCTCCTCCACCTTGTGATCCTTGTCCGAGGGAGGGCCAAGCTCCAGCCCGGCGCTACCTAGCATCCAAACGCGCATCAGCAGGTTCTTGAAGTCATCTCTCAGCTCGCCATCGATGAAGTCGCGCATCAAGGGCCACCAGGAGCAGGTGCCGAACTCCATCTCCATCCATCCGGACCCATGATCAACCACCCGGTCAGAGGCTTCGAGCGCGGCCTGCACGCGGCCCGCAATGTCCATGTCTCCCCGGAACCGCTCACCGTACACCGCGAGGCTCCCCAAAGGAGATTCGAAATAGCTGTAAAACCCCGTGCCGCCCAGATCCGCGGGCGTCCGCCCCGTGAAAACCCCCTCGAACAAAAACTTTTCAGGCGCTGCCGCGGGCGGTTCGCATCCGTATGCCTCGGCGATCGAGGAAAGCTCGTCTTCCGGAAACGAGTACAGCACGGGCTCCTTTTCCCGGGCCTGTTTTTCCTCTTCGGACATGACGCCCTGATGAAAAGTGATCTGGCCCCCCTGAACCTTGTAGCAGGTCAGTTCGCGCCTGAGCGACTCGCCCTCCGGTGCCATTGAAATCTCGTAGATCTTCTGCTGGCAGCCCGCACAAAAGGTCACACAAAACAGAAGTGGCAGGAGTCTTCGCAATAACATGTCTCACCTCCGAATAACGTGTAAAGTAGCGCCGGCATGCGCTCGTGAATCATTTCAACGAGATTTCATTGATGAACGCGCAGTCTTCCTCGAAATCGCCTCCGGTTGACGCGCATTCTATCACAAGGATGACATCGCGGTCCGCGTACTCTTCAACGGCAACACCGATCGTATGCCAGTTCCCGGAAAAAGGCCTTGCACCGCCGTTTATCTCCTGCCTGGCGTGCCATACGAGGGAACCGTCCGAATAGACACCGAGCCTGATGGAAAAACCGGCTGCCTCGCCTGCCGCGACATCGGGGCAAACCTTCGCTTCGAACCGCTTGCCTATGAAAGGAACATGCACCTTCCAAAACAGGCGCACGGGCAGGGTTTCATTCACCGATTTCAGCGCAATGACCCCCTTGGCTCCCGGATGGGGCTTGGGAGCGGGATCATCGTTATCATACCGCCTGACCCAGAGCGGATAGCCCACAGCAGCGCGTGTCACCACCATCCGCTGAAGATCCTTTTCCGTGTGGAACTCGAGCCTGTTCCGCACGTCAGGCTCCAGGAAATTCATCAGCTCCTCGAGCGAAAAAAGCTCGGGGCAGGCCCTTGCAACCTCCGCCCAGACAGGAGAGTCCGCGGACAGGACCGGGTGGACATCCGATGCCGTATCTCCTTCCCGCGTGGCAAGCCTCGCGTAAAGGTGTGAAGCACCGGTATGGTTCTCCACCTTGATCCTCAGGGAATGAACACCTTCCGTCAACCGCAACGGAATCGAAAAGGTGTCGGCAGCGGATGCCTTGTGCGAATGATCGCAAAAAACCACACGGCCGTTCAGGAGAACCTGGATTCCGTCGTCAGCGCCGACCCATAGCACAGCGTCCGTTGTCTTTTTTGCCTTCAGATATGTGAAGGCGTGGTGAACACTGTGCTCCTCTACCCGGCCCGCCTTGTCGAAACTCAGCCGCGCCACGGGCGATGTGTATGCCCTCCACATCGATCCCATCGCCCTTACCCTGTCCCCCGGCATCTCATCCCCGCGAGGGACAGGATCCAGGAGCAGGCTGTCGTTGTGATCGTTGAAAGGCCCGAGCACGAGCCAGCGCCTGATGTAAGGCACTCGCGGAAGCGGCCTGTTCTTCCACCAGCGCACAGCCGCCTCTTCCTCGCTTTCATCAGCCCTGCTCGCCAGGTTTCCGATATCGTGCAGGGACACGTCCACGATGCTGGCGCCGCCGATGTCGGTGCAGTGCGCCGCCAGCAGGTTCTTTCCTTTTTTCACCGTGGCCAGGGCCTCGGGGCTTACTTCGATCTTCTCGTAAGCCTGGTTCCACTCCGGGCAATCAACAGCCTTTACACCGTTGATGTAGATATCGAGCCCGTCGTCGTGCAGTGCAAAGAGCCTGAACTCATCCGCTGTATCCTTCCTCCATGTGAACTCGCGGCGTATCCACACATCATCGGTGTCCCACACCGTCCTGACCACGCCTTTATCGTTGTCGATGTTGCCCAGGCAGCTCTTTCCTTTTCCCCAGCCGGAGTCATCAAAGATCGGATCGAACCACCCGTCGCCCGGATCTTCGGTCGTGTATTTCCACTCCTCGCCCTTCAGCGCTCCGGTGGTGTAAGACCCGTCCACGCTGGAGATGCCGCTGAACGTCGCCCGCCTCAAAAAGAGAAGCGCGAACGAGGTGTTCACGAGATCGCCCCATCCTCCGCTTTCGTCCTCAAGCTTCAAAAGCGTCTGTGCGCCTTCCATGTACCAGTTCCGCCCCCCGAACTCGGTCCTGTTGGAAAGGGCGCCGGCCCGCTCGATACCGTATAGGTAGTAAAAATGAAAGCAGCAGCGCCTGTTGCTCGGAAACCTGCTTTTTATGATTGCGCCTTCCTTGTAGAAGTTGCCGGTTGTGGTGAAGCTCCTGTCAAAGTAGGCAAGCGATTCCTCAAGCGCTTTTTCAACGCGCTTTTTGGGGCTTCCTTCGAGGTGCCTGATAACGATGGAAAGAACAGTGATCCCCGCGGTGGTCATTGTTCCATGCGTTTCAGGCCACAAGTTGTGCCTGTACCCGAACCCCCCGCATTCGGTCTGGCGCTTGAGCACCCCGTTCGCGACATTGGCCCATGTCCTTTTCTGCACCCTGTAGCCGTGCTGCTCAGCCTTCCACAGGGCAAGGGCCGCGTACTGGGTGTTCGACATGTCCGGAGTGCCCTCGGGGTAGCCCCAGAGCATCCCCGACTGGTCGAGGTTGAACTCGAGCCACTCCGCAGCCTCCTTGATGAAGCCGTCCTTGTCCGGATCCTGAAGTGCGTCGAGCGCCATGATCAGCAAGGACACGCTGTATGTCTTTTTGAAAGGCATGTAGCGAAGCGCCAGGATGGCCCTTGTAATGACCGGGTCATGCGCTGGAACCCCTGATTTCAGAAGAGCGTAGGTGGCAAGCGCTGTGATGCCCATGGGGTATGTTTTGGTGAGCCCCGCATCGCCGGGGGATGGATTTGCAAAAGTGCCGTCACCGTTCTGCCTGATGAGGAGCTCGTGCATGCCCCGCTCGATGGCGAGGTTCACCTCTTCATAAAGGGATTGCCCCGCTGCCGCGGACGCGGCAACCGCAAAAAAAACGAGGGTTCGGACATGCATCTTCAAGAACCGGTTCTCCGGGGGTGCATCGTTTGTACATCAATGAATCCATTCTAACCGACAAGCAACGCGGGATCAAAGGCCTGTCTCGGCTGATAAAGCTTTGATGGGAAGCGGTCCTTGACCGGCCCCGCCTTTCTCGCAACCAGGAAGATGCCGTCGCCTCTCATTTGTATGGAGATGCCGAGCCTGTCGAAAAGGTCCTATCTTGCCCGACATATGCAGGTTTTGCTTAAGACGTTCCAGAATTTAGAGCGTCAAGTCCGAGACGTCAGCATTTTGTTCTTTAAGCTTTTCAAAGTAAACGTTATAGCGTTCTTTGAGTGCCTGAATCGCCTTATTAAGCGTTTCAATCTCCGCCTTAAGCGACTTGGCATCGTCACCCAAGGCGTCTGCAATAGGGATTTCCTTTAGTTCTTCTGTTAATTTTTCCACTTCAGGATTCTTTGCCTCGATAGCCTTCTTGTAATCCATAGCTGAAGCTTTGAGCTCTTCGACACTCATAGTCTCGGCCTCTGCTTTTACCTCGCTGATAGGTTTGTTTTCATCTGCGCTTGAACCGCAACCAACCAAGATCAACATTGCGACTGCGCTTACCACAAGAGACAAGGATAATTTTGCTTTCATCTTAATGCTCCTTCAATGTTCCATAGAATTTTTGCGAACAGAAGTATAACCGTCTATAACCCTCAATGTATGCGATATATTCTGATTTTACGACGAAAAATACAATTTTCACAATGCAGTGTCAATACCTGTAAAGTGTAAAGAAATGTTTTCCTCTTCAGTTATTTTTTTCGACCGGCCGATCCGGCCAGAGGCAGGAGCAGCACGAAGCATGCTCCCTTGCTGATGCTTTGGTCGAGACAAAGATCCCCGCCCATTTCCCGCGCGAGACGCCTGCTGAGCGCAAGGCCCAGGCCAACGCCCGGGGCGCTGATCGCTGCATCCCGTGCTGACTTGCAAAACGGCTTGAACAGCCGGCGCTCCTCCTGCCTGCGTATGCCCGGGCCATGATCGCGAACCTTCAGCAAAAGCCGGCCGCCCTGCCGATCCGCCTCCAGACGGATCGTTTTTTCGGATGCTGCAGCCGCATACTTGCACGCATTATCCACGAGGTTGAACAGGATCTGCTCCACTGTTTGGGCATTGACGCTGATCTTGGTCTGGCCCGCCTCTTCCGGGAGAAAAACATCGACCTTCATCGAAGCCCTCTCAGCGTGCTGGGCGAGCCTCCCTGTGACGCGCTCGAACAAGGCGCCCGCTGTGATCGTTTCCATGCGCGCCCCGGAACGCTGCCGCTCGAGCCGCGAGTAAGACAGAACGTTTTCAACAAGGTGCCCCAACCGGTCGGCTTCGGCCTGCATGGTGTGGAGAAGGCCGGCCCGCTTCTCTTTTGTGGGCACCATGTTTTCGGCCAGCATCTCCGTGTACATGCGCAGCGTGGTGAGCGGTGTGCGAAGCTCGTGCGTGACAGCCGAGACAAAAGCGCCGCGCCGTTCGCTCAGGCTGATGGCCCCGCGAAGCAGCACAGCCACTGCGGCTCCGGCAAGAAGCACGCAGCTCCATGCAACGATGAGGGAAAAATCGATCGGCGTCAGGGTCACGGCTTCTTCCATGGTGAGTACGCCGGGCAGGAGCATCACCGGCAGGGCTGCGAGCATCCTCGTGCTGCTGCCGCCTGATTCCGCGGGAGCGGGAACAAGATCAGCAGCCGGCAGAAGATCCGCGATCTCGCCCAGCAGCCCCTCCTTCAGCCCCGGCCAGTCCAACCAGGAACCCTGGACATACTCCTCGCTGTTTGCAGCCACCCTCCGCACCAGGGCCAGCTCGCTGCCCAGCCACACCGACTTGAACGCTCCGACGCTCACATCAGGAGAACCGGAAGGCAGCGGCGCAATATTCCTCGAGACCCGGCCGCTGGCAGCGGCAGCCTGGCCCCGGCTATCATCAGGCAGAAAAAAAACCTCTTCCTCCCGGGTCTCGTTTACCTGGACAGGCTCCTCCTTCCCGGCCCTTGGATCATCAGCATCTTTTTGAGGCTCCTGCTTTCTCGTCTTGAGTTGGGATTTCTGCGAGGAGATGTTAGAAAGCCCTCGATCCCGCATGACAAACTCCTGCTGGCTCAGCTCTGCCTGAGCCTCCTCCGTGTTGCGTTTGTAGTAGTTCTGCACGAGCTCGTTCGATTCCATGTTCGGCAGAGGCACCGGCTCGGGCATGGGCACACCCTCCGGCAAAGCGCTCAGCAGGAGCTCCCTGTCAAGCAGGGGTTTCAGATCACGGAGTTTTTTCGCGGCTGCCTCTATCTCCTCGCTCGTGGTGTACACTGCCTCGGCGAGATCGCGCATGTTCCCGAACGGCACTTGGGGCGACGTAACCTCGCCGTCGGGGTTGATCTGGAAATGGAGCGAAACATGGGGTGTCTCAAAGGTCAGCAGGCGTGAAGGCACGAGAACCTCCCCCAGGCTGATCTCGTTGAACATGCGCGTGTATGCCCGCTCCAGCGGATAGAACGAGGCGTACTCGAAGTAGGGCTGATTGCTTTGATGAGCGATGAGGCCGGCCAGGGCTGATTCCAGACGCCACAGGGCCAGGCGGACGTTTTCTTCGAGGGCCGCGACCCACTGCGCCTCGGTCTCGGTCCGGTCAAGCTGCAGCGCCATGATGCTGATCCAGGCCATGGCAGCTACCGCAACAACAAGGCAAATCGCAAAAAGCACCCAGGTCTGCCAAGGGCGTCTCATCAGGCCTCCTGTTCTTCCTGGAACATGTACCCCTTGCCGCGCACCGTCTGAATAATCCGCGGCTCGGGCCGGTCATCCCGGAGCTTCTCTCTCAGCCGGGCCACGTGCATGTCAATGGTCCGGGTCTCGATCCTTGTGGGCTCGACTCCCCAGACACGAGAGAGGATTTCATCCCGGGATACGGCCCTGCCCGCGTTGCACGCCAGGTAGCGGAGAAGCTGCATCTCCCGCTCGGAGAGATCATTCCTTCCCCCGTCCTCGAACCGCACCTCGCAGCGGTTCAGGTCGGCCTTTCCTCCCGGAACCTTGATCGAAGCGACATCCATGGGTCTCTCGGGGGAGCGCCTGAGCACAGCTTCCGCGCGCGCAAGCAGCTCCTTCACGCTGAACGGCTTGACCACATAATCGTCAGCGCCCAGGTCGAGGCCTTTCACGCGGTCCGACTCGTCGCCGCGGGCGGTGAGAATGATCACGGGAAGAGTGGGTTTTGCCGCACGCAGCTCTTTTAGTATTTCAAGGCCGTCACGGCCGGGCAGGACCAGATCCAGAAGGAGAAGGTCGTACCCGGCAGTGAGCGCAGTTTGCAGGCCGCTGTCGCCATCCCCGGCTTCGAGTGTCTGATAGCCCTTGAACTCCAGGGCGCCGACTATGCCCTGGCGGATGGCTGCATCGTCCTCAATCACCAGTATCTTTTTTTGTTTCATTGCTTTTCTCGGACAAGAAGTTCTGCTTTGTGGCCATCTTGCGAACGCTCTCGATGACCGCCTTGTCAAAGGTGTTCTCTTCCGACGAGGCCTGCTCCTTACGTTTCTCCGCCACGTACTTGCCGCGTGCATCGTTCAGTACGCTGATCTTCTTCTGGATATTCGCCCGCGACACTCTCTGCTCGGCAATGAAATCCCGCCTCTCGTCGAGCGTCATATTCTGCATCGTTTCGGGCAGATCCTCTTCCTTGACCTCTTCGAGCTTGACCGTATCGTTGTTCACCGCATCCACCAGGTCCCAGGAATCGTTTCTGTACTGAGAGGACGCCTTGACCGCTGCCCGCTGGACAGACACGCCTTTACCGGATTTGACCGCGTTGCTGTCCTGCTCCACCTGGTTTTCGAGCCCGGCCGACCCGGCCGTTCCGTAGGGGATATAGGTCTTGTTCAGCTCCTCGCTCAAGCGCGAGATCTCCACATCCTGGGGCGATTCGATGTGTGCGACCGTTTGGTTCTGATCGATGCTCATGTACGAGCCTTCGGCAAGAAGTGCTCCGTCCTTCCAGAACGTGTTGATCCCCATCTGGAAGGACGGAGCAC
>CAZIUL010000097.1:0-11632 GCA_964542475.1 uncultured Phycisphaerales bacterium | reverse complement strand
AGCTGACGCACTCTTGGCCATTTCTGCTCGAAGCTTTTGACGCATTAAGGTTAACCTTAACTTTGCAAACAGAATCGGCGAAAACCAGTAAACTTCGCGCCATAGCACACCATCTGTGGCCGAATCCCGGTTTTTCCGAACCTCACGTATTGATTAATACGCCGCGGTCCGGAAAAACCGGGATTCGACCACATCTGGCTCACTCTGGCGCGTTTTCACTCGATCCTGTTTGCAAAGTTTAAGGTTAACCTTTCAATAGCATCCGGATGACTTTAAAATTATTGAACCCGTAAAGGGGCGCGGCTTGCCGTGCCCTTTTTCGTGCAAAAACGCGTTTGTGAAAAAGGAGCCGGATCTCATGAGCATACAACCCGACACCTGGATAGAAAAAATGGCCCGCGACAAGGGCATGATCGAGCCTTTTTCTGCGGAGCAGGTGAGGCAGGTTAAGGGGGAACCGGTCATCTCCTACGGACTATCCTCCTATGGCTACGACATCCGCGTGTCCAGCGGGTTCAGGATCTTTACAAATGTTTACGGCTCTGTTGTGGATCCCAAGGCGTTCGACGAAAAAGGGCTGGTGGAGGTAAGCACCGATGTCTGCCTGATTCCGCCTAACAGCTTTGCACTTGCGCTCAGCGTGGAATACTTCCGGATCCCGCGGAACGTGGTAACCCTTTGCATCGGGAAATCCACCTATGCAAGGTGCGGAATCATCGTGAACGTGACCCCGTTCGAGCCGGGCTGGGAGGGCCGGGCCGTGTTGGAGATATCGAACACAACAACCCTGCCCGCGAAGGTGTACGCTGACGAGGGCCTGGCCCAGGTGCTCTTCTTCGAAAGCGACACCCCCTGCCGGACATCGTACGCGGACCGTCAGGGCAAGTATCAGAAGCAGGAGGGGATCACGCTGCCGAGGACATAGGAAGATTAATCCGCTTATTTCATCCTCTTCGTCGCGAGGTGCCCGACAGATACAGGACCAACACAACCATGAAACAGTTCAAGGTGGGCATTGACAGCTATTCCATTCTGCCGCTCGGGCTTTCCCCTTTCGAGACCCTTGACTGGGTGAACGATCACGGAGGAGAAGGCGTTCAGTTTACCGGTCTGAACCTCGAAGAGGGGAAGACTCCTGACGAGCGGTTCCTGAACGACCTTGCCGGCTATGCCGCTGAAAAAGGCCTTTACCTGGAGTGGGGAGGCGCACAGCACATCCCTTTCGACATGAGCACATGGAAGCCGAAAGAGCTCCTTCCCCAAAACAGGGCGGCCGCTGAACAGGCCGCGCTGCTCGGGACAACCGTGATCCGTTCCTGTTCCGGCGGGCTCATGCGCTGGAACGATGATTCGCCTCCGACCGAGATCCTGCTCCGTGAGACGGCAAAGGCCTTGCTCGATGTCAAGCCGGTCCTCGATGATCTCGGGATATTTCTCGCAATAGAGACACATTTCGAGTTCACCACCTTTGAGCTTTTGAGAGTGTTCGAAGCCTGCAAAGCCGAGCCGGGCGGATGTTTCGGAATCTGCCTGGATACAATGAACCTTCTGACCATGCTGGAAGATCCGGTGGCTGCCGTGAAAAGGATTCTCCCCTGGGTTGTGTCCACACACCTGAAGGACGGCGGGGTTCACCTGAACGACGAGGGCCTGGTCTCGTTCACCGCGGAGGCGGGCGCCGGGCTCGTGGACCTGGAAGCGGTTCTTGCCCTGCTCTCCACACTCGACCGCACAATCAATCTCTCCATCGAGGATCACGGGGGCTCTTTTCCCATCCCTATCTTCGATCCCTTCTTTCTGTCGCGCTTCCCGGACCTGACAGCATCCGAGCTCAGCCGCCTCGTGAAAACGGCCCGCACAGGCGATCGCCTGATGAGAGAAGGGAAGCTCGCGCCCATCGAAAGAAGCGAGTGGCCGCTGCTGTGCGAAAAAAGAATCGCAAGCGGAATAAAGAACATCAAGGGAATGGTTCGCCACAGCGGCCTCCCCGGTAGAAATCGGGACGGGCGGGCACAGGGGCCCGCCCCTACACGGCCAACCGAATGATCACATTAATCGCGTAGGGGCAACCCCCTGTGGTTGCCCTCCGGATCGAAATCTGGAACGATATTTTCCATGCATGAACCATCAAAATCGGGACATGAAAAGTTCAACCTGCGGACAAAGGAGGCGCTGCTTGATAAGATCCGCGAGCTCCGCCTCGAAATACCTTTTTCCGATGATGTTGGGGCGCTGCTCGCGCCGATCGCGATCCAGGGGAAAACGGTTCGCAACCGTCTTGCGGTGCAGCCCATGGAAGGAGCTGACGGAGACGACCAGGGGGCGCCAGGTCCGCTCACCTTCAGGAGGTACAAGCGGTTCGCCGGCGGCGGAAGCGGCCTGATCTGGTTCGAGGCATGTGCTGTTTCGCTGGATTGCAGATCCAACCCCAGGCAGCTCTGCCTGACGCGCGCCAACCTCGATGCGTTCAAGCGGCTCGTCGAGGAGACGAGGAGCGCTGCGTACGAAAAGATGGGCCCTCATCACGATGTTCTTCTCGTTCTCCAGTTGACACATCCGGGAAGGTACTGTCGATGTAACAGTGAACCCCGGCCTGTGCTCGTCAGGCAAAACCCTGTGCTGGATGAGCCCCAGGGGATCCCGGTCAATCATGCGCTCGTCACTGACCAGGAGCTCGAACGGCTGCAGCACGATTTCCTGGAAGCTGCGCAGCTTGCCGCGGAGGCCGGGTTCGACGGCGTGGATGTAAAGGCATGTCACGGCTACCTGGTCTCCGAACTTCTGGCATCTTCCGGCAGGAAAAACAGCCTGTTCGGCGGGTCGTTCGAGAACAGAACCCGTTTTCTTCTTGATGTGGTCCGCCGCATCCGTGATGAGCTGCCCGGGTGCATTGCGGGTGTCAGGCTCAACGGTTATGACGGTCTTGCAAACGGACTCGGGTTTGGAACGAATGCAGAGGATCCGTCCTCCGAGGATCTTGCCGAACCGATGGCCCTCGCGGGCGCGCTCCGGGACACGGGCTGTGCCCTCCTGAACGTGACAGCCGGAATCCCATACGCAAACGCGCATGTGAGCAGGCCGTTCGACATCCCTGCGGTTGGCGGTTCCACGCCTTCCGAACACCCTCTCGAAGGAGTTGCCCGCCTCATCCGCATCGCCGGTGCGGTGCAGCGCTCGACCCCCGGCCTGCCGGTTGTGGGCACGGGCTACTCCTGGCTGCGGCACCAATTCCCGCACGTGGGAGCAGCGGTCATCAAGGCCGGCAATGCCGCGTTCATAGGAGCGGGCCGCGCAGCCTTCGCATACCCGGATTTTGCCAAAGAGCTCATGGACACGGGAGCACTCGATCCGGAAAGATGCTGCATCGGGTGCTCGCGATGCACGCAGATCATGCGGGACGGGGGATCGACCGGCTGCGTGGTGCGCGACAGGGATACATACCTTCCCATCTTTCGCAATGGAAGAAAGGGGAAAGAGGGATGACCGGCAGCACCATGAAACTCGAAACAGTCTCACTGAAAGGCATGGCCTTTCCTCTGCATTCGGCGAACACGCTGGTCATCGGGAGCGGGGCCGCGGGGCTTCGAGCTGCGATCGAGCTCAACGAGCTCGGTCAGCAGGAGGTTCTCATGGCCACGGACCGGCTCGGCGCGGGGACTTCGTTCAACGCCGGCTCGGACAAGCAGACCTTTTACAAGCTGTCCCTTGCCGGCGCTGCCCCGGATTCCCCGCATCGCATGGCTGAAGATCTCTTCAGCGGCGGGTGCATGCACGGTGATGTGGCGCTTTGCGAGGCCGGGCATTCGGCCGCGGCATTTCTCGGCCTCGTTCGCATGGGAGTGCCGTTTCCTCATGACAGGTTCGGCTGCTATCCGGGCTTCAAAACCGACAACGATCCCCTGGGCCGGGCGAGCAGCGCGGGCCCGCTCACCTCGCGGATCATGTGCGAGCGCCTGAGCGATGAGGTCCGCGCCAGGCGGATCCCGGTGCTTGATGACCATTCCGTGGTGGCCCTGCTTTACGAGGATGACGAGAAGCGCGGGCGGACGGTGATAGGTGCGGTGGCTGTTCATCCGGCTTCAAGGGGTACAAACAACCCGTTCGGAATCGTCCTGTTCAACGCGAAGAACATCATCCTGGCCACGGGCGGCCCGGCCGGCATCTACGAGGACTCCGTATACCCCGAGAGCCAGCGAGGGTCCACAGGCATCGCGCTCGAGATCGGTGCCGCGGCCCGGAACCTGACCGAGTCGCAGTTCGGCATTGCATCGCTTCGCCCCAGGTGGAACCTGTCCGGCAGCTATCAGCAGGTCGTTCCCAGGTACGTGTCAACGGACAAGAGCGGCAGCGGGGAGAAGGAGTTCTTGAACGCTTTTTTCCCTGACATGAAGACACTGGCCGGTGCGATCTTCAGAAAGGGGTACCAGTGGCCCTTTGACGCGGCAAGGGTGCTCGATCGGGGATCGTCGCTTATCGATCTTCTGGTCTTTCGCGAAACCAGGATTCTGGGCCGCAGGGTTTTCATGGACTACACCAGGAACCCTTCCGGGCCGGATGGAAGCCCGGTGTTTTCTTCCGCCATACTGGACGAGGAGGCGCGCATCTACCTCGATAATTCCGGAGCGCTTAAATCCGCACCCATCGAACGGCTCAAGGCAATGAACCCCGCGGCATGCGAGCTTTACAGTGGCCGGGGCGTTGATCTTGCGAAAGATAAGCTCGAGATCGCTGTGTGCGCCCAGCACCTGAACGGAGGGCTTGCAGGCAACATCTGGTGGGAGTCGAACATCCGGCACCTTTTCCCCGTGGGCGAAGTGAACGGGAGCCACGGCGTGAGGCGGCCCGGTGGTTCCGCCTTGAACGCGGGGCAGGTGGGTGCAATGAGAGCCGCTCTTTTCATCGCGTCCAGGTACAGCGGTCCGCTGCCGGATACGGACCGATTCATGCGCCTTGCCGCCCGCCGCACCGGGGAAAGCATTGCTTTCGCGTGTAAAGCTTCGGGGGGCGATGGTGCTTCTGCTGCTGACGACGACGATACCGTATCGCCGGATGAAGTGATCTCAGAGATCAAGCAACGGATGACCGGGTGCGGCGCGATCATCCGCGAGCGATCGAGCGTGGCGCGGGCAAGAAAGGAGGCGTGGAGGCTTTTCAGCCGGGCCTGTGCGGGTCTCGATGCAGGCTCTGCTGCCGCGGTGGTCCAGGCCTTTCATGCGAAGGATCTGTGCCTCACGCACGCGCTCTGCCTCGAAGCGGTACACGAGCACATCGAGAAAGGAGGCGGGTCCAGGGGAGGGTGCCTGGTTCAGGACCGGGAGGGTGTAGTCCCATGCAGCGGGCTCGATCCTGAGTGGCGTTTTACCTTCACGGAACCCGGGGTGTTCGTTGACCGGAAGGTTCTCGATGTTTCCTTTGATATGGTGCACGGGGTTGAGAAGAGATGGGTCGATATTCGGCCGGTGCCGACCGAAGATGCATGGTTCGAAAAGGCGTGGAGCGATTATTCGCAAGACCGCGTAATCCGCGAGGAGGAGGCAGGTGATGAGTAAGAGACCGGTTGCGTTTGTAACGGGTGCGAGCAGAGGCATAGGCCGCGGCATTGCCATCGAGCTGGCCGGGTGCGGGTATGACGTGGTCGGATGCGCCACGTCGTACGACCCGGCTGACCAGGAAACCGGCCTGGCTGAGGTGAAGCAGCGCGCCGAGGAGCTTGGCGCGGCCTTCGAGCCTGTGTGCGGGGACATCTCCGATCTGGCCACTCACAAGAAGATGCTCGATGCGGCGGTGTCGCGGTTCAAAGAAGTGGATCTGCTCGTGAACAACGCGGGCATCGCGCCTGCGGAGCGCGCTGACATTCTCGAAGCCACGCCAGAGAGCTTTGACCGCGTGTTCTCCGTGAACACCAGGGGGACCTTTTTCCTGGCCCAAATCATCGCGCGCCACATGGCGGAACGGAAGAGGAACGATCCCGGGGCGGTGCCGCGGGCTGCGATCATTTTCATCTCATCCATCTCATCGGAGGTATCAACCGTCTCGCGGGCTGAGTACTGCATGTCCAAGGCTGCCATAAGCGGGGCAGCCAGGGTTTTTGCTCACAGGCTGGCCGAAGACGGGATCAATGTTTACGATGTCAGGCCGGGCATCACCCGCACCGACATGACAGCCCCGAGTAGGGACAAGTACGACGTGCTCATCAGCGAAGGGCTCGTTCCGCAGAAGCGATGGGGCGAGCCCGCGGATGTGGCAAAGGTCGTTGCCGCTCTTGCCCGGGGGGACTTTAGCTATTCCACCGGGCTTGTTGTGGAGGTGAGCGGGGGAATGCAGATTCGCCGCCTGTAAGCGGTTAGGCGCTTGAAACCCCGCGGCATCGGATTGGTTGACGCGGATTACGGTTAACATCGATCCGATATATGAAATGGTGCGGTTCGCCGTGTTCTGTGCTGTGCCCAACCTCTTAAGGAGACCTTTCGTGAACAGATCGATGCTACTCTGGGACCGCCTGAAAAAGAACAGGGTTGTTGCCTTGCTCGCGCCCGAGAAAGCAGCCGACTGCGTCGCTGCTTACGAGGCTCTGCATCCGCAGGGTGTGATCCTGGAGATCGCGCTCAGGACGCAGGCAGCGCTCGACGGTATAAGGGCGATCCGCGCCAAGCATCCTGAAGCGCTCGTGCTGGCAGGCACGGTGCTGACCCGGCACCAGGCCGAGTGCGCAATCGATGCGGGTGCGGCAGGCATAGTTACGCCTGACTACATCCCTGTTGTTGTCGAGGTCTGCGCGCGGGCGGACTTGATATGCATCCCCGGCGGGATCGGCGACATTGGCAAGCAGTTGGTGCAAAAAGCGGAGCTCTACAACTGCGAACTCGACGAGCTGCGCATGCATCATACTTACCAGTGGATCTACAAGCTTTTTCCGGCCATGGCCGGTTTTCCTGCCAACCTGGAGATGGCTGCGGCGTGGAAGCCTGTTTACAAGGATCTGAACATCGTGTACGCGGGCGGGGTCAAGTTCGAGAACCTCGGCATGATCCTGAACCACGATCCCCAGGCGATCGTGTGCGCGTCAGCCCTTGTGCGGGATCTTCATGATCCGAAGGAGATGGCGAATGAAGCGAAGCGCTGGATAGAGGCCGTGAAGAGCGGTGGATGTCAGGAAGCTGTGGCGGCGGAGCAGGGTACTGAAAAGGCAGGGGCGGACGAACCCGCTGCCGAGCCGGTCGCAGCAGCCCGGCCTGCCGTGGCAATGGAGGCCAGGGAAAGGGAGGTTCCTCCCGAGGCAAGCACCGGGGTTCAGCAGCCGCGGCCATGCGGCGAGGGAGAGCCGGTCGTGACTTTCGGCGAGGTAATGCTCAGGCTGTCTCCTCCCAAGGGGTTGCGTTTCGGCGAGGTCAAGGTGTTCGACGGAATGTTCGGAGGAGCTGAGGCGAACGTTGCCGTGGCGCTTGCAAACTTCGGGCTCAACTCGCGATTTGTGACAGCGCTCCCGGAACATTCCCTTGGCCAGGCTGCTGTAAACGCGCTGCGGTCCTTTGGGGTCGATACGTCGAGTATACTGCGTTTCGGCGAACGCGTGGGGGTTTACTTCCTTGAGCACGGGGCGTCGCAGAGGCCGTCCAAGGTGATCTACGACAGGGCCGGCTCATCCGTCTCCGCGCTTGGCCCGGGACAGGTGGACTGGGCCGCGGCGTTCGAAGGCGCCCGCTGGTTTCACTGGACCGGAATTACACCCGCTTTGAGCTCATCCCTTGCCGGAGCTGTGGCAGAGGCGATCGATGTGGCGAAAAGCGCCGGCCTTCGAGTGAGCTGCGATTTGAACTTCAGAAGCAGGTTGTGGTCCCGCGAGAAAGCGGCGGAAAAGATGACCCCCTTGATGGAGCATGTGGATGTGGTGGTATGCAACGAAGAGGATGCCGAGCAGGTTTTCGGCATAAGCGCCGGCACATCGGATGTTTCGTCGGCGCGGCTTGACATCGAGGCTTATCATGACGTTGCAAGACAGCTCGTTCAGCGGTTCGGCCTGGACATGGCCGCAATCACCTTGAGGGAGAGCCTTTCAGCGTCGGACAATGTCTGGTCCGCATGCCTGTTCGATGGAAAAGAGTTCCTTCAGAGCAAGAAGTATCCGATCCATGTTGTGGACCGGGTCGGGGGAGGTGATGCATTCACAGCCGGGCTGATCTACGGCCTGCTGGGCCGCAAGAGTGCGCGCGATGCGCTCGAGTTCGCCGCAGCGGCATCGTGCCTCAAGCAGACGGTGACCGGGGACTTCAACCTGGCAACCGTGGACGAGGTGAACACCCTCGCCAAGGGCGACGCATCGGGGAGGATCGAGCGGTAGCACTGGAGGGCAACACACAGGGGGTTGCTCCTACGGGATGAATGAAACATTTCGCCGGGCGTGTAGGGCCGGCCGGCCGCCCGCTCGTAAGGTGTTCCCTCGTGTTTTCCCGAAATTGTTTTTCTCCCTCCGGCCTGATACCATCTGGCCATGGATTCCAGAGAAAGAGTGAAACGAACCTTGGAGTTCGACTCGCCGGACCGTGTTCCGAGGCAGATGTGGGTGCTTCCCTGGGCGGAGGACCGTTTTCCCGGACGTGTCCGTGAGATTCAAAAGAGCTTTCCCGACGACATCGTGTCTCCGCCGGTCTTTTTTGAAAAGGAACCCCCAGGCAAAGGAGACAGGCACCTTCCAGGGGAGAGCGTGGACGACTGGGGCTGCACCTTCCATAACATCCAGAAAGGCGCGATCGGCGAGGTGAAGGAGCCGCAGCTTGTGGATTGGCGCGATGTGGACAGGGTCAGGATCCCAGAGGAGCGGCTCACCGTTGACGCTGAAAAGATAAACGAGTTTTGCCGTTCGACGGACAGGTACGTGCTGGCTGCCGGATGTTTTCCGCGGCCGTTCGAACAGCTCCAGTTCATCCGCGGCACGGAAAACCTTCTGCTCGATCTCATGGATCAGCCCCCGGAGTTTTTTGCTCTGCTCGATCGGATGCACGACTTTTACATGCGGGAGCTCGATCTCTGGGCAGGGACCGAAGTGGATGCGCTTTTCATCATGGATGATTGGGGAAGCCAGGACAGCCTGCTCATCTCGCCCGACCTCTGGAGGAGGCTGTTCAAGCCGCTTTACAGGGACTACATCGACATCGCCCATGCGAACGGCAAGCACATCTTCATGCACTCTGACGGGCACATCCTCGAGATCATGGAGGATCTCGTGGAGCTCGGGCTCGATGCGGTGAACAGCCAGGTGTTCTGCATGGGATTGGAGAGCCTGAGCGAGCGGTTCAGCGGAAGGATCACATTCTGGGGCGAGCTCGACCGCCAGCGCCTGATCCCCTCGGGCACGCGCAGCGAGATCAAGGATGCGGCAAGACAGATGAAGGAGGCGTTTCACAGGGGCGGCGGTTTGATAGCCCAGTGCGAGTTCGGCCTGGGCGCGAACCCCGACAACATCCACACATTTTTCGAAGCGTGGTAAAAAGGGCAGCCTCGATTCTTTTCGGAGGGAACAATGGAGATCTGCGGGCTTCATGTGCTGGATGCGTGTATAATCGTCCTGTATGTGGGGATAATCCTCTGGTTGGGGTGGCGCGCGGGCAAGGGCACCAAGGACACCGGCGACTTCTACATCGCGGGACGCAGGCTGGGGAAGTTCTACCAGTTTTTTCTGAACTTCGGGAACGCGACCGATTCGGGACAGGCGGTGACGGTTTCGCGCGAAATCTACCGGACCGGCATGGGCGGGATATGGATCCAGTTCCTGGTGATTTTCATTACACCGTTTTACTGGTTTACGAGCATGCTTTTCAGGCGGTGCAGACAGATCACGGTGGGTGACTATTTCACCGAGCGGTTCAGGAGCCCGTTTCTCGGGGCGGCTTACGCGGTGTTCACGGTGGTGTTGACCTTTGTCGGAGGCGGTGCGAGTTTCATCGTTGCGGGCAAGACAATGGAGGTCATGACCCCGAAACCGATGGAGAGCCTGACCGTGGCAGAGCGGGGCATGATCGAGCAGTTCAAGGAGTACGCTGACCTGAAGAAAAGGTTCGACGCGGGGCTGAACCCCGATGAGATGGAGCGGTACGAGGAGCTGAGCGACCGCCAGAAGCGCGGGGAGCTGCGCTCGTTCATCCCGTACGTGAACCGTTTTACGTTTTACATCGTGTACGCGCTGATCGTGACCGCATACACCGTGCTCGGCGGATTCACCGCGGCAGCGATAACAGACGCGATCCAGGGGGTGCTGATAGTCACCTTCTCCCTGATCCTGATCCCCATCGGACTCAGCCGTGTGGGCGGATTCGAGGGGATTCACGAATGCGTTCCGGACTACATGTTCGAGTTGTTCGGGTCGGCGAGCATGAGCGACTACGCGTGGTACACGATAATCGCGATGTCGATCGCCAACCTAGTGTCCATCGTGGCCACCGCGCCCTCAATGGCGATCGCGGGTTCGGCAAAAAACGAGACCACCGCGCGCGTGGGCATGCTCGGCGGGATGTTTTTCAAGCGGTTCATCATGCTCTTCTGGGGTCTTGCCGGGCTTCTTGCCATAGCCCTTTTTTCGGGCAGCCTTCACGACCCTGATCTCATCTGGGGGCACATGACACGGAACCTGCTTTTCCCGGGCGCGATCGGGCTCATGCTGGCGGGCATTCTCGCGGCGAACATGTCTTCTTTGGATGCGCTGGCTGTTTCGAACTCGGCGCTTTTCATCCGCAACCTTTACCAGCCGCTTGCACGGGGGAAGTCCGAGCGCCACTACATCAATGTAGGAAGGGTCGTGATCGGGGCGATCATGCTTGGAGGGGTGTTCACCGCGGTCTTCGTGGACAACCTGCTCGACCTTTACAAGTACTTCATCTCCATACCGGCCGTGTTCGGCGCGGCCATCTGGCTGGGATTCGTGTGGAGAAGACTCACAAAATGGGCGGTGATCGCACAGGTGGTCGTCTGTTTTTCTGTTTACGTTGTGGTTCCCAACGCCTTTCAGGCGGTGGAGAGCGTGTCCGGGAACCCGGCTTTCCTGGTCGAAACGGTCTCCCGCACCGAGATGATAAAAACAGGCGCGCTTGCCGAGGACGTTGCCGCCGGCAGAGCCCGATCGGTGGGGCAGACAATATCCAAGCGCCACGTGATTGAACCCACGGGCATCTTCTTTGAAAATGTTGTGCGTATCGATCCCTCGGACCCTGGCTCGGCAAAGATGGGGCAGGGAAGGTTCCACTCCGAGATATGGATCTTGAGCTGGTTCGGCATCGATCTCAGCGGCTGGAAAAAGGCCCAGCTTGTGGCAGTGCGTTTTCTTTTCGACGGCCTGTTTCCCTTCGTGCTGCTGTTTCTGTGCAGCGCTTTCACGAGACCCGGCAAAAAAGAACACCTGGATGCTTTCTACGGAAAGCTCCACACACCGGTGCAGCCCACACCAGAGCTGGAAAAGCAGGCTCTTGAGAAAGCGGTACGCAACCCGGAGATGTTCGAAAAGAAAAAGATCATCAGCGGTTCGAGCTGGGAGGTTCTGAAGCCCGGATGGCTTGATGTTATAGGTTTCGGAGGAAGCTGGCTCCTGGTCGGAGTCGTGATCTTTCTGCTGTGGTTCATGACGCGCATTGGTGCGTAACGGATT
>CAZIUL010000096.1:0-12534 GCA_964542475.1 uncultured Phycisphaerales bacterium | reverse complement strand
ACCGCAGGCCTGTTCTTACAGGTTGAGGATCGTCTCCTGGCATGAAACGCAGCCATAGTGCAGTTTACGGTGCCGCAGCAGAAGAGGATGAAATATGCGGGCAAGACGGGATTGAAAGCGAAATGAATGGCAAGCTCTGGTTGTCGATCGTATTGTTTTTTGTGCTCCTGCCGAGCCTGGCAGCAACGCCTTGCGCGGAAGGTGACGAGCCGGAAGAAGCAAAACCCGCCAAGGGTTCGGTGTTGAAATTCACCTTGCCCGAGCACGACCTTTTTCCCGAGAGCATTGCCTTCGATCCGGTTTCCGAATGTTACTTTCTCAGCAGTCTCGGCCAGAGCCGGATAATCCGGATAAAAAAAGACGGCTCTTACGAAGATTTCGTGGCCACGTCCGATGAGGGGCTGTTGAGCTCCGTGGGTATGAAGGTCGATGCCCGCCGGAGGGCGCTCTGGGTCTGTTACGGCCGCTACAGCCTGCACGCGAACCAGGATCTGCCCGCGGAAACCGGGTTGCTGGAGTATGATCTGGAGAAGGGAACGCTGACACATCGCTGGTCGTTTCCCCAGGCCAGCTCCTATCATATCTTCAACGATCTGGCCCTGGGGGCCGGAGGCGAGGTGTACGCAACCACAACTCTCATCGGCAAAGTCTACAAGGTCACTCCCAAGAGCCGGGTCATCGAGCCGATCCTGAAGCTGAAACCAGGCGGTCACAACAACGGCATCACCCTCGATCCCAAGGGCAACTATCTGTTCCTCACCATCGACCGTTCGATCTCCCGTCTTAACCTGACCTCGGGCGAGCTGACTGGGCTGAAAATGCCCCGGGGGGAAGGCATGGGAGTGGACGGGCTTTATTTCTATGAGGGCTCGCTAGTAGCGGTCATGCCCCGTTTCAACCGGGTGGTCCGCTATTTTCTCGACGAATCGCTCACCACGGTTGAGCTGGCCAAGACCCTGATCCAGGGGCATGCGGACTTTGCCTATCCCACCACCGGTGTTATCGTGGGGAACAAGCTGGTGTTGGTGGCGACCAGCTTTGCGGATCGTCCGAGGAAGCCCGATTCCGGAGAGCAGCATGGCGACGTGCTCATCTATGAGCTGGCGCTATGATACCTGCACTCAATTCAAAAAAGATCTACAAGGTGTAGCCAGGCTTCTTGAAAAAGCTTAATTAAAAAATAAACACGAGAAACCATTACTGAAGGTGAACAATGAAAAACAGCAAGATGTTCCTGTTGTCAAGTATTCTTGGGCTGATAATCAGCTTGCTTACGCCAGCGTTATTTGCACAGGTTTCGCCTGATCAGGAAAACAAAGAAATCAGTGACAGTAAAGCGATTTACGAAACTCTAGAATTGCTTTTAGAGTCCATGAATAAGATACAAGGGGAGATCAAAGCCGCGAAAAAGGATCTGGAGGAAGCCAAAACTCAAGACCAGAAGATGGCCGCTGAAAAGGTTATAGCCCAGCTCGACTCCCGGATTAGGGCCCTGCAGCTGGATTTTGAAAAAATCTCCACCGGCGTGGATCCCGGGGCCTTGGAAGAGGAGTCAGATGAATCATTTGATTTGAAATCAGAGTTCCAGGATCTTCTCAAACCCTTGGTTAAAGAGCTCAGCAAGCTGACTGAAGATCCACGGAAGGAGGACAAGTTAAGGACCGAGATCGCCTTTGTGAAGGAAAAGCTCAGTATAGTGAACAAGGCTATAACACAGACAAAAGAGCTGGGTTCAAAAACTGAAAATCATGATTTGAAGAAAAGCCTGAAGCAGCTAGAAGATCGTTGGAACGTCAAGAAACAGCAGTTCACAAACCAGCTAACCGTGTCTGAATACCAGCTCAGGGAAACCACAAGCGGCAAAAGATCATTTTGGGAGTCCACCCAGATATTTGTGGAATCCTTTTTCAAGAATCGTGGGAAAAATCTCCTCCTTTCTATAACAGCATTTATTTGCGTGTTTTTCGGATTTCGCCTTTTGCATAGGGGAATTCGTAAAGTCAGTCCGGCACATAAAGGGCGTGCCCGTTCTTTCACAGTGTGCTTGATTGATGTGATCTTGTATTTCTTGACCTTCCTGCTGGCCTTTAACGCCATGATGGCTGTGCTTTTTTTGTCAGGGGACTGGGTACTCCTGAGTTTTGTGATCGTCTTTCTTCTGGGTGTAGCCTGGGCTGGAAGGCAGGGGATACCGCGTTTCTGGGAACAGATCAAATTCATGTTGAACCTGGGTACAGTCAAAGAGGACGAACGGGTCATGTATAACAGCATTCCCTGGAGGGTTGTTTCCCTCAGGTTTTATTGCCAACTGGAAAATCCGGAACTGTCCACCGGAATCATCAAGCTTCCCTTGAGCAACCTCACGGATTTGGTTTCCCGACCCTGTTGCGAGGAGGAGCCCTGGTTTCCCTGCAAGGTTGGCGACTGGGTAATTCTGTCCGACAGCACCAGGGGCAAGGTGATATTGCAGACTCCGGAAACGGTTATACTTCGGCTACCTGGAGGCAGCCTCAAGACCTTCGTGACATCGGATTTTATGAGTCTGACTCCAATGAATATTTCCAAGGGTTTCAGGATCAGGATAGCTTTTGGAGTGGATTACAAGCACCAGGCCATATGCACCAGCGAGATCCCGGAAAAGATGACAGAGTTCATCAGAAACGGTTTTGCTGCTGAAGGGTATGACAACAAGGATCTATCTCTCAAAGTCGAGTTTGATTCTGCCGGCGCCTCATCCCTGGATTACATGATCATTGCGGATTTCACTCCAAAGTCGGCACCCCTTTATAAACAGCTCGAACGGGCCGTTTCCAGGCTGGCTGTTGATGCTTGCAACGGATACGGTTGGGATATTCCGTTTACATCGATTACCATCCATAATGCTTCTTCCGATGAAAAAGGTCTTGCCATGTGATGAGGTTTTCAATGTTTACAGAGCGGGTCAGTAAACCTTGTTCCATTTTCAGTATAAGATAAAGAAACAGGTAGCGACAGAACCTTGAGGGGATTGAACAGAGTCTTCTCCGACGATCTCCGTCACCATTTTCAAAAAACGACCGACCAGTCGACCGCTCCGTTGTCTTTCCTGGTCAAAACGATCTCTGCAAGCCCTCCCGGGCCGGGTTTCTTTTCGAGCTCCATGAACGCACCGCGCGCGAACCAGCCGGAAGGCTCGTGCCCGTTGAGTGCGATAACCACCTTGTACGGCTCGCCCCCAATGGCTGCAGAGCGCCCCGAGAGGCACCTCTTGTCCGGCTCCCACCGCGCGCCCAGCAAATCCACAAATCCCTGCATCAGGTGGCGGTCGGTGGAGATTATCTGCGGACGGTCAAGCTTTCTGCGCAAGGACATCATCCTCGCCTCTGCGGAACGGAGCTTTTGCTCCAGGACACCTTCGCCCTTGAACGTGCCGACGTAGCAGTCGTTCCAGAAATCATACACATGATACTGGCTGTTCTCATCAAGCCCTAACCCGCAGTATCCGGGATCCCCGGCAATGTCCACGCTCACTGACATCGGCTCGTTTTCAGGGTTGTAAAAGGTCACCTGGTGCCAGCCGGGATTGACCTCGAAATCGTAGACCAGGGGATTGCGCCTCACAAAAGCGTCCACCGGCCTTGCGCTCCTGGGCGTGCGATGAAAAGGGTAGATCCGCGAGAGGTCATGAATCTGCTCGGGTGTCATCCTTGCAAAGCTCGACCCCAGAAGAAGCCTTCCGCTGGTAACGTACGCCATTGTCAGGAGCCTTCTCACACCGTCTCTTGTTGGCGGGACTGTCCTGTGAACGCTTTTCGCGTCCATGTCGTAGTTGACCACGACCCGGTTCTTGTACCAGCGGAGCCCTCCCCTCATCACCATCTCAGGGCTGATCTGGTCGGTGTCGCCCCAGATCCTCTGTGATGTAACGAGCCCGAGCGTGATGTCGGAGCCGCGCATGAGGTTTCTCTCGTGGATGTAGCAGCCGGGGCCGAGGCCCTCGCTTGCAAGGCGGAATATGTTCCTGTACGCCGAAGCTGTGGTGGTACAAGCGTCCTCCATGCCTCCCGCACCGGCCCACCCGGTATACACGTAATCGAACATCAGCCCCTTGACCCCCCCGCTCTTCAGGTTCGCGTAAACTTCCCGCACATGATCCATGAACTCGGGGTCGGTGTAGTCGTACCCGTGAAGCACCCCGTTCCTCTGCCACGCATTCATTTCGTCGGGATCGTAGTCCATTTCCTTCCCGTCGGATGCGAGCTTGACAGCAACCGCCTCGTTGAAAAGCATGTGCCCGGGATGCGCCTTTGCATAGTCCTCCGAGCGGAACCCCGTCTGGAAGTAGATCAGCGGTATCCCGCCCATTCCGGTCACTGCGCCCCCCCACTTCTTTGTTGTATCGTAAGGCTCCTGAAGGTGCGCAGCCTTCACGAAATCATCCCCATCGCCGCGTATGTAGTTTTCGAGGCCGTACATCCGCCAGTGCTCATCATCCCACCAGCCCTGCTCGTTGTTTGCCGTGTAAGTGTCGGGCACGAGCCTGACCGCAGCGCGCGCGTACTTTGTAAAACCGCTGTCCACAATCCGCTTCATCTCAGCCACCGCACCCGCTGATGTGTTGATCGCCGGGCCGTCTCCGTAAGCGTGGTGCATTGCATACCACAGGCACACAGTCGGAAAGTCGTAGATGTTGAGATCGATCTTTTGGGCCGCGCGCACGCGGAGGCCGTACTTTTCCAGAGCATCGAACGGGATGTCCGTTGTGAAATCGATGTAAAACCGCTCATCCGGGAGATAACGGGTTCCGGGATCCACGCGCTTTCCGACCGGATCATCCGCAAACAGGGCCACACGCAGCTCCTCAGGAGGTTCCTCCTCGGCGCGCAGGATATCGCACCGAAGCGGCAGGGCCATCGCTTTCTGCGGCGCCTCCCTCAGCCATGCCTCGCTGAGCACGGCGTTCACTCCGGACTCGTTTTTGAACACGAGCCTCATCCCTGTCGAAGCGCCTGTCAGCGGAGGCAGGGGCACAAGCCATTCCTCCGGGTCCTTCCCATCTTTACCGGCTGGAAGGGGGCGTGGATCGAGCAGGAGCTCAGAGCCCGCGCCTTCCTCGCCTTCTTCCTGGAAAGCGGACACGGACTGCGCGCGGCCGGAACGCTCGTCCCACCATGAAAATCCGAGCATGTACCTTTTCTCCGGGTCAAGGTTCCGAGCTTCGAGCACAACCTCCTCGTCATCGTAAACGATCCGTGCGACCTCGGGCGCCGCTTTCGGCGGAAAGGTGTACGGGCTTCCCTTTTTCAGCACCAGCCCTGGACCATCCTGTGCTGTGCTTTTTTCGTCATCGCCGAGGTTCAAGTAACACAGCAGCCTTCCCCTCTCCCTGGCCCTGATCACGGCGCGCCTTCGAAGGGCCTGGCCCGCGTGCGCGAACTTTTCGAACTCGTTGTAGGTCAAGCCGCCCATCACCAGGGAGCGCCTCTTTCCGGGCCCGCCGAAGGTTACGAGCAGGTTGTTTCTGCTCTCCAGGCTTTTTCCGTGCGTGACCACGGTTTCCTCAGCCCCCCCGTTTCCATCCAGCATGGAGAACCGCTCGCCCAGATCGAACATCGGAAAGGCAATGCCGCCTGCAACAGGCATGATCGACTTCAGCCGGATCGCCTGACCCGTGGTGTTGTTGATCCCGGCCTTCAGAACCATGAACCCCGATCCGTTGTAAAGGGTGATGCTCAACAAAAGCTCCGGAATGCCGGGCTTTGAGGCTGTCATCTCGACCGACCTGCCCCTGCCCAGCTCGTCATCCACCTCCCTTGTTTTCCATTGGTGAACAAGGCCGGGCTCCCTGGAATCGTACCGGTTCAGCCGAAAGTACGCGCTGTCCAGGCACAGCACCGCCCCCCGCATGTCGAACACACGGAACGTTCCGTTTTGCAGGTCGTATGCCACCTTCAGAAGGCCGTTTTCGAGAACAACGCCGCCTTTTTCCCCGTGCACGACAACCGGGTTGTTTTCACGAAAGCTTTGGTCACACCCCTGCTTGAGCCAAGGCATGCACCCGGACGCAGAAAGAACCAGCACAAAAACGAAAACGGTCACACGTTCATGCCTGCTCATCTCTTCCATCTCGCTCCTCCGTAAGTTTTGCTGTTTTTTGAAAGGGATGGTAGCATATCAGCTTCAAGAGCACAGAACATAAGACGGAGGATATGACGGAGGATATAAAATGAACACTCATCTGCTTCTGATTCTGGTTCCGTCTTTGTTGGTACTCTCGTGCATGAGCGCGGCAAACGCGGATGAGCCGGGCAACGAAGCTCCGGCTCCGTTCGGCCCGGTGCCCAGCGAGCGCCAGCTCAGATGGCACGAGCTCGAATACTACGGATTTTTCCACTTCACGATCAACACTTTCACGAACAAGGAATGGGGGTACGGCGACGAGTCGCCGGCGCTCTTCGATCCAACATCGATGAACGCGGAGCAGTGGGCGGATGTGGCGCAAAAAGCGGGCATGAAGGGGATGATCTTAACTGCCAAGCACCACGACGGGTTTTGCCTGTGGCCGTGCAGGCACACGAAGCACTCGGTAAAGGGCTCCCCATGGAAAGAAGGCAAGGGAGATGTTCTGCGGGATGTGCGCGATGCCTGCGCAAAGCGCGGCTTGAAGTTCGGCATCTACCTGTCGCCCTGGGACTGCAACCACGCTGACTACGGTTCAAAGGGGTACATCGAGTACTACCGCGCCCAGTTGAAAGAGCTGCTGACCGGGTACGGCGATCTCTTCGAGGTGTGGTTCGACGGGGCGAACGGCGGAAGAGGCTACTACGGCGGCGCGCGGGAGCACAGGGAGATAGACAGGAAAACCTACTACGGCTGGCAAGAGACCTGGGCTCTTGTCAGGAAGCTGCAGCCCATGGCGGTGATGTTCAGCGATGCGGGGCCTGACATCAGGTGGGTCGGAAACGAGCGCGGTGTCGCTGCCGAGACCTGCTGGGCCACGGTAAGGCCGGAAGGCACATATCCGGGGATATCCGACACGAAACGCCTGACAAGCGGCGACAGGGACGGAACCGTTTGGCGCCCGGCCGAGGTTGACGTTTCGATACGCCCGGGCTGGTTCTACCACCCCGAACAGGACAACAGCGTCAAAACGCTGAACGAGCTGCTGGAGATCTACTACCAGAGCGTGGGCATGGGAGCGAACCTGCTCCTGAACGTGCCGCCTGACCGGCGCGGCCGGATTCACGAAAACGACGAGGCGCGGCTCATGGAGCTCAAACAGGTGCTTGACAGGACCTTTGATGAGGACCTCGCCCTGAACAAGCCGGTCTCCGCTTCGAACACGCGCGCAAACTCGAAAAGGTTCTCTCCCCGCAATGTGAACGACGGTGACCGCGACACATACTGGGCCACTGATGATACGGAACACACCGCACAGCTGGTGATCGACCTCGAAAAAACCACACCGTTCAACAGGATCCGCATCCAGGAGCGGATCGAGCTCGGGCAGCGCATCGAAACGTTTTCAGTGGATGCGCTCGTGGATGGAGAATGGCGCAAGATCGCCGATGGAACCTGCATCGGGGCGCGCCGCATTCTCAGGAGCCGGCTCGTGCGAGCCGACAAGGTACGCCTCAAAATCACGAAATGCCCGGTTTGCCCCACAATATCCACGTTCGAGCTATACCTTGCGCCGGACGAGGGGGGAAGGTAAAAAACATGGAGGGCGTCGCTCCGTCGACGCCGATGCCGAACACACGATGGATTCATCAACCCCCATAAAAATCGCGGGAACGGGGACGCCCCCCCTGTGGTTGCCCTCCTCTTCTACAAAGCCGCGCCAACAACCCATAACATGATTGTGCAGGCAACAGCCGCACCGAACGCAAAACGCGGGCTTGCATGAACAAAGCGGTGCGCACGACTGCCGATCATCCATCCGAGCGGTGCGCAGACCGACGCTGTGAGCGCAGCCAGGCTTCCGTTGATGAAGACATGATCCACAAGTTTGGAGAGTCCGCTCGGACCGGCCCAGGCACCGTATTCGAACATGTACAATGTCACGCCGAAAAGCGCGTGCGCGGCCCAAACGGTTGATGCACCCACGGCACACAAGCGAAAAACCGCCTTCTCGTCACGTCTTATCAAAAAAGTCGCCGCAGCATCGAACGCCGCTCCGAGCAGTATCATCCCGAGGAGGTGGCAAAAGAACGGGCTCGTGTTCACAGCCCTGAAAAGCACCGCGACCGAGGCTATCAGAAAAGAAGTGCCGGGCCTGTTAAAAACCGCTCTTGCGCAGGCCAGCACCAGAACAGCCCAAGCCACGAGCCAGACGGAAACCCGCGCCGTTTCATGAGCATAAAGGGCCTTTCCCGCGATGACCTCGTTCAGACCCCAGGCCGCGCTGAAAAAAAGGATCAGGAAGAGGTTTTTGCCTGTTATCATTTTTTTAAATCCATGTGAGCAATTTTACAACAAAACCACAAAGCTTCATTTTAAAAGCATGCATGATGCTGTATACTGAAAAATGAGGTTCTTGTCGGAAAGAGGAAGAAAGAAAAGAGAACCACGGATTAACACGGATAATTTTTAAGGGTCAACACGGATAATTTTTTTGCCGAGAGTTGAAGCCCGATTACTCCTAAATCATTAACAATCGACTATTAACCTTATTCGAGACTGATCACCCGTGCATGTGCTAACAGGTCCGGTGCATTCCGGAAAGACAACCTGCCTTCAAAAAACATGTGCTCTCTTGAGCGGGCGCGGAATCGGTCTTGGCGGCTACCTTAGCGAGGCTGTTTTCGAGAACGGCGTACAGGCGGGATACGACCTGGTCAGCCTGAAAAACGGGGTCAAGAACGCGTTCATCCGCAAAGAGGGTGAGCCCGGGTGGATGAAAACAGGCTCGTTTTTTTTCATCCCGGCCGGCATCGAAATGGCTGCGAAAATAATCCTGCAGGGTGCAAAATCGGATGTTCTAGTTGTGGATGAGGCAGGCCCTTTGGAGCTCGAGGGAAAAGGAGTGTGGCCCGCACTGAGCCGCGCGATCAGCCAAGGTTCTGCCGAACTCCTGCTCGTGATCCGCACAAGAAAGCTCGAAGAATTCTTAAGGATCCCTCTTTTATCACGCGCTGAAATCTTCAATATCGAGGAAAAAGACGCATGTGAAAGGCTTGCCGAATCGGTGCTCGACACACTCGGCACCTGCTGACCGCTGAAGCCCGAACCGGGCCAGAGACTTTTTTCAGGAAAAGAACGCGCGAAACAATGAGCAAACCAACGCTTTACGGATACCACGGTAAAATACTCGAAGCTGACCTCACAAAAGGCACTGTCCGAACCCTGCCTCTGGATCCTGAGATGGCAGCGGCTTATCTCGGCGGCCGCGGGCTTGCCACCCGCCTCTTTTTCGACCAGGCTGACCCCGGATGCGATCCTCTCGGTCCCGGCAACGTGATGGTGCTTGCGACGTCGCTCCTGGTCGGGACCAGGGCGCCCACATCATGCCGCGGGCACATGGTCTTCAAATCGCCGCTCACCGGGTTTATAGGAAGCTCCAACTGCGGAGGCTCCTGGGCGAGGGTTTTCAAGTCAGCGGGTTACGATGTCCTGCTCATAAAAGGAAAAGCAGCCGAACCGGTGATGCTTGACATTTCACCGGAAAAGGCGGAGATCGTTCCGGCAAAAAAGCTCTGGGGCCTCGATGTCCACGAAACAACCGACTCGCTGATGCAGGGCGGCAGCTCCTCGAAAAAGCCGCGCGTGCTCTGCATCGGTCCCGCGGGCGAAAACCTCGTCCGGTTCGCCGCAGTGATGACAGACAGGGACAGGGCTTACGGACGCTCAGGGCCCGGCGCAATGCTCGGGAGCAAAAACCTGAAGGCGGTGCGCGCTGCAGGACGCGAGAAGATCGAGATCGCTGACCGGGATAAGTACAACTCGGGACTGGAGCAGGCGCGCTATCTGATCAAGGCGGTTCCAACCACCAAGCGGCTGCTTCGCGATATGGGCACATCAGGGCTGATCAGGCTCATCGATCTCATCGAAATGCTTCCGCACAAGAACTTCCAGGACAACCTGCACGAGGAAGAAAAGCTCATGAACTGCTCGGGCGAGGCGCTCAGGGACAACATACTTGAGCGGGCCGGATCGTGTTCCCAGTGCCCGCTAGCGTGCCAGCGACACACACGCCTGGGTAACAGGAAGGGCGAGGGCCCCGAGTACGAGACCATTGCCATGAGCGGTCCCAACTGCGACATATACGACCTCGAGAAGATCACTCTTGGAAACTATACATGCAACGAGCAGGGCATGGACACGATCAGCTTCGGCGGCACCGTGGCCTGCGCAATGGAGCTCTTCGAGAAGGGCGCATTGACAGCGGAGGACACGGGCGGCCTCGAGCTCAGCTTCAGCAACGGCGCGCTGCTCGAGAAACTCGCGCTGCTAACGAGCAGGAGGGAAGGGATCGGCGACCGGCTGGCTGAAGGGTCGGCGCGGCTGGCAGCGGGATGCGGGATGCCCGAGCTTGCGATGACGGTCAAGGGGCTCGAGATCCCGGGGTATGACCCGCGCTCCTCATGGACGCAGGCTCTCGGGTACGTGACATCGCCCACGGGCGCATGCCACCTGCGCGGCGGGTACGCTGTCTCTCTCGCGTTTTTCGGCGGTGCAAAGGAGATACCCAGGTTCAGCATGCTCCAGTCCCCCATCGCGATCCGCAACATGCAAAACATAGGCATCATACAGGACACGCTCGGCATCTGCCGCTTCACAGGCTACGCCTTGGGAGCCGAGCCATGGTCGCGCATGGTGAGCGGTACCACAGGGCTTGATTTGTCCACCGAACGCCTCGAGGAGACAGCGGACCGGATCGCGACTCTCGAGCGGATCTTCAACGTGCGCGCGGGTGCTGCCGTCAAACACGACAAGCTGCCCGAACGGTTCGGCACGGAGACGATCGAGGTGGAAGGGATGCCCAGGATGGTTGCGGAAGAGACACTGGAAAAGATGCTTGGCGACTATTACGAGCTCCAGGGCTGGGATGCACACGGTGTGCCGCTACAGAGCACTGTCAAAAAACTGAAAATCGGGAAAGTCTGAGCATGGCTAAAAACAGGTGGAAGGATGAAGAGATCGTACGAAGGTTCCAGGCTGTCGGCCGGGCGCTGCTGCTGCATGACATCGAGGACAGTCACAGCGGGAACATCGCCATGCGGCGAACAGATTCGCAGGGCCGGGACCAGGTCATCATAACCTCGACCGGCTCGCAGAAGGGAGACCTTCTGCCCGGGGACATCTGTTTTCTTTCCGCGGACGGGACCGATTTCGGGTACTACAAGGCGTCTTCAGAGACCGACATCCACGCCAAGGTCCTTGACATCGAAGGCGCAGGCGCATCGGTCCACGCGCACACCAAGGAGTTCACATACGTCACCTTCGATGACCTTGACAAGCCCAGCAAACCTCCTGCTTTTCTTCCGATAGATCCGCTTGGACACTACCACCTTAAAGAGGTGCCGGTTGACTGGGTAGCCGTTCCCAGCGGGTCGGATGAGATGGTGACCGCCATCACAAAACGGCTTGAGGACCACCCTGTCACGCTCATCCAGGGGCACGGCGCTTTTGCCAGGGCTCGGACAATCGAGGAGGCGCTGTGGCTTCTTTGCATCACCAACCATGCCGGCCGCGTTGTCCGGCTCGCCCAAAGGCTGAAGGTCGATGTGGATGGCATTCGAAAAAGGATCAAGGCAAACCCTGACTCTTACTTCCAATTCGAACCCGTTGACTATGTGAGCGGAAACGATGATATCTGCGACTTCCCCGAGGAGGAGGAGCTTCTATACGAGTTCAGGCGGGCGGGCGCGAGAATCTTCGAATCCAAGGTGTCTCCTTTCCACACCGGTTCGCTTTCGGTTCGGGGAATCAGGGATATCCTCTACGCGCCAAAGGCATCCATGCCGCGGCAGATAAAGGGACCGCTTTTCAAGATCCCCCTGAAACCGGACAGCTCCGATTCGGCTGAGCTTCGCATGCACAAGGCGATCTACGAGGCGAGCAACTTCCAGAGCGTTATCCACTGCTACGTTCCAGAGGCCGAGGCGCACGCGCATTTCATTTATCCGGGCGAGAGCGAGCCGATTGAGCGCATCATTCCCATAGATGCGGAGGGAAGCTTTTTGTACCTTGTGATCCCTGTGATCCCCCCGGACGTGGACATTAAAACGCTCGTGCGCCTGCTTCACGACTACAAGGTGGTGGTTGTGCGCGGCGGCGGAGTCTGGGGAGTCGGGCACCAGTCGCTCTCAGAGGTGCTGCACCACCCCGCCTCTGTCCGCGAGGTCTGCCTCTACAGGATCGCCGCGTTCGAGCGCGGCCTCGACCTGAAAAAGATGGAACCGAAAAAGGCGCAGAAATGGTGATCATTTCGGTCCCACGCTTTAATTTTTTTCCGTGAACCCGAGCGCTTGAATTGTGTATAAGGTTATGAATCATATTAATTAGTTCCTGTTAAAACAAGTCGTATTTCTGTTGTAACGATAGAGTGGCAAT
>CAZIUL010000095.1:0-12635 GCA_964542475.1 uncultured Phycisphaerales bacterium | reverse complement strand
ATTTGAAGGTGTTTGAAGGTGATTTTCACTCGGAGTGTGAAACATGCGGGCTAGCAAAGTCCCTTATATAAAGGAGCATAACCATGATTAAGCTGAAAAGGCCGGCGGTTTTCGCGGGAATCGCGTTTCTCTTCCTGTTTATGGCGGCTGTTCCGGTATCCGCCCAAACCGGCAAGACCGGAGAAGAAGAGCCCGGTGATGACGGATTTGACATGACCGCTTTTGCGCGGTGTGAAATCTGCAGCTCTGCGTTCCAGGAAATGGATCTTATCATGGCCTGCGATGTCTCTGTTGCTGATATGAGCGACGGTGTTCTTTTCCGGGTCCTTCTGAACAAACCGGAGCTGATGGACAGGTTCAGGGCTCTTCAGGAAAAGGATGAAAAGCTCTGTGCAAAATTCAAAAGCCTGCCATTATCCGAGTACAAGAAGAGGCTTTGCCCGATGTGCGCGGAGTACTGTGGACTTTTGAAAAGGGGCATGCATGAAGAACGCATCAAGCTGCCTGAAGGGGTTGTCACCATTACCCGCACCAATGATCCGGCGCTGCTCGAGGAGGTTCGCGCATGGGCGGACAAGGTGCGGAAAAACATGGCCTCTTTCGACGAGCAGGCGTTCATGGCTGATGGCGCGGAGCCGTCGGCTGAACCGGTTATCCCGGAAAAGCCGGCCGTGCCGAAAAGCGTGGAGGTTCCTGTCGGGGTGCTTGAATTCATGAAAAGGTGCGAGCTTTGCAAGCTGTTTGCCGAGCAGCCCGACATGATGCTTGCAGCCAGGCTGAGCGTAATTGACCTGAAAAACGGGATGGCGCTTTTGCACACTGTCCATGATCCGGGCAGGATCAAGGCTTTCCAGGAGTTTTCCGAAGGGTTCATGGCCAAGGCGGAGGAGTTCAGGAGCCGGCCTCCTGAGGAGACAAAAAAGAAGCTCTGCAGCATCTGCAGGCGTTTCGGGGATCTTGTCATTGCGGGCGCTGTGATGGATTACAGCGACACGCCCGTTGGAACAATCACGATCATGACATCCTCGGATCCTGACCTGGTGAACAAGATCCACGCCCTGGCCCAGCAGTTCAAGTTCATCGAACAGATGGATTCCATGATGAAATAATGGTACCTGGAGGGACGGCAGTCCCTTGCCGCCTCTTCGTTTATTCCCTTCAAGTTCTAGGAAGAGAAAAAAAGAGAAGAGAACCACGGATGAACACGGATTGATAAGGAAGGGGAAGAGGAAGAGAACCACGGATGAACACGGATAAACACGGATCTTTTTATCCGGTGTTTGGAGGGCGGCAGTCTCTTGCCGCCTCTTCTCTTCCGGCGCCGACAAAGCGACGCCCTCCATTCCGGCGCCGACAAAGCGACGCCCTCCATCGCCGATCCCGCTTATTGCGGTAACGCGATCTTTACAAGATCTCGATCTCCTCGGGGTTTGATATGGTTTTTACCAGCTTGGGCGCAGCCTGGTCGTACATCATGAAGGCGCTGTAGAAGATGAGACCGGACAGCGCGGGATCGATGGGTATCTGGAGGATAACCTGTTTCTCTCCTTCCGGATCCAGGCTTCCTATGAACGCCGGATTGCCAAAGGTGATAGAGAAAAGCACGTCCGCGTTCAGGGGTATTGTGCGCGTGCCCAGGGCCATGCCGGGTTCCGCGCCGAGCGAGAAGGCAAGGTAGTAGATGCCAAGCGGCATGGCGGGAATGCGCATGTTAAGCTCCAGGGTACTGCCCAGGGGGACCTGGTCCGTGGCATGGAGCGATTTGGCGGCGTACACGAGAACGCTGCCGGAACCAACGATGCCGTTTATGTCCTCGCTTGTGCCGATGATTATATCCGGCAGTCCGTCAGCGTTTACATCGCCTCCGCCGTGAAGTGAAAGGCCAATCATTTCACCGTCTTCATCACCGTAAAGCACACCAAGCTGCGATCCGTCATTACCCGAATGAACATAAACAGCCCCACCACTCAATTTGCCGATATCGTTTGTACCGTGTGCGCCGACAAGAAAGTCGCAGCAGCCGTCATCATCCAGGTCCCCGGCTGTTGAAAGGGAGGATCCCAGCATTCCATTCTTGTTGCAGCCGACATAGGTGTAGATCAAAGTCCAGTCCTTGCCGGAGTAGACAAACGCGCGGCCGGCATTGTCCCTGGAACCGTTTTTGTAGTTCTGCTGTCCGACCAGCAGATCCGGCCATCCGTCCCCGTTTATATCGCCTCCGTATTCGATGCATCACAAGGGTGTTTCAGGAATATAGCCGAAGATCTCCGTGATGATTGAACCGTCCGCGCTCGAGCATACCGTCACCCTTCCCCCGAGCCCGATTGCACGGCCGCGGGTATGGTTGTTCAGCGTAAGAAAGGCAAAATCGTCAAGCCCGTCCAGGTCCACGTCGCCAATGCGGCACACCTTGTAACCCAGCCTCTCGGTCTGGTACTCCCCCTCGTACTTGTAAAGAAGAGCATGGCTTTTGCCCGAGTAAACGTAAACCGCGCCTCTTTTTGTCGGTGGTTGCAACCCTCCGTAGTACTGTGCCCCAACGATGAAATCGCCGCACCCGTCCCCGTCCGCATCCCCCAAACCCTCGACATCACATCCGAAGTTGTCACCGGCATCAGTACCTTCACCCATGTATTCGTATAGAATAGAGCCGTCCAGCCCTGAACAGTGGTATACCTTGCCTCTGGCTTCATGCATCAGAAAATCCGCGTTTTCATATCCGATCAGGAATTCCGGCAGCTCGTCACCGTCCGTGTCCCCTATGTCCGAAAGAGCTCTGCCGAGCTGTTCGTCCGTTTCTTCACCGTCGTAAACGTACAAGAGCTCTCCATCGAAACCGGAATACACGAAGACCCTGCCAGCCCTGTTCAACTGCCCTATGTCCTCCCCGTCGGCTCCCACGAGAATGTCCCCGCAGCCGTCTCCGGTAACGTCATTGGTCAGGTACACTGCCCTCCCGAAAGTTTGGCTCGCGTGGTATCCCTCGAACTTGTATAGAAGATGGTAGTATTCCTCGAACTGCGCACGGGCAAAAGAACCCAGTACGATAAATGCGAGCAGGCATGCGAATGCCTTGGTCGTTTTTTTGCTCTTCATCAGCCTGTCCTCCGTTATCCTGGAGGAGATCCCCATTCCGTGGTTGTCACACGAGGTCAGGTAGTGTGTCGACTTATCTGACCTGTTCATTCTTGATTCCCTTCATGCTTGCAATAGAAGAGCATATTTCCCGGTTCTTGTCAATGGAGAAGTGTGGTGTGGGTTCGTTTACGGCGTCGACGGAGCGACGCCCTCCATTGTTCAAGCGGCGCATTCCGTTTCTTCTGGAGGGCGGCAGTCTCTTGCCGCCTCTTGGTTGGTTTGTGTGGGTGTCTCCGGTGTCGCCCCTACAGCATCTCCTCGACTTCGTCCAGCAGGCGGTTGAACAGCCTTGTGGTCGCAAGCACCGCCTCCGGTGAGGTCACATCCACTCCCGCCTTTGCAAGGATCTCTGTCGAATAGTCGGATGATCCCGCGCTCAGGAAACAGTCGATATACCTGCGCGCGGCACCTTCACCCTCGTCCAGGATCTTGTTCGCGAAAAGCACCGCGGCGCTCAAGCCGGTTGCGTACGAAAACACGTAGAACGGCCTGTAAAAATGGGGGATCCTGCTCCACTCGGCGCTCTTGTACTCGTCGAGCACGAACTCGGGACCGTAGTACTTTTCGAACAGCCTGCCGTAGATCCCGTCCATCAGCTCCGCTGACAGGGCCTCGCCGTTGCCCGCCCTTTTGTGGATGTCGAGCTCGAACTCGGAAAACAGCGTCTGGCGGTAAAAGGTGCTTCTGATCGAATCGATGTAGAAATCCAGCAGGTAAAGCCTTTTTTCGCGGTCATTCGTCTCCGCGAGCAGGTGGTTCATGAAAAGAGTTTCGTTCGTGGTGGAAGCGATCTCCGCGTTGAAGATTGTGTAGTCCGAGTACACCCTGGGCTGCGCCATCTGCGAGTAGTACGAATGCATGGCATGACCGAATTCGTGAGCCAGGGTGAAGGCGTCATCGAGCCGGTCGTGGTGGTTCAGCAGCACGTATGGATGCACGCCGTACAAGCCGAGCGAATAGGCGCCCGAGCGTTTCCCCGCGTTCTCGTACACATCGGTCCAGCCGCCTTCCATACCCGCGGCCAGGTTCCGGGTGTATTCGCCGCCAAGCGGTTTCATGCCCCGGATGAGCATCTCCTTCGCTTCGCCGAACGGAACCGTCATTTTAGCGCCGGGAAAAAGCGAGTTGTAAAGATCGTAGCCGCGCACCTCGTCCAGCCCGAGGATCCTCTTGCGCAGAGACGTGTACCGGTGCAGAGGAGCGAGGTTGTCGTTCACGGTGTTCAGCAGGCCGTGAAAAACATCTAACGGGATCCTGTCCTCGTCCAGCTCGGCGTGAAGCGTGGATTCGTACCCGCGCACCTCCGCGTTGAACAGGCTCTTCTGGACGCCCGCCCGCAGAAGCGCTGCCAGGCTGTTGCGGTACCTGCGGTAGGTGCCGTGAAACGCCTCCTCGTTCGCCTTGCGCACCGACCTGTCCGCTGATCCGCGGTGAAGGTAGTAAAGCGAGTTCGATATCTCGATATCGCCGCCTTCCTCGTCCTTTATACCCGGAAAGATCATGTCCGCGTTAGTGAGCAGGTTGAACACATCCGAAGGCGCGCGGAAAACATTGCCCGCTTTCGCGATGAGCGCCTCCTCCTTTTCCGAGAGGATGTGGCGCCTGAGCCGCAGCAGGTCTTCGATCGCGTGCCGGTACGTCTTGAGACCGTCCTCCTCGTCGACAAATGAGCGGATCGTTTCCTCGGGGATCGACATGATCTCAGGGGTGATGTAAGAGGCCAGGGCGCTGAACCGCACGCACAGCGTGGAGATCCGGTCGTGCATCTCCAGGTAGTTCGTGACCCTCGTGTCCTCGTCCTTTTTGATGGCTGCGTAGGCATAGAGCTGCTCGATCTTGACCGAGATCTCATCCCGGAACGTGAAGCAGCCGAGCAGCGTTTCCGCTGACTCGCCGAGCTTTCCCTTGAACGAGGTTATCCGCTGGATTTCCTTTTCCGCTTCTTTGAGCGCATCTTCCCACGATTCATCCGTGGGAAAGATGTCTCCCGGGTGCCATTTGAACTCGCTGTCCACATCCGCCCGTTCCGGTATTCCGCCTGTTTTCTTTTTATCCATGTTTCCCCTTGATGGGCAACGATGCCGCTTCTCTTTCAGCAGCTTTTGTTGATTGCGGTTTTTTGAAACAGCAAAAGGGCGCGGCGATGCCGCACCCTTTTTGCGTCCGTTAGATTACTCTGTTGTCGAGTCTTGCTCTTCCATCTCCCTTGCGGCGGCTCGCGCGGCCACACAGTGGCAGATGACACCGAGCAGGACGATCATGCAGAAGCCGATGATCGGCCCATTGTGCTCGATCCACTCCAGATCCTCGAACTTGATGGATCCATCCTTTGTCAGCTCAAATGCGCCGGTTGTTTTATTAACGATGGCCTCCTGGGAGAAGTTGAGCAGCTTGTTGATTTTACCACCGAAGCCTTCCGTCTCGATTATGCCCAGCTTGAGGTCCTTCTGGTCCAGGGTCTTGAGAACCGCGCTCACTACTCCGGCGATGGCTGCCCCGGCCACGAGCCCGGAAGCCACAAGGATGCCCTGGTTCTTGCGCACCCCCTTTTCACGCTTGCTGCGGCCGCGCCTCTGCAGCAGCCAGGCGGCGATCCCGCCGGCCAGCACGGGCAGGTTGATGTAGATCGGGAGATAGATGCCGAGGGCAAAGGCCAGACCGGGCAGGGCTGTCATCTCGAGCATGAGCGCGATGGCCCCTCCCATGCCGTAGAGCAGCCATGGGGTTTCGGCGCCTCCGAATATGGCACCCACGATCGACGCCATCAGGTTGCCCTGGGGAGCGGGCAGCGGGTTGGGATGCTCGGGCGACTCCACGAATCCGTAGCCTGTGGCCAGAACGTGGATCACGAGCCCGATGCAGAGCGAAGCAACGACGATACCGAGGAACTTCCACCGCTGCTGCCTGCGCGGAGTGGCGCCGAGCCAGTAGCCGGTCTTGAGATCGGAGATGAATGCACCTGATGTGGAAAGCGCTGTGCAAACGGCGCACCCGATGATCAGCACGATCATCGTGCCTTCTTCCCCGCTGAGCCCCGTGGAAACGAGTATCGTGCAGGCCAGGATCAGTGTGATCATGGTCATTCCCGACACGGGGTTCACTCCCACGATGGCGATGGCGCGGGCTGCCACCGGCGTGAACAGGAACGCCAGCACCGCCGTGACGAGCGTGCCGATGAGAGCCACGTTCAGCTGCCAGTTGGCCACATAGAAAAAGATGAAGAACATGATCCCGACAAAAAGCAGTTCGAGGAGCAAAACGTTGCGCGGATGGATGTCGAGGTCGGTGCGGGCTGTTTCGCCCCTGTCGTCGCGGCTGCCCAGGATTCCCTTGAAGCCCAGCGACAGCGACCCGACGATTATCTTTCCCATCTTGATGATGCTGATCATGCCTGCCACCGCTATGGCGCCGATGCCGATTGGCCGCACGTACCATTTGAAAATGTCAGAGACTTCCCAGTTGACGATCTGCTCCTCGTTCGGCGGCAGGATCGCGTTTAAATCGGTCCCCACGAAGTAGACCATCGGCACAAGCACAAGGTTGGCGAGCACCGAGCCGGCGCAGATCACTGCGGCGTAGCGGATGCCGATGATGTAACCAAGGCCGAAGAGGGCGGCCGTGGCCTCCATCTGCAGGGCCATGCGGAACTTCTCGTTCATGCTTGCGCCCAGTTCGCCCAGGAGAACCTTTGCCGTATCGAGGCGCCCCTCCCAGAAGTGGAAAACCTCGATGCAGAAGTCGAAGATGAAACCCAGGCCGAAGGCTGTTAAAAGGGTCTTGCCGCCGCTTCCGCCGGACTCGCCCGAGCACAGGATCTCGGTGGTGGCGGTTGCCTCTGGGAAGGGAAGCTTTCCGTGTTCGTCGCTGCAGAAGTATTTCCTCAGCGGAATGATCAGCAGAACCCCAAGGAATCCGCCGATGGCGCATGCGAGGAAGATGTCCACAAAGCTCACATCCAGGCCAAGAATGTACATGGCCGGGATAGTGAAGACCGCGCCGGCAACCACTACGCCGGCTGCAGCGCCGATCGACTGGACGATCACGTTCTCCAGCAGCGTGTTCTTGCGCGCGAACATCCTGCCGAAGAACACGGCCAGGATCGCGATGGGGATCGCGGTCTCGATCACGTTCCCAGCCTTTAGCCCGATGTACGCGGCAGCGAAAGTGAAGATCGCCACGCCGATGCATCCCATGATTACAGCGCGCATGGTGGTTTCGTGTGGTGACTGGTCCGCGGGCACCACGGGCTTGTAGACTTCGCCCTCCTTCAACGGGGTGTAGGCGTTGTCCGGCAAAAGTTTTACTTTGCTTGAACTCGGTTCCATTGGCTTTCTCTTTTCTTAACAACGGATGATCAAATGGTAAATGTCCGACAGGTCCGACAAGACTATATTATTGTTTAACTCCTTTTCACAATGCAAAGTTTTTTGTGCTTTATTGGCGCATCTGCCCCGCGAACTCGCGGATGACCGGGTCCGGGTCTTCTTTGGAGATGCGTTCGAGCTCTTTTGTGAACTTTGCCGCTTTGTGTCGGTTTTCGATCCAAAGCAGTGCTGCGTAGCGCAAGACACTGCTATCGTCCGAAAGGAGTACGCGGGCCAGTTCAACCCTGTCGGCGCTCGCTTCTCGGAAGGCGTTCCAGCGCTCTACAGGGTCGTCGGATTCCGCCACACTTTTTAGCTCCCTGTTCCTGCGCTCGCGCTCTTCTATTGCTTCTTCATGTTTTCTCCTTGCCTTTGCCGCCTTGTTCGGGATGTCGAACAGCGCGCGCCCGATAAAAACCGTTGTGAACACCACCGGCGTGAACGCCGCGCGCCAGGGCAGGGCCGCGCATTCGGTTACATAGTGTTCGTCCCACTCGAAACCATCCCAGAGGGCCTCTTCCGTGTCCGATGCGCTATCACAGACAACATTGGCGGGGTGTACCGCGAACGCGTCGATCGTGACCGCGCAGAGGCCGAGCGGGAAGATGATCGGGAAGCATACGACCTGGAGCGCGGTCTCTTCGGGCCAGAGGTTGTTCTCGACGCAGTTCAAGAGCGGGGTGTTCTCCCTGTTCATGAATGCGCAACCGCCGCTCGGCAATGCGATCAGCAGGCAGGTTGCGATGAGGCCCGGCGCTAAGATACGGAACACGGGGATCGCTCGAAAAAGCGCCATTGTCGTAATCTCCTCTGTTAATTAATTGAAATCGAACAGCGAACGTAGAATCCAGTCGCCCACGAATGTGGGCGGGGTCAACACGATGTTGATCGGGATAAGCAATGCCTTGCGGATGAACTCCATCTCCCGCGGCTTCCAGTATAGCTCGTAAACATCATCCCATGCCTCGGGAATCGAGCACACCGGGTGGATCAGCACCATGTCCGCTGCTCCGGCCGCCGTACCGACCGGTATTGCCGCAGGGCTCAAAGCAGCGCGCGCGGCCGTGGATTCGGGCGTGATCCATTCATCCAGCTGGTTCAGTGCGCGCCGGTTGTCCTCGTTGAACACGGCGCACCCGAACAGCAGGCTGATCCCAAGCATGGCCGCAAGAGTCAAGGCCCGTCGGCCGGAAGGTGTCATGCGCATCGTAAGTCCTCCAAGTCGAGAATCGTTGCAACTGTTCATCATACACCATTCGAAAACGCTTTTCCCAGCATACTTTCTCCGGTAAAATTTGTTTTATCAGGACCGGTATTTGTTGACATAGGAGGAGCCGTTATGGCAAGAGCAGTTTCGCTGGGAAAAGGAACGCAGGGGAAGCCTGCTGTTCCGCGTGTTGGTGTTTTCGCTGCATGCGATCCAAGGATAGACGATGCCTCCAGAAGGAGGGCACAAAACATCGTCGCCATGACCGCGGATGTGATAGCGGACAGGCTTGCGCTTCCTGACGGCACTGAAGCGCCAGTGGTCTACAGCCCGGTTCTTGTGGACGGCGAAACCCAGGCCGACGTGGTTGCGACGCAGTTTTGCGAGGCCGGCGTTAACATCCTGGTGTGCGCGCCCGACACCTGGGCTTTTCCGCAGCTTTCGCTGATCTCCCTTGTCAGCCGTTTCCCTGATGAGACTCCGCTCAACCTGACCTGCGGCAACAGCGCTCCGAAACCCGGAGTTGTTTTCGTGCACGCGGCCGCGGGCGCGCTGGCCCAGTCCGGGCGCATGGTTCACATAAACGTGGGCAACTGGCCCGACACAGGCGCGAATCCCAAGATGAGCGATGCAACAGCGGACGCGCTTCTCGACTGGTGTTACGCCGCGCTGACCCGCGTGGGCCTCAAGGGGCGCAGAGCCGTCATCTTCGGGCACGACTCCATGGGCATGGAAACAGCGCTCGCTCACGTGATTCCAACGCGCCGCACCTTTGGGCTGGAGCTTACAAGGCTCGACATGAAGCTTCTTTCGGACATGCTGCAAAAGAAGGCTTACGACCGCAAAGAGCTTCGCGCGCTGAGAGCCTGGATTGATGAGAACGTCGGAAAGCGCCTGACTTGCAAGAGCCGGTCCGATTCGGAGCGGTTTGACATATCTTTGGCCATGTACCTGATTGTCCGCGACCTGATGAAGGAGCTGAACGCTGTTGGCGGCGGTTTCATGAGCCAGCTCGAGTGGGGCTCGGACACGAGGGGCCTGCCCCTGCCTGTTGCGGACTGCATGGAATCGCTTTTCAACTCCACCTTCGACCACAACGGTGATAAGCCTGCCATGCCCTATGCAACGGAAGCGGATGTCCAGGGCCTCTTGACCATGCTTTTTTTCACATGGCTCTCAGCAGGGAATCCCCCGCTTTTCATGGATTTTCGAAAGGTTTGGGAGCCTGTAGAGCTTCGCGCTTTGGCAAAGAAGCTCGGTCTCCGAAAACCGCGAGGCAAGAGCCTTTGGTGGGAAAAGGGCGTGGTCGACGGAAACAACTCGGGCTCGGCGAGCTTCGACTGGGCAGGCATGCCAAACGAAAAGCCTGAAAGCCTCATGTCGCGTGTGTCCATGCCGCTTGCGGATCCGGGCTACTTTCCGGGCGGTGGAAACTCGGTCACGTTCCTTTCGCCCGGCAATATCGTGGGCATTGCCGGCCGGATGGCGTTTTCCGGTCTGGACAACAGTTTTTCGTTGATCTGGGATGAAGCGCGGACCGTGGACCTCCCGCCTAAGCTCGCCAAAGCGGTATGTTCCGCTTCCGACCCGGCCTGGCCGCACACGTTTGTGGTGCCGAAATATGCAACCATGGGCGAGTACAAGCAGTATGCGCCTGCCAACCATCTCCACATGACCTGGGGCCTTGCCCCGGCCCGCCTGGAGTACTGGATGGATCTTGCAGGTGTTCGCAGCGTGATTCCGTGGGCGTCAAGGCCTACGTACATCGAAGGCGTGGACAGACCGGTCCCTTTGATTCGGCTGATCAACGATTGAGCTGGGGCGACGAAGAGGCGGCAAGAGACTGCCGCCCTCCAGAAGAACAAGGGCTTGCACCGGCTTAACAATGGAGGGCGCCGCTTCGTCGGCGCCGGAAACGGAGGCTGCAAGAGACTGCCGCCCTCCAGGAATGTGCATGTGCCGGCTTAACAATGGAGGGCGCCGCTTCGTCGGCGCCGGAAACGGAGGCTGCAAGAGACTGCCGCCCTCCAGGAATGTGCATGTGCCGGCTTAACAATGGAGGGCGCCGCTCTATACAATCTAGAGAATCGGCACTGAGAGCTTGTTTTGTGACGGTTGCCTGATGGAGTGCAGTCCAGGGGTCAGGTCCCGCAGTTTCATCGGTCTTTCGAGCGGTTTCCAGCCCGTATGGAGCATCCTGATTCCGCCTTTTGAAAACTCTGATGACCAGACATCCATCCAATCCTTGATGAGGGATTCCTTTTGCCGGTTTTCACTTTTTTTCGATAGGTCGTGGGACAGCTCGAGCAGCCCGACGATCGAAGAAGAGCGTATCCGTTTGCGGCATATCTTGTCATGGGGACACTCATCCGGCTTTTTGCAGGGCGAGCAAGGCATCTCGGAGTAGAGCATCAGGTGGTTTTCCCCGTAAGGGCCGGTCTGCCATGGATAGGCAGCCCCGTAAAACACTGAAACGGTCGGTGTTTTCATGGCCGCGGCGATATGCATGGTTCCGGTGTCAGGACTCAGAAGCAGGTCCAGGTGCTCCATGCATGCGGCCAGTTCGAGAATGTCCGTGCGACCCGCCAGGTTTGTTGCCGCTTCCGGAACACGCAGCTTCTTGATGACCCCCTCAACCATTTCCTGTTCCGTTGCCGTGCCGAAGAAGACCATTCTGCCGCCGTGGCGCGAATACCAGAGGTTCAAGGCCTTGGTCATGATATCCAGCGGGAAATGCCTGAAAGATACTGCCGCGCCGGCCTGAATCCCGAGAACCGGGCCTTCCCCTTTGATGCCCTCCGACACGAATATCTCTTGCGCCTTTTCCCTGTGTTGGGATCTCACGGGAAGCTCGAAGCGGTGAGCGCCGGGAACACCAGCGAGATCGAGCCCTGCCTCCACCATGTTTGTCCTGTACTCTTTTCTCTTGTTGAGAAGACTGTTGAGGTGTTCAGTTGTTCTGTGGTCCAGGCGGAAATCGACCTTGCCGGGCGGGAGTTCCCCTCTGAGAGTGACATGGAGATCGTTTTTCCATTTGGCGGAACTCTCGGTTGGCGAATAGCATGGACCAAGAACAGCCCCTACGTTCAGGCCGCCCGCCAGACACATCTCGAAGCGGGTCATCTGGCGGTTGATAACCAGGTCATACTTTTCCGCCTCGAGTGTATCTGAAACGTTTTTTACGCAAGCCTTGACCCAGGGAACTTCCCCGGGCGATGAAGCTTTCCGATGAAGCTCTTCCAAGGGCAAGGTTATGACGCGGTCCACACAGGAGAGCCCTTGAAGCAGCGAGCTGAAGGTTTTGCTCACCAGCACGTGGAGCGAAGCTGATGGGTGTTTTTTCCGCAGCCCGAATAGAAGGGGGATTATTTGCAGGACATCACCCAGGCGATGAGTTCTCATGACCAGGATTTTTATGACTTAATCTCCTTCTCCAAGAGGGATTGGTGCCTGCGTCGTGTTGTATATGCCGATAAATAGCTATCGGAATATGTGCGCCAAGGTATGACTTGTTTTCTTTCGGTCTCTGGTGTAGAACAAAAAGAACGAGTTGTTTTATATTTTGCTGTCCCTAATTATCTATAGTTTTGCGGGTTATGTCGAATTAACGTGCGATTGTCCGACATTCGGCCTTTTTAAGTAAAATTTATTACGAAACTAAAGTAAGATACGGACCTATAATAGCTAAGTAGCTCGATCTGAACCTGACCTGGCCACAGAAGTCCTTGACTCCCATATCATTCAGGCAATAATGTCTTGGTATATGTATTTGCTTCAAATGATGGCTTTGATCAGGCTGCGTTCTTGTGCGGTTTCTTTTTTTTGACGGGATGGAGGTAAGTAACTGATGCGCTGGCACATGACAAGACAGTCCGTGTTGTTTTTTGCTGTATGTCTTCTATCCGTTTTTGCAGCGGTTTCACTGA
>CAZIUL010000094.1:0-13092 GCA_964542475.1 uncultured Phycisphaerales bacterium | reverse complement strand
GGCAAGGCGCATGTCAGGAGACGACCGCAGGCCTGTTCTTACAGGTTGAGGATCATCTCCTGGCATGAAACGCCGCCACAGCGCAGTTTACGGTGCCGCAGCAGATGAGTATGAAATATGCGGGCAAGGACAGGAAATGAATTTACCAAGACTGACCCCTGCGGAGTTCGAAATAATGGATGTCATCTGGAACGGCCATGAAATGACCGTGACACAGGTGATGAAGCGGAAAAACGCTGACAACGAAAAGACGCATAGCCGTTCCACAATCCAGGTCCAGATCCAACGCCTCACCGAGAAGGGTTGGCTGAAATGCCAGAGTCAGGGCAAAACATTTCTGTATTCTGCAACCGTTGATCGCTCTGAAGCGTCCGCCGGCATAGTGGAAGATCTAAAGAAAAGAGTGTTCGGCAATTCCTGTACGGAGCTTGTTAAAACGTTACTTGATCACTCCTCGATTTCCAGCAAGGAGATTACCGGTTTGAAGAAACTGATCGGTCGTTACTCGGAGGGCAAATAAGCATGTTCTCCGGTTTTCATGACTATAGGTTGTGGGAGAAGGGGGTGCTCAACCTGTTTGTCAGCCTTTTTCTTCTTATATTAGTTATTACATGGTAGGCTGTGAGCGCGGTCTGGCCAAACGCTTAAAAAGAATTTTGTCTAAGGAGAAAACAGTGAACACAAAATTAACGATAACCAAAAAACTATTACTTACAGGGTTTTGCGGAGCACTCGTTTTGTGCTGCGTGAGCATTCAAACGGCATTTGCACAGGATGAATCCGAAGAGGATCCGCGAATGGAGCGGTACAAAGCTTACGAGGTTAGCCTCAGGGAAGAGGTCAAGGCCGGGAAGATATCCAAAGAAGACGCCGACAGGAAGCTCGCGGCCGCCCGCATTGAGATCTTCGGCGACAAGGAAACCATCGAAGCGCCGGAGCGCAAGATCACCAAGGAGGATTACGCGAAGGCCGAGGCGGAGATGAGAAAGATGGTCGAGGAGGGCAAGATATCCAAGGAGGATATGGAGAAACGATTGATCAGGATGCGCATGATGATTGGTGGTGAAACCAGCGAAGCGCCGGAGCACAAGTTCACCAAGGAGGATTACGCGAAGGCCGAGGCGGAGATGAGAAAGATGGTCGAGGAGGGCAAGATATCCAAGGAGGATATGGAGAAACGATTGATCAGGATGCGCATGATGATTGGTGGTGAAACCAGCGAAGCGCCGGAGCACAAGTTCACCAAGGAGGATTACGCGAAGGCCGAGGCGGAGATGAGAAAGATGGTCGAGGAGGGCAAGATATCCAAGGAGGATATGGAGAAACGATTGATCAGGATGCGCATGATGATGAGTGGTGAGCCCCGCAAAAGCAAGGAGATCGACTGGGAGGCCATCAAAAAACGGATCGAGAGCGCTGTCGAATCAGGCAAGATGACCCGCGAGGAAGCCGACAAGATGTACGAAGGCATCAAGAAGCGCATGAAAGCGGGCGAGCGCGGCGAACGCAAAGAACGCGGCGAACGCAAAGAGCGCGGCGAACGCGAAGAACGCAAAAAGGATAGCGTATTGAAATGATCTGACTAGTTCTTGAATCACAAAAGCGCGGCTCTGCCGGCGGTCAGGGCCGCGCTTTCGTTTCATCCCTGTTTCAACGCCGATTTTTCGTGTTTTCCATGAACCCTGTACCCATGCAAACTCGCCTGTCAAGTTCATCATGGCCCATAAAACCACTGGCTTTTCATGGCGGTATCGGATAAAAACGAGCCGCTTTCGTTGTTGAATGGAGATCGGCGGGTTCGGGAACAACATGACAATGGCATATGCATCAGGAGATCCGTCAGTGGCTGATGAAAGATCCCAATGTTTTCTGCATCGCGAAGGCAGGAACCTCATTCGGCTCATCGCCAGGGCGAAAGACCGTGAGAGCCTGATCCAAAGCGTGTGCGACGAGCTTGTGAAGGCGCACGGTTTTCATAACGCCTGGATCGCGCTTCCGGATGAACAGGGAAGGGGTGCGGCAATTTCGGAAAGCGGGCCTGACGATACGTTAAAGCCGATGCTTCTCGATCATTTGGGCCGGGGCGAGCTGACCGAGTGCGCCCGCGGATCTCTGGCCCAATCCGGTGTGCATGTCACTGAAGATCCCAACTCATCCTGCACAGGCTGCCCGATCGCCGGCGTTTGCGAGGACGGTTCCACCTTGACAGCGCGGCTGGAGCACGAAGAACGTGTGTTTGGTATCTTGGGTGCTTCCATACCGAAGGAACATGTGCATGAAAGCGAACAGGGCGCGCTTTTTCTGGAGGTTGCAAGGGATATCGCCCATGCCCTGCACAGGATAGAAGTCGAGGGCGAACGTGAAAAGAATGTCGAGCGTTTCATCCTGGCTGCCGAAGTAACGGCCGACCTCATCTACGAGTGGGATGTGAATACCGATGCATTGGAATGGTTCGGGGGGGGTGACGAGGCACTCGGGTACGCTCCTGGAGAACTTCCGAGATCGATCAGTGCATGGATCAATATGATTCACCCCGATGATTTGGAAGGCCTGGCAGGCTCGGTGGAACTCCACAGAACATCCACGGGTACGATTAATGAAGAGTACAGGATCAAGAGCAAAAGCGGTGAGTGGCGCTACTGGGAAGCCCGGGGCGTGCCTGTGCTGGACGACAGCGGAAAACCCTGCAGATGGATCGGCGCCTGCTCGGACATCACCGCGAGCAAGAAGGCTGAGCTGGCGCTCAGGGAAAGCGAGAGCCGCCTGCGATCGATCTTCGACGCCGCTGAGAGCATCTCCCTGATCGTAACCGACCTCAAGGGAGAGGATGCGCATATCATCGAGTTCAACCGCGGGGCTGAAAAAATCTTCGGGTATGAACGGGAAGAGGCCATCGGCAAGCCGGTGGCCATGCTGCACCTGCCTGAGGATGTTGCCAGGTTCCCCGAGGTCATGGATGCCATGCGCAAGAGAAAGGACGGGTTCACAGGGGAGAACACGCTTGTTCGAAAATCCGGGGAGAGGTTTCCAGCGCTTTTTTCGACCTACCCGATTTTCGATTCGAAAGGCGAGATGACAGCGGCTCTCGGGCTGTCTGTGGACCTCAGCGAGCGCAAGGCTTTCGAGGAAAGTTCAAGGCGGCAGCAGCGGCAGCTCTTTCAGGCGGACAAGATGATTTCCCTCGGAACCCTTGTATCCGGAGTGGCGCACGAGATCAACAATCCGAACCACTTCATAATGTCCCACACCTACCCCCTGATAAAAGCGTGGCAGCAGGCTGAGCCGATACTGGCCGAGTACAACGATTCTTCCGGGGATTTCATGCTGGCGGGGATGCCGTTCAAAGAAGCCCGCGAGAGGATCCCGGAGATGTTCGACTCGATTCTCAAGGGCTCTACGAGGATCAAGGCCATTGTCAAGGAGCTCAGAGACTACACCATGGTGCACCCGTCCATCACCATCAACGAGATCCAGATCAACCATGTTGTGAAATCCGCAATCACGCTTCTCAGCAACATGATCAAAAGAACCACCGATCATTTTTCGATTGAATACGGAAAAGGCATGCCCGGCTTCATGGGAAACTACCAGCGCATGGAACAGGTGGTGATAAACCTGGTTCAGAACGCCTGCCAGGCACTCACGGGAAAAGAGAAAGCGATACGTGTATCAACCACGTATGATGAGCAGACAGAATCGGTGCTCTTGAAAGTGCAGGACGAAGGAGTCGGCATCTCGAGGAAAGACATCCACAGGATCACTGATCCGTTCTTTACAACCAAGCGCGGGTTTGGAGGCACGGGCCTTGGCCTTTCCATCTCTTCCACTATCGTGATGGAGCATCACGGAAAGCTGACCTTTTCGTCGGTGCCGGATAAGGGCACGGTTGTCACCGTGGCCGTTCCCCGTGTAAGCGATGCTTGAAAAACTCGCTATCATGCTTGGTCGCAGGCCTTTGGGGAAATATATCTATTGACTTGATTGTAATCAACCGTTATACTTGCGATTGATTCATTGTTTAAGAATAAGTGCCTAGCCCGCATATTTCATCCTCATCTGCTGCGGCACCGTAACCTGCGCTGTGGCTGCGTTTCATGCCGGGAGACGATCCTCAACCTGTAGGAACAGGCCTGCGGTCGTCTCCTGACATGCGCCTTGCCACATCACAGTTTACGGCACCTCGCGACGAAGAGTATGAAATAAGCGGGCTTCTAGTAAAAGCCTTCATATTAGAGTTTTAGATGTTTTTAGGGAGAACCGGGATGAAAAAAAATATCATTATTGTCGCGGCAGCGCTTTTGGTCATTATCCTCTGTGCCGACCTGTCCGCCCAGACAAGTAGGCGTATCTATGAGAAAGTGACTCCGCGGGGAACAGAGACAGTCACTGTGCAGGGAAACCTTCCGCTGAGCAGCAACAGCACCATGTCCGCGATGAACACCATCAAGGGCCTGATCTGGAACTATCCTGACAACGGGCTCTACTGGATTGCAGGAAATGTCTCTATCGGAAACTATGGAACACAGGTCTTGGGGGTAATGGAACTGAACAACGAACAAGTCGAACTGTTTTCCGTGTTCGATGGTAATCCACCAACAGCCGTTTGGACGGACGCTTCCATTTATGGGACGGACGCAGGGTACATGTGCGACTCATCCGCGCAAGGGGACTGCCATGTGGTCATGTACCATGAGAACGCGCCGGACATCATGAACAGGATTCCCCATGTCAACTGTTACAACTCATCCTCTTCCACACCTGACTGGACCTGGAGCTACCCATCCACGATAAACGCCGCAACAAGGGTGTCCATAGACCGCGATGCCACCGTTGTGACGATCGGTGTCTACAACAACAACACCGGCATGCTTGATCTGTTTTTTCTCGATCCGGATACCGGCGCTGAGATCTCGACCTTTTCTCAGTCAGCGCCCAGCGGGCTTCGCGGCTGGGATCTGTCAGCCGACGGCTCCACCCTTTACTTTCATGGCGGATCCACCTGTTACATCTTTGACATCGCCACCCTCACCGTGGTGTTCTCCGCCTCCACGGGCGGCTCCTTTGACGGGCACTGCATTTCCGGCGACGGCACAAAGTTCGCAAACGGCTCCTTTGGCAAGGTCAAGATCTGGGAGTACATCTCCGGGTCATGGAGCTCCTACACCTACAGCACCGGTTCCGGCAACTACGGAGATGAGATGGACTTTTCGGACGACGGCTCGACACTCGGGTTCGGTGTGACTCGGTACACCCCCTCCTCCAACAAGACAGAGGCGTACATCATGGATGTTGCGACCAAGACTATAACCGCTCACGTTGTGAACAACAGCAACGGTGTGTACTCGGATGTGTGCAGCGCCGCCTCGATCTCGCACGACGGCAGGTATTTCGTTCTCGGCAGATGGGGCGACCAGGCGAACGCAAATCCGGAGGTGCAGATCCTCGAGAACAATGCGGGGCTCCTGGATTCAATCGATTGTCGTGGCTCGTGCTACGATGCCGACATCTCCTGGGACGGGCAGATAACCGTAATCGGCGCCAAGGCTGTACACGCGGGTGTTTTCGGCAAAGGCGGCGATCTGTACTGCCATACAATCGGCGGGGAAGACATGGAGTTCACGGGTACGCCCGGGATCGGAGCAGGCATCCAGATCGACGTCTACACCAATCCCAACTGGCAGTACTGGATTTGGCTTGGAACGGGTATTGATCCGGAAGGGTATAACACCTTTAAGTTCGGCACCCTGTACCTGGATCCGACACCGCCGAACCTTTTTTACACCACGCTGTTCCCGATCCTTACAGCAGATGGGGCCGGTGTGGGAACGATAACAGGCACGATCCCGAATAATCCGGTTTATATCGGGATGACCATATTTCTCCAGACGCTTTTTTCGGACGGATCGCCTTCGTTCGAGCTATCGGATGATTTTTTAACGGTCACGATTCTGCCGTAGAGCACGGCACGACAGGCCTCAAGAAGATGCATGCCCTCCCGGATCGGATGTTGATTCCCATTCGGGAGGGTTTTTTTTGAGGGCTTACGTCATGCGGGCTAACCCGCATTTTGGTAAAAGGGCTCTTGTTTCGACCATCCGCTAGCCGCCGATGCAGATGCTGACTTTGGAGACAAATCATGATGCAGATCCTGAACGCGATTATCATGGGCGCTGCGCTGGTCTGCCCAGTCGAGGACCGATTCGTGATCGAGTCGGAGTTCGGCGCAGAGGGAGCTTGGACCGAGGCCTACCTCGACGACGCCTGGCAGGTGCTGGTGCGCCTGATGGACAATTCCGAAGTCGAACCACCGCGCGGGATCCGGGTCACCTTGCAGAAGGATCCGGGTGCGGGAGGCATCGGTGGTTTCGCCACGCCCACGAGCATCGGATTCACAAGCAACTGCTGGCCCAAGGAGCGACTGCGCCTGTGGATAGTTGCCCACGAGCTCACCAACCTCTTCGCTGTGAGCTACGGCGGCGCGGGCGGTTACCCGTCGGACTGGTGGTCCAACGGCCGCAGCCCTTTCCCCGAATACGTCTCCTGCCTGGTAATGGAGGAGCTGGGCTACACCGAGGCTGCCGAGGCGCGCCGGCAGGAGATGCAGCACAAGCCCGACCACGCGCTTTACTGGGAGCTGCACGAGCTGTACGGATTCGAGCTCTTCTCGCGTTTCTTCAAACTGGTTATGGCCGACGGAATCGACATGGGACTGGTGGGCAGGTCCTGGCCCTATCCCGGCGAGGCGCGCGCCGCCTATACCATGGCCTATCTCTCCATGGCCGCAAACGACAATCTGGCCGGGTTATGCCGGGAGCACGACATCGGCAACGAGCCCGACGACTGGCATCGGATTCACCCGGAGATCCGTTTCGTGCCATACGAGGTCACGGATGAGGAGGTGGAACGGATAATGGCGGTACGGAAGTTCCTCTTCCAGACGAGGGAGGAGAACGAGGGGCTCGAGATTCTGCGCGAGCTGTATCGCAAAGGGGGGATCTATCCGGCGTCGGCGGAGAAGGCCGAGGACGGTAATCAGGACAACGCCGCGCCAGGCACTGCAGGTGCCGAAGGCAAACCACACGGCAGCGGGCCGCCGGGTGACGACGGCTGGCAATCCGATGGCCCGATCGCTTTTCAGGTCACTTCTGAGTTCGGGGCCGAGTCGGCCTGGACCGCGAGGTTTCTCGATCGCACAGCCGCGGCCCTGGTGAAGGTTCTGAAGGTCGAGGACCTGGCTCTTCCCGATCGCGTTCCGGTCGCGTTGCGCAAGGACGCGAACCTGGGCGGAATAGCCGGCGGCGCATCACGGACATCGATTGAGCTGGTCAGCGACTGCTGGCCCGAGGAGCCCTTCCGACACTGGATCCTGTCCCAGGAGCTGGCCAAGCTGATCGGGTTCCACCTGGGCGGGAACCTGCCCGAAGACTGGTGGGAACGCGGAAACAAACCGTTCGCCACCTACGCCTCTGTCCTGGCGCTGCGCAAGATGGGGTACGAAGGGGAAGCTGATTGGGTGTGCGAGATGCACAAGGGAAAGCCGGATCACCAGCTCTACTGGAAGCTGCACAATCAGGGCGGCGAAGAGTGGGCAACGAAATTCTTCGGATTGCTGCGCAAGGATGGCATCGACTACGAGAAGCTGGCCGCCGGGGACAAGGAAGGACAGCGCATGCGCAGCCTATACCTGATTGCCTACCTATCGCTGGCCTGCGGAGAAAACGTTGCGGACCTGTGCTCGTCGCACGGCGTCGGCTCCAAGCCGGAGGAGTGGGACGCCTGGAAACCCGGCATGCCCTTCAAGGAGTACCGCATCACGGCCAGGGAGGTGGATCGCCTGATCAAGCGCAGGAACGAACTCTTCGGCGGACAAAAGAAGGAGACGGCCGGATTGCGGGGCAAGCGGGAGAGGTTCCGGCGAGGGAAGGGCTGAGGGGGCCAGCATGTACGATCCGTCCGGCCATCAGGATGGCTTGCCCTGTTTGCCGTGCGTTCATTTCTCCTTGAACGGCGCAACGAAATCGTATTCGCCGGAACCGATCGCATAGACCGCTTCCCGGTCTCCTGCGCGCAGGAGAGTAACACCGTCCGATTCCTCGACGGGCTTTCCGCTTTCTGTAACTTTCCGCGGATCCCCGCATGGTATGTGCACGCGCGCTTTCGTGTTCGCCGGTATCTGTACCTTTAAATGAATCGATCCGTCTTCGATGATCCAGGCGCTCGTGATTGTTCCCCGGATGGACGGGTAAGATGCGCGTGCCCAGGTCAGGTCCCCTGACGGCCTCGGAACGATGTTAACGCTCTCGAAACCGGGTTTTTCCTCGTCGATCATGATGCCTGCCAGGGCTTCGAAATACCACGCGGTCATGCACCCGAAAGCGAAGTGGTTTCGCGAGTTCATGCCGGGGCCCGCCACATCGCTGTTCCACCTCTCCCAGACGGTTGTGGCCCCGTTTTCCACCATGTACCCGAGCGACGGATAGCTCTCGGATGACGCGACCCTGTAGGCTGTGTCGTGGTGGCCGTACTTTGTCAGCACAGGCAGCAGGTGCGGCGTGCCCAGAAAACCGGTGGACAGGTGAAAGGCGCGCTCGATCACATCCGACGCTATGTGATCGGCGACCTTTTGTTCGAAAGCGGACGGCGTGATGCCGAAGGTAAGGGGCAGAAGGTTTTCCGTCTGAATGTTGCTCCCGTAAAAGTGATCGTCAGGCGAGAGGTGCTTCGAGTTGAACGCGTCGGCGATTTGCCCCGCGAGCTCCTGATACTCAGACTTGTCATCATTTTTGCCGAGGATGCCTGCGATGCGGGCGAGGAGTTTTGTGGAGTAAAAATAGTAAGCAGTGCCTATGGGCGCTGACGGTGAGCTTTCAACAGCCACCCAGTCCCCGTACCCCTCCTTCTCGTAGAGGTTCTCCTTTGACACGCCGCGCATGTATTCGACCCAGCTCTTCATGGCATCGTAGCATTCCTCGAGGATCCGCTTGTCGCCGTAAAACAGGTAAGCTGTCCAGGGCACGACCATGACCGCGTCGCCCCAGCCCGGCGCTGCGGGCCGGTCCAATACGATCACCGGGCACACATCGGTTGTTGAGCCGTCATCGTGCTGGGAATCCATGACGTCGCGCATCCATTTCGTGTAGAAAAGCGCCATGTCCATGTTCCAGCAAGAAGTTGGCGCGAAAACCTGGGCATCGCCCATCCACCCGAGCCGCTCGTCCCGCTGGGGACAATCCGTGGGAACGGAATGCATGTTCGATCGCTGCCCCCAGAGAACGTTCTTGTGGATGCGGTTCAAGAGCCTGTTCGAACATTCGAACCTGCCCGCCATTGGAGGAGCGGAGTGCAGCACGCGCGAGACCAGGCTCTTTTTCGTCGGCTCGCCGGGATACCCACTCAGTGCGGCATAGCGGAAGCCGCAATAGGTGAACGCGGGCTCCCAGGCCTCGATGCCGTCTCCCCTGCAGATGTAGGTGTCCGTGACCCTGGCGCTGCGGTAGTTCTCCGTGTAGATGGTGCCGTCCGGGTTGAGCGTTTCCGCGTGGCGAATTCTGATCTCGGTTCCGGCCGGTGCTTCCACGGTCAGGCAGCAGCGCCCGGAATGGTTCTGGCCGAAGTCGAAGACATAAGAGCCGTCATCCGCGCGTGTGATGCTCACGGTTTCCAGCTCCTCGGTCACCCTCAGCGCGTGCCCCTGCTGAACGCATAGCGTTTCCATGACAGCCGGTGCGCTCCGGATCACGGCCGGGCTCCAATCGCTATCCTCGAATCCGGCGGCGGCCCACCCCGGTTTCTCGAGCCGCGCGTCATAAGATTCGCCGTGGTAGAGCGTGTCTTCGGTGATGGGAGACTCATGAAACTTCCATCCGGGCCCCGTTGCAATCACATGGCGTGATCCATCTACGCACTCGATTTCGAGCTGCATGAGAAACCGCAGGTTCTCCTCGGGAGCAGCGAAACGGAAGCTGCCCCCGTGCCACCCGAGACCGCCCGACCACCAACCGTTTCCGAGGATCGCTCCTGCGCTGTTTTGCCCCTGCCCGAGAAGCCCGGTCACATCGTACACCTGGTACTGGATGCGCTTGGGATACAGGGTCCAGCCCGGCGTCAGAACATCCTCGCCCACGCGCTTGCCGTTCATGTGAAGCTCGTAGAGCCCCAGACCTGTAACATAAGCGCGCGCCTTACTGACAGGCGCGGGCAGGTCGAACCCGCGGCGCACGAGCTGTGAGCGCCGAGGCTCGTCCTTTATCCTGTTCAGGTCGCCCCAGGGCTCCCCTCCGTAGTCCGTTACCTTTTCGGGTTCAATCCAGTTTTCAGCGTCGCACACAAACCCGGCTTCCATCCAGCCCTTCTCGTCCTTTGTGCTGCAGAGCCATCCTTTCGACGGAAGCACGGTCATGGATTCGCCTTCCCTGTGGTGGAGACGGATGCCGCAAACGAATCCGCACGGGCCGTCCGTGTTGGCTGCCTCGACCGCTATGATGTTTTTGCCTGTAGCGATGTGATCGTTCATCTCAAGAGATATGGTTTCCAGGAGCTCCCAGCCGCCGTCCTCCTCGAGTTTTGTGCCGTTCACGAACAGGGCGTAACTGTTGTCGGCGCTCAGTATGATGTCAATACCGGACACGGAGTCATCGAGGACGAGCTCTCTCCTGAAGAAAACACGCGCGCCGTCCTCTTTTGCAGAGCTGTGCCATATCCATTCCTTCAAAGGAATCGGTTCATGAGGAAGCTCTTTCCACGGTCCGGGTGTGATCCATTGGGCTGACCAGTCCTCGGCGCGCATGAGAGCCGTTTCCCATGTTGCCGGCTCGCTCCACGCGGATGAGCCGCCATCCATATCCCACAGCATCACCTTCCAGAAGCAGCGCTGGCGGGAACGAAGCGTCTCTCCATCGTACTCTACGTGAACGCTGCTGTTGGATGCAACCCTGCCGCTGTCCCAGATGTCGCCCCTGTCCTGTTCAAGGAGCTCGGCGGAGCTCGCGACCAGGATGCGAAAAGAGGACTGCTCGAGCCCGCGCTCGGTCCTGTCAACGGGCAGGCAGATCCAGCTCAGCCTCGGTTTTACCGTGTCGATGCCGATCGGATCGACGCGGTACTCGCACAGTAGATTTGCGGGCTGAATGTTTCCGGGCCCGGCATCCCGGCCGTGCAGGAACATAGGAGCCGAGCAAGATGCCATGGCCAGCAGAATCAGCAGCAGGTGGATGTACAGCATTTTCATTTCCTCTCTCCGCTGTTTAAGTTGTCCATACGGTTGGTTTATCATATTTGGTGACAGTCGCTATTTCCGGCGTACCCACCAGACAGTACCGAAAACAAAATACACAAGCGTTGGGATTATCAGCCATCCTTTCAGCATGTCCAGGTTCTCGGCGTAGAATTCTCCCTCTGAAAGATATACCCGTAAAGGGAGCGCCACGCACGCGGCCAGCGAAGCGAGCGCAACAGCTCCTGTGATCCATTTGACCGCTTTTCCGTGACCGGCAGGTTTGTCGCCTGCTTCCGGAGACGTTGTCTCAATGGCGTTGTCACGGGCTTCGGCACATGGGTGATGGCACTGCTCTTTCGAAGAGCGTGATCTCGCGCCTGCGAAAGAGGCAAGCACCGTATAAAGCACGGATGTGATCAATAAGGTGGGCAGGAACAGGTAGAACAGGTGAAGGAGATCGTGCCGAAGGAACGTGAGCGCCACAATAATACCCACCGCCCACGAAAGCAGGGCAGGCAGGTTGAGCGCCTGTTTCTTGTTTTCCGACCAGAACCGCGTGAAACCGATGCGGGGAAAGAGCCAGTGCTCTGTCACGACTATTGCCCCGGCGGGAGAAAGTAGCAGGCCGTACAATCCCACGAAGTTCAGGAGCTCGGTGAACACGAATGGGAAGCAGGCGATCGCCGTGGTGATCGAACCCGCAGCGAGGGTCACCTTCCAGCGCGGCCAGTTTGGTGTGATCGCCTGGAAAGCGAGCCCCGCCCTGTAGAGCGTCGGGTTCGACGTGGTCCATCCGGCGATTACAACAGCAACAGCCCCGGCAACGCCTAGCGCCTCGCAAGCCACGGCCCCCGAATCGAGGGCGGTGAGCGGTGTCTTCAGCGCGAGCGCTGCGCCCGCGCCCATGACCCCGGCGCAGATCCACGCGAGGTAGTGGCCGAGAAACATGCCGAACGCTGAGAACAGGCCGTAGCCGCTTTTTTTCGCGTAGCGGAAAAGCGCCATGTCGGAGAGCCCGAGATGCATTGCCAGGTTGCATATCCATGCAAACGCCACGACCTGCCAGAATGTGATCTGCGGATCTCCCCCGTCCGGTGTTCTGCCGGTCCAAACGGCCTCTTTGCCCATCTCCCAGAAACTCGATAAGCTCGTGATCGGAGCGCCGCCGGTCGCGTCCGCAAGGCGCGGGAGCATCACTAAAAAGCCGGCGACGAACATGAGCAGCATCCACGGCGCGCACACCGTGGCGAAGGCGGCCAGCTTTTTGAATCCGAGTATGGCAAGGGTCACGACAACGGCCCCAACGAGAAGCACCACGAGCACGAAACGGATATCGGTCGGATACCAGTTTGTCTGGGATGGGATGCCAAAGGGGATGCGAACCGCTGATGCGGAAACCGTGATCATGCACCCGGCAAGGATGCAGAAGAGCACAGCGTTCAGCACGTTGTAGATCAGGGAGACGGCAGGCCCCCCGATCTTTCGCAGGTACCAGTAAAGCGTCAGCCTGGTCTGCACCGCAATGGGCGCGCACACCAGGGCCCAGGAAAGAACAGCCAGGAGGTTTCCGATGGCGAGCCCGACGACCACGTCCATGATGCCTGCTCCCCAGGTGACGAACAGCGCGCCGATGACGAACTCGGTTGCCGCGACATGCTCCCCGGAAAACGAGCCCGCAAAATACGCGGCCCCGCACAGCCTGTCCCTGGAAACCGGCTCCCTGTCGAACTCGTAAAGCGCGTCAAGAGTCTTGACAGCGCTGTCCATACCCTTGGCGCCGAATGACCCATTGCCCGCTTTTCCATGAGTCGAAGACATGCCTTTACACCGCCTTTCAGGGCTGTCCGTTCTGGTATCAGGAACAGTTTACTCGATTC
>CAZIUL010000093.1:0-13448 GCA_964542475.1 uncultured Phycisphaerales bacterium | reverse complement strand
ACATTTTTCAAGTACTAAAACACTCTGCTAAAATCCGATTTTGGACAAGAGTGAAACCTGGATATTAGAGATTTTTGTCATGAACCAACAAAGAACAAATATACTCTTTATGCCATTCGAAACGATAAAGAATCCATCAGGCTGCCTCCTGTCAATCCATTTGTCCTGATGATTGATCCGACATTGTTTTGTCGTAGTTTTGAACATTGGGTGATGATTCACGCCGAGGCAAAGCATGTCATAACCAATCGATTGCACTCGGCTATTGTAAGCTGTCTATTGGGGAAAAAAGTCACCTTATTACCGAACTCCTATCACAAAAACAGGGCTGTTTGGGAGTACTCGCTATCTGGTCTTGGTGTGAACTGGCAGGAAGGATTTAAACAAAATAAGATATTGCAATTATTGGATGATATATCATTTACTCGGATTATTCTTCGCTCTCGTCGATGGAGACATTTAATCGCGAGATTGTATCGCGTATCCCCTGAAAAGTAGGAAATGTTATATGACCAAAATTATTGGAATAGGTTGGGCAAAGACAGGGACAACAACCCTAGGAAAATGTTTTGAAATATTAGGTTTTGATCATCAGAGTCAGGATTTAGGGTTAGTGAAAGATATTGGAAAAGGTGATCTGTCTCGGGCAATGGCGATGGCGGAAACAAAGGAAACGTTTGATGACTGGCCTTGGATTATTCTTTACAGGGAACTGGACAAATCTTTTCCTGATAGTCGTTTTATTCTGACAAAAAGGAAACCGGAAAAGTGGATCAAAAGCTATATTAATATGTTGGCTAACCAAAGTGATACCTCGAGAGAATTAAACGAAACACGTCGAATATTATACGGATTGCCATTTCCCGATGTGTCAGAGTCACAACTTGTGAAGAGATACGTGAAACACAACACCGAAGTCGAATACTATTTCCGTGACCGACCAGAAGATTTGCTTGTGGTAAATTGGGAAGAAGGCAACGGATGGAAAAACCTATGCGATTTTTTGGGAATGGATTTGCCAAATGTACCATTTCCGCATGCTAACAAAGGCAAATATAACGAATAAACTTAACCTGTTTTCTTCAATAAAGTCGCGGGTGGATGTGGTGATGTCTCCAGCAAACAGCGGCTACGCTTCACACATTGTTCCAGAGCGTTGACCCAATCCGCAGTAAATCCGCGAGACAAGGCCTCCTGGCCCGCATATTTCTTCCTCTTCTGCTGCGGCACCGTAAACTGCGGTGTGGCCGCGTTTCATGCCGGGAGACGATCCTCAACCTGTAGGAAACCTCAATAGGGTTACTTTCATCCTTGGAAAAAGGATAGTTAAAGAAAAAAGGGGGGGTGACGAAAGGGAACAAAAATTATATAAAGCGTTCTAAAACAAGGCTTTCTTGTAAATAAAATTGGTGGGCGATGATGGACTTGAACCAACGGCCTCCTGCTTGTAAGGCAGGCGCTCTAGCCAACTGAGCTAATCGCCCACGCATTGGATTGTATCTGCTGAAGCTTCGGCTGGTAGAGGAAAATTCGAAAAATCAGTAAACAAAATTTTCTCGAGAATGACGAAACTATACATGAAAGATGGTAAAATCTGTGTTTTTCTCTCAACCACCCCTTTGTCGGGATGGAACGAGGTACTTGGTATTGATGAGCTGATTTTCGACAATCAGTCCAACATAAAAAACCGCTGTAACAACTGAAATAGTCGGAGGAAAGACATGAGAGTAGCTGTGGTGGGTACGGGATACGTGGGCCTGGTTGCAGGCACGTGCTTCGCCCAGACAGGAAACAACGTCATCTGTGTGGATGTCATCGAAGAAAAGATAAAGATGCTCAATGAGGGAAAGGTCCCCATCTTCGAGCCCGGCCTCGCGGAAATGGTCAAAAGGAACGCCAAGGAAGAGCGCCTCCATTTTACAACAGACATCGCTCAAGCGGTAAAGGAGTCCCTTGTCATATTCATCGCGGTGGGCACCCCTCCGGGCGAAGACGGCTCCGCGGATCTCAAGTACGTGCTCGATGCGGCGCGCAGCATCGGCAAAGCAGCCAACGGGTACAAGATCGTGGTGGACAAGAGCACGGTTCCCGTGGGAACAGCAAAAAAAGTGGCTGCTGTTCTGGCCGAAGAGACGAGCTACGAGTTTGATGTTGTGTCCAACCCTGAGTTCCTCAAGGAGGGGGCTGCCATCGACGACTTCATGAAACCGGACAGGGTGGTGGTCGGAGCGGACGATCCGAGGGTTGCCGAAATAATGAAAGAGCTGTACTCTCCTTTTGTCAGAAGCGGCAAGCCGATTCTGCTCATGGACATAGCCTCGGCCGAGCTGACCAAGTACGCTGCCAACGCAATGCTCGCCACCAGGATTTCATTCATGAACGAAATCGCCAACCTCTGCGAGCTGGTGGGCGCGGATGTCAGCGCAATTCGCGAGGGAATCGGAACTGACAGCCGCATCGGACGGCCGTTCCTCTTTTCCGGATGCGGGTACGGTGGATCATGCTTTCCAAAGGACTCCCGCGCAATCATCCAGACCTCGAACGATTTCGGCTACGATTTCAAGATAATGAAAGCTGTGGAAAAGGTCAACGCAAGGCAAAAGACCGTCCTTTTCGACAAGATAAACAGCCACTACGATGCCGACCTGAAGGGCAGGAAGTTTGCTGTCTGGGGGCTTTCCTTCAAGCCCAAAACCGATGACATGCGAGAAGCCCCTTCCATCGTTCTGATAAACAGCCTGCTCGAGGCGGGAGCGACTGTGGCCGCGTGCGACCCGGAAGCCATCGAAGAAGCCAAAAAGACATTCGGCGACCGCATTGACTACCACCGGGGCATGTACGACACGCTTGACAGCGCTGACGCGCTCATCCTCGTGACCGAGTGGGGGGAGTTTCAGAACCCCGACTTCGAGAAAATGAAAGGGCTTCTAAAAAAACCCGTGATCTTCGATGGTCGTAACATCTACTCGATCCGCTCCATGAAAACCAACGGGTACACCTATTTCCCCGTGGGCCGTCCCCGCGTATAGAAAACACAAAAAAATCAGCGCTTGCACAATGTGGATGCCCGCCGCCCGGAACCGATGCTCGGACGGCGGGGCTTTTTTTATCCTATTATTGCTTCTCGTTCAGTCGCTCAGGAGTCTTCATACCCTCAAGCGTCTTTTTGACCAGCCTGTCCGTGCGCTTATCCTTCCCCAGGAGCAGTTCGAAATGGTGCTGCCACTCCGCCAGCAGGGAAGCTGCCGCCTCCCGGTTTCCCTCCTCCAGAAAGGAGCCTGCAGCCCTGTCGATGTTTCTGATGGCATCATCCGGAAACTCGGGAAACTTCTCCACGAACCCCAGAAAAACATCCCTGGCCTTTTGATACTCTTTGCGCTTGAGATGAACCTTGCCGATCCAGGTCAGGGCATCAGCGCATGCGCTGCGCTGTTTCGGGCATTCGCCTAGAACCCGGTTGTAGTATGCGATCGCCGCGTCGTACTCCTTGGCACGGCGATGGATATGCCCGATCTCTTTCAGAGAGCGCGCAGCGAACTCGCCCTTCTTGTCATGTATGAATGTCCTGTTGAACTCCTCCTCTGCCTTCTTTGTCATCTTCATGGACCGGTATATCTCGCCCATCCGGAAACAGGCTTCCGCGCAGCATTCATGACACTCCGAAAACTCATCGAGAAGAGAGCGGTAACACTCCACCGTCTCCAAAAGGATCGCGTGTTTAACAGCGGTTTCCTTTTTGAAAGAGGTTTTCTTTATGGCCCAAGCCTCTTTCAAGCGCGCCTCAGCACCTTTTACGGCGCTCTCTTCCGCTGTTTTTTTTGTGTTTGCCTCCTCCGTTTCTTTGTTCGATCCATCCCAGGCAACTGCCGGGCCTGCAATAAAAACAGCCAAGGCAACACCTGCAACAACCTTTCTGATCATCTGCTTTCCTCCTTTTTGATAGAAAACCGTGCGAACGAAACACCACCACAATCGCCTCTTCCCGGCTCGGTCGCCAACAGAACCACATTTCTGTACATGGCTTACAGGATGAAGCGAACAACCGAACCGGTTGAGGTTAATGTCGAAGCAGAAGGAAAGCGGTTACACCAAACCCGCTCGGGAACTGAAATATGTCTCCGATCGGAAAAAAAAGCTGGTTTTAGGGAGGTGTTAAAGATAAAATGGAATTGATCTTTCAGAAAGATGGATATGCCGGGCGCCCGACAGGCGGTTTTTCTGAGGTGTTCTTTTCAAACAAAATTCAATGTCCTCCCGGCTAATGCCCGGAAAGGACGATGATATAAAAATAAAGTATGTAGGTTCAAACCTAATTCAGCCTCAACCGAAACGGGAAAGCCCTTACGGTTGAACCCCTTCCTTCCTGATTCCCGGTGTTGGCACCCTTCCCGGGAATCGTACGTTTTGGCACTTCCTTTTTCCTTCCGGATTTCAGCTTTCCCTTGTCGCCTGCGCCGCCGCCCGAACGCGCTTCAGGCATTCCTCCGTTCCAAGGATCGCCATCGATTCGAGGAGCGGCGGAGAAACGACCCGCCCGGTAACAGCAATACGAAGCGCCATGAAAACCGAACCCGGCTTTACATTCATCTCGATCGCGAGGCTGCGGATGACCTGCTCGGTTTCTTCCGCATCTATGCGGTTCTCCGCTTCGATACGCTCCGCACAGCGGTCAAGCGCTTCCGATACCTGCTGCAGGCTCATCTTTTTCGCTTTCTTGAAATCATCAATCGATGGGCTGACCTGCCCGAAGAAATAATCGGTAAGGACCGAAAAATCGGACAGCGTTTTCATCCGCTCTTGAACAAGCGGCAAAAGCTTCAGAACCATCTCTCTCGAAACCTCCCGCCCGCCGAGGAACCCGTCGGAAACCCTGTCCGCCAGCTCTTCGGAATGCATCGCGCGGATATGGGCTCCGTTAAGCCAGTCGAGCTTGTCGAGATCGAACACGGGGCCGCCTATGTGCAGATCTTCGAGTTTTAACTCCTTTATCATCCTGTCGGTGCTGAAAACCTCTTCCTCGTCGGAGGTGGCCCATCCCATCAGCGAAAAAAAGTTGAGAAGCGCCTCGGGCAGGTACCCCTTGTTCTTGTAGTACAAGAGAGAAGTCGGGTTCTTCCTCTTGGATATCTTCGAGCGGTCCTTGTTGCGAAGAAGCGATAGGTGCGCGAACACGGGCATCTTCCACCCGAACGCGTTGTAAAGGATGACATGCTTGGGCGTTGACGTGATCCACTCCTCGGCGCGGATCACGTGGGTGACACCCATCAGGTGATCGTCCACCACGTTGGCCAGATGATACGTCGGGAAACCATCGGACTTTACAAGAACCTGGTCATCGATGTTAACGTTCTCCATGCGAATCCCGCCGCGGATGAGATCATCGAAATGCGTGGTCTCTTCCTTGTTCACTTTCAAACGGATCACGTGGGGGATGCCTTTTTTTATGCTCTCTTCCGCCTCGGCCTTGTCAAGACCGCGGCAATGCCCGTCGTAACCCATGATAGAAGCCTTGGCTGCTTTCTGCGCGGCCCGGACCTCGGCCAGGCGCTCAGGCGGGCAAAAACAGGGATAGGCCGCGCCGGCATCGACCAGCGTTTTAACGTGTTCGCGGTAGATCATTTCCCGCTCCGACTGCCGGTAAGGGCCGTTCGGCCCGCCCTTGACAGGGCCTTCGTCCCAACGGATCCCGAGCCACTCCAGCGCTTCCATGATGGCTTTCTCGGATTCGGGGGTGGAGCGTTTCCTGTCCGTGTCTTCAATCCTCAGGATAAGCGCGCCCTTGTTTTTGCGCGCAAACACCCAGTTGAACAGCGCGCTATATCCCGTGCCCACATGCGGATCGCCCGTGGGGCTCGGAGCGATTCTTACCTTTATCATTGACTGCCTCCGTCCAAAGGTCCGGTTTCTGTTTTGTGCCATCTTAGTAAAAGGGTTTGACAAAAAAAACGAATCCGATTAATTCTTCGTTCATCGAAAGCTTGTGGGCGCCCTCCAACAGATGACTTTAACTGACCTGCTCAAGGAGCCTGAAAATGTCTTTCCTTATCTTCCTCGTTCTGTCCTGCGCGCCGGCCTTGGGCCCTGCTCACGGCATATGCGCCGAAACAAACCCGGCTGACGCGGCCTTTCAAAAGGGGGTGGATTTCCTTCTTGCCACCCAGAACAAGGACGGCTCCTGGGGAAAGCACTGCTCATCAAGGAGGATCGAGGTGCTTGCCGCGGTCCCCGGGTCGCACAGGGCTTTCCGGGCAGCCACCACGGGCCTCTGTGTCATGGCGCTCGATTCCGCTGCTCAGGCGGATGCAACACCGGAGGTTATCGAGGCTGTGGAGCGGGGGAAGGAGTACCTCATCGAGCACGCCTGCGTCAAGCGGGCGAACAGCGCGGAGATGTACAACGTGTGGGCGTTTGGATACGGCCTCCAGGCCCTTGCCACGCTCATCCCCGCGGAAAAAGATGCGGCTTTGAAAAAGGGGATGGAAGAGACCGCGAATGAGATCATCCGCTCCCTTCGGGTTTACCAGGTTCCTGACGGGGGATGGGGGTACTTCGATTTTGATTACGGGGCCTATCGCCCGGCCGGGTCGTCAATGACGTTCACAACAGCCACGATCCTCGTGGGGCTTTACGAGGCAAAAAACGCCGGCCTGGATGTGCCTCAAAAGATGCTCGACAGCGCGCTTAACAGCCTCAGAAGGGCACGCAAAGAAGACGGCTCATACATCTACGGCGACTATCTGAAGTACAGGCCCAACATGTCCGTAAACCAGGTGAAAGGCTCTATAAGCCGCACGCCGGCTTGCCACATGGCCCAGCGCATCTTCGGCGCGGGACAGGTAACGGACAACGACCTGATACAGAGCCTGGATGATCTTCTGGAGCACCAGCATTTCGCGGATATCGCCCGGAAAAGGCCAATCCCCCACGAATCCTGGTACGCCACATCGGGGTACTTCTTCTACTTCGGTGAGTACTACGCCGCACTTGCCGTTAAAGAGCTCCCCCAAAAAGAACGCGCCCGGTTCGCCGAGGCGTTCACGAAAATCCTGCTCGATCTCCAGGAACAGGACGGATCGTGGTGGGACTATACCTTGTACAGCTACCACAAGCAGTACGGCACAGCATACGCGCTTTTGTGTTTGAGCTTGTACAGGGAGATCGCTCGCTGATCTCCGGCATGGGTCAAGAACCATAAAACAATACACGCACAAACATCTATAACTCTCTCGGCGAGGTCTCATGCCTGATTTTCTGGATCCCCTGACATGGGTGCTGCTCGTCAAGGAGTGGGGGCTCAGGCGCCACGGCTATCGCTGTTGCCGCGCGGGAGCGAATGCCCGCGGTTTCAGGTACTTTTTCCGCGAGCCCGCGAAAAAAACCGCGACCGAAGCCCCGGCCCTGGTTCTGGTCCACGGGCTTGCTCTTTTCCCCGAGTGGTGGGGCCCGCTCCTGAAGCTCCTGCCGGAGGACCGCCCGATCCTTGTGCCCGAACTTCTGGGCTTTTCCAGAAGCCCCGGCAAGGGGATCGACCCGGAAGCGTTTTCTCTTGATCTCTACCGCGAACAGCTCGGCTTTATGAAGGAAGCCTCCGGAACGGACAAGGTTGTGCTTGCAGGGGTCTCGCTCGGCGGGTGGATATGCCTTGACTACGCACAGGCGCTTCCGGAACAGGTTTCAGGCCTGATCCTGATCGGGCCCGCTGGCGTGAGCCCGGACATGACCAGGGAGAGCCTGCTCTCGCTCAAATCGGTTTTCGATTACAAAACAGCCGATGATTTCAACCGCCTCATGAACGGTTTCGTCTTCAGCAGGCCCAAGCCGATTCCGGGATGGGTCGGCGCGCTCGCTGTTCGCCGCTCGAAAACAAACGGGCACAAGCATCTTTTGCACAACCTTCGCTTCGAGGACTGGGTCGGTGAACGCTGCGCGGCAATCCGCACGCCCACAGCCCTGATCTGGGGCCGGGAGGACAAGGTGTTTGCGTTCCGGGATGGCGAAAAAATCGAGAGCCTCATGCCGCGGGCAAGGCTGTTTGGGCTCGATGGCGTGAGCCACAGCTACCTGTTCGAGCATGCGGAGGCAACCTGCCGCGCATTTTTTGATGCGCTGGAGTACATCGAGAATCCGGAATAACCCCCTTCGCGGGCAAAGAAACGCGCATCGCAAACACCGGGTTACGCCTTTTTCATGGCCTTGAGCTTTTGGCTGTCCCAGCAGGATGGGTCAGCCGCCCGCTCGAGCATTTCCTTTTCTGAGGAAAAGATGGCATCGGCAAACTCATCCCCTTCCTCTGCGGAGTAGCTGTCCGTTATAAACCGGTAAAAAGCGGCCAGCACGCTCGGGATGGGCTCGAAAGCCGACACCTCGCCCACCATCGTCCTTGGAAGCACCTCTGTAATCAGCACCGAAACCTCTTCCGCGTCCGCCTCCTCCGGCATGGAACCGAAGGCCTCGTATAGGTAGATCAAGGTGTTGACGAGCAGGGCGCTTACCTCATCGGGTTCTTTGCTCCACCTGGCGGGAACCTCGAGGAACCGGGACGACCTCATGAAAGCTTCTGTTGTGCTCTTGAACCGGTCCACAATGCTTTCTGATTCGGGGCCCCTGATCGGGAGATGGGGCTTTGCTTCCATGTGAACGGTAAAATGCTCGGCGGAGAACTCGGCAAGCTCTGTCCAGCTCAGGTCTAACTCCTGATTTTGCGGCAAATTATCCTTGTCGAAAAGAACCTCCTCCGCCTGTTCCAGGACCTGCCTGTCCTTGCCTGACAAGCGTTCCTTCCAGTCATCGATCAAGTCGGAAAGACGGCTGTCTTCCAAAATCAAGGCAAGATCCACGAGCCCCATGAGAGCGGCGGATGTGGTGTTCTCCGACAAGAGCGATTCGATCACCTTGTCCGCCACGCGTTTTCTCAAAAGCTGATCGCTGCTCCGCCCGATGACCTCCAGCACCCCCAGGTAGTAGCCGTTGTAGTCGATGTCCAGGATACGGTCGAAATCATCCAGCACCTCCCTTACCGCCTTGTCCCCGTATTGCCAAAGCACGTACTGCGCGAGCTCCCACAGCATGTCGTGCTCGATGGGATCGACCAGCTCGAACAGGTCAACAAAGCACAAAATCGCTTTTTCGTCCCTGGCCAAGGCCATGCCGAACGCCAGCCAGATAACAAGGTAGCTGCTTAGGGATTCATGGAAGGAGGCTTCTATCCGGAAAAGGTTATTGCACCTGCGGGCCAGCGTCTTGTTTCCCCTGATCGCTTCGGCAAGCTCTTCTATGGCGGCTTCCGGCACTGCCGGGCCCGCGTTCAAGAGCGGTTTTATCAGAGGGTGGGAGTATATTTCATCGTCCATCAGCCATGCTCTAAAACGGTCAGGTCCTTTTTCCAGGCGCTGTTTTTTTCTTTCTGGTGCCTGCTATCTCGCCGGCGGGTTCCTTTCCCGTCGCGCCCCTGTTTCTTCCAGATACAGCATCATATATATTCAACGACCGTCCGAATAACAAACCGGTTTCATGATTTCCTGGTATTTTTCTGCTCGAGCGTTTCCATCAAGCCCGCCATGTCCGCCGGCAACGGCGCCTCAAGAGTCATTTCCCTATCGAGCGGAAAATGATAGATTGTCAGGCGCGACGCGTGAAGGGCCTGTCTCGGGAGGATGAGCCGAGCCATGTCTCTGCTGTCGAGTTTTCCATGGTGGTACCTTATGAAAAGCTCTTCGTCCACACCATAAACCTTGTCACCCACGATCGGGTGCCCGATGGCGGAAAGGTGCACTCTCAGCTGATGGTGGCGGCCTGTAAACAGCCTCAGCCTGACCAGTGAATAACCGTTGAAGCGCCGCTCCACAACAATGCCGGTCCGCGCCCGCAGCCCCTTGTCGTAATTAACCCCCTGCTTCAGATGGACCTTGCTTCCTTTTGCCGGACCGATGGGAAGGTCGATCTCGCTCCGGTCCTTCTCCACCTCCCCGTGAACCAGGGCAAGGTACTCTTTTTTTACCTTCCGAAACTCGAACTGGGATGTGAACCGCGGCATGGAACAGGGATCTTTCGAAACAAGAAGCACCCCGCTGGTTTCCAGGTCGAGCCGATGGCAAAGCTTGAGCGGAGGCGCCTCTTCGGGCGCGCCCCGGGCGCGCGTTTCGTTCAGGCTGGTAATGATGCTGTTTCCCAGCAGCCTGCCGCCCGGATGAACGGGGATGCCCGGCAGCTTGTTGACGACAACGATCCAGTCGTCTTCGTATAGCACGGGGACATCAAGGTCGGGAGCGGATGAAAGCTGATCTGTCTCCCTTCTCGGCTTCGGCAGGATGACACCGTACACATCACCCGTCCTGATGCGCGCAGAAGGCTTGAGGACCGATGGAGTTTTTGCCTCCCCGGCACACTCCTTCAGGCACACCTTGCGGTTATCAAGCAGCTTCCGGATGCTGCTTCTCGAGCGCCAGACCATCTTGGCGTTCAAATAAAGGTCAAGCCGCATTCCCGCCTCATCGGCGGTGACCTCGTAGCAAATCTCTCTTTCCCGCGAACTTTGTTTCAACTAGCGCACCCCCTGAATTGTTTTTTTTGACTTGTCCCGGCCGGAAGGGCGAAAAGTTTCCCGCCAAACCATTACAAATACTCGAAAAAATGCCGATAAAAACAATGTCGAAAATACAAGTGACAGGAATCGAGCACCCTCTGCCGTACCGGAGAGCTCTACCAGCCAGGCCAACCATATATTACAGAACCCGAAGTTATCGGGTAAGGGATGTAAGAGAATATGGCCTAGAGGCGGGTTGAACGCTCACCGCACAATGGTGGAGGGCGCTTGATTTTTGGGCCCGCGTGCAGGGCGGCCTGATGCGCATCTGCGGTCTACTCTTTCATCCGGGCGAGCCGGTCTTCTTTGAACTCGCGAAACTCCCCTTTCTCGATGGCATTGCGGCTTTCTTCCATTAGATGCTGGTAGAACCGCACGTTGTGAATCGTACAGAGCATTGTGCCCAGAACCTCCTTGGACATGATCAGGTGCCGGATGTAAGCCCTGCTGAAGTTGCCGCAGGTATAGCAGTCGCATGAAGTGTCAACAGGATACTTGTCCTTGCGGAACTTGTTATGAGTGATCCGGATCTTCCCCATCGCCGTAAAAAGCGTTCCGCTCCTGGCCATCCGCGAAGGAATGACACAGTCGAAGATATCCATGCCCCTGCCTATCGATTCAAGGAGATCCTCGGGCAGGCCCACGCCCATCAGGTACCGTACCCTGTCCTCGGGAAGGTACGGCTCGGTCCAGTCGATCACCTTTTTTAGAAGGTCAAGCCCTTCGCCGACACTGACCCCTCCCACTGCCACGCCGTCGAACGGCATGTCCGAGATGGCCAGTGCGCACTCGCGCCTCAGCTCGGGATATGTGCCTCCCTGGACGATCCCGAAAAGATACTGGTCTTTGCGCGTGTGTGCCTCGAGGCAGCGCTCAGCCCACCGGATGGTCCTCTTGACCGAGCTCTCCGCATACTCCCTGTGGCAGGGAAAAGGAATGCACTCGTCAAAAGCCATTATTATATCTGCGCCGAGATCCTCCTGGATCTTGATGGAGCGTTCCGGGCTGAAGAACTCCGACGAACCATCCCCCTCGTATGAAAAGCGAACCCCTTCTTCGGTTATCTTCTTTTTTTTGATGGAAAACACCTGGTACCCGCCCGAATCGGTCAGCATTGAGCCGCCCCACCCCGAAAACCGGTGCAGCCCTCCCATTTTTTTGACCAGGGCCTCGCCGGGACGCCAGGAAAGGTGGTATGTGTTGGCAAGAACGATTCCGGCGCCGGAGGCTTCCATCTGCTCCGGGGTCATGGCCTTGAGAGCGCCCTGGGTTCCCACCGGCATGAAAGACGGGGTTTCCACCCTGCCCCTCGGGAGATCAAGGTGCCCTCTTCTGGCGGAAGTATGCTTGTCACGGGTTTTCAACACAAAGGGGTTATTCATGGGTATCTTCTTCGCTTATCGAGCCTTCGCTCCATATTTCGTGACCTTTTGGAAAGTGTGCTTGTCGGGCGCGGAAACACCCCCAATGCCTTTCAAAACAACGGGTTGCATACCCGGCTCACGGCGACTCTTCGTTGCCGGGGCCTCTTGTCCCCCAATTTTTTCACACAAATGGCCAAAAAAAAGTAATTTGATAAAAAAAAATATACGATGGAAGTCACAGGCGGGACGAACGGACGTCATGAATAGTTTTCAAATCATCGGTTAAATTAATTGAACTGTAAGAGAGTCCCGTTATCATGACCATGCTCATCGTATATTTAGGTATACCTGCAACAAGATTAAAATATACGACATGGAGTGAAAGAAGAGAAAGGCGAGAACCATGAAAATCGATAAAACGTTTGTCTCCCTCTTATTCCTTATCTTCGTCTCGTCTTCCATTTCTTCACTCATCGGGCAGGTAAAAGCTTCTCCCTTTTCCTCTCCAGAGGAAAAACGGTTCATCCTTAAGATGGCGGGACGTGACGGACAAATCGACAAAAGGGAATGGGAAGAAAACGCCACGGACAGGGGGAGGTTCAAGTTTTTGAGCTGGGACAGCATTCAGGACTTCGATCTCGACGGCGATGGGCTCATCGGCGTAAACGAGCTCTACCGCTATGTCGAGTGGCGCGTCAAGAGTGCCCGGGCCGGTTCCGAAAACGATCCTTCCCACGGGGAAAGCAACCCAATGGGCTCCTCCGCTTCACGGATTCTTGCCGCTCAGAAGGATTACTTTTCTTCGGAGTTCGATCGAGGAATGCTTTTCCGCCGGGCCCAGTTCGCAAGAAGAACCAAGTTCCGGGCGCAGCCGGATCCTCAGGAGGAGTTGGAGCTTAACGTGGCTCGAATGAAGCAACTCGAAGAGATTACCGAGCAAAGGCGCGCGGCCACCAGGGACCTTGCAAAGGGAACCCTGTCAAAGGACGAAATGAGCAGCCTGCGCAGGGTCTACCAGTCAAGGCTTGTAAAGAACAGGCTGCCTGCGGCGTCGTCCGCATCTTCTGACATATCATCCTCCAGGCGCAGAGCGCTGACGAGCTCTCAGAACCGCTTGTCCGTCAAGAGCGACGACCTTAACAGGAGACGAGACGCGCTTCTCAACAAGAAACAGAAAGCTGCCGGCGCTCAGAGCGAGCAAAGAAGGCGCGATATGATCAACGCGCAGGAAACGCACGGCAGCAGCAGACGCGATTACAGGAGCACGCCCCGTTCAAGAGAAACCTCGAACATCAGGGGGTTGATCCAGCCGTCTGACCGGCCTTCGAACAGGCGCTCTTCGGACTCCAGAACAATCGAACGGGACAAAAACCCGACAAACAGAAGATCGCCCTCGGGAACGGGAAGCACCAACAGCGGCGGCGGCAGTAGAAGACGATAAGAATCCGCCCCCCTCCATCCCCCTTGCCATCAGGGAATGCTGCAGACACGCTGATACCTCA
>CAZIUL010000092.1:0-13660 GCA_964542475.1 uncultured Phycisphaerales bacterium | reverse complement strand
TCCTCATCCAGAATACGGGGGCCATAAAAAAATTTCAGATATTCAGAAACGTACAAGAGCTGGCCCTTTGTCAGCCGCTCCCTGCTTGATCGCATGTAGTCGATCTCGATGCCGGTCATGCTGCGCAGCAGATATAGGGAGCGCTGTATCAGCCACGGCTCTGAGTCCCGGGAACAAAGACATTCCCATATCTCCCGAACCACCCGTTCTGCTTTCATTTTCTCAATGGTATCTACCAACTCTATCCGCACTTTGGGCTTTCTGAACTGTCTGAAAAGCCAGTCGTAATCCTTTTCCCCCTGTTTTCTCCGGATGATCCGCATCCATTGGGCCTGGCCCGATCGTTTATCCTCGAATACCTTATCGATGACATCCTGCCAGCGCGTTCCCAGAACAGCAGATACTATCCTGCGAACAACCTCTTCGTCATGGTCCTGTCTCAAAAACGGCCCGCCGCCCGCAGTGGCCAGGCTTTGCAAAAAAGATTTTGTTTCCGGTTCCATCGAAATCGCCGTGCTGCTCGACCGCTTGTAGATGGCGCCGACCTTCCCGTCGAACCGGCGCGCAACACCGAGGCATCGCCCCCTCTCTCTCGGAAAAGAGGGGGCATCACCCACGATGACCATGGCCTTTTCCGCGTCATCCCTCCACATGAGCTCTTTATGCGCGGTTTCCATGGCAGTGCCGACCGCGGCGTATCCCGCACTGGAACCTCCGGAGATATCCACCGACCTCATGAAATTGAACAGCTCGAAAGGATCGCTGGAAAGAGGCGTGTTGGCAACCACATAGCTGCTCGCTGTTGGATCGCCCTTGTAAGTCATCAGCGAGATCCTGATATCCGGGACGATAGCCGTGAGCACCTCGACCATTTCCCTGATTGCGGACTTTACCTCCACGATGAAACCCTGCATGCTTCCGGTGGAATCGAAAAGAATGGCGATATCCATCCCCTTGGCCCTGAGCCTGCCCACATGCTCGCGCCAGGCCCGGCTCCCGCCTTTTCCCAGGTCGCCGTGCATCCCCTTGCCCAGCAGCAAGCGGCCCAGCTCTTTTCCAATGCCGGGCGGCCCCGCGGTGCCGAGAGGGTTGTCCGCCGCTTCGAAGGCATCTTCGTTTTGACCGAAGGTTGTTTTCCAGGGATCATCCATCTCCTGATATGGATCCTGCACCTCCAGGTTGGGCTCGGCCAGCTTTTCGAGAAGCGGGCCGGGAGGATCCTCTTCCTGTGCGTCATTCAACTCGACCCTTGACACCGGTTCGGCCAGGGCCTCCTGGATTATCATGAGTTTCGAAGCGTGCTCAACATGCTTGAGCGAAACGTTCCAGAAGAGAACAAGAAGCAGGATATGCAAAAGAAGCGGGCCGGCCAGCCAGTGGCTTTTTTTGATGGACTTTAAAAACGCGGCGTTGAAATCACTGTCGTAGCATATGCTCGCCGTTCGAGCTTTTTCCTGCACGCGATAGGGGAAAACGCGTGCAATGCGGAAAACAAGCGACCCGACCGTGATTGTGTCGCCCGGGGAAAGCTTCACGAACTCAACAGGAAAGCCGTTGACAAGTGTCGGGTGTCTTCCGCTTTTTGAAAAAAGAAGCAGCTCGCCGTCGGTGGTCCGCTCGAATGTAAGCTGGATCTTGTCGATGTCCGGATGATAGACGCTGATTTCGCAAGCTCTTGAGCGGCCCACGGTGAAGCTGCCGGACTTTTCAAGAAAATGCCTGTGCCTCAATCCCCGGAAAACGTATGAAAGCGAGTATGCCCGCATACGCGGTTCGTCATTCAGCTCCCGCTTTTCAAATGGGTTGAGGCTCATTGTTCCCATCCACACGGTTCTAGGGCTGTCGTTTCAATACAAGTATACTCCAATTCAAGCCCGTTGTGACGATTAACCCCTTGAAAGCCGCGTTCACAGGACATGGATAAAGACAAGCATGAGCGAGTTGTGAAGCACGTGAACCGCCACCGCGGGTAGAAGAGAGCCGGTGCGCTCCCTCAGGTACCCGAGAAGACACCCCAATGTAAAAACGGGTATCACGGCCTGAAACTCGTGCATCAATCCGAAAACCAATGCTGAAGCGATCACCGCAAACACCGGTTTCATGAACTCCCTGAGCCCCGAGAGCAAAAAGCCCCTGAACAGGATCTCCTCGATCACGGGAAGGATGATCGCGGAGCAGGCGATGACAACCGGAGATTTCAGGAGCTCGGGGGCCGAAAGCATCTCTTTCACCAGTTCCTGCGGCTCATATGGAATCAGGAGATTGTTGAATATGCAGAAAAGCCCGTACAGCGGGATAAACGCGAGATAGGCGAACAGCCCGAACAACAAAGATGTCCAGGGGTCGTTCTGCAGGAAACCGGCGGATCGAAGGCCCTGCCGCCCGGATGAACGGGCGATAAACAACAAGGCTGCAAGACAGACCACGGCCTGAATCAGGGCAAACCGATAAAGGTCCGCGGCGATCGATTCTCCCGCAGAAGCGTCCCCCTCAGAAAAATATTTCGCCAGGAAAACGCGTATCAGCAAAACAAGGAGAAAACTCGCGGCGAACAGAAGAATCCCCCCCTTCAGGAACGTGGCCCTGAACAGGGGCAGCTTCCTCTCAAGAACACGGGCAACCCAGAGCGACGGCAGCCCTATTACCAGGCAGACGATGGCCACGGCCAATAGGCTGCCGAACAGTGATATTCCCGGATCCATGGCATTCATCAGGATGACGCTCCGGGCGAAAAATGCCGATTTGGATCTGCCGCTGTCATGGCAGGGCTTTCAGAAAACATTCCACCTCTCCCTCGCTGTTGTAAAAATGAGGAGATATTCTTACTCCGCCGCCGCGGATCGTTGTCACAACCTTTGCCGCGCTCAAGCGATCGGTAACATGCTCCGGGGAATGAGCTGAATGGCTGAAAGTGAGAATGCCCGATCTTTCCAGCTTTTCCCTCGGAGAAAGCAGCCGGTACCCTTTTCCACGGAGGCCTTCTTCGGCGAGGCCGGTGAGAAACAGCACCTTCTCTTTGATCCCGGAGATGCCCGCATCAAGGAGCATTTCCAGGGAGCGGGCAAGCCCGGCGCACCCCGCGAAGTTGGGAGTGCCGCATTCGAAACGCCTTGCCCCTTGCGCGAGGTTGAACGACAGCTCGTCGAACGCGGACGGATCTTCCATGGAAAGCCAGGACACGTATGCCGGCTCGATGCGATCGAGACATTCGCGCGAGCAATAAAAAATCGCGGCCCCTTCCGGCCCGAGAAGCCACTTGTGCCCGTCAGCGCTTAGAAAAGATATTCGGCACATGGACACATCCATGGGTATCATTCCGAGGCTCTGAATGGCATCCACATAAAAAAGGACTCCCGCTTCGTGAAGCCGGTTTCCCAGCTTCTCGATGTCCATGCGAAAGCCGTTGTGATAGGCCACCGATGAAACCGCCGCAAGCCTGGTTCCGGCGTCCACCCGCTCCATGATATCATCCACCGAAACCCTGCCCTGTTTCAGCGGGACCGTGCGGATCTCGACACCTTTTCGCTGTAAATTCGTCCAGGGATAATGGTTGGCCGGGAACTCGCGATCAGGGATGACGATGTTATCCCCCGGTTTCCATAAAAGCCCCTGTGCAACGATGTTTGCTCCTTCAGATGTGTTGGAGACAAGCGCGATCTCGTCCGGCCCGCAGTTGATGAGCTTGCCGGCCAGAACCCTGGTTTCTTCCCTGAGCTTTTCCCAGTTCTCATAGTTCTTTCCGCCGTTGCTTTCCATGTCCTTGATGTAACTGTACATAGCTCCCGCCGTCAAAGAGGAATAAGGAGCTGTGGCAGCATGGTTGAAGTAAATCCAGTTGCGGGTTACGGGAAAAAGCTCCCTGTATTCAGCGAACGATTCTTTCATTCTGCAAAACCTCTTGAAACGATTCCACGGTGACTGGGCCAAAAAAATCCTGCTGCGGGAGTTGTTCTGCTCTTGCATCAAACATACAATAGGTAAACGAGTGATACGAGGCTAACAGACCCGATTTGTTCAGCGATGGAAAAAAGAGGAAAATAACCATGAACGCATTCAAGCCGACCTTCAAAAATCTCAGGAGCGATCTCAAAAGGATGCTGGTGGACGGAATTCATTTCGTGGAAGAAGGGTTCACGATTCTCGATGTCGACCTGGAAATCGATGAAAACCTGACCGTGGACGTGATTGCCAAGGACGCAAAAGGCCATCCAACCGTGGTTCTCCTGGCGGAGGAGGGGGAAACCAACCTTATTCACAGAATCTTGACAACGGTCTGCGGATTGAGAAAAAACCGCATGCTGCTAAAAAGGCTCTATCTTGAACATTCCTTCGATTTTTCGGTTCCCCCGAGAATGCTGCTGCTTTCGTCCAGGTTCTCCGATGACTTCATCGAAGAGCTCGATTTCATCGTGGCAGGCGATATCGTACCGTTCGAGTACTCCTCGCTGAAAATCAAGGACAAGGAGTTCCTCGCGTTTTCCAGGAGGGATATCGAGGAGGGAGGCGAAGCCAGGGCGTTTCAGATCGAAAAACCATCCGGGCCAGGCCGGGAGGAGGATCTCATTCCTCCCAAAAAGATCGACAAGGAGAGCATGCCCGTCCCAAAATCCGCTCCAGCGCCAGCCCCCTCTTCCGATAGCAAGGCGGGTAAGGGTTCAGGTGCGACTCACAAAAAAATGGGCGTGTCGCGTGGTCACGACAAGTTCTTTCATGACGCCAAGAAAAAGATCCTCCGAATCAGCAACGATATCATCGAGGCGGTGGATGGGAACATCTCCCGCTTCAAGATCAACGACAAGGTGCTCGTAACCCTGTCGACAGAGAACAGCAAGTTATTCTTCTTTCTCGGCGACATTGATGAAAAGCGCCTGGAGATCAAATCCGAAAACCATCTTAACGAAGCGCTCAACCTGGTCTTCAAGCGTTATTTCACTACATTCGGCACAGTATCCAAGTCATGATCTGCAGGCCGTAGAAAACGAACTGAAAACCTTCCCGGATCCTGTAATGGGAATCGATAATAACGATATGAACAGCGTTCGTTTGCCTTGTTTTGCGCTTTTGTCCGCTATTTTCATACTGATCGTATCGTTCTGCAGCAGGTATGAAATCCTGTACGAGTCCGCGGAAAACGGTCCGGACTGCGCGGAATATCTCATCGATCTGAACAACGCGACTGGAGCAGAGCTGACGCTGATACCCGGCATCGGCCCCAAGCTCGCCAAAGAGATAATCAGGGTGCGCGAGTCAAGAGGAGGTTTCTGTTCTCTTGATGAGCTCAAAATGGTAAAGGGTATAGGAGTCGTCAAGACCGCCGGGGCGTCGGAATGGGTTTTTATCGGCGATCGAATCAATAACCCGGAAACCGGCCGGGGAAACAACAGCCTTTGCACGCCATCCTTTTGATTCCCCGCCGACCAAGAACGGGTGCAGGCATCGTAAAAAGAACATTTTTTCATGAAAAAAGAACAGCGTAAACAGGCGGAGATGATAAGAGACGCGGTCGCCTCGGCCCTGAAGGAAGACCTTGGCGATGGAGACGTAACCGTCAGGGCGCTTGTGCCGAGACAGCTCGGGGGCACCGGTACGATCGTGGCCAAGGAAAACGGTGTTCTATCCGGGATCGAACCCGCCCGGCAGGTCTTCTTGAAAGTGGATCCCGAACTCAGCATCACCGAGACCGCCCGCGAAGGTGCCCGACTGTCCACCGGCCAGGAAATCATGAGGATAAGCGGCTGCGCCGCATCTTTGCTCGAAGCGGAACGAACCGCCTTGAACTTCTTACAGCACCTTTCCGGTATAGCCTCCATAACATCACGCTTCACCGAGGCCATCGCGGGGACGGGGGCAAAAATACTCGACACACGAAAAACGGTGCCCGGGCTCAGGGCTCTCGAAAAGGCCGCTGTCCTTGCCGGCGGAGGCACAAACCACAGGATGGGTCTATACGACATGATCCTTATCAAGGACAACCATCTCGCCCTGTACGATGATGAGGACGAAAAAAGGGCTGTGCACGAGGCTGTCACGCTCGCGCTGGAGAAGGCCCCGGCAGGAATCCGGGTTCAGGTCGAGGTAACCTCCCTTGATTCGGCCCTTGAAGCGGGAAAATGCGGCGCCCACATGCTTCTTCTGGACAACATGTCTCCTGAAGCAATGACGGATGTGATGAAGGCTCTTGTTGTCGAGTTCGGCGAGGACCGGCCGCTTGTCGAGGCTTCCGGCGGTATCACGCTTGCAGGCGTCCGCGGCGCGGCTGACTCAGGGGTTGACCGGATTTCGATCGGCGGCCTGACTCATTCTGCGGCAGCGCTGGACATCGCTATGTATATAGGTTTTGATGGCGGATCATGAAAAACGAAGTCTTGAAATTCCAGCTCGCGTTGAACACGCCTTTCGGAAAACGGTCGATCCGGTCCACCAGGAAGGCTGTTTATACAATGGCCGTAGAGTTCGGATTCTCCGATGATGCCTGCCGGGAGATCGAACTGTGCATGAGCGAGGCCCTGCAAAACGCAATGGAACACGGATCAGGACAGGAGGGAAGGGTCAATGTCAACTGCGCCTTCAGCAGCAACGGGCTGCAGATCGTGATCGAGGACCCCGGCGCCGGTGAAGGGGATCTGAAGGTGCTCAAGGCCGCTTTCGAAGCGGAAATCGAGCAGATACCGGACCTCGACAACGAACGGGGCAGGGGAATCTACCTGATCCGCACGCTTATGGATTCATCCAAGATGGAGCCCCGGGAAAACGGAGGGGTTCGCATAATCATGTCCAAGAACAGGGGCTGATGGGGATGAAGGCGAAGAACGGATATAAAACTTATCTAACCGTTGCTTTTTTGTCGTTATTGTGGTATTTGCCACTCCAATACAAATTGATGTTTGGTTTCATCCGGGTTTTTCACAGGGTTTTAGCGATATGCTGCGCATATACGCCCTGGCCAAAAAAACTCGTTTTACCTCTTTCAGGAATCTGCAATGAGGTTTTACCAGCACAACACCTACGGGTGATTCGGCGCCGCATGTGAGGGGTGTCGGACACTCCTCTTCCTGGTGTGGTAGCTGGACGGTCGATCTGGATGACCTTCTTTCCATTTCTTCCCCTCCTTTTCAAATCACCCTGACCCTCCAGCAATCGGATCAGCCGTAACCTATTTTTGGGTGTGGCGAGATCGAACGTCATTCCGATCCGGGCAATAGCGCTCATCGGGAAGGCATGGTGCCGCCGCCAGCTGAACTGTTAGGAGAACTACCATGCAAAAAACGTTGAAAATTCTGGTTCCGGCCGGGGCCGCCCTTCTGTGCGCCTGCCTCATCATGTGCGCAGGGTGCTCGAAAAGCTCCGACCTGAATGTGAAAGAAGGGGCCCAGGGGGGCGCCGGAGGCGGCCAGGGAGGAGGCGCAGCGGAAAACCTTCTCTGGTCCGCTGGAGAGCTCTACACCGAGATGCAGACAAACGCGGATCTCGTTGTCCTCGACTGCAGGGCTGTTATTCCCGATGCAGCCGGCGTGAAGTACACCCCGTACGATGTCGAGCACCTCGAAGGCTCGTACTACCTCAACTACTTCGATTTCGGGGACCCGTACCCGGACGACCTGAACGCCATCATCACGACCCTGTCGAACCTCGGTCTCTTGACCGACACAACGATCTGTCTGTACGATGAAAGCATCCACAATGCGCACGGCAAGGTTTTCTACAACCTGGAGCGGCTTGGATGCACGGATGTTCACGTGCTAGACGGCGGAATGGTCATGTGGAAAAACGCGGGGGGCGCGGTCACGGCGGATCTCCCTCCTGACCGCACGCCCACGACCTTCATACCCGCGATCGACAACTCGATCTATGCCGAGCTGGACGACATGAAGCTCATTTACGATGCCGTGGACGGCGGAAGCACGGATTACACGCTTACCGACTACCGCGAGCCGCCTCTTTTTTACGGCCACAAGATATGCCCGGACGCCGCAAGGCACGGGCACATACCATACACGACGAACCTTGATTGGCACGAATATTTCAACTCCAACACAGGCCAGTACAAGTCACCCGCCACGATCACCGCCTTGAGCGAAGCGGCGGGTCTAGACCAGGGTAAAACGAACGTCCTGATATGAAACAAGGGCTGGCGCACAGGTTGTGCGTATTTCGCCCTGCGATACTCGGGGTGGTCCAAAGAAAACCTCATTCATTACGTGGGCGGGATCCGGGAATGGGCCGGGTCCGATTCTGTAGATTATCCGATGGTCTCTGACGGCTGCTACAAATACAACCCCAGCCAGAAAATGCCCCCTAACAGCGGCACAACGGGAAAACGCTTCGCCGGAGCGTTCGGCCAGATCGGATCCACTGTTTACTGTGTCGGCGGGTATACGGTGAGCCCGAGCCCTGGAACGGTTTCGAACAAGAACCAGGCTTATGACATCGCTACGGACACATGGACAGACGGGCTCGCAGCCCTTCCCGAGCCGTTATCTTTCGCTGCAGCCGCAGGGGTCGGCACCTCTTTATACGTGCTGGGCGGGCTGACCAACACCGGCACGATCAGCAACAAGGTGTATCGCTACGACACGGTAGGCGACGCATGGGACGACGGCACAGTCGAGACAGAGCTTCCTGTGGAGCGTTTCAGCTTCATCGCTGCTGTAGTCGACAACACAATTTATGTCAGCGGCGGATTGATTAGCACGAACACCGCAGCCACTGCATCCTACTCCGACAAGGTTTATGCTTACGACACCGTGACGCGAATCTGGGACGAAACGCTTCCCGACCTGCCGCAAGGACGGCGCTGCCACTCCATGGTCGCTGACGGCAACATGATCTATGTTCTGGGCGGGCTCTATTACGACGATGTCGCGCTTCAGTCGGTGGACCTGAAAGATATTCTTGCGCTGGACACAACTGCGCCGGGGGCGTGGGACGAAACACTTTCGGATATGCCCATGGACCTGGCCGGTCACATAGCAGCCGTGGCTGACAGCGGGGCCGGAAACAAGATCTATGTGCTGGGCGGTTTTTCCCTGGATGGGATGAAGTACGATGTGATCGAATACGACCCTGTCACGGACACGGCGCGGATTCTTTACAAAAATTCGAGGTCCGCAGCCATAGGGTGGCCCCGGTACTGGTGCTTCGTCGGCGCTTTCGGCACCGACATCGCAACCATCGGCGGGTACGGCTTCGGCAATCCGGGCGCGCTCGGCACGTGCCAGCACAGCGGCAAGATCCATTTCAACCAGGTATACGTCTATGACCTGACCAACACATTCGATCCATAAGCCGGTGATTAAATGCCTTTGTTTGAGGATCTTTAAAACAACAAATGACGCCTCCGGCGACGCGCTTCGTCGTGGTCCCGGGAGGCGGCGCGGCCCGCTGGTTTCCCGGCAGGGCTATAGGCTCAATTAGGAGAAAATATATGAAAGGCAAGCTCATTGTAATAGTGTTTCTGCTTGCGACAGGCATGGCCGGATGGTCCGTGTCTCCCGCGTTCGGCGACGTGTGAGGCTCGGGATCGGTCGGCGGATCCGGTGCCGGAGGCGGCGGCGGCTTCGTCGGTGGCGCCGACATGTTGTCGGGCTTGAGTGACACTTCAGGAAAATACGGTTTCTCTTTGAGCGGCTCTCAGATGACAAGCGGAGATATTACGTATAACTCCTCCGTGCTGGGGTTGAGGTACAAGGTCCTTGACTGGTTTCAGATAACGGGAAGCATCCCATACGGGGATATACACAGCACTGAAACTTACACGAACAGTTACACGGACATCAACGGTACAATTATCAAAGAAAAGACCAAGGTCCGTTACAAGCAAAGCGGGCTCGGCGATATCTCGTTGATGGGGTGGGTGGACCTTGCGTACCCTTTTCTTTCAAGGGAAGAGGACAACGGCCCCTCTAAGGAGGCCGAAGCCGAGCAAGAGCCCTTTGTCGGAATAGGCGACCCTTCGGTTTTTTTAGGCGTTGGTGTCAAGTTAGATACCGGTACTCACGACCGGAGAAGCAAGGACAAGTACCGCTACGACCGAAAAATAGCCACGGAAAGCGGCAACCCGAAGGAGTACAGCATCTCCGATGGTGCCATACCCGCCTACTACCAGCTGGGAACCGGCACAACGGATCTGCTTCTAGGCCTGTTCTACAAGCAGAGGTTCGGCCGCTTTGTTCCAAATGCAGGCGTTTCTTACAAGCATTCGGGCGGAAGAAACAGCGTGGGCTACGAACGCGGCGACATGATCTCATGGGGCACGGGATTGAAGTACATCATCTTGAGAGGCGAGGACTGCAGCCAGTTCTATGTCCGGGGTGGTTTGAGCGGTCTCGTTGTCATCGAACCCGATGTCGATCATTCGGAAAACACATCTTTAATCGGGCCCCAGCAGGTCGGCGACGTGGAAAATACAAAAGGAAGCTACGCCTTCTACGATGTCGGCCTTGGATACGATATGAGCAAGAACCTCTCGATCATCGCAGGGGCGAAGTTTCCGCTGACCGATCACAACAATGACACGGACAACTCGTTCGACCGCCAGGTCAGCCTGAGCCTGCAGTACAGGTTTTAACGGTTAAACATCAGGGCGGGTGAGAACGGCATCTGTTCTCATCCGCCCTTTCCCCTCCTGCCTTTTTGCTTGACTGTCCCCGGGAAGTCGTATCTCATGAGGACACGGCGGCATTGACCAAGAACATCACACGAGGACAAAGAGATGAACGAACAAAACGGTTCCCGTTCCGTCTACAGATCGCCTTTGGCCGGGCGCTACGCCTCTAAAGAAATGCTCGCGCTTTTTTCCGAGACCTTCAAGGTCCGCACATGGCGCAAGCTCTGGATAGCTCTGGCCGAGGCTGAAAAAGAGCTCGGACTGAACATCTCTTCCGAACAGATCCTGGCCATGAAAAAGGCCCGAGATGATATCGATTTCGACATGGCCGAATCGCTTGAAAAAGAAACGCGCCACGATGTCATGGCACACATCAAGGCGTTCGCCGCAAAATGCCCATCTGCGGCAGGCGTGATCCATCTCGGCGCGACCTCCTGTTTCGTGGGAGACAACACCGAGCTGATCCTGATAAAAGAGGCGTGCAAGCTTGTTCGGGCACGCCTGGTTTCTGTGATCGACGCACTTTCACGTTTCGCCAAGAAGCACCGGAAAACCGCAACGCTTGCTTACACGCACTTCCAGCCGGCACAGCTCACGACTGTTGGAAAAAGGGCCTGTCTATGGGTTCAGGACATTGTGATGGACCTGGAGGAGATCGAGTCTTTCGCGGAAAACCTCGCATTCAGGGGGGTCAAGGGAACCACGGGAACCCAGGCTTCGTACCTGAAGCTGTTTGACGGTGATCACAACAAGGTCGAGGCGCTTGACGAAATGGTCACTCGCAAGATGGGTTTTTCGCGCTCGTTTCCGGTAACCGGGCAGACCTATCCGCGCAAGGTGGATGCAAAGATCTTGTCCGTGCTTTCGGGAATCGCGGCATCGAGCGCCAAGTTCGCGGGGGACATCCGGCTTCTCGCACACGAACGCGAGCTGGAAGAGCCTTTTCTGAAAACACAGGTTGGCTCATCCGCAATGGCTTACAAAAGAAATCCCATGCGGTGCGAAAGGATCTCGTCCCTCTGCCGTTTCATCATTTCACTGCTGCAAAACCCGTATCACACAGCAGCCAACCAGTGGCTCGAGCGAACACTCGACGACTCTGCCGGCAGGCGCATCCTGATTCCGGAGGCGTTCCTTGCCACCGACGCAGTACTCAACCTCTATGGAAGCGTGGCCTGGGGACTGATCGTGAACGAGAACATGGTAAAAGCCAACATGGAGGAAGAGATCAGCTTCATGGCCACCGAAAACATACTCATGGCCGCTGTTCAGGCCGGAGGGGACAGGCAAGAGCTCCATGAAAGGATCAGGCAGCACGCCATGGAAGCCGCGGCAAAAAGAAAAAAGACGGGAGAACCCCTCGACCTGATGGAGCGGCTTCGTACAGACAACGCATTCGGCGGCGTTATGGAAGAGGCGGAGCGTTTTCTCGATGCCGGATCCTTCATTGGCAGGGCAGAAGAGCAGGTGGACCGTTTTCTCGAAAAAACCGTTGAACCTCTGCTGGCAGAACGGAGCGAGCTTCTCTGCTCTGTAAAAGACGAAGTTAAGTTCTGAGGCGGCTTTTATGGCATCCGGCTATAGAACAGACTCCAGAATCCCCTGGAACGCCTTCGCCGTTTCCGACTCCTTGTAGGCCTCGGTAAACGGCTTGCCGGCATCGCAGGACTCTACAACCGTGTGATCGAGCGGAATACGTCCCAGGAACGGGACCTCCATTCTCAACGCCATCTCTTCACCGCCGCCCGACTTGAAAATATCCGTGGATTTGCCGCAGTGCGGGCAAACAAAACCGCTCATGTTTTCGATCACTCCGAGCACCGGCAGCGAGACCTTCCTGCAAAAGGCGATGCTTTTACGCACATCAGACAGGGATATTTCCTGGGGAGTGGTTACTATGACCGCCTTGGCATCATCGGCCAGAAGCTGTGCGATCGAAAGCGGTTCGTCTCCGGTTCCCGGAGGAGAATCGACTACCAGATAATCGAGTGCGCCCCAGTTTACATCAGCGAGAAACTGCTGTATCACACCATGCTTCATGGGCCCTCTCCATATCACGGCCTCGTTCTGCTCCTGCATGGCGAAACCAAGGGACATGACCTTCATTGTTTTGCTGTATTCTATCGGTTTGATGGCGTTGTCTTCCGCCTCCATGGGCCGCCCTTCCAGTCGAAGCAGCTTCGGGATGCTCGGCCCGTGAAAATCAATATCGAGCAGGCCGGTACGCTTCCCCGCAAGTGATATGGATGTTGCCAGGTTCACGGCGACCGTGCTCTTTCCAACCCCGCCCTTGCCGGAAAGGACCAGCACCTTGTTTTTGATCGCGCGCATCCTTTCGGCAACCATTTTGTTCCGCGCTTCCTGTTTCTCTTTCACGCCGCTCTCGAATGCACACCCTTTCGATTTGTTTTCTATGTCGCTCACTTTGATACCTTTCATGCTTGGCCCGCTTATTTCATACTCTTCGTAGCGAGGTACCGTAAAGCTGTGATGTGGCAAGGCGCATGTCAGGAGACGACCGCAGGCCTGTTCTTACAGGTTGAGGATCGTCTCCTGGCATGAAACGCAGCCACAGTGCAGGTTACGGTGCCGCAGCAGAAAAGGATGAAATATGCGGGCCAGAACCGAACTTCCGCGTTGATTCAAAAACTTCCATTTAACCCGCAAATTCAATGGAATTCCCCAGTTGGAGGCAAAGGCCGGATTCTGCACCGCTGTTCTTCGTCAATCGAAGCGATTCGGAATCCGGCCCTTTTCGGTTCTTATCAGAACGTGTTGTTATTTCTCAGGACAACAATCTTTTTCTTTGTGCTCCTTTTCGCAATTCCCTTTCTCGCAATGCTCCTCCACGCGGTGAAGAATGATCTTCTTGCTACTATCTTCGCTGCATCCTTTGCCCGCACCGTGTGCGCCTTGGCCCTTGCCTTCGCAGTTGCCGCCCTTAGAGGAAATATAGCCCAACGCGCTTAGCTTTTGGGGCATGCCCATCTGTCCGCAGTCACAGCCGTTTCCGTGTCCTTGATGGGGCGGCATGCCCATGTGTCCGCCTCCACA
>CAZIUL010000091.1:0-13834 GCA_964542475.1 uncultured Phycisphaerales bacterium | reverse complement strand
CCCCCCCCCCCCCCCCCCCCCCCCCCCCCCCCCCCCCCCCCCCCCCCCCGCTTCGTCGAGCAGTTCTGATATGTCCTTCGGAAAGGCTCCGGTGTCGTTCTTGACTTTGTTCAGTTTGGGAACAAGATCCTCGCAGAAGGCCTTCGCTTTACGAATGTCGTGAGCCAGAAGCTTGCCTCCGATGGGAATCGAGAGTATGGTCGAGAAAGTGATCAAGGCCACGGCAAAGCAGTAGCCTGACATATTCATGAACCGGGTTCTGTTCTTTCGAGAGGCAATGGAGAAGAACACGCATGAGAGGATGAGCAAGGGCAATCCGATCCAAAGGCTCACCCCGATTGATAGCACTGCCACGAGAAAACTGCCGCGTCCCCACAGCACGAGGATTGCGTTGAGAACGAGTGATGCGACATTGGCAATGATCCATTTCATCTTTTAATGCCAACGTCCGGCTTCATAGGCGCTGGTCCTCCGGCATCCTCTGGAAGCCGTTGTTGGGCATAGTCTTCGCATTCTCCTCGCTTAGCGGGCCTCTTGTACTTGTCAACCGGTAATCGGACCATACAGAAAGCCCACCTATCAATCTTCAATTCAACAACCTGCCGACTTGCCCTCTAACTTCAAATCTTCACTACCATAGACTATCATTTTTCCTCTCAAAGATCCAGTACCGCCCCTCCCCCGCGAGAAGCTCAAAAAACGCACTTGGTCGAGGGTGTTTTTCTGAAATCAGCCGCGATTACCGGCAAGGTGGTACTGTACATCGTCTGTCTAAAGTGAGCCTCATTCTCGAAGAGCCTCTTCTTCAAAAACCGAACATCCTGGCCGGTGCGATGCTCGGTTGACTACAGCACTTTCCTCGAAAAAAAAGAGGAGACCATCACGCGATGACCTCCTCTTCATTTCTATATGAATTGTTCAGTACTTGTTCTTGCGTCTCTTAGTAGCGGTTTCTTCCACCGCCACCGTAACCGCCGCGTCCGCCGCCGCTGTTCTCGCGCGGCTTGGCCTCGTTCACCTTGATGTTCCGGCCGCCGTGCTCCTGGCCGTCCAGCGCGTTGATGGCGGCCTGCGCCTCGTCATCGCTGCTCATCTCGACAAAACCAAAACCCTTGCTCCGTCCGGAGTCCCGATCCATGATAACCTTGGCACTGTCAACTGTGCCGTACTCGCTGAAAAGCTGCTCCAGCGAAGTGTCGTTCGTGTCATAACTAAGGTTACCAACATACAAATTCTTACCCATGATAATCTCCAAATGCGGGTAAATGACCTGTGATCAACGATCCAGGTCGAGTAAAAAACGGCCAAAACCATTGGCCTGAAAAAGTCAGTGAAGGCGAATGAGGATTCCCGGAAAAAGCAGAAGCAATGATGAACTGTCAATTACCTGAATTACTCGGTGCGTTAACCAACTTACAAAAAACTGTTCTTTGCTCTCTGATAGCATCTGAGAGCCTGAGAGCATAATAATCCCGGATCTTGCATCTCTTCGGCCACGGGCCATGCGTTGAATCCGTCAAGAGAGCAGCTTTTTTAAGTGCTGCTCCCCCACAAACTGCTATGTCCCAAAGAGATAGACGCGTCTCTATCAGCACAAGAACCGTCAACCGGTCGGGGACAATCCTTGCTTTAACATATATTGGCTCCCCGTGTTGGATTCGAACCAACGACCCTGCGGTTAACAGCCGCATGCTCTACCAGTTGAGCTAACGGGGATCTTTGTGCTGTTCGTCTTTTCGAAGCCTTGTGCTTGCCGCCCGCTTTGTTCGGGCGGCTTTTTCAGCCCTCGGCCAAAAGGGAACATAATACGAAATATCGATTCAAGATCAAGAATGAATTTAAAGGTTTTTGCAGCGGGAAGCGGATTTTAACCGGGCGGAAGGCATGCCCTCTTCCGCTCCTTTCCACTGCTGTTACTGTTTTTCATCCTCCTTGTTTTTTTCGGTTTTCTTGGCGTCCTTCTTTTTGGCCTTGGCTTTCGAGTTGTTCTTCTTGGCTTTTGCGGCTTTCTTGTTGTCGGCGCCGACCTCCACGGCCTCGGATCTGCTTGAACCGTTGGCGGCGCCGGCCTGTTTGGCCTTCGAGCTGTTCTGCTTCTTGCCGGAGGCTACTTGTTTATACTTCCGCGCAGAGGTGTTCTTATGATCGAGAAGGCAAAACGATATGATCTCGTCGATCGACTCCCTGAGCTTGTTTCTGTGTATTATCGTGTCGATCTGACCTCTCTCGATCAGAAACTCCGATCGCTGGAACCCCTTGGGTAGATCTTGGCGGAGCGTGGTCTTGATCACCCGCGGACCCGCAAACCCGATAAGCGCCCCGGGCTCGGCTATAATCACATCCGCCTGCGTGGCCCAGCTCGCTGTCACGCCCCCGGTTGTCGGATTCCCGAGTATTGAGATATACAGCTTGCCGGCCTTGTTCAGCCTGCCCAGGGAGTTGCACGTCTTTGCCATCTGCATCAGGGAGAGCGCCCCCTCGTGCATCCTGGCCCCTCCGGACGAAGCCACCATGATCAGTGGAAGGTCTTTCTCGAGCGCGTACTCCACGAGAATGGCGATTTTCTCGCCGACCACCACTCCCATGCTGCCCCCCAGGAAACTGAAGTCCAGTGTGCCGAAAGCCACATCCAGCCCCATGACCTTGCCGGTGCCGATCCAGATCGCTTCCTTCCTCTTGGTCTTGGCCATGGTCTTGACGAGCTTTTCGGAGTATTTCGATTTGTCCTCGAAATCGAGGCGGTCAACAGCCTCCATATCCACGCACATCTCCTCGGCCGATCCCTCGTCCAGGATGGTTTGCACGCGTTCGAGCGCGTTGAGAGTGTGATGGTGTTCACACTTGGGACAGACCTTGAGGTTTTCTTCGAGGTCCTTCTTGTAGATCACTTCCCCGCAGGCCGGGCACTTGAGCCAGAGCCCGCCCGGCATCTCCTTCTTCTTGAAACGTACCCAGGCTGTCATATATCTCCTCCTCCGGAAGCATCCGTTTCCTGTATTTACCGCTTCGCTCGATCCGCCCATGGCCGCCCCGGGCAGACACCGCGATCATGGAGAGCAGGGCCCTCCGTGCGTTTACAAACCTCGCCAGACATTTTCCGCCTCGCTTCTCATCCTGGAAATTGTACCAGCAAGATCCCCGGATTTGAAGATCCCGCTTCCAGAAACAAATGCATTTGCTCCGGCCCTTGCGGCATCGGCTATGTTATCCGCCTTTATGCCGCCGTCAATCTCCACATCACCCTTGTATCCGTACTCATCGCGGAGCGCCCTGACGCGGTCCAAAGATCCGGGAACAAAACCCTGCCCCGGAAACCCCGGATTGACGGACATGATCATCACCAGGTCCACCGCGTCGAGGTACGGCGCAATCGCGGAAAGCGGTGTCGGCGGGTTGAGAGTGATGCCCACGCGGACCGCGTCGCTTTTTTCCCGCACGCTCGCTATCACCGCTTCAGGATCGTCCTTGGCCTCCACATGAAACACGTAGATATCAGCGCCCGCATCGATGAAGGCGCCCACGTACTCGAGCGGGCGGTCGATCATGACATGAACGTCCAGCAGCTTCGTGGCGACAGGCCGCAAAGCCTTCACCACTCCCGGGCCTATGGTGATGTTCGGCACGAAATGGCCGTCCATGACATCCACGTGCAGCCAGTCAGCGCCGGCAGCCTCGACAGCTTCAACTTCACTGGCAAGCCTGGCAAAATCGCTCGACAGCAACGAGGGACAGATCTTCACTTTCATACGCTTCGTTCCCGAAAACAAACCCTGTTAAAAAACCGCCTCATGAATGAGATGAGCCGTCTATAATCATAAAAAACAACACATCACCAAACCGAATGCACCTATGCCTCCGGCAGCGCCGCGATACCGGGCAGCACCTTTCCTTCCAGCAGTTCGAGCGATGCGCCTCCACCGGTGGAGATGTGGCTGAACTTCTCCTCGAGCCCGAACAGCTTCGCAGCCGCGGCCGAATCGCCGCCGCCCACAACAGAGATCACATCCATGGCAGCAACGGCTTCCGCAACTGCGCGCGTTCCTGTCGAAAAAAGATCCCACTCGAACACGCCCATGGGCCCGTTCCAGAGAACGGTGCCTGTGCTCTTGAGCGCCCCTATGTAAAGGCTGATCGTTGAAGGACCGATGTCAAGGCCCATCCACCCGTCAGGGATATCACCCTCGATCGTTCTCTTGCCGGCATCCTCCGCAAAGGCGTCGGCGCACACGTGGTCCACGGGCAGCAAAACCTTCACACCTCTCTTTTCAGCCTCCGCCAAGGCTTCTTCAGCCTCGCCGAGGCTTTCCTCCTCGAGCATGGAGTCCCCGATCCCGCAGCCAAGAGCCTTCAGAAAGGTGTACGACATGCCTCCGCCTATCAAAATCATGTCAGCAATATCAAGGATGTTTTTCACCAGCGGGAGCTTGTCCGCAACCTTGGCGCCGCCGAGTACCGCAGCCACGGGGCGCCTGGGCTCATCGAGCACCTTGCGGAAATAATCGAGCTCTTTAGCCATAAGAAACCCGGCTGCAGCTTTCCCGGGCCCGAAAAACGAGGGCACCCCCACCACGGACGCGTGAGCCCTGTGCGCCGTGCCGAAAGCATCGTTCACGTACAGGTCGCCGAGCTCCGCCAAAGCCGCGGAGAACTCGGGATCGTTCGCCTTCTCCCCGGGGCTGAAACGCAGGTTCTCGAGCAGCGCGATCTTCTTCTCGCCGCCGGCAGGCAGCCCGTCCTTCACCGCTGGCCCGACCGCCTCGCTGAACGCTGAAACCTCGACACCCGCAAGATCCTGCAGCACGCCGGCTACCGGCTTCATGCGCATCGAATCAACGACCTTGCCCTTGGGGCGACCGAGGTGGGACATGAGCACAGGGGTGCCTCCATTGTCGAGTATGTGGCTCACCGTGGGGAGCGACCGCCTGATGCGAAGATCATCGGTCACCCTGCACTCATCGTCGAGCGGAACGTTGTAGTCCACCCTGGTCAGAACCCTCTTGCCATTGACATCGAGGGCATCGATTTTCAGCTTGTTCATACCGGCGCCTCATCACAAACCGCACGAAAGGCGGATCAGGTCGGCAACACGGCAGGAGTAGCCCCACTCGTTATCGTACCAGGAAACCACCTTTGCCATGTTGTCCGCCATCACCATCGTGGAGAGGCTGTCGAAGATCGACGAGTGGGGATCGCCCAATATGTCGCAGGATACAATTGGATCTTCGGTATAGCAGAGAACGCCTTTCATCGGTCCATCTGCAGCCTCTTTCATGGCAGCGTTTATCTCGTCCTTTGTCACGCTCTTTTCGAGGTTCACGGTGAGGTCCACCACCGATCCGTCAACAACAGGCACGCGCATGGCAAAACCGTCCAGCTTCCCGTTAAGCTCCGGGATCACCTTGCCCACCGCCTTTGCGGCGCCTGTGGTCGTTGGGATGATGTTCTGTGCCGCGGCCCGCGAACGCCTGAGATCCGAGTGGACCATGTCTGCAATGCGCTGGTCATTCGTGTACGCATGAACGGTCGTCATGAGCCCGTGCTTGAGCCCGAACCTGTCGTTCAGCACCTTGGCCACCGGGGCCAGGCAGTTCGTCGTGCACGAGGCGTTCGATATGATCTTGTCGTCCTTTTTGAGCTCCTGCTCGTTGACGCCCATCACGATGAGGTTGTCGATCTCGTCCTTGGGCGGAACCGTCAGAAGCACCTTCGGCGCCCCGGCTTCCAGGTGAAGGGCGATCTGCTCCCTCTTTCGGAAGACACCGGTTGACTCCACCACGAAATCGACCTCCATTTTCTTCCACGGTATGGCCTTGGGATCGCGCTCGGAAAAAACCTTCACCTCCCTGTTGTTTACCATGAGCCCCCCATCGCCCAACAAAACCTCGCCGTTGAACCTGCCCTGCACCGAATCGTACTTCAGAAGATGTGCCAAGGCCTTCGGATCCGTCAGATCGTTGAGCGCCACCACCTCGAAGTCATCCGACTCCTCCATGATCCTGAACACCATCCTGCCTATTCTGCCGAAGCCGTTGATCCCGATTCGAATCGCCATGGGTCATCTCCTTAATAAACTCCTGTACCGCTTGGGAAACTAAGCTCCCAAAAACGCACATATTGAACACAAATAAAACAAAGTCAAAACCAGATTCCAAACGCTGAATTTTCTAGTCAGCCTGCAAAGACATGGATTTCTATAGATACCGCCGGATCCGGCGCCATCCACAAGAACCTTTCGGCGTCCCTGTTCATGAACACCTGTTTTTCTTACATCAAAAACACTGTGCCGTACCGCGCGTTTTTTTGAGGCTTGCCCGGCCATGCAACGACTGAGTATCATGCTGTTCGTGTTCCTTTCTTCTGCCCTGGACGCCGATAAAATGCCGAGCGGAGACGAGCCGGATGCCTGGCAACAGCAAAACGAACATCGAAAAGGAGCTGCTTGAGCATTTCCTCGACAGCCTGGACAGGCTCGTCCCTGCCGAACAAAGGAAGCAACCGTGGATCGCCGGGCTCTCCGGCGGGCCTGACTCTGCAGCGCTTTGCCTTCTCCTTTGCGCGGCAAGAGCGACAGGGCGGGGAAAAGGCATCATCCAGGGCCGCGTGGCAGCGCTTCATGTGAACCACGGGCTCCGCGGTCGCGAAAGCGATGAGGACGAAAATGTGTCGAGATCGCTCGCAGGCAAGCTCGGCCTGGAGTTTCTCTGCAAGAGGATCGTGCCGCCTCAGAAGAAATCCATGGGCTCTGTGGAGGCATGGGCGCGATCCGTGCGCTACAAGGCTTTCGAGGAAAAAGCCAAGGAGACCGGCGCGGGCGTGGTGCTGACCGGGCATCAGAAAGACGACCAGGCCGAAACTGTGATGCAACGCCTGTCGAGGGGCTCGGAATACAGGGGGCTTGCAGGAATCCCGGAAGCGCGCCCCCTCGGCGGGCTCCAGGGCGTGCTCCTGGTCCGGCCGCTCCTGCGCTTCTCGCGCTCGCGCATCGAACGCCTTCTTCTCAAAAACAGTCTCTCTTGCGCGACTGACAGCTCCAACCGGGACATGTCCATCCAGCGCAACCGCATCCGCCAAAAAGTTTTGCCGGCGCTCAAGCGCGCAACCCGGCACATCGACATCAACGACGAGCTTTTGAAGATCGCCGAAGCCGCCCGGGCCATCAATGTAAGGCTTGAGGCGGGTTCGTCGATTGCATATCATAAAGCGATCTACAGGCGCTCGCTAGAACCTTTTGCCTGCCGGGAATGGTACACACCGTTCGCGGATCCGACCGGAAACAAGCCCGAACCCACTAATGAGAGGCCGGACGAGGCAACATCTGCCATGCGGCTCGATGTCTTGAAAAAGCTCGATCCGATCCTGCTTCACCCGCTCCTCGAAAAGAGCATCAGCCATGTCTCGAAAACGCCAGGCCCGCATCTTTCTAAGGGGCTGTTCAAAGCCGCGGCCTCCTTGATCGAATCCGGGCGCCAAGGCTCCAGGGTCGAAATCAGCGGGGAGTGCCTGCTTTTCATCAGCGGTTATGGCCTGGTGCTGGTGAGAAGCCGCCCCGCACGAGAAGAGCGAACCGTCGGCGCGCCCATCGAGGTTCCCCTGCCCGGGTTCGCTCAGCTTCCGGACCACAGCACGATCCGGGCCGAGCTTTCACAGGACAGGGAAAAGGCTGCCGCGCTGCTCGCGAATCCGGACCCCTTCGTCGAGGTTCTCGACGCCGACCGGGTGGGACCGATCGTTCACATAAGGCCGCGAAGAGCAGGGGACAGGTTTCACCCTCTGGGGGCCAATGGGGGAAAAAAACTCAAGGGGTTCCTGATCGACATAAAGACACCCGCGTTTTGCAGGGACAGCCTTGCTCTTGTGTGCGCCGGGAGCGCCGGGCATGAAAGCGGTACACCCCGCGGGGGGGAGATCATCTGGGTGGCCGGCTTGCGGATAGGTCATTGTTTCCGCGTCACCGGGAAAACGGAAAGGTTTCTGTTTCTGGATATAACGAAATAAAGGGACAGATATACGCACCTGTCAAAAACAGCCACAGGGGCACAGACAAAGGGCTACTTCAGCGCGTAGATTTCGGATGAGCTCCTGACCACCAGCATCTCGGTTGATGCGTTGGGGATGAGGGACAGGCCCCCTCCCAGGGATACCTCGTTGATGAGCTCGCCATCCCCCGCGCCCAGAAGGGCCACGGTACCGTCTTCGGTGCATAAGTAGACCACATTGTTTATCAGCGCGGCTGCACTCTTGCCGCCGTCGTATGTCCAGAGCTCCTCGCCTGTGTCGAGATCGAGACACATGAACTGCCTGTCCGTTTTCAGGAAAACGAGGTTTCCGAACACCTGGGCCTGGCTCTTCAGGGGCACGCCCGCATACAGCTTCCAGACAACGGTCCCGGTGCGCCTGTCAAACGCATAAAGACAGGTGTCTTCCGAAGCCACGAGAAGCTTTTCGCCTGCGAGAACAAACTCCGCCGTGTTCGGGCCTCTGGTTTGAAACTTCCAGACGGCTTTGGACGGGGCCGTGTCGCTTGCCAATTTCGGAGGCAGGCACAAAACCGTACCATCGCTTGAGACGGCATAGAGAAACCTGTCGGCGCCGTTTCCATACAGCTTGGGTGCTGCTTTGAGGAAACCCTTGAACCTGTACGACCAGCCGTTCATCCCGTTGCTTCCGTCCACCGCGTAGAGCCGGCTCTGAACGAAGACGCCCACATAAGCCCCTTCCTTGCAGACAGCAGGCGCTGTGGCTGGAAACAGTTTCAGCGTATTATCCGAAAAACGGGACCCGTTCGACCGCTTGGCAATGATCAGCCTGTCCTTCACAACCACGCCGACGCAGTCATCGCTCAAACTCGGAGCATGTGTGGGGGTGCCCGGCAGATCGAGAACCCACCTGTGAACCCCGCGTTTCAGGTCGATGCAATGCATGGTGTTCGCAAGATCGAGCATGAAAAAATCGTTGCCGTCCACCAGGTTCCATTCCACAGGCTCGCCGCTCGTGAATCCGTCTACGGGCAGCTTCCAGCACACATCCTTCAGCTTGAGATCGCTCAGGCAAAAAGGAAGGTCCAAATCGGTCATGGTGTTTTCCAGGGAATACGACAAGGGTGTTATGGCGACGAGACAAAAAAGGATCGCCTGGATGGCTCTCATTGCTGGCATCCTCCAATCTGTTTTTCGGATCAATAACAAACGTATCGAAACAATCAAATGAAGAGGATACTATAGAATCGCTGGAAACCAAGTCAAGGGAAAAGCTAGCCCGCATATATCATACTCTTCGTTGCGAGCTAGGGAAGAGGTTCAAGGTTGGAGGGCGCCGCTCCGTCGGCGCCGGGACCGAAGCGGCGGCAAGAGACTGCCGCCCTCCAGATGAATTGGGAGATGCGCCGGTAACAATGGAAAGGCGGCGTTGTCGATGCCAAAATAACAGCGGCGGTTGACACTGAGCGCGCCTTTTGTTAAGTCTGTTGTTTTTGTCCGGCAATTTGATCGGGTGTCCATTTCACATGAGTACGGACCGGTTCGGCAGCCTCCGGAAAAACATCGACAAGGTCCGCGCCAGGATCGACGGCGCGTGCCGCAGATGCGGCAGGGATCCTTCAGAAGTGACCCTCATTGCCGTGACCAAGGCCGTGGATCCGGAAGTCGCGAGGCTTGTTCTCGATGCCGGGATTGACCATATCGGCGAAAACCGCGTGCAGGAGGCTGAACGCAAGCGGGCGGTGCTCGGAAACAGCGGAACATGGCACTTGATCGGGCATCTGCAAAGGAACAAGGCGAAAAAGGCCGTGTCCCTTTTTTCCATGATTCACTCGGTCGACTCGATACGCCTGCTCGAGGAGATCGCCAAAACGAGGGCAAACGATCCCGCCCCTGTCGATATTCTGCTCGAGGTGAACGTGAGCGGCGAAACCTCCAAGCACGGCTTCGATCCGGGCGGGCTCGACGAGGCTATCAGGAAAGCCGACAGCCTGCCCGGCATCAGGCTCCGCGGGCTGATGACAATGGCCCCCTATGATCCCGACGCGGAAGCAGCGCGACCGTGGTTCAGGAAACTGAAGGAGCTTCATGTAAAAGCGAAAAGCGAGGGCTCCGCGGGGCAGGGATTCGATGTTTTGTCCATGGGCATGTCAGGCGATTTCGAGGTTGCCGTGGAGGAAGGGGCCACACACGTCAGGATCGGCACCGCTTTATACAAAGGCCTGGATTGACAGGCCGGATCGAAGTTTGAGGATATATCAGTGCCATTAATCATGTTCGAAAGCGGCCCGGACAAGGGCAAAACCATCGAGCTCGTACAGGATACGGCCTATTCGGGCGGAACAGACGAATCCTGCGAGATACGCATCAACGACGAGCTGGCATCTCCAATACACTTCAAGATCAAGGAGAAACAGGGGAGATACTTCATCCTGACGCCGGGCAAGGAATCAACGGTTCTTGTCAACGACACCCGCGTCACAAGGACGGAGCTTCGTTTCAACGACAAGATCCAGGTGGGCGCTACATATCTATCGTTCACCAGGGAAACCCGCAGCGACCCGCTCATCGGAAAAACAATCGAAGGCTACAAAATTGTCGATCGCCTCGGCAGGGGCGGAATGGGAACGGTGTACCTGGCGCGCCAGCTTTCGCTAAACCGGGATGTCGCGATAAAACGCCTCTCGCCTCGGCTTACCCGCGACGTCAGGTTCAGGGAACGGTTCATCCGGGAGGCGCGCGCCGCAGGGGCTTTCAACCACCCGAACGTGCTTCAGGTGTACGATGTCATCGACTCCAGCGGCTTTTGTTTTTATTCGATGGAATACATCCCCGGAGGCACGGTTGAGGACCTGATCAACAAGGACAGGGTGCCCGTCGATGCGGCGCTGCGCATAATCAGGGAAGCGGCCAACGGGCTCATGTACGCCGAGCAGAAGCATATCGTCCACCACGACATAAAACCGCAAAACCTCATGATCACCGATCTCGGAAGCGTAAAGATATCGGACATGGGCCTTGCCTGTTCCCTGGATGATTCGACCAAGGACGAAGGCGCCGGCCTGATCGGAACGCCCCATTTCATCTCCCCTGAACGGATCCAGAGAAAGGGGACGGACATCCGTTCGGATATCTATTCTCTCGGGTGCACCTTTTACATGATACTGACCGGAAAGACGCCGTTCCGCGGAAAGAACGTCAAGGAGATCCTGCGCAAGCAGATCAACGAAGAACCGGCTCCGCTGAAAGAGGAGAGGCCGGACGCGCCGGATGCCCTGTGCAGGATCGTTCAGCGGATGATGGCCAAGAAGCCGGATGATCGTTACAAAGACTCCGCCGAGCTGATCAAGGATCTCGATGAGATCAAGCCGAGCGGGAAGCGGTGGCCGTTGGCCGCGGGCGCGGCCGCACTGGTCGTTGTTCTCTTTGCCGCGTATTTTTTACTGAACTCTCAAAACGGAAACGGGGAAAAACCGGAACCTTACGGCGATCCGGTGGTAAACAACTCTGAAAAGGAGTCACAGCTCAAAGAAGAGGTGGCCGACCTCCAGAAGCGGATGCAGGAAACAAAGGCTTCCAACTCGTACCTCTCCATTCCGGACGGTCTTCTGCTGGGCGAACGGATCAAGGAGCTTACAAAAATCATCGACGGTTTTCCGGGTACGCCGACCGCGATCAAAGCCGCTGAAGAAAAGGCGCGGATCCGGGAGAAGCTGGACCAGGAAATGGAAATTGAGCGTGCAAGGCTCGCGAAGATGGAAACGCTTCAGCAGCAGGCAGGACCCGCGGTCGAGAAGCTGCTCAGCTCCAAAGATTTCGTGAGCGCCCTCGAATACGCCTACAGCATCGGCGAGGAAGAGGGGCTCCTGGAGGAAGACGTGATCAGCAGCCTTCGGGCGGGGCTTGTCGCCAAGGTAAAAAACACGCTGGTGTCGGAAAGCGAATCCGTCCTGAAAACAGCAGCGGAGGCAGCCGAAAAGAACGACTTCACAGCGGCCAGGAAGGCTCTCGATGATGACGGCGCACGATTCGGGCCGATCGATGATAAGATGCGGGAGGAGGTGTCGAGCTTTCTGAATACGATCTCAGAACGGTTCATCAAGGCGATCTCCAGCACCGCAAAGGCGGAGAGAGAGTTCTTCATGACGATGTATGATGATGACCTGAAGAACCTGTTCTCCTCGATCGATCCATGCAAGGTTCGCTCCGAGGTCCTGGGATACGGTTTCGCGGAAGCGACAAGCACGATAACCTCCGCCGTGTCCCTGATGAGAACGGAATCATACAAGGTGCACGTGGCCAAGCTGGCGTCAGGACCCGCTGCCGCCGCCTTGCTTTTTACAAAGCTCTTGCAGGCTGTTGATAACGGCGCGCTTCAGAAGGAAGAAGTCACGTACTTCGACGAGGGAAAGGAAACGGGTGGTGCGATCAACTCGCTGACCGACGAGAGGGACGGGCTCAAGATCCTGATAACCCGCGGGAAAAAAAGTAGCATGTCCAACGTGCCTTTTGCCCGCTTCAAAAGCGCTTCACAGCTCATCACACTGATCGACGACCGCTTCCCCATGAGCGCCGGCGACAAGCTCGACCTTGCCGAGGCTGCGATCCATTTCGAGGCTGCCAGGTGCGCGGCTTGCCTCAGCCTGCTCAACAGGGCTGTGGAGGCCTACGACCCTGTGGATGGATGGACCGCTGAGTCCGTCAAGTCAGCAGCCTCGACGCCAATGTTCCTCGATCTCGAAAAGGAGATCGAAAGGCTGTCCGGCGAGGCGTCGGCCCTCGACTCTTCGCTGGAGGAAAGATGCGCCGGGATCATGAAGCTTCACGCTGAGGAGGCCGCCGCTGTGAAGGCTTTTTACGCGGGAGCAGACCCGTTCATCAACAGCAAGACCGACATCGGTTTCGAGGAGGCTGAAAGGCTGCTCCTCGAGTTTACGGAAAAACACTCGCACACCATATTCTCCTGGTATATCAGCGGGCTCATGAACGGATCATCCGTGCCTGAAAAACACCTGGTAGGGTTCAAGCGATGATTTCCGCCTTCGCATCAAGAGGCGGGGCCTGGCGGTTCCGGCATGGATCCGGCAGAGGGAAGGACAAGATCGTTGAGGATTAAGAAAAACCCTTTGCGCCTCGGAGTTCTGCTCTCGGGAGGCGGCACAACACTTCAAAACATCCTCGAGAGGATCGAAGAAAAAAGCCTGAACGCGGTGGTCTGCGTGGTGGTGTCTTCGAACAGCAGGGCATACGGGCTCGTCCGGGCCGCAAAGCACCTTATTCCATCGTTCGTGGTCAGGCTCAAGGACCACGAAAACACGGACTCGTTCAGCGAAGAAATCACCGGCGTTCTGGGCCGCTTCTCGGTGGACCTCGTGCTGATGGCAGGCTTCCTGAGGCTTTACCGCATTCCTGAAACGTACGAAGGCCGCGTTATGAACATTCATCCGGCCCTGATCCCCAAACACTGCGGCAAGGGTTTTCACGGACACCATGTGCACGAGTCGGTTGTGGCTGCGGGTGATACCGAATCAGGCTGCACGGTTCACTTCGCTGACAACGAATACGACCACGGCCCCATTATCCTCCAGAGAAAGGTCGCGATCGCTCCTGAAGACGGGCCCGACGAGGTGGCTGCCAAGGTTTTCGCGGAGGAATGCAAGGCATACCCCGAGGCGATCCGAATGTACATGGAAAACATGTAGGGGCGAGCTTGGGCCGGTTGTTGCCCTCCGAATCGGGATCGGAGAAGGGTTCAGCGTACAGGGCGGAGAAGAGGCGGCATGGAGGGCGTTGCTCCGTCAGCCGCCGGAAACGCCTTGTAGGGGCAACCCCCCGTGGTTGCCCTCCGGTTGGGTGGC
>CAZIUL010000090.1:0-13893 GCA_964542475.1 uncultured Phycisphaerales bacterium | reverse complement strand
GAAGGTGTTTGAAGGTGATTTTCACTCGGAGTGTGAAACATGCGGGCTAGCCCGCATGTTTCATACACATCTACCGCGGCACAGTAAACTGAGTCTTGATATACAACACCCATATGCCCGCAGATTGGGACATAAACCGGCTTTCTCTCGGGGACAGATCGATGTATGATCCCTTTTCTGGAACATTTCATTTCTTTGAACCGGAGCGGATGCGGCCATGCACCCTTTTTTCATGATATCCGATGGGGCGTTTATACTCGGTGCCGTCGGCCTGATCGCGCTTTACATGGGCGCCAGGGTTCTTCAAGGCTTTTTGTCCTTCAAGAAACGGATGAAGGTAATATCGAATGACGGCCTGCTTCGGAGCGAACAATGGGTTCTGACAAGGTTCAGGTTCCCCTTGATCCGGCGCATTACCTTTTCACATGCCAGGCTTTCCAGAAAACGTCTCATTCTTTTTCACTTCCTGACACGGCGCATGATGATCCAGGCACCGCTCGGCCCGAAGGGCAAGGCAGGCGGAGAAGACGGGTTTTTCGAGGTGGAAAAGCGGGGTTCCAAAGCTGTGCTGACGTTGAAGACAACAATCCGGGGCGGGGGCAGGATCCGGATGCATGTGAACGATCCGGATGCGTGGCTCAAGGATATCGTTGAGAGCTGAAAACAAGACCGGGGCCGGGCGGTATCTCAGTAAGCGGGTTCACCTTCCGCTGGCAGGCCGTCGGGATCTATCTCCGATTCCGGGCTCGTCTCCTTCTTGGCCTTGCTGGAGTTCACCTCTGGCTCGTCTGCAGGGGAGGGTGGCGGCAGCGCGTATTCGAAATCTATCTCTTCCAGGGGTTTTCCGTCTATTATAGCCTTAACCTCCGAGCCGGTGATCGTTTCGTATTTCAACAGGGCTTCGGCGATTTTCTCGAGCTCTTTCCGCTTCCCCTCGATAATCTTTTCGCTTTCCTGGTAACAGGTATCAATGATGGCTTTTACTTCCGTGTCGATCTGCCTGGCCACCTCATCGCTGTGAGTTTTGGATCTCACCAGTTCCTGACCCAGGAAAACGGGGCCGGATTTTTCGCCGTAAGACACGGGCCCTACCTTTTCAGACATTCCCAGCTGGCAAACCATCACTCTCGCGGTTTCGGAAGCGGTTTCAATGTCGTTTTGCGCACCACCGGAAATATCCCCGCAAAACTTTTCTTCGGCGATCCTGCCGGCGTAAAGAACCTGTATGCGGGCCATCAGCTCCTTCTTCCTGTAGTGGTAGCGGTCCTTTTCCGGAAGGATCATCGTCGCCCCGAGGGCAGCTCCCCTGGGGATGATCGTAACCTTGTGCACCGGTTCGGCGGCCGGCACTGTGTGCGCCACGAGTGCATGACCGGACTCGTGGATGGCTGTGATACGCTTGTCCTCCTTGTCCATTATGCGGCTCTTCTTCTGCCGCCCCCAGCGGACCTTGTCCCTGGCCTCCTCAAAATCGTTCATCTCCACCGCGGAGCGGTCCTTCATGGTGGCGAGCAACGCGGCCTCGTTCACAACAGATGCAAGCTCAGCGCCGGAAAAACCTGGTGTGCCTCGGGCAAGCACGCTGAGTTCAACGGACTCGGCAACCTTGACCTTGCGGCAGTGCACCTTCAGTATGCCTTCCCGGCCGCGAAGGTCAGGGAGATCGATAACGATTTCGCGGTCGAAGCGCCCGGGCCTGAGAAGCGCCGGATCCAGCACGTCCGGCCTGTTCGTCGCGGCCAGAAGAATGATCCCTACATCCGTGTCGAACCCGTCCATCTCCACGAGAATGGCGTTCAGTGTCTGCTCGCGCTCGTCGTGCCCCCCGCCGAGCCCGGCACCCCTTTTCCTGCCGACCGCGTCGATCTCGTCGAGAAAGATCAGGCAGGGAGAGCTCTCCCTGGCCTGTCTGAAAAGGTCCCTCACGCGTGAAGCGCCCACTCCCACGAACATCTCGACAAAGTCGGAACCGGAGATGGAAAAAAAAGGCACATCCGCCTCGCCGGCAATCGCCTTGGCCAGCAGTGTCTTGCCGGTGCCCGGGGCTCCGACCAGCAGGACGCCGCGCGGAATCCTTCCGCCCAGCCTGGAAAACTTGGCCGGGTTCTTGAGGAACTCGATGATCTCTGTCACCTCTTCCTTTGCCTCTTCAATGCCCGCAACATCGGCAAAGGTCACATCTGTCTTTTCCTTGTTGACCAGCATTGCCTTGGACCGGCCGAACGAAAGCACGCCACCGCCGCCGCCGGGCGACCTCATCTGCCGGATGATGAAGAACCAGAGCAGGCCGATGATGAGGACCCACGGAATCAAAGGGTAAAGCACGGTTGCCCAGAATGTGTTCGGCTTGTTGAAGTTCAGGCCGGACTCGTTCTGCACAGGATGGTTCTGGAACTCGGCCGTGGGGAAGTTCTTCCGGATGGCGGCGAGCACGGTTTTCAGGTTGTGAGCGGGGTTCACAACGCCGGATCCCGCCTTGAAGGAGTAGCGCTTGAACCTGGTCTGCCCGCTTGAATCCACCATATCCACGAAAAGCTCGGTCCCCGGATCGCTGCCCACAATGGGATCTCCGATTAGCTGTGGTTTTTTTTGCTCGTCTATCGACCGGATCAGCGGGGTATCAGTGGTTATGGTGTAGTAGGAATGTACCAGCAAATTATCGTTTTCCACATCATCGACAAAAACCGCCGGATCCCCTTTCTCCACCTTTTTCGCAACGAAACGGTAATAATCCGGTGAGAGTTTTTGAAGCCCCTCCTGGCTCAGCTCCATCACAAAGGTGCCGATGTTCGGATCTTGACCCGGATCGGAATCGGTGTCGGGCGGCGGGGAGTACACATCGCCGGATCGATCCGGATCCACGATGTATTCGCCCTCCACTTTCTCGAATCCATAGACCTCGAGGTGGGTGATCCGACAGGTGTACAAAAGCTTCAAAAACGAGATCGGGCTGATCTCTCTTGTGCTCCCCAAGGGGTTCTCATCGAACATGGTGAGCATGACCATTGCCATGAATACCACGAAAAGAAGGGTGAAAAACAGGTTGAAACCGCTTCTCATCGGCGGCTTCTTCATATCGCCCTGCTTGCCCTTGTTCTTCTGATCCTTGCTGCTCATATCAAGCCGTCCGGTTTCCTTTTTCTTGAGCGGCCTCCGGGCAACGCCCGGGCCATCCATTAATAACGATATTCAGCTTTTCGTGTAGCACGAAAAATGTGTCTGTCCGGCTGCGGCTCAGCCGTTTCTCAGAAGCTCTTCTCGAGAAGAGCCACGATTCTGCCGGCCAACACGTCAAACGATTCGCCCCTCGTCATTTCCAGGGTTTCACCCAGCCCTTCGAAATACTCGGCCGTATCCCTGAGAATCTCCGTTCTGAGCACAACACCGTCGGCAGCCCTGATGATGTTGATCTCCACGGTCACCGTGGCAGCACCTTCCAGCACCTCGTCGTGCCGGCCCTCACCCAGAACGGATTTATGATATTTCCGGATACGGCCTTCCAATATTAACTCGGCAGATTCTTCATCGGCCAGATAAACATCGGGTCTTTCATTAATCCTGGCTATTACCTGGCGCGTCAGGTCGTGCTCCAGGCGCCTGTAGAACGTATCATTTTGGAAATAAGGCACATAAACCTTTTCCATCCCTCCCAATATTAAAGATTCTGTGCTCCATCCGGTGCAGGCTTCAAGGGCGCACATTAACCATACGGCGATCAATGGAAAAAACAGGAAACGGTTTTCGAGTTTTAATAACACTTGATTGCTATCCCGTAATTGCAGAAATCATTCCTTGAGACCCGTTGGCCGCCTGGGAACGAGCCTGTCCGATGAATGTATTGTATAGTCCCATCCTTTTTCAAGCATGATCTCCCTGGCATGAACACCGGCAGGCGTGTCTGAAAAACGGAGCACCGCATTTGCCAGATGTATGCGCGCCCCAAAACCGTTATCCAGATCCAGGTAGAACCTGGCTATCTCTAGCTCCTTTTCAGCCAGGTCTTCCCTGGTTCCGGTCAGAGCCTCGGACACCTCTTTTGCATATCTTCCAAAAGGATACAGCATCAGATAATAATCGAAATCATATAAAGCCTGAAGCAGGCTTTCCCGGTCATAGGACGGACCCTTGCTCAGGCTAACATGGCTCATGCCCAGCCTGTAGACGGCTTTGTGCTTCCACTCGGAATCCGGATACTCCGCGATCAGCTGTTTGGAAAAATCGATCGCATCGAAGTATTCCTCCTCTTCGAAATGGTAATCCACTACCGCCATCAGCGCGTCATCCGCCATTTCATCGCCTTCCCTCTGATAATGGGAATAATGTGTTATCAGGTAGATCAGCACGCTTACGCCTCTGCTTTGCCCTGTAAAAAGGTGTCCGAACAGGAACCAGGGTTCGCTGTCGAGATAGGCCATCCCTATGTCATAGAAACGGTCCTTGACCTTGCCCAGGTCCTTCGATCCGCGAAACCTGACCCGAAGCTCCTTGAAGTACTGGAAGGATTGCCAGTAATCATCGAGCTTGAACGATGACTCGCCGGCCAGATACAGCGCTCTGGCCACATCAGGAGACCCCGGATCGTTTTCTCTGATATATGCTGCGAGATGCTCGGCCCTGTCATAGTCTTCTCTGTCGAACGCCTCCTCTGCCGCTTCAAGCACATCTTCTGTGTTGCATCCGGAGATGGACCTGCCATTCACCCTTGTAAACGTATAGGTACAGGCTGTAAGAGCCAAAAACGTGGTTGTTAAAGTCAGAAGGAAAAAGCAGCTTCCGGGCCTGTGCTGAAGTGAGCAAGTCGTATTTCTCATGTCTTTTGTTTCGATGGGACAGTCGTTTCGGTAGATTCACAACCCTCTAATAAAAGCATACGAATTTATTTTTTTCTCCAGAAAATATTGAAAAAAGAGCTGGTAAAAGGACCAAACCTCTTTAATCACTCCTGAACCGACTCCCTGGCCATCGACTCGAAGGGGATCATCGTAAATCGACTTGTAGATCAGTTGTGAAGCGTTCCATGAGATCCGGAGGCTGTCTTTTTCTCCGCCGATGCATCTGCGGCAAACAATCCCGCCGCGGCCCGGGACCACGGTCATGAGGTTGCCCGCAGAAGGCCTTGCGCTGCAGCTGACGCATCTGTCCAAAACAGGTTCGTAGCCCGAAACCTTTAAAAGCCTCCCCTGGAACACGAACATGGCTAGCTCTTCCGACCCAGGCCTGTTCTGAAGCGCGTCCAGAACACCGGTTACAAGGCTAAAAAGCCCGCGGATCTGCTGCCTCTCCTGCACGATCGAACAGAGAAGCTCCCCCATCAAAGCAGCGGATGCAAACGCTTTCATATCCTTGCGAACCCTCGGGTAGTGCTTCAATAGCTCCCTGTTTCTCAGCATGGCCAGGCCCTTTCGCTTGTGCCCGGCGATAGTGATCCTGCTCAGAACCATCAGGTCGATGTTCCCCTGGTAGTTGTTTTTTTCGCGGAACGCACCCTTGACCATACAGGTAACCTGACCGAAACCGCTGGTTAAAAACCGGACGACCTGAGATGTCTCGCTGAACGGCGAACGGTGGATCGAGACCGCTTTGGTGGTGTTTTGCGCCATTTACTCGATGACCGGACAGACGCCCCGGCAGCCTGACCTGCTGCGTAAAAAACGTTGTTTTAATGACACTGAATGATGCTGAACCGCTTCATTCCATCGCATTTTACCTTATACCACGGTGGCACTGTTTCCTCTTTTTTCTTAAAATCTCTCTCCGGCAGGAAAAGAGAGCTTTATAATGCACATTTTTCAAAATCGAATCCGTTAACTGATATAGAGACGTGATGAATCAACAAAACACCAACGGGCCTCCCAAGAACGTCATCCTCGATGATCTGGACCAGATTGAAAAAGAACGGGAAGCGGTCCACAAAAGTTTCGCCCTAAAAACACTGTTCTTTCCGGGCAGGGAAGGCGACGTTCTTCTGTGGAGGCGGCTTTTCAGGTTCGCCCGTCCCTACACCGCAAAAATCCTGCTATGCGTGCTGCTCTCTTCGGTTGTTGGCGGTGCGCTGGGGGCCAAGTTTTTCTTCTTCCAGAAAAGCCTCGAACCGATACTGGACCCTAAGGGCACCGCGAAAAACGCTGTAGTGGAAGACGGATTTTTCGATCGGTTTTCCATATTCGATCCATCGCCTGAAACAGGGGCAGGCGAAAAAGAAGCCGATAAACCGATAGAAGATGAACCAGCCCCGGAGGAGCTCTCGCCCCAGGAAAAATCGCTGCTGAAAAACCGGCTGGTCGGGCTCATCATGCTCTTCCTAATGATCGTCCTGATAGAGCAAACGAGCGTGTACTTCCAGAACATCATGATCCGTTCGGTGGGTCACAGGATCATAATGGACATTAGAAACGCGCTCTTTGCTCGGGTCATGTCGCTCTCAATGAAGTTCCACAACAAGAACCATTCGGGGAAGCTCATCTCGCGCCTGACAAACGACCTGCTCGTGTTCGGGGCGTTCTTTACACATACAGCCGTTGACTTTTCAAGAGACGTCTTCCAGCTGATGGCCTGCGTCATCTACGTGGTGATGACGAGCGGGTGGTCTTTTATCGGGATAGCCGCCATTTTCGGCCTCGCCTTTCTACCCATCCAGGCAATAGGCCGCAGCATCCGGAAAAAAGACAAGATGAGACAGCGGTCAACATCCCTGATCTACGCGGCTCTCTCCGAATCCTTTGCCGGGCATAAAATCATCAAGGCGTTCGGCATGGAGGAGCATGAGTATGAAAAGTTTCGAAAGGTCTCCAACAAGACATACCGCGACATAATGAAGGTCGCCCGTCTCCGCTCCAGGACCCGCCCGGTGGTGGAGCTGTCCGGGTCACTGATATTGGCGATATTTGTGTTCTTCCTGGGCTTCCAGGTGATCGAAGTGAAAATGAGCGCCCCTGAAATGTTCATGACAGTTGCGGCCCTTGTCTTTGCGATAGGCCCGATCAGGCGCCTGGCAAGGGCGAACAACCACATACAAACCGCATTCGCCTCGGCCGACAGGGTGGCCACCCTGCTTTACAGCGAACCGGAGATCCAGGATATCCCGGACGCAAACGAGCTTACCAGCTTCGATAAAGAGATCCGTTACGACCATGTATTCTTCGAACATGACCAGAACATACCGGTTTTGAAGGAGATAAACTTCACCGTCAACAAGGGCGAAATCGTGGCCCTCGTGGGGCCGTCCGGCTCGGGAAAGACCACGCTTGTGGATCTCCTGCCCAGGTTTTACGATGTGGTCAATGGAAAAATCGCGATTGACGGGACGGACATCCGGCGCCTTACCATCAAGTCGCTGAGAAGCCAGATCGGCATCGTTTCACAGGAAACGATCCTGTTCAACGACACGGTGCACATGAACATCGCCTACGGTATGCCGGACTGCGGGATGGACCGCATCATCGAAGCGGCGAAGGCGGCCAACGCGCACGACTTCATAACACAGATGGAGGACGGCTACGAGACGCAGATCGGCGAACGCGGTGTGAGGCTGTCAGGAGGACAGAAACAGCGAATCGCCATAGCCAGGGCCCTTCTGAAAAATCCGCCCATACTCATACTCGATGAAGCCACATCTTCCCTTGACTCGGAAGCCGAACGCCAGGTGCAGGAAGCGCTTTTCAGGCTCATGAAAGGGAGGACCACCCTGATCATCGCACACCGCCTCTCTACAGTCAGGGATGCGGACAAGATACTAGTCATCAAGAACAACAGGATAGTCGAGTCCGGACGCCACGAAGAGCTGCTCGCTCTAAATGGCACATACACCAAGCTGCACAATCTACAGTCGTAATGCTCAAAGAAAGCCGCTGCACAATGACCGAAAGAGAAGACAAAGAGTTCGGCTGCGACCACTATGACAGGCAGTACTTCGAAGGACATCTTCTCCGCTACAAGGGGCCGGTCTACAGCCAGCGGATCAGCAACGTCAAACGATTCCTTGGCGACATTAAGGGCAAAACCGTGCTCGACCTGGGCTGCGGAGTCGGTTTCTTTTCCGAGCTTTGCCGTGTCGAAGGGGCAGCGGTGATCTCGATGGACTTCTCCGCTGACGCGCTCAGGTTCTGCAGGGAAGAGTACGGCGGCCGGCTGGCGCTCACGAACGGGGACGCGACATCGCTGCCGTATCGAAGCGGCTGTTTCGACCTGGTGCTGCTCAATGACATCATCGAACACCTTACACCGCAAGCAGGAAGATCGATGATCGAAGAAACCGGCCGGGTCCTGAAAAAGGGCGGGAAGTTCATCCTCGACACGGACAACAGGCGCTACATCATGCACCTTCCGGGGCTAAAGCGGATCAACGCGTTTCTGCAGAAAAACACGGTTCAGCAGAAAGCTCTCGTGGAAATAAAAAAAATCAATCGCGCGCCTTCACTGCACGTGAAGGTTTACGACGTGAACGAGCTGACGGACATGTTCGAGGGATGCGGTTTCGAGATCGAGGCGTTCGACACCTACCCGTACATCGCCCACACGGCAAGGGACGCCTTCTTCAGCCTCCCGCTGATCAGCCGTGTTTTCAAAACCGTCAAGGGAGACGTTCAGATATACCTGTGTCGAAAACCGGGTTAATCCGCTTATTTCATCCTCTTCTGCTGCGGCACAGTAAACCGCGCTCATGCTGCGTCCCATGCCGGGAGACGATCCTCAACCTGTTTTCCTTTCCCTTGCTGACGAGACAGGAATCGGCAGCAGCACGCTCACGCTCGTTCCGGGAGGCGGCCTAGACCTCACGCGAAATTCGCCGCCGTGGTTTTTCACTATCGTATAGGCGATGGCGAGCCCCATCCCCCTGTTGCTGCCTCGTGTAGAGAAGAACGGATCGAAGATCTTTTCCTGAACTTTGGGCGCAATGCCCGGCCCGTCATCCCTGATCCTGATCATGACCCTGTTCGTGATGCCGTTCAGCATGCGGGCATGGATGGAAATCTTTCCTCCACCCGCGTCTTCAACCGCTTCAAACGCGTTCTGAATAACCGCTGAGAACAGCTTCTCGATCGCCTCTCTGCTCCCTTCTATCTCCCGCAGGCCTGGCGCGATCCTGACACTGACCGATATCCCCTTGTCAGAACCCATCTTTTTCGCTGCAGCGGCAATACCGTTCAAAAGACCGCCTGTATCCAGGCGCTGTTTCTTTTTGATGTCATGGTTCAGAAACGTGGAGATCTTGTCCACCGTGTTTTGAATCTGCTCCGCTTTTGCGTAGATCACCTGAAGATCATCGAACAGGACACTATTGCCGCTTTCCATCTCCTCGAGATCGTAACGGATCGAATCGACCCTGGCCTTGATAACGCCCAGCGGGGTTTGCACCTCACGCCCGATGCCCTCGGCAAGCCCTGACAGGGCTGTTCTCCTCTGGCCCGTCCCTGCAAGACGCCTCAGGTGGCCTTTCTGTATCGCGGTTTGCACCTTCAGGTACTGCATCTCCTTCTTCTTCAAGGCCTCAACGATCTTGCATACCAGGTAAGCACTGGTGAAAAGAAGACAGCCGACAGAGATAAGCGATGCGCACATTCTGTCATGCAGTGTGCGTGCATCTTCCTGTTCATGAAATATTCGAACCTCATGATGCTCGATCCAATTCCTTGACTCAAAAATACCGAGCAGGGCTGCCATTCCCAGGGCTGTTGCGGCGAGAAGGTATGTCCAGCGGGGCCTTAGAAAGATCCCCCCGACCATGACAGGGGCTGCAAGGAAAAAAACCGCCGGATTTGTCAGCCCTCCCGTGAAATGCACCAGAACCAGAATGCCAAGGATATCCGTAATGATCTGCCACAAGCACAGTGTTCTTGTGCTGAGTTTGGTCGACATGGGCCCATGCTTCAGCACAAGGAAATTCGATAGGTTAAAAAAGACAAGTACTGATATCGTTGTAACAAGGGGTGTAAGCCTGGAAATGATATCAAGGTAAAAAGCCAGGCACACGAGCATCAATACCGCCATCAGGACAAGCCATCTGATCCGGACAAGCCACATCAAACGGTTGAAAACCTGAGTACGATCGATGATCTTACCCGTATTTCCAGGCACTTGAGTTCGCTCCAAACCCCAATCCATCAAGCCATATCATATAAAACATAATCGAATGGTCAACACCTTTCAGGCGGCCGTGGGGTAATGAGGGTTTGGATTCCGCATGACAGTATCGATTATAAGCGATAGATTGAAGAAAGAAAAGGAATTGAACGGGAATCAGCGTGTGTGATTTGGCGTCGGGAAAAGGAGGCTTTAGCCCGCGTATTTCATACTATCCGTCGCAAGTTGGAGGATGAAATAAGCGGGCCAGGAAGAAAGAGAAAGAAAACAGTGAACGAAAGCAATGCCGGTCAAGGTTTCCAGAACCCTTCTTCGGATTTCATCCACCTGCCGAAAACTTCCAGGGCTCCTGATCTCGTTTCAGGATCTCCATCAGCCTTGTACCCCAAGTCGGATCCCACCAGGATTCTAACGATCTTTTCACCTCTCTGCCTCGACTCCACAGAAGGGCTTCGAAGCAGGTCAAAAAGGATCTGTATCCCTTCGTCGATGATACCCCTGCTCGATCTGTCGCCCATCTGATAAAGGGCCACGGAAGCGAAAAAGCGCTCCTCCGGATGATCCGATTCGAGCGCTGTGAAGTACTCTTTCTGCCTGTCATCAGCCTCATCCATCTGCCTGCACAACTCATCCGCAAATCCTGGAGCGCCAACGAGCGAAAAGCCTGGATCGCCGTACAGGACATACCCGGCCCACGTCATGGACGGTTCGCCGTAAGCGCTGACCAGGTCCTCACGAGCCCCGGAAAGCGCGCTTCCCGTTGTCATGCCCGAAAAAAGTGCCTTGAAAAACGACACACCAGCCCGTGCAGCCACCTGATCCCTGATATCCCACAGCGTTCCAAGAAAATGTCGGGCTCCGGAAACCAGGAAACCGGAAGCCAGGTCAAAGGCGCGCTCCTGTCCTTCATCCATCGAAAACATGTGTGATGATCCGTCCGAGGAGCGGCAGCCGTTCAAAAAAACCATGCTTGGAAACGGGTACCGCCCGGCAAGCTGTCCAATCCTTGTCGAGGAATATTTTCCATCCGAAAGCCTTAAAAAAGCCCCATCGTCATCTCTGCCTATGTGCCCGGCAAAATGAAAGACATCGGACCGCCTGAGCCCATCAGCCAGGTCAGAAGCGTTCACCTTTTTCGCGAACAGAACCGGCTCACACACATCCTTGCGAGCGAGAAGGACATCCCTGATTCGGATTCCCTCCTCGAAAGCACCCGGCAGATCGCCCTCAGGATCGACAACGGACAACAGCTTCACCCGGCTCTTCATCCGCCTTCTCTCGTGCTTCCTTGCTGAAGGCGGGCGGCTGACGATCCGGCCCATATCATACCTCCGACACAAGAATCCGCGCCCGTCGTGAAGCAGCTCCCAGGGCAAGCCCACGAGGTTCGCATCGATCGAGAGAAGAAGGTTTCCCCCGGAACACCCGTCCAGCTTTTCCCTGAGGGACGGCGGGACAAGCTCCCGAAAAAGATCCCCGCCCAGTTCGGTCATGGTATCCAGCAGGTCAGGGCATTCATCTGAAAGCGCGTTCCCGGCTACAGATCGAAGAAGGCCCAGAATCTCGGAGTTCTTTGATTTCAGGTAGTCCCAATCGATCTCGAACTCCTCGTAAGTCTTGATCGTGGACTCGGCCTGTGTTAAGGCGCCGAAGGTGGTCGCGCGCAGAACATTTTTTCGGTGTGAAACAAAATGGAGTGTTATCTTTTTTTTGTTCAAACAATCCCGCCCTTGTTCCCTTTGCGGATTCGTTATTTAGGAGTCCGTTGAAAAAGTGCTTCGAAAGCGAGGCCGAGTCATTTTGCCCGAGATCAAGGCGCAAGTCCGCGGGCGACGTATATCCCAGATCTTGGGCGGATTCGTCGAGGATCTCGCAACGCAGAGGTCGGGCAAAAGAACCGGCCGCAGCCGATATGACTTTTTCAACGGGATCTTAGTGCCCGCTTTCAATAAACCTCCTCCGTGGGAGCGGACAGAACCCCTTTAATTTTCACATGCCCGTTGATACGGAAATCGCCAAGATCTATCACGGCAACCGCACCGCTTTCCGAGTAAACATAGCCTCTCCCGGACCGGCCCGAGCGGGAAAGATACACCCGCGCACCGTCTGCCATGGGGATAGGCACGGTTTCAGGGAGTGTTCCCATGCCGATCATGTCAACGAACCTGAGAAGCCCCTCACCTGGATTATCCCCCGGATACAGGATCATGCAAAGGCCTGAAGCCTCGGATGTATCATAATCCAATGCACCGTCAGGCAGAAAGATCGCCCGCAGCACGTTGCACGAAATCAAATCCACCAGGAAAAGAACATCCCCTTCACTATCCGCGGTGTCAAGCACCGCTGCTACAGAACCGGCTGGGTCCGCGGAATAGAGCTTGATCTCCCTGGGATCACTGCCCACCCGGATTCGACTTTCCTGGTAGTTCTGGGTGTTTATCCTGTACAAAAAAGCGCCCTCGTCCGGGTGTGCCAAAAGGACAACGAGACAGTTGCCCGCCACCTTGATATCGCGCACTTCGCTTCCGAAAAGATGAGCCCCACCCACCTGGAAACGTGTAAAGCAACCGGTGAGCAGGTTGTATTGCCCTATGAAAGTTCCTTCCTGCCTGATGTACACAAGGGTGGAGTTCCCTGTCACGGCAAGCAGATCCCCGGTTCTTTCCTGAAATACGGTTCTATCCTGAAATACAGTCCCGTCCCGCGATACCCTGTCGATGAAGCACATGTCGATTAACCTGAGGCTCCGGGCATCATATACCCACAAGCTTGCAGTCTGCGAGTAAAACGAATCGGCCCTGTTTTTCGCAACGGACAGGGCCACCAGCCTCGTACCGTCAGGAGTGAGCGCTATGTCCGCAAGACCCAGATCAGGAAGCCCCAGGCCCACCTGCAGCAGGCTGGTAAGCCGGTTGGACAGGTTATCGAAAACCGCTATCCTGTCGCGGTCCAGCATGACGAACCCCTTCCTGAAGTCACGGCTGAATGTGATTTTTAAAGGCCTGCCGTCTATACTTGCGACCTCAGCGATCACCCGGTCTGCGAGTTCGTCGTACTTGCTGAGCATGCCCTCGCCCCCTGACAGCACAGAGGAAAAGACCAGCTCAGGGTTCTCCACTCGAAAACGTATTGAAAGCTGCGCCCTGTTTCCCGGAACCCTGTCGTCCTGCCAAAGGGCATTGAAAACAAAGGTCCGATCCGCAAACTCGGGTTTGTCCAGGGGAGGGGTCTTGAACACCAAACGGCCCTGCAGGTCCGCCACTGCCATCGAATCGTCGAGGAAAACAGCCTCTCCTCCACCGCCTTCGAACTCCAGGCTGCACAAAACCATGGCCGAAGACGGCAGGTTCCGCAGGCTGATGACAGCTTCGGATCCATAAAGCGCCCTGGTGCAGGTTATTGACGGCTGGCATGTATCATAGGTGGATACACCTTGGGCAGGAACCACTGGATTGAAAAAGAACATCAGCAATAACAGATATGGGAGCAGTTGAAAGCATCTGCCGGGATCTGATCTTCCGGTTTTTCCGATCCTTGTCATCAAAAGCTCCCGCTGCTCTTAAAATGCACAAAGTCTTTTAATATCGTATATAATCGTACTTTCGGAACCCAAGGTTACAGAATATCTTTTTCTGTTAACAGGAAAAAACAACTTAACCCGCATATTTCATCCTCATCTGCTGCGGCGCCATAAACTTCACTCATGCTGCGTTTCATGCCGTAAGAACAGGCCCGCGGTCGTCTCCTGACATGCGCCATGCCACATCACAGTTTACGGCACCTCGCGACGAAGAGTATGAAACAAGCAGGTTA
>CAZIUL010000089.1:0-13979 GCA_964542475.1 uncultured Phycisphaerales bacterium | reverse complement strand
AGTCCGTGGGCGTTGCAAAACCGACCGTACTGAAACAAAAGAGCGCGGTCATGATCAGCAGGAGTATCTTAACTGCTGAGAGAGAGAGAGTTACGGCATTAACAGAGCCGTTGTAAATGTTCGTTTGCATGGTTTCCTCCTTTTTGAATGTGTCGGTTTATCTGACCTGTTCATTCTCGATTCCCTTCATGCTTGCAATAGAAGAGCATATTTCCCGTATCTTGTCAATGGAGAAGTGTGGTGTGGTGTGACTGTGGTGTGAGCGGTGAAGGTGGGTGTTGCGGATTCACACGGATAGTTTTTACCCGGCGCGAAGAGGGCGATAGATTTTTCGCCCCTACAGGCGCGTGCGGTGTGGTTTGTGGGGGCGATGAGGGCGCACACGCAGGTGCGCCCCCTACGGCGGCTGACGGCGTGGTGCGCTCCTGTTCATCTGAACACATCCTACTCTCTCAGCTGCCGCTGGTTCTCCATGGCATCGGCCAGGACAACGGCTGCCATCGCTTCCGCTACAGGCACGAGCCTCGGGCAGATGCACGGGTCGTGTCTGCCTTTCATGGAGATCTCAGCTTTCCTTCCCTCATGATCGCAGGTTTGCTGCGGGGTGCTGATTGTTGGGGTGGGTTTCACGGCGAGACGTATCCTGATGGGGCTCCCCGTGGAGATGCCCCCGAGTATACCGCCGCAGCGGTTGGAGAGGAGCTCGAAACCAGGACCGATGGGGTCGTTGGCCTCGGATGCGCGCATGCCGGATAACTCGAATCCGTCGCCGATCTCGACCCCCTTGACCCCGCCGATCGACATCATTGCCGCTGCGAGGCCCGCGTCAAGCTTTCCAAAGACAGGATCCCCCCAGCCCGCCGGCACCTTTTCGCACAAAACGGAAACAATACCGCCCACGCTGTCCCCCGCCTTTTCAGCCTCGTTGATTTCACGCGTCATCTCGGCGAGACGCGACGGATCCGCGCAGAAGAGAGGGTTCTTCCGGATGAATCCCTTGTCGAACCGCTCGGCGCGAACCTTTCCAACGGCCTCCACCCAGGCGCTGATTTTAACGCCCTCGCTGTCAAGAACCTTTCGCGCCACAGCTCCTGCCGCCACCCTTGCCGCGGTCTCCCTGCCCGATGACCTTCCCCCGCCCCGGAAGTCGTGGATCCCGTACTTCATGAACCATGTCATATCCGCATGCCCCGGCCTGAACAGCGTTTTGAGCGCTTCGTAATCCTCCGGCCGGGCATCGCAGTTGCGGATGATCATTGCTATCGGGTGGCCCGTGGTACGCCCCTCAAAGAGCCCGGAGAGTATTTCCACCCGGTCAGGTTCGTCCCGCCTCGATCCCCTGGCGTCCCCGCCCGGCCGCCTTCTGTCGAGTTCGGTCTGGACCGCTGCGCAGTCCAAGGCAATGCCGGGCCTGATCCCGTCGATGACCACTCCCACGGCAGGCCCGTGTGATTCACCGAATGTCATCATGCGGAACTTGTTGCCAAACACGTTCGAGCTCATCAACAACCTCCTCAATGCTCATCTTTTCCGTGTCCAACCTCTTGTTAGAGGCTTTTGAATAGAGATGCCGTCTTTGTTCATGGAGAAGCCTGATCTCGTTTTCGAGTTTTACACCTGTTAGGGCGGGCCTCTGGTCCGCGCCGCTCGCCTCTGCCTCGGCCTGGCGGCGCACGAGCAGGCTTTCCGGTCCGCAGTCGAGCCAGACCACTGTTCCCGCCTTACATAGCAGCGCTTTGTTGGCATCGTCGAGCAGGGCTCCCCCTCCGGCGGCGATTACATGATCCGCAAGGCTTGCCGCAAGCGAAACAGCTTCGCGTTCGGCTTCGCGGAAAAACGCCTCGCCCCTCTCCTCGAAGATCCGGGGGATCTTCATGCCGACTGTACGCTCCACCTGCTCGTCCGTGTCGAAGAAGGGAGCGCCTACCCGTCTTGCGAGGGCCTTTCCCGCGGAGGTTTTTCCGGATGCCCTTTGCCCCACGATCACGAGGTTCATTTTGTGTTCCCTTCACCAATGCTGCTGCCGCCCGGCCTTGCACGCGGATCATCCGCAGGAGCCGGATTCCATGAACCATCCGCACGTGTGTTTTTCGCCAGTCTGCAAAGCTCCTCGGGGTCGACCTTCGGGCCGTTGAAAAGAGCGAGCTGCCTGGCGCCCTGTTCCGCCCAGACCTCAACGCCTTCGGCTGCGTATCCTCCATCCGCACGTGCACGCTCGACGAGCTTCGTGGGTGCCCGGGAGAGCACCGAGTCGATCACAACCTTGCCTTTTAGAGAGAGATTTTCGGGAACAATGGTTTCGTCCCCGGCCCTTCCTCCGATCGGTGTGGCGTTGATCAGGATGTCGAACTCGACCATCGGGAGAGCGTTGAGCTCCAACGAGGCGTCCCAGCATCCGTCTTCGGGCAGGATTGTGCGTCCTAACATGGTGACAGTCATCCCTTTTTGCTTCATTGCTAGCGCGCAGGCCCTGGCAAATCCGCCCGTGCCGAGAACCGCCGCGGTTTTGAGCGGTTTCACGGCGAGCCTTTGGGCCACAGCCTGCACCGCCGGGATATCGGTGTTCTCCCCGTGCCACTTTCCATCGGTTGAGGCGTACAGGGTGTTCACCGAGTCGCATGCCGCAGCCGAATACCCGAGCTTTGACGCGAGTTCGGCCGCCGCCCTCTTGTGTGGTATGGTCACGCTCGCACCGCAGAGCCCGAGGTCGCACAACAGGCTGAACGCCGCTTCCGCGTGCTCGGTCACAGCCGGCAGATAAACGGCATCGAACGCTTTTTCCTCGAACAGGCGGTTGTACACGGCAGGCCCCGGGGATGCGGCGATGGAAGCGTTTCCAAGGAGTGCGAAAAGCCGGCTGCCGGCTTTTACAGGCATGCTCCGGGCGAGACCGGTGCCCATGCCGGGTACGAACGCATTGGGATCCGGCCAGGGGGTCGCGGTCACGTAAGTCCAGTCGCTCTTGAAGCGGCGGCTAAGCGCCCTCGACAGAACACCGGCGGGACCCATGCCAACAAGGATAAGGGTTCTCGAGCGCGGGGCTTGCAGCATCTCCGCCAGGCGGATCATGTCATCCACCTGCGTTGCGAGCTTGATTCCGTGGCCGTATGTACCGGAAAGCAGCGCGAGATCTCGGGTGATCGAGCCGGGCCCGGCATCAGACAGCCTGTGCAGCGAGCGCAGGATCTTTGTGCCGCGCGCTCTTGCCTTTTCGATCAATGCGCCTGTTGTTTCCTCGGCCGCGTCCGCTTCCAGGTCGACCCAGGCGGGGTTCCATTCGAGCGCTCCCTTTATGCGTTCGATTCGGCTGGATTCATCCCCGTCGAAGAGGCCACCGTCCGATCGGCGGCGGCAGGCCACAACGATTTTTTCAGGTGGCAGGGGAAGGGCTGACGCCGGAGGAATCCCGCCTTGGAGCGCGTCCAGCCTGATCTCCTGGAGAGGGTGGTCCCTGAACCGTTCGAGCCTGCGAACGAGCTCTGACAGATCGTTTTCAACGCCTGTGACGCAGATCATGCCATTGCCTCTTCGAGCACGCTTTTTACCGTTTCGCGATCAACAGGGACTGTATAGCTTCCGTCCGGACCCGGCGACATCGTGCCGAGCGATTCGGGAAGGGCGAAGCGAACTTCTCCCGATCTTTTTTTCTTGTCCCATGTCAGCGCTTCAACCACGGATGCACAATCGGTTCCTGCCGGAATCTCCAGATGAAGGCCCATCTTCGAGAGCCCGTCCCTGATGACGGCGCACTCTTTTGAATTGAGCACGTTCGTCTGTTTCGCGAGCTCTGTCTCGATGTGCATGCCCGCAGCAACAGCGCGGCCGTGGCCCATCGAAAAGCCCGAAACCTTTTCAAACGCATGCCCGACGGTGTGCCCGAAGTTGAGCACGTTGCGAAGCCCTTTTTCTTGGGGATCATGTTCGACGATCGTGATCTTTACCGAGGCTGCGCGGGAGATCAGATCAGCGGCACGGTCCTGGGGAAGGGGATGACAAAAACCCGCTTCGGACATGTCGAGAAAAAGCGCTTTGTTGCCAACGATTCCGGCCTTGGCCGTCTCCGCCCAGCCGTTGAGGAGCTCCTCTTCGGGAAGCGTTGACAGGCTTGACAGATCCGAGAGCACGGCTGCCGGATGATGAAACGCGCCAATGAGGTTTTTCCCATAGCCGGTGTTCACTCCTGTTTTTCCGCCGATCGCCGCGTCCACCATAGCGAGCAGGCTGGTAGGCAGCAGTATCAAGGGGATGCCGCGCATGTAGGTTGCAGCCACGAAACCCGCGATATCCATGGTCACACCGCCTCCAAGCGCTACAACAAGGCTGTCCCTTCCGAGCCCCTGCTGCAGCATGGCGTCCTCGATCCGCGCTTTCCAGCGGCGGCTCTTGCTCGCCTCCCCTGGCGGAAAGCAGATCCTCTCTACCGGGACCACGCGTTCGAGGATCCGGGCGACCTTATCTCCGTAGAGCCCATCCACGTTTTCGTCGCTGATGAGTACGGCTGAAGCCGTACCCTGAGGTATGAAGCTGCTCAGCCCCTTCCACGCGCCGTTTCCGGAATGCATGGGGTACGGGTTAACGCCCGGCGGCTGGATTACGAAAGGGGTGGTATTCATGGAAACCGCTCCATAATAAAAAAGACAACAGCATGATTATGAAACAGGCTGCTGTCCCTTTTAAAGGTTTTTTTGTGAACGCTGTTATTTTACGGCCATAGCTTCCTCGAAAACCACGCACCTGTCGCGCCCGAGCTCCTTTGCCATGTAAAGCGCTTCATCCGCGTCTTTGAGGAGCTCTTCGCCCCCGCTTGTGCTTTCGTTTGCTCCGGCTACACCTATGCTAACTGATAGCTTCTTGGCGAGGTCCGGTCCCTCGAAACTCTTGCAGTAATCGAGAATCTTTTCCCTAATTCTTTCCACCACTATTTTTGCGTCACCGGGTTCGGTGTCCGGGAAAACGGCGATGAACTCATCTCCCCCGTAGCGTCCTATGTGATCCGAATCACGCATCCCTGCCCTGAGGATCTTGGACACGCTCACAAGGAACTCGTCTCCTGCCTGGTGGCCGCGGGTGTCGTTTATCGACTTGAAGTTATCCACGTCGAAGATCGCCAGCGAGAAGGGTGTCGGCTTCCGCTTGAACCTTGCGAACTCCGAAGCAAGCACTTTCATGATGGTGCGGCGGTTGAAAATGTTCGTCAAGGCGTCAACCCTGGCCTCTCTCCTCATTCGTTTGTACAGCCTGGTATTGTCCATGGAAAGCCCTATCTCCCCGGAAATGATTTCGATGATTTTTTTGAAGTCATCGGCCTGTACCATTTTGTTGTTTTCATCCCTGACTCCCATACCGATCACTGCCATGAAACGTTTTTTGACGTAGATCGGGGCAAACCAGGCAAGCGGTGCATCGCCGAGAAGCTTCACGAGAACATCTTTTTCACCGGCGTCAATCATTTTTACAGGCACGCTGTTTTCGATGCTCGATTCCATTTCCGAGGAGATCTGACTCCTCTCAACCCGCACCTGCTCGATGTCGGCATCCCCGATTTTATCGTTCCTGGCCACGTAACCGCTGATCCCGCCCGAGCAGTCCTTGACCAGCATGAGTGCGCTGTCAAGGTTGAAACCATCGATCAAGGCCTCTATCACGGAGAACGACAGTGATTCTCCGTCAACTGTCCTGATGATGCCTGTGAACACCTTTGTGAGGTTCTCCAGCGTCTCAACACGGAGCTCGAGCTCGTTGCGGATCTTTATGTACTTTGTGTTGGTTGTCGAGAGCTGGCGGCTGATGCGCAAGAGAGTGTTTTTGACCTGATCGCTGTCCGGCGTGGGCAGGTTCAGCACCTCGCAAAGGGCGCCCACTTCGGTTTCTGCCGACTTTCCTATCTCAACCATCACCTCGTCATTCATGGTGGAAAAAGCCCCGGCTTCTTCGGAAGGATCCCTGTATGCCGGGTTAGTGAAGCTGTATCCGAGCGTGTCAGCCATGCTTGATGCCGTTTGGATGAGCGCTCGCGTCTTTGTTTTGGAACTTTCGTCCAGAGTCCCCTCGTACAAATTTGTGATCTCGATCGGGAAGTTCCAGCTTGTTGCAAGCTCCTTCCATACTTCCCGGTTGTCCATGCCGAAGATCTTTTTTTCAGCCTCTTCGTAACTTGTGCCCCCTTCCACATGCCAGATGACTTCGCTATATTCTCCGGTAGGGAGAATATCGAGCACCAGCTTTCCAAGGTCATGAAGCAGACCTATCAGGTAGAGGTTGTCCGCCCCTTTCACTTTCAAATGTTCAGCGATTTTTTGCATGATCACCGCGGTGGCGAGAGAGTGCGTCGTGAACTTTTTTGGGTCAAGGGCGTTGCCGAACGAGCTGTTGATGAAGTAATCACCGAGAGCGAGTGAAACCACGCTGGACCGGAGCGCATCAAGGCCGATTATGGAGATGGCTTGCTGTACGCTTTTAACCTCCGACCTTAGGCCGAAGGCGGCCGAGTTCACGGTCTGGAAGAGCTTTGCCGTGAGTGTGGGGTCCTTTTGAACCAGTGAAGTGATCTTCTGGATGTCAGGCTCTTCACAGAACGACTGGCGGATCAGTTCCATGGATATTTGCGGCAGCCTGGGTATCTCTTTTATTTGTTCGATCATTGCAATCGGCTCCTTGGATGATGGCGGTTGTTTCTCACACGGAATGAATCCCTGTGTGAATGGTTCATCTGTTCAGGAGAATGAAAGTCGGTTAGTCATTTCCTGGTTTGTGTTTTTTATCGGCCTGAATGGGACGGATTCTGAAGGAAAAACGGGGAGAAGCGGGAGAACGGTGACGTGGCCGTCCACGTCCTGCGTCTACGTATTTTTTCTTTCTCGAACACCGAACACCTTCTCCCCTATCCCTGCTTCTCCCGCCCCAGGCCGAACGCCTCGTGAAGCGCCCGGGCAGCGGACTGCATGGTGTTTTCCTCAACCAGAACTGAGATCACGGTGTAGGTGTCCACGGACTGGAACACCCGAACACCCTTTTCAGCAAGCGCCTGGAGTATGAGGGACATTATCCCGGGCTTTCCGTGGATCCCGCCGCCGAGAAGCGAAACCTTGGCGCAGCCCTTTTTTATCTCCGCCACCTTGCATCCAGCCTGCGCAGCAATGTCGGCCGCGCGAGAGATCTCTTCTGATGCCGTTGTAAAAAGAACCTCTTTTTCAAGAACGTTGATCATGTCGAGGCTGATGCCTTCAGATGCGAGCATCTCGAACAGGCGCATGGGAAAGGCGGGAAAAACCTGGTCCGGCCCTGGCTGAACAATGAGCTGGCTTATTTTATCGAGACAGGCCACGGCAAAGATGTCATCACCGCCGGGATCTGACTCACGGACAGCCTCGCTCGAGCACACGACAGTGCCCGGTTTGTCTTCAAAAAGGCTTCTGATTTCGGCTGTAACGCTGTGTTGTTTTGCCAGGTCAGCGGACCTGGGATGAAGCACCCTCGCTCCTGAGTACGCCATATGAGCCGCCTCGTCATATGGGATCATGGAAAGAGGGCGGGCTGCCGGCACAATGTCCGGGTCCGCGTTGAAGATCCCTTCCACGTCCTTGAAGAAAAGAACTTTCTTCACGCCGAGCGCGGCTGCAACAGCCACGGCTGTTGTGTCGCTTCCTCCCCTGCCGAGCGTGGTGACGGAACCGTCCCTGCGTACGCCTTGAAAGCCGGCTGCGACAACAACAAGGCCTCGGTCGAGCTGTTTTTCGATCATCGCGGGATCGATTGACAGGATGTTGGCGTTGCCGAAGCTCTCGTCGGTGAACAGCCCGAGCTGCGCACCCCTCAACGACACCGCCGGATGACCGGCAGCGGATAACTCCGCAGCCACTATCGAGGATGAGATGCCCTCACCGCAGCAAAGCAGCGCGTCTCTCTCGCGGCTCAAGGCCAGGGATCGTGCCGGCAGCATCGACTCGAGCGTGTCCGTTGCGTATGGGTCGCCAAGGCGGCCCATTGCAGAGACCACGGCCACCACCCGGTTCCCTTTTTTTTTCTCGCTGATGATCCTCGTGATCACCTGCTGCCGGTTCTCAGGAGGATGCAGGCAGGTCCCCCCGAATTTGAGCACGCTTGTGTAGGTTTTGCTATCCGTCTGTGCAGGTTTCATGTCAATCCCATCGTGCGGTCGACCGTATTGTTTCCGCGATCTGGATCGCGTTCAGAGAGGCACCTTTCCTGAGCTGGTCCGAAACAGCCCACATCCAGAACGCTTTTTTGTCGCAGGGGTCCCTGCGGATCCGGCCCACGAACACCGGGTCGGTGTTTTCGGTTTCAGCCGGACAAGGCGGCTTATCAGGCACGCGGATCCCAGGTGCTGCCATGAGCGCCGATTTTACCGTTTCAGAATCCGCTTCCGTTTCGAGGCGCGCCCATATGGACATGGAGTGGCAGCGTCTAACAGGCACTCGCACCGTTGTTGCCGAGATGTCAAGCGCGGGCAGGCCGAGGATCTTTCTGCTTTCGAAGGCGATCTTTATCTCCTCTTCGCAGAAACCGGATCCGTCCACATCCCCGATCCATGGGATGAGGTTGTGAATGATCGGGCGCGGAAAGCTGCTTACCCGCGCCTCGGTTCCCTCATAGGCCGTCTTTACCTGTTCATCCATCTCTTCGAGCGCTGCGCCGCCCGCTCCTGAGACCGCCTGAAAAGTGGTGACCAGGACTTTGCTCAGGCCGAACACATTTTGAAGCTCTGCAAGGGGCAGCAGCGCGATTATGGTGGAACAGTTGGGGTTTGCTATCAGGTTCGACGGGCTGTTTCGCAGTACATCGCCGTTTATCTCCGGCACGACCAGGGGCACGTCAGGGGTGCGGCGGAACGCGTTCGAATTGTCTATCACGCATGCGCCGGCATCAGTGAACGAACGGGCGAACGCGCGCGAGCGTTTCGCACCGGCGCAGAAGAACGCAACGTCGATTCCGCAAGGGTCTGCTGTTTCCAGCTCTTCGACCTCAACGGTTTCGCCTTTGAAAAGAAGCCGGGTTCCGGCTGAGCGCTTTGAAGCCATGAGACGAAGCGCGGCCACGGGAAAGGAGCGTTCTTCCAGGAGGGAAAGAAGCTCGCCTCCCACCGCTCCTGTCGCTCCGACAATTGCCGTGTTCTGTCCGTCCATCCGTTTTGCCATTCCTTGCGAAACCGGGCCGGCTTCCTGCAGGGCGGATTCGGCTGCTACACGATGATTTCCAGCCGTTCCATCACCTTGTCGTGCAGGCGGCCGTTTGTCGCCACTATCCGGCGCATGGCAAGGTAGTCCGTACCCCCGAGGTAGTCGGTGACCATACCTCCCGCTTCTTTAACGATGAGCGCACCGGCTGCCACGTCATGTTTTGCGAGATGAGGCTCCCAGAACGCGTCGAAGCGGCCGCATGCAACGTAACTAAGGTCGATCGCAGCGGATCCCATCCTTCTCAGGCCCTGAACGTCGAGTATGAACCTGCAAAAGGTGTCGATGTTGTTGTCCTTTTGTGTGCGTCGTTCGTAGTGAAAACCGGTCGCGAGAACCGATTGCCGCAGGTCATCCCTTGATGAAACGCTTATCGGTTTTTTGTTGAGAAACGCCCCGTTTCCCAGAACCGCTGTGAAGGTCTCGCCCAAGCAGGGAATGTGAACCACGGCGGCCTTGGTAACGCTGTCCTCGATGTATGCCATGGACACCGCGAACATGGGCAGCGAGTGAGCGAAGTTTGTTGTGCCGTCGAGCGGGTCCACGAGCCAGTGGCAGCTGCCCGGTGAATCGTTCACCTCCTCCTCAGCTCCTATCGAGTGGCCGGGAAACTTTTTCCTGATGGCGGAAACTATGAGCCGCTCTGATTCCACGTCCGCGCGGGTTACAAGGTTGATGTCGCCCTTGTGCTCGATCTCTTCGGGTACGAGGTTGGAGTAGTGCCCAAGAAGCAGTTCACCCGCCTGCCTTGCGGTCTGTTCCGCGAAACCTACTGTTTCGTTCAACTGTTTTTCAGACATATGATGTACACGCCCACGGCTGTTTTCCTTTGTTCGCTTTTCCCCCAGTAAAACAGCATAAAGGCCCGCGATCAAGTGTTGTGTTCACTTGGAAAGGATTTCGAGGAAGGTTCTGATCGATTCAATCATTTCTTTTCCGTGGGTGTGGCCTAGGCTGTTATGATCGCCGCCTTCGAGGGTGATGAACCTCTTGTTTTTGCTTGGCGACAGGGTGAACAGCCGCTTGCCCATTGAGTAAGGCACTATGTCGTCCCGGTCACCGTGAAGCACGAGCAGTGGACCGTCGAACACGGACAGTTCGGATTCGTTGTCGATGATCTCTCGCAAGAGAAGCCTCACCGGCAGGAAGGGGAACGCGCTTTTGCCCATCTGGACCGTGCCTGTCATTGGCTGCACCAGGATCAGGGCGGCGACCTCTCTGCGGTTGGCCAGGTACGCTGCGGGTCCGGAACCCAGCGAACGGCCGTACGGAACGATGGAGCCGCCTTCCACTCCCCGGCCGATGAGGAAGTTGAATGCGGCGAGCGCGTCCTTGTTCAGCCCGTCGACGCTGGGGGAATCCGTGCTCTCACCGTATCCGCGGTAGTCGAAGAGCAGTACGTTGAAGCCCGCGCGGGCCATGTTCTCGAATTCGTCCGTGCGGTGACCGATATTTCCAGCGTTGCCATGGAACCAGAGAAGCGTATAGGGGAGGGTGCCGGAGGACACCCACCACCCGTCGAGTGTCACGCCGTCCGAAACCGGGATCCGCACCTTTTCAACCTTGCGGCCCGGGATGTAGGGTGTCTGAGACGAGCCCTTTGACGGCATAAAGATGAGCTTGCGTTGAAACACGAAAGCCCCGGCACACAGCAGCAGGTAGCAGATAGCCAGGAGAAGAAGTATTTTGATCATCGACCGCATTGTATTCGCAAAACAGATGGACATCGGCTCGATCTGAACGCTCACCTTTCCCGAACACCCTTCTGTCAGGTACTCTGTTTAAGAAAAATGGTCGCTCAGTTCAAGACCCGATCTTCTTGAATCTTTTCGGGAGGGCTGAGATGTCATGGTTGACAGTGCCGAGGTTGAGGATGCGCAGGGCCTTGCGAACAACTGTTTTCGGGACGAAGGCCTCCATTTGCAGGATAACCTCCTTGACTTCATCCCGAAGGGCGCCGAGGTTCAGCCCTCCCTTGATGTGGGAAAGGAGCTGCGGGTAGACCTCCATTACGGTGAGCGCGGCGATTGCCGCGAGTTCGCGTGTTCTCGGGTCGAGCGCGGGTCGCGAGAGGATTTTGCCGTAAACATCTCTCAAGATCCACCCAGGCAGTTCGGGATGGCCTTCGCGCAGTGACTGCAGCACGTCGAAATGAATGTGCTGGTAGATTTCCCGAAAAAGGCGGAGTCCCTTCAGGTCCATTTCGCTTGGCGATGAATCGTCAAGGGAAGGGGTCGTGTTCACATTGCATGAGTCTCCCCTTTTACCGAGACATTTCCCGAGAATCGTGAAGCTGTTGATGGTTCTCGGGAATCCGCAAAAGATGCAGGCCTGCAGCATGGTCTCGTGGATATCAACGAGTTCGATGCCTTCATCCAGCGCAAGATCGAAAATGAGATGCAGGCCGTGATCATCGCCGATCGCTATCAACGATTCGATGGATGCAAGATACCGGGACCTCGTGTCCAGGCCCGGTTTTTGGTGAAGCTTGAGCATCGCCTTTTTCGAGTGTTCTGTTTTTGTTCTTATCTGATCCATTGTTATAATGTTTTTCGGACCTTGAGCCGGTGGAAGTTTAGCTTGCCTTGCCTTTATTAACATCCACGGCCTGGTAGACGAAAAAGTGTTGTTTGCAGCTCCATCCGTCTTTTGAGCCTGATCTATGATGAACGAGACGAAACCAGCCATATTCATGGCTGGAGATGTTTCGGGAATGAAGGGATGGTTTGGCATATAATAGGAGTTGATGATGCATAAACCTGGATTCGGCGGGAAGAGATCCTACAAGCACCTTGAGCACCTGGCAGTGGCCATCGGTCCCAGGCTTACAGGGAGCAGCGGTGAGCACAAGGCAGCGAAATACATAGAAAAACAGTTTCGTGCCATCGGGCTGAAGGCGCGTCTCCAGAAGTACCCGGCGATAACGTACGGCTTGAAAAAGTGCTCTTTCGAGGTGAAGGAGCGAGGGAAGTGGCGCACCCTGGAATGTCAGCCGGTGATGATGAGCAAAAACACCCCTGCCAGAGGTGTCGAGGGCGAGATCTTTTTTGCCGAAAGCGGCGAGGAGGAGTACTTTTCGCGGGAGATGGAGGGGAAGATAGTGCTCGTCTGCGGCAGGATCGATCAGGAGCTCTTTCCGCGCATGCTCGAGTACAAACCTCTTGCCATGATAATGATCGAGGCTCAGGTATCGGACGAACCGATACGTGTGAACTTCTTGGAGCACACCCGAACGGTTTTCGGAAACCTTCCGGCCGGGAGGATCCGTCACATGGACGGCCTGGAAATCATCAAGAAAGAGCTGAAGCACGCCAGGTTTTCGTTGAAAACGGCTGAGCGAAAATCCCATTCATTCAATGTGGTAGGAGAGCTCGCAGGATCCGATCTGAAGGACGAAATCGTTGTTGTCTGCAGCCATTACGACAGCTCCATGGGCATAAGCGGCGCCTCGGACAACGCGGGCGGCACGGCTGTCATGTTGGAGCTTGCGCGTGTTTTTGCCGCATCGGGGAGCAGGCGCACTTTGAGGTTTATCGCGTTTTCCGGTGAGGAGACGGGATTGAACGGGAGCCTTTACTATTCACGGGATCTTTTCAGCAGGGACGAGCGCGAAAAAAAGAGGAAGAGCTTCAACAGGAAGGTTCACAAGACCGAGATGGACAAGCACCGGCTGTGCTTCAACCTGGATGTCCACGGCGCTGTCCTTGGAAACAACCTGACACTTTACTCCGGTGAAGAGGCTGTCGGGAGTTCAGTAAGGCTTCTTTCCAAGGAGACAGGCATTGTCGTGAAGGTGCGAAAGGGGCCCATGTCTTCGGATGGAACCTGTCTGGCAGCCTTGAGTATCCCAACGGTGCAGCTTGCCAGGTATGGCGGAACCACCCATTTTCTCCACTCGACAATGGACGACATCGAGCACCTTTCTCCAGGCGCTCTCGGCATCACCGGAACTTTTGCCGAGCACTATTTGAGGCGCTATGTTTGCGAAGCTGCGGCGTTTCCCTTCGAGAGAACAGTGCCTGATGATCAGATAAAGAGGATCGAGAAGTTCTTTACCAAGGGGTTGAAAACCACTTCGCCCGGCGAGAAAGAGGAAAAAAAAGCGAAAAAAACGAAAAAAAAGAAAAAGGCGACAGAGAAGAAGAATAAAGCCCGTTGACGACAGCCGCTCAGCAGCTGCGACCTCTTGGGGCATGCTGACGGGCGATGCAGGGGCCGGTGATTGTTATTTGTTGATTGTCAATTGTTAACGGTTCTGTTCGGGATCGAGAGAAGAAGGGCCCGGGATCGGGTTAGGCAGAATCTGGATATTTCGCGTAGTTTTTATACAAGACGCCTAAGTGCTCTGGTTCATAAATTCGGTGACGTATTTTTCTAAGCCGAAATTGAATGGAGTGTCTTTAACTCCAGTTTAGATAACAACTTGTTTAACTTGTTTCTTGTGAACTTCCATTCAAATGGCTGTGCGATTTTTTGATAGTGCTTCTCAAAACGAAGTAACCGGTCTTCGAGTTCATCCAATGAGTTAATATCATTGGGTGTTAACCTTAATGCGTCAAAAGCTTCGGCATAAAACGCTTCGCTTGGCCGATAGCACGCCATCTACAACATAAAACCAATTTTCCGTCTCCTCACATAAGATGCACTTAAGTTCCGGGACAAAAAACCGATTTTATGTTGTAGCTGACGCACTCTTGGCCATTTCTGCTCGAAGCTTTTGACGCATTAAGGTTAATACTTTTCGCTGAACGATTGAAAAATATATTTCAATTTGATTAAGCCAAC
>CAZIUL010000088.1:0-14043 GCA_964542475.1 uncultured Phycisphaerales bacterium | reverse complement strand
AGCGGCTCCTGAGAAGCGTTTGTGTCAGACCTGCCGGAGATAGCCTTGTGTTCTAATCTTCGATCGCTTCCTTTGCCCGCTTTTCCGTTGTCCCGTATCCGCCGGCGATGGTGCCGCCCGTCACCGCAGTAAATTTCTTCACGATGCATTTAGAATCCACGAAGATCTCGGTCACAATACCGTCGGGCATGAATCCCTTTATGCCCAGATGGAAGAGCTTTTCCTTTCCGCCTTCAAGCAGCTCGACCTCCTCCCAGCCGATGCTTTCAATGGACAGGTCAAAGACGCCGTCCTTGTAGAGCCGGTACGATCTGACCACCTGAATGGCTCCCGGTTCAAGGCATTTCTCTAGCATGAACAGGTGTATCCCCATGGGACCAAGAACCAACTCCTCCCAGTAAATGATGCTTTTTTCTTCCACACCGTCTTTGGACCGAACCAGCTCGGCAATGTCTCCCTTCACTTTCAAATGCTGTGTCGATGTCCGGCCACCGGCTTTCGTTTCGGAATGCATTTCGATAATCGATCCCCGGTGATCCTCGAGCACCCAGTCACTCAGCTCGGAAATGACGCGCCCCCCGTCGACATACGACGTGTCCCTGATCTCGATGTAGGTCTTGTAGCACTTTTCTCCATCCTTCTCGAAACCGACCGTCTTCTCGTTGTTCCAACCGGTCTCCTTGCCATCGTACGTGAGAACATACCAGTCGTCCTTGATCACCTGAGGTTCGTCTGCCTGGACGGAGCAGGCGGAGAGCAAGCAGTTCAGAATGAACATGGCGGGAATAAACAGGAGAACAAAAGTTTTCAGTATGATACGCATGTTTACCTCATTAATCCGCTCATTTCAACCTCTGCTGCGGCTCCTTGAGACGAGAATTACGAAATATACGGGTCAGCCGATACACCCGCAAATTCTACCCATCACTGCTCCTTATCTGCCTCGGCCCGTCCTTCACGGGCACAACCACACAGATGGCCGACCTCTCCACCGTTATCTCGTCGCCTTCAGGCGAAAAGGTGTCCCCATCCATCTGGAACCTCTCCTTTCCCCGGTTCTCCACCCTCACCTTTTGCGCTTTCATTGTCTCGGTCCACGGCTTTTTCGAAAGCCTGCCGAAAAAAAACGCTGTCATGGTTTTGAGCACACCCAGCCTACCCGGAGCCGTGACGAGCGTCAGATCAAGAAGCCCGTCGTTCATGTCCGCATCAGGAGCAATAGTATGCTCGCCCGCGTAACGTTTCGAGTTCGAGAACACTGCAAAAAACGCCTCGCGCGGCTTTTCATGATCATCCACATATAGCTTTATCGGCCGCCCCCGGAAAAATGGAAGAATGAAAAGCGATGTAAGCAGGTAAGAATACCTTCCCAGAATCCGTTTCAAAAACGCCGGATTCCGCTCCAGAACATGGACATCAAACCCGTAGCTGGCCATGAGCAGGAACCGCCGCTGCCCGAACCTTCCCATGTCAAACGACCGGACCTGGCCTGTTTCGAACGCTTTCGCCGCTTTCAACGGGTTCAAGGGGATCGCCATCTCCCTGGCGAATACGTTCACAGTACCGAACGGGATGATGCCCACCGGCGTTTTCGATCCCGCGAGCGCGTTCATTGCCTCGTTGATGCTTCCGTCACCGCCCGCCACCAGCACTGCGTCGTATTGCCCGGCTCCTTCCCCGGCCAGGCGTCCCGGATCGCCCGGCCCCCTGGTGAGCGCCTTCTCCACATCGATCCCGGCACTGTTTAACGACTCGATGATATGCGGAACATACCGCTTCACCCACGAGGGCCTAGATACAGGGCTCACGATAAAGAGAATCTTTTTTAACGGTTTCCCGGGTTTATCCATCATCCGCACCACGCGTCGAGCGCGGCTGCCCTCCTGTACATAAAACAGCGGACCATGCCATGCACACAAAAATTCTATCCACTGCCCCTCGTTAATCAGCCAGGAAAATTGGTTTTTTAGCCTTCGCAATAATGGTAACTATTCTGTCTGCTTTTTTCTTCACAGGAAGACCATACGTTTTTACACCTGAAAGAAAGCCTTTGTAATGGATCACCACCTCCTTGGCTCGTCGCTCGCGCTGATGGCTGCCGTATCGTGGGCGTTCGCCATGATCTTCTTCAAAAAAAGCGAAAAGATCCCGCCGCTGGCGCTGAACCTGTTCAAGAACACGGTGGGCATCATCCTGATGGCATTGACCCTCGTTGTTCTCGGGAACGGCTTCGGCCTGCTCGAAGGTCACACCCTGAAAGAGTTCGGAATCCTTGCCCTTAGCGGATTCATCGGGATAACCGTGGCGGACACCCTCTTCTTTTACAGCCTGAACCTGGTAGGGGTCAGCATCATCTCCATCGTGGACTGCCTGTACAGTCCGTTCATCATCTTCTTTTCCTTCCTCATGCTGTCGGAAAGCCTGACCACGGTCCAGTACGTGGGCGCGGGCATGGTGCTTCTGGCGGTCCTGATAACCTCAGGCCACGAGCCCCCCAAGGGTAGAACCCGCACGCAGATGGTTGCGGGGATCCTGCTCGGCGCACTGAACATGGCTCTGATGGGCTTTGGTATCGTGATCGCCAAGCCGGTGCTTAACAACTACCCCATGGTCTGGGCGACCCTGATCCGCCTGGCAGCGGGCACAGCCGGGCTTTTTTTGATCATCCTGTTCATGCCGAACCGCAAGGCGCTTTTTTCGGTGTTTCGCCCGTCTAAAGAGTGGAAGCTGAGCATTCCCGGCTCGGTCCTCGGCGCCTACCTTGCCTGCATACTCTGGATCGGAGGATTCAAGTACACCACAGCCTCGCAGGCATGTATCCTCAACCAGAGCGCATCCATATTCGCGATCATCCTGGCAGCCCTGATCCTGAAAGAGCGCCTGACATTGAAAAAGGCAGTGGCGGTGACCATTGCCATGACCGGAATCGTGCTGGTGATGCTTCCAATCAAATCCCTTTAAAAGGCTCCCTGTTCCTGCTACCCTTTGGGTTTTTGAGGTTGCGATTCTAAGGATATTCTTTTCGGGAAAAAACCATGGCGCACATCATAGTTCCTGAAGCCGAAGAGATGCTGGATGTTGAGTTTCCCGTGCTTGACCGCGGATTCGTGCGGCTCGTGGACTATCTTGGAGGCGATGCACGCATCGTTCAGGCGGCGCGTGTTTCCTACGGTGACGGCACCAAGACCGTGCGCGAGGACAAGGGGCTCATCAGCTACCTGATGCGACACAGGCACACCTCGCCGTTCGAACAGGTTGTCCTGACCTTTCACGCCAAGATGCCGATCTTCGTGGCGAGGCAGTGGGTCCGCCACCGCACGGCGCGGCTGAACGAGATCTCCGGACGGTACAGCGTCATGGAGCACGAGTTCTACGTTCCAGCGGAAGACAAGGTTCGGTTCCAGAGCGAGCTGAACCGCCAGGGCGGATCGGAAGAGGATGTGCCGCCCAAGCTTCGTAAAAAGGTGATCGACATCCTGAAAAAGGGCCAGGCCGCGACCTACACAAGCTACGAGGAGCTGATCAACGACAAGATCGCGCGCGAGCTCGCCAGGGTGAACCTGCCATTGAGCCTCTACACGCAGTGGTACTGGCAGATCGACCTGCACAACCTCTTTCACTTTCTCAAGCTCCGCGTTGAGCAGCATGCCCAGTGGGAGATCCGCGAGTACGCCAGGGTGCTGTCAAAGATGGCCAAGGCGGTGGCGCCCCTTGCATACAATGCGTTCGAGCAGCATGTTTTGAAAGGGATCACACTGTCAAGAAAAGAGGTGAAGGCGCTGAAATCCATGCTCGCGGGAAATGAAAACCCTCTCAAGGGAAGCGTGCGAAGGGAGTTCGAGGATAAGCTCTCGCTCGAAGGGAAAGTGAAGGAAACGGAAAAGGGAAAGTGATTGCACAATGAAATCGTTCAGGTTCCCGGATTCACTCGTTCTGATCTTCTGCCTGATATTCGCGGCCTGGGCCTTGTCTTATTTCATTCCCGCGGGCAGGTTCGAGCGTTGTGCCGTACCAGGGAGCCACAAGGAACAGGTGGTTCCCGGAAGCTACACCGAGATCCCTGATGAAGACAAAGACTCCCTGCCTGTCTACGCCGTGCTGACCGCGATCCCGAGAGGCATGGCAGAGGCCGCGGACATTATTTTCTTCGTTTTCATAATCGGCGGGGCCATCGGAATCATCCGCGCCACGGGCGCTATCGACGCCGTGATCGGCGGAGCTGTAAAGTGGTTCGGGAAAAGCCCGATCCTTCTTGTCGGGGGAACGCTCGCGCTCTTCGCGCTTGGCTCCTCCACCATCGGAATGGCTGAGGAGTACATGCCGTTCATCCCGCTCCTGGTCACCATGTGCATCGCACTCGAAATGGATGCCATAGTCGCGATGGGAATCGTGTACATCGGCGCGGGCATCGGATACGGGTGCGCCGCTCTCAATCCGTTCACCGTGGTCATCGCGCAGAACATCGCAGGCATCGAACCGACCTCGGGCCAGATGTTCAGGTGGATCCTGCTCCTGGTCTGCCTAGCGATCTCGATCCATCACATCATGAGGTACGCGCGACGCATCAGGCACGACCGGTCGTTCAGCCTGGTCCGCGACGTTGACTACAGCAAGGGGTTCAAGATGCCCGCGGATGTGCGCCTCACTTGGAGGCGCGGATTTGTGCTGGCAGCCTTTGTGATCGCGGTCGTTCTTTTCGTCTGGGGGATCAAGTTCAGGGATTGGTACCTCGAGGAGCTCGCAGCGGTTTTTGCGGGACTCGGCCTCTTGTCCGCGCTCATAGCGTGGATGAACCCGAACATGACAGCAAGGGAGTTCTGCAAAGGCGCTGCCGAACTCACCACTGCCGCACTTCTCATCGGGTTCGCGCGCGCGATCCGCGTGGTAATGGACGAGGCGCTGATAACGGACACCGTGATCAACGGGATCGCCAACATGCTCGAAGGACTGCCCGCATGGCTTTCAGCGATCGGAATGCTCATGGTCCAGAGCCTGTGCAACCTCTTCATCCCGTCCGGATCAGGCCAGGCCTACGTGACCATGCCGATCATGGCGCCTCTTTCAGACCTTACCGGTGTGTCGCGGCAGACCGCGGTGCTCGCATACCAGTTCGGTGACGGTTTCACCAACATGATCGTTCCCACGAACGCGCTCCTGATGGGAATGCTCGCGCTTGGAAGGATACCGTACCAGCGCTGGTTCCGCTTCGTGATCCCGCTTCTCATCAAGATCTACATCGTTGCAGCGGTAGCACTGGTGATCGCCGTGCTTTCAGGGTATTGAAATTTACTTTGAAATGCGGTTGAGTCCACGCTTGCAGTCCCCTTTTCTCGCGGTGCACAAGTCGGTAACAGAGTGCCGCCCTCCAGGAAAATCGGCCGGCGCCGGGTCAGCTAATCACCATGACGCGCCCGGAGCGGCGGGGCAAGGCGGAGCATGATGAGCATCCGCTCGAAAAAACCCACCCACTCGGCCTGCTCCTCCTGAAGCGCTTCCACGGGCTGCACCACCAGGCCGGTGTCGCAGGCCTCTCCCGCATTCGCATCCAGCTTTCTGCGGTAAGCGCTCAGCATTCGATCGCCCACCCGGCCGATCTCATGGAAATCCTCCGTGAGGAAAACGACCACGGGCACGCGCATGGCTCCAAGTATGCGGAGCTCGTCTTTCAGCTCCTCGGACTCGTCGCGGTCGATGAGGCGCATCTTCGCGCCGGGACCCACAGCCTCGGCGATCATTTTCACCATCGGGATCTGCCTCGCGCAGTCCCCGCACCAGGCAGCGCAGTACACCAGAACGTTCACCTCGCGGTTGTGGCCTGAAAGCCGTGCCCGATCCTCCGGGCACAGCCCAGGCAGGGCTGCCATGTTTTTACACCATCTCTCGGCGAATGCCGGATCGCCCTCTTCGAGGAACCGGTCAAAAGAAGCTGCGCGCTCGAAATGTTTCCGCCAGAAGCCCTCGCGGATGTCATAGTACTTGGGTTTTTCCGTCATGATCAGGTTTCCTTTCACTTATCGCGAGCTTCGCCCGGAGAGCGCCCACGGGGGGTCGCCCCTACATCGTTTTCCTGAACGCCGAACACTTCTTCCTACCACGAAAGCACGATCTTCTCCAGGTAGAATCCGTCGTTCGCAGCGCCTTGTTCGGCATCGAAGCGAAGAACCAGTCTCGCGTCCTGCCAGAGCGCCGGGTCATCAAGCCGGCACAGCTTTGTCTCGTGCCTGCCGCCGATCCCTCCCCTGAACAGAAGCTCGCCCTCTGCCTCGCAGCGCCCCCTTCCCTTTTTCGTGACCTCGATCGTCAGCTCTACAGTGTCCGGGGAAAGCGGAACCACGTAGGTGATTCCGCCCTCTTCGATAAACCAGGCCTTGCCCGCGCCATCGCCCTCACCTTCGCCGCCCATACCCGGTACATCCTTCAGACACGCGCCTTCATTCTCGGTAAGGTAATCCGCGTCGTTCACCCCGCAGTCGATCTCGAGCGAACCGCCCCCATAGAAGTCCTCCAGAATAAACCTCTTATCCTCGAAAAAACCGGTCGCGTCCTTTCCGGAGCTACGGTTGAAGTAGTCCACTATCACGCTGTTCGCACGGATCCTGTCCTTGGGCATGAAAAAGCAGCCGGCTTCAATGTCGCGTCTCAACAGGGCAAAATAGTCCTTGAGCCAGCTTGGCCCCAGAAACCGGCTCAGCTCGTTGCAGAACCAGTTGGCCGCCGCATACCCCTGGTGCGTCAGATCACGGCCGTCAGGAGTCTTGCCCCAGTACGGAAACTTCTCAGTGCCCCAGAACTGGAACAGGTTCTCGCCCTTGTACTCCAGCGCTTCGAAAGATTGCTTCCCCTTTCGCACGTTCGACCGCACGAACGGCTGCTGAAACCTGCGATAGCGGCCGTGCGTTTCATCCACGAACCTGTCATAGCATGGGAAGCTCTTCCCCTCGCCGAACCATGGCGGGTTGTACCCCTGCTTGTAGTCGAAGCAGTGGGACATCTCGTGCATTATGGTGGCGATGTTGCTGAAGGTGATATCATCGGGAATGTATAGGTTATCACCGCCCGCGTACCCTCCCTTGTGAGGGTCCGCCCAGCACTCGCGAGCGATCAGGTTGAAGAAAAGCGGGTTGGAGGGTTCGAATCCGTAGTAGTCGACCATGTACGATCTCATCACCTCCAGCAATGAAAAGATCTCATCGACATCTCCGGGAAGCACGATCCCGGGCGAGAGACGGATCTTGAAATTATCGAGCTCGCCCGAGGAAACAAGCCTGACCTCTCCCTCAGGCACGCTGTCCGGTCCTGTGATCTCGATGCGGTCGAGCAGAATTCCCTTGCCGCCCTCGATCAGCAGCAGCCCGAGCTCGTGCCATCCCCTCGTAAGATTCCCGAGCGCGGCCTTGCAGTACTTAAAACTTCTGCTATCGCCGGTCGAGAGCAGGCAAAGCTCTTCCACAACCGGCACACTGTCCAGCGTTAGCGCAATCCTGGTCCTGCTCTGCGAACCGGAGTACTTGTCGCCGGGAGCGGAATACCGCAGGCTGAGTACCGCACTATCCATGTTCAGGCTTTTGAACCTGTAAGCGACCGGCTCCTTTGCATCGAGCGCGCCGGCGAGGCTCCGGCCGTTGTACGCGAAAGGCTGCTCTCTCACACGGCCCTTGCCGCTGCCGCTGCCTGCCTGCTCCGCGGCCTCGCACTCGATCACACACCTTTTATCGAGCCCCTTCTCATCGAGAAAGGACAGGTACCTCTCCTCGCTCCCGAACGGCGTGATCGCAACCGAATCGAAAAAACCCTGCCTGCCTGCTGTCACATAAAGCGCAACCTCCGTTTCCACCGGGCCGGACATCACCTTTGTGAAAAGCGCCTCTCCCTCGAAAAGATAGGTTACCAGGTTCATGTCAACGAGCAGCTCGACCTCGTACCAGTCGGAAGCGGTCAGGCCCTTCCCCTGCATTCCCTTGAATAAAACGGCTGAACCGTTCTTCTCCACGGTCACCTTCTTCCCGACCATCGTGCTGTAGCCGACCATGGGCTTGTACAGGTGAAAATCGTAGCTGTCCTTGCCGGCTTTCAGGCGTATCCCCTGGTCTATGTAAGCCCCGGTCCCCTTCTGCCTCGTCGAGATCAGGAACCGTTCGAACCGCGGCAACGGGTCCGCCGCGAGCACGGCCGCGCCATCCAGGCCGCACGAGGCCTCGATCGCGCCCTCTTCCTTCACGCTCCACTCGCCGTGCCGCTTTGTCCAGCCGCCCAGATCCTCTCCGTTGTACAGCAAAACCTTTTCGCCGTCTTTTTCGCCGCCCCTTGCTACGACAAAAAGCCTGGTCTTGAGCTCGGCTGTCCTGCCCGCGTGCACATCGAGAGCTTCAAGCGCCTGCACCGCGGCCTCAGCCTCTTTTGTGTCGTTGTTCTCAATGGCTGAACACACGAACGCTTCAACGCTTTCCACGAAAACCTGAAGCTCCGCTTCGAGAAGATCGGTGCTCTTCTTCGCGAGCGCAATGCTGTCCCTTGCCGCTGTTTCGGATCTTTTCAAGATGCGGTCCCCGGTCGTGGAGACGGGCGGCAGCGTCAAAAACGCCTCGTAACAGCGAACGCTTTCATCTTCGAACTTCAGCACGGAGAGCGCCTCACCGAGCATGGCAAGCACTTTTGCGTTCCTGTTGTTCACCTCCCTGGCTCTCAACAGAAATGGTACCGCTTCCAGATGGTTCCTCCGCTTTGACTCCTTTTCCGCCATCTCAACCAGGATATCCTCTTCGAGCCCGGACAGCATGGGATCGCTGAACAGAACCTTTCCCGCCGCGTAAAAACCCGTGCGGTCCGGGTCGAGCTCCTGGATGCGCCCGGATAATGTGGTCTTTCCGTCAACCACAACAACAACCGCGTCGTTCCTGAGAACGAGATCGACCGAATGTGCCTTGATCGGCTTGAGCCTTGCCTTGACCTTCCCGCCCAAAGGCTTGGATGCCTTGAAATCCCAGAGCTGCATCCCGTCCGCGTCGAACAGTATGCCGGGCTTGCCCCTGCCGGCGCTGCCCAGTACAACACCCGCCTTCCCGTTCTCCCCGGATACCATAAAACGGAAGGATAGGCCGAACCTGTCCGGCCCCTTGGAGGAGCGGTAGATGAACGCGTCCCTGCCCCCTGAATCGCAGAACATCCCGTCTTTTTGGGATTCCCACCTGCCCCGAAACGCCTTCCATCCGGAGAGGCTTTCCTTTTCGCTGCGGTACAGCGGTTTCGCCTTGTCCTTCATGTCGTATGGAGAGGCCGTCGCCGGAAATGTGAGCTTTCTTTCGGTGAGCCGCAGCCTCGCGGAATCAAGCGCGGCGGATGCGGGATCGAGGATCCCCGCGGATTTCAGGGCTTTGGCCGCAAGATCGAAACGGCCCTCATCGGTCATCGTGCGCGCGAACGACAACAGCGCGCCCGCGGTTTCGTTTTTCAGGGATGCAAGGCCCTTTTCGGTCGAGACGGTTTCTTCGTTGTCTTGAACAGCGCCGGCAAACGCGACCCAAGGGCCGAACAGAAAAAAGGCAATACAGCGGATCATCTGTCTTGACATGATCGAACCCCGGCTCTTTTATGACTTGTCGGACCTCTCGGACCTGTCAGGCTTTAACCCGCATATTTCATCTTCTTCTGCTGCGGCACCGTAAACTGCACTGTGGCTTCGTTTCATGTCAGGAGACGATCCTCAACCTGTAGGAACAGGCCTGCGGTCGTCTCCTGACATGCGCCTTGCCACATCACAGTTTACAGCACCTCGCAACGAAGAGTATGAAACAAGCGGGTTAGAGCAACACGTCAAGCGCCCCCTTGATATCAGCCTTCAGATCAGCCAGGTCCTCGATGCCCACTGAAAGCCTGACGAGTCCGTCCGTGATCCCGGCATCTTTCCGCGCCTCCGTGCTCATTCCCGCGTGCGTCATGCTCGCAGGGTGCTGGATCAGGGTCTCGATCCCCCCCAGCGAAACAGCCAGGGAGGCCATTTTCACCTTCTCCATCACTGTGCGGCCGGCCTCGAGCCCTCCCTTGATCCCGAAGGCCATGAGCGCGCCCGCCCCGCTCATCTGTTTTTCCACGAGGTCGTGCTGTGGGTGATCTTTCAGACCCGGATAACGGACCCATTCCACAGCCGGGTGGCTGGACAGCATCTCCGCGATAGCCTGGGCGTTTTCGGAAGAACGCTCAACGCGGAGGCCGAGCGTCTTCAGCCCCCTGTTGACGAGCCACGCCTGGTGGGGATCGATGCAGCCGCCGTGATAGTTCAGCACACCCCTGAGTTTTTTCGTCTGCTCTTCCGTGGAGGTGACGATCATGCCGGCCACCACGTCCGCGTGTCCGTTTATGAACTTCGTCATGCTGTGAACTACGACATGGGCGCCGAGCTCGAACGGCTTCTGAAGTATGGGTGTGGCGAATGTGTTGTCCACCACGAGCAGGAGCCCGTTTTCCTCGGCGACCTCTGCGCAGGCGCGGATGTCCGTGATCTTGATAGTGGGATTCGCCGGCGTTTCTATGAAAAGCACTTTTGTGTTGGGCTTCAGCGCTTTTTTTACGGCATCCATGTCAGAGGTGTCCACGAAGTCGTATTCCACGCCGAAGCGGCTGAAATCCCTTTCCACGACAACCCTGGACGGCCCGTAAACAGCGCTTGTGCCGACCATGTGCATTCCCGCGCCCAGGTATGTGAAAAAGATGTTCACTATGGCTGCCATGCCCGAGCTCGTGGCAAGGCCTGCGTGCCCGCCTTCGAGTTCAGCCACTGCTTGCTCTAGCGCAGCGGTTGTGGGATTCCCCATCCGCGTGTATATGTACCCCTTGTCCTCGCCGGCGAACCTTGCCGCCCCCTGGGCGACACTGTCGAAAACAAAGGTGGATGTCTGGTAGATCGGGCAGGAGATCGCTCCGAAAAGAGGCTCCGTGTGATAGCCCGCGTGAACCGACATGGTGTTGGGTCCCTGTTTTTTGTCCTTCATCTTTTGATCCTTTATCATAATCAAACAACTTGCCGTCTGATGAAAATCATATATTGTAGCATAGTTTCCAGGCCCCGGGATTTCCACAAGAAACCCCGAAACCCGGAAGACAGGGCTTTGGAACGCGGTTATTGGCCTCTTTTCAGATCAAAGCGCTAGGAGTTCTTGTTTTGCTTTTCTGGACCTTTTTCAGCCTTTTCATGGCAAGCGCCCTGTTCGAGGCGGGGCTCGAGTTTCTCAACTGGGCCTGGATGAAAAAAAACAGCGGCAAGGTGCCTGAGCCGTTCGAAGGCGCCGTGGAAAAGGAAAAGCTCGCCAGGATCGAGGCCTACACCCGGGATAAGATCATTCTCGGCCTGTGGAGCGATCTCGCGGGCAAGACGCTGCTCGTGGGCATGCTCCTGATCGACGGGTTCGCCTGGCTTTCCTGGAAGGTGGAGCTGCTAGGCATGGGGACCGTTCCGGCGGCTCTTTGCTTTTTCGGGATCATGGCGCTGGCAGGTGTTTTTCTTTCCCTGCCGTTTGGCTGGTACGGAACGTTTCGCCTGGAAGAGAGGTACGGTTTCAACCGCACCACACACAGGCTCTGGATCATTGACCAGGTGAAAGGGCTTATAATCGGCGGCCTGATCGGCGGGATCCTGCTGCTGATCGTGATCGTCCTGCTCTACCACGCGGGAACCTGGTGGTGGCTCATCTGCTGGGCGGCCGTGTTCGCGTTCTCTTTGATCATCACCGTGCTCTACCCGCTGGTGATCGCCCCGCTTTTCAACAAGTTCACGCCTCTCGAGGACGGCGAGCTCAAAGACAGCGCCTGCGAGCTCACAACAAGGGCGGGCATCGCTTCGAAGGGGGTGTTCGTGATGGACGCGGAAAAGCGCTCGACCCACACAAACGCCTACTTCACGGGGATCGGCAAAACCAAGAGGATCGTTTTTTACGACACGCTCCTGAAAAAGCACACCACGGGAGAAGCGCTTGCCGTGCTTGCGCACGAGGCGGGCCACTGGAAAAAGAAACATGTGTGGAAAAACCTGGTTCTCGGGCAGGCCGTGTCCCTGTCGCTCTTTGCCGCCACAGGGCTGCTGGTCGGGTGGGAAGCGCTCTACAACGCTTTCGGCTTCAAGGATGTCACGCCGTATGCCGGGCTCTTTCTGGTGAGTATCGTGTACTCGCCGGCCATGCTCTTCCTGAACCCATTGACCGCGCTTCTGTCAAGGAAGCACGAGTTTGAGGCTGACCGTTACGCAGGGATCGTGATGAAAAAGAAGGATGAGCTCTGCAGCATGCTTGTCAAGTCAGCTCTCGACAACCTCTCCAACCTGAATCCGCACCCGTTATACGTGTGGTTTCATTATTCGCACCCCACGGTCTGCAGGCGGATCGAGGAGCTGAAGAAGCTGCCATCCGCCGCCCAGACGGGTTAACTTCCAGCTTGCACGCGATTCAGCGCTTGCCAGGAAAAGGTGAATCCTTTCAAATGACCGGCAGGCATGTAATGTTGATTCTACAGAGCAGCGGGAGAATGCTTCTCAAGAACAAAACCACATGAACACTGGAAACGGCAAAATGGAACAGAACAAAAAAGAAAAGCTCCGAAACAGCGGCCCCTGGTACAAGAAGCTCCACTGGCAGATCTTCATAGGGATGTTCATCGGCGGCGTGCTCGGGGGCGTGCTCAACTTGCAGGAGGTATCCTGGACGAGCGAAAGCGCTGTCGGGGAGACACCTGTTTTCTTCTTCCAGGTCATCTCCGCTATCGGGGACATCTTTTTGAAGCTCCTGAAGATGATGGTGGTTCCGCTCATAGCGGCAAGCATCATTACCGGGATCGGCAGCCTCAAGGGAGGAGGGGTCGCGCGGCTGACCATTCGTACGGTGGTGTGGTATATGCTGACGACATGCCTGGCCGTGGCAGCTGGCATGATCGTGGTCAACCTGGTCAATCCGGGAGTCGGGCTCGACACGGACGCGATCGCGTCTTCAACGGATGAACTGCCCGAAGGGATCGCAGCAGGCAAGGACATGAGCGTGGGGCAGGCGATCTTCAACCTCCTGACCGAGATCGTCCCGGGCAACATCGGAAAAGCGATTGCCGACTTCAAGATGCTGCAGATCGTCTTCTTCAGCATCTTCATAGGAGCGATGGGGCTTGCGGCGGGGAAAAAGGCGGAGCTGTTCTTCAGCTTCTTCGAAAGCCTGAACGCGGTCATGTTCAAGGCGGTGGGGTTCGTGATCCGCATCGCACCCCTGGCGGTTGCCGCGCTCCTTGCGCGCGAGATCTGGAAGTTCGGGTTCGATCGGCTCGAGGGCATAGGAGGTTACTTCCTGAGCGTGCTGATCGCGCTTTTCATCCACGCGGCCATCACCCTTCCGCTGCTCATCAAGTTCTTTGCGAAGCGCTCGCCGTGGCAGTATTTCCTGGGGATGCGCGAGGCGCTCGCGCTTGCCTTTTCCACCGCGAGCTCGGGAGCAACGCTTCCGGTCACGATCCAGTGCCAGGTGGAAAAAGGGGAGATCAAAAAGGAGGTGGCCGGATTTGTCACGCCTCTCGGCGCAACGGTGAACATGGACGGCACAGCGCTTTACGAATCGGTCGCAGCCATATTCCTGGCGAACGTGTACCTGCCTGACCCGCTGAGCATGGCCCAGCAGGCAACGATCTTCGTTACAGCGGTGCTCGCCGCGGTAGGAGCCGCGGCCATCCCGCACGCGGGGCTCGTGATGATGGTGATCGTGCTGAGCACGGTAGGCATCCCCATAGAGGGGATCGCCATCATCCTGGCGGTGGACAGGGTGCTGGACATGTGCCGAACCATGGTAAATGTATGGGGGGATTGCTCCTGCGCGGCTGTGGTGAACACCGGGGAACGGAGAAGGGAGTAACCCGCATATTTCATCCTCTTCTGCTGCGGCACCGTAAACTGCACTGTGGCTGCGTTTCATGCCAGGTGACGATCCTCAACCTGTAAGAACAGGCCTGCGGTCGTCTCCTGACATGCGCCTTGCCACATCACAGATTACGGCACCTCGCGACGAAGAGTATGAAATAAGCGGG
>CAZIUL010000087.1:0-14466 GCA_964542475.1 uncultured Phycisphaerales bacterium | reverse complement strand
GCAACGGATTGCAAATCCGTCACCCCCGGTTCGAGTCCGGGTGCCGCCTCCATTTATTAAGGGGGAGTGGCGGAACAGGCAGACGCACAGGATTTAAAATCCTGTGACCCAAAGGGTCGTACGGGTTCGAATCCCGTCTCCCCCACCAACATCAACCCGAACCCTGCAAAGTCAGGGTCGATTGGCAGGCGGGCCTGTTGAAGCAATCCGGAATATTCCCTGTTCCCATGCTGTCAACCTTACCTGATGAGGCGAAGACCTGTTCGAGAGCGGATCTTAGCCCGCTTATTTCATACTCTTCGTCGCGAGGTGCCGTAAACTGTGTTGTGGCAAGGCGCATGTAAGGAGACGACCGCAGGCCTGTTCCTACAGGTTGAGGATCGTCTCCTGGAAAGAAACGCAGCCACAGCGCAGTTTACGGTGCCGCAGCAGAGGAGGAAGAAATATGCGGGTTAGGGGAAGAGCTTGAACTCTTTGCAGGAGGAATCACAGACGTGCACGCTTTGGTAACAGGAGGCGCAGGTTTTCTGGGATCCTGCCTCGTGGGCAGGCTTCTGAGTGCCGGAATGCGGATCGATGCCCTCGATGACCTTTCACTGGGCTCTATGGACAATCTCGGCAGGTCGCTCGAAAATTCCGCATTCAGCTTTCACCTCGGTTCGGTTCTGGATGAAAAGATCACATCCCGCCTGGTCGACCGGGCTGATGTTGTTTTTCATCTCGCCGCTCTCGTGGGAATGCAGAATATCCTTCACGCCGGGGAGAAAACCCTAGAAGTGAATGCAAGGGGTTCTTACAAGGTGCTCAAGGCTTGCGCCCGCCAAAAAAAGAGATGTGTCGTTTTTTCTTCCTCCGACGTGTACGGGAACGGCACAGGCTCATATATTTCAGAAGAGGATTCGCTCGACCCGGGACCAAGAAGATCCGCCAGGTGGTACTATGCCGTGGCCAAGATCTGTGCCGAGAGAGCGGCTTCTGTTCATTTCAAGCGTTCCGGACTTCCTGTTACGGTGGTCAGGCCGTTCAACGCCGCCGGCCCCGGCCAGGCCTGGTCAGCAGGTATGGTGCTGCCCACCTTTGTGCGCCAGGCATTGTCCGGCGCTCCAATAAGGGTTCACGGAAACGGGGAACAACGGCGCACATTTGTTGCGTCGGAAAACCTGGTCGATCAGGTGATCGGGCTTGCCATGGATGACCGGTCCATCGGAATGGTGGTCAATGTCGGCGGGGTCGAAGAGCATTCGGTCAATGGGCTGGCCTATATGGTGAAGGAAGTTCTTGGTTCGTCATCCGCTGTCAGGCATGTGCCGTACAAGCAGGTTTTCGGCGAGGGGTACGTTGATGTTTGGAGGCGGCGGCCGGATCTTTCGCTTCTCGAGAAACTCGGACACTGCCGCCCTTTCAAGCCTCTCCGCGACGTGATTCACGAGATGGCTGTTTCACAGGGGCACGAATCCGGAGGTAACAGGAGCTGGCCAGGATACTGAGAGTGATCGCCCGTCTGAACATGGGCGGGCCCGCGCGCTGCGTGATCCGTCTTGCATCAGGCCTTGTCGAGCACGGCTTTGACACGCTGGTGGCCACGGGAAAGCCTGACAAGCGTGAGGGCGACATGTCAGGAGATATCAGGGCGGCCGGCAGCAGGATCGAGCCGGTTCCAGGACTCGAGAGGTCGATAAACCCTGTTCGTGATCTGTTTGCCTACACATACCTGAAACGGATTATCCGGTCGTACAAGCCGCAGATCGTTCACACGCACACTGCAAAGGCAGGGCTTCTCGGGCGCTTGGCAGCATGCAGGACACGGCCGCGGCCCGTGCTCGTACATACCTTTCACGGGCATGTGCTCGACTCGTATTTCAGCCCTTTGCTCTCGGCCTTTTTCAGGAGCCTGGAACGCCGGATGGCGCGCAGGACCGATGCCCTGATTGCCGTGTCCGGATCGGTGCGCGACGAGCTTGTTACGCGCCACCGTGTGGGAGCAGAGCGCAACTACCGAGTTATCCCCTCCGGATTCCCTGAGCTCGATCTCGATGGGGCCGCCTCGCTGAGGGGGGAGTTCGGGCTTGCCTCTTCCGTTGTTGCGGGATGCATTGCCAGGATGGTCCCGATCAAGGGTATTTTCACGCTTCTGGACGCGGTGCCGCGCATTCTGCGCCAGGTGCCCGGCCTGAAAATCGTCCTTGTGGGGGACGGGCGGCTGCGCCCGCGCGTGGACGCCTATCTCGAAAAGGAGCCGTGGAAAGGGGCTCTCATGGTTCCGGGCAATCGCTCCGATCTGGAGAGTGTCCTGAAAACCCTTGACATACTGGTTCTTCCGTCATTCAAAGAGGGTCTGCCCACGGTGCTGCTCGAGGCTGCGGCCGCAGGCGTCGCTGTTGCCGCTTCACGCATCCCGGGGGTTACAGAGCTGTTCGTTCACGAAAAGAACGCGCTTCTTTTTGAGCCCGGCTCTGTTGAGGAGCTCGCCCGGGCGGTTGTAACGCTCGCACGAGATGAAGAGACGAGGCAGCGGCTTGCCGAGGCCGCGAAGTCGGACATCCCGGCCATGGTTCCCGGGTATTTGGAAGTGGCATCAGCACACTCAAACCTTTACAAGGAGCTGCTTGCGCGGAGAGAAAAGTGATTCTTACAACCATAACCCAGAAGGTGGACCCGAACGACGCGATACTCGGGTTTTACGTGGAATGGATCGAGCGCATGGCCCGCCGCGCTGACCGCGTCCATGTGATCGCGCTCGAGAAAGGGGAGTATGAGCCGCCATCGAACCTTGAGGTTTTCTCTCTCGGAAAAGAGGATGGGGCCGGGTCCCTCGCCATGCTTCTTGAGCTCAACCGGATCCTGTGGCGGTTGTGTCGCGGGTGCAAACCGGATGCAATCCTGGTCCACATGGTTCCCAGGTACGTTCTGTATGCGCTCCCGGTGGCATTGCTGTTCAGGGTTCCTGTTGATCTCTGGTACACGCACAAGGGGGTGGACAAGTACCTTCGAATGGCTCACCCGTTCATACGGCACGCGTTCACCGCCTCGGAAGAGTCGTTCAGGCTGTCCAGCGGGAAAAAAGCGATCGTGGGCCACGGCATAGACACCAGCCGTTTTGAGCCCGGCCGGGAAGCCCGGCGATCAGGTGTCCTGACAGTCGGGCGCATAACACCTTCCAAGGACCAGAAAGTGCTCGTGGAAGCGCTCGGTATCTTGAACAGGGAGCGCGAGGGGGATGGAATCGAGGCGCGCATAGTAGGCGAACCGCTGCTTGCCGGCGACATGGCTTACATGGATGAGCTAAAAAAGCTCGTGCAGGAGAGGGGGCTCGAACTTGTTGTCCGCATGGAGGGTCCGATCCCGCACTCACGCCTGCCTGAAGCTTACAGGGCAGCCGAAATCATGGTCAATGCAAGCCACACCGGCAGCGTGGACAAGGTGGTTCTCGAGGCAATGGCCACTGGTGCCATACCGCTGACATGCAACGAGTCGTTTGTCCCGCTTCTTGGCGACATGGCTGAAAGCCTGGTTTTTCGCAAGGGCGATGCCGACGACCTTGCAGCGCGGATCCAAAGCATCTTTGAAATGAACCGCTCCGAAAGGGACAGCCTTGCCGCCCGCCTGAGGGAGATCGTGGTAAAAAACCACAACCTGGACCGACTCATGGACAGGATGGTGGGTAAGATGGGGGACGGTTGAATGAAGGTTGACGTTGAAAGCTCGTAACCTGGCGTGTGATGAATCCTTGCGGGCTGGGTGCCGGGTTAGCTTTTCATTGATTGAGCGGGCGGGGGGAATTCAACTCGCTGGAATTGGGTCTGGACAAGCCGGTATCCACCTGCGAGCAGCACTGTGCAGAGTATCCAGAGAGTCAGCGCCCCGCCGGGCAGGTTTTCGCACAGTTGCCTTATGAGTATACCGAGGGCGCTGGATATGACCGAGAGGTCCGTAAGATCCATGTTGTCAGCGGCAAGCCCTCCTATTCCCATCATCAAAAATAGAACGAAAATTACCGATAGCATAATGCTTGCTTTCCTCTGCTTGGCGCGCTTGGTGGCGTACACACCACGATAGGTAAACACGGCAAAGAGAAACCAGGCAAAGCCCACGAACAGCAGAACAGCCGGGAGGACGCGGCCAAAGCCCTTGATCTTCAGGTTCGGGTAGTCCTGGGTGAGCGTGAAGCCGTCTTTTTTCAGCCGGACTTTTTCGTTTTTTCCGGTATCCAGGTAGCGGTTCCCGATCTCCTCCCATGGTATCTTCCTGCCGTACACGGTGTGGATGGCCCGGCTGATGACCTGGGCCACTTCTTCCGGTGTGCTGTCGGCAGACACCTGAAATGGGTTATAAACAGCGATCTTGCCTCCCTTGAACAGGGGGAGGTTTCCGGATTCATCTGCTGTGGCACTGTCTGGTGGAAGGTGCGGATCTCCATCCCAGGAGATCTCCCAGAACTCCCTTGGAACCCGGATGTAATGGCAGCAGGATGAGGGCTGATAATCGACCCGCGGGCAGGCCGGATCAAAGACGGTTCCAACGACATAACCCAGGCCGTAACCCAGAATCAGGACAAGAAGGGGGGGGATGGTAAAAACGGCGAAGACCCGTTTTCGTGAGATCGGCAGCGCGTCGAGGCGGTACAGATATGACGTGTTCACGAAAAGCCAACAGGTCAGGATGGTCACCGAGAAGAACAGGTAGCAGAAAAAAATTCTGCTCCATTCGTTTTCACCGGCACGCACACCCAGTGCGAGTGCCATGCCGTGGATCATTATCACCGGCAGGAAAGCCCAGGTCCATTTGCCGATGGAGCTTCGCCATATCGTTGAGAGCAGAAGCCAGCGGAATGATTTGCAGCGGGTGGGATGCGGATGCCCGGCCGGCTTCTCCTCGACAGGGTTTTCGCGCTGTTCGGCGGCGAACGGGACCAGTGAGAGGGCAGCGGGGATTGCTGCGTAAACCCGGTAAAAAAGAGCGGCTGCCGCTACCAGGGGTATTAGTGCATAGGATCTGGGCAGTGCGCAGAGCAGAAATATCAGGCCCAGGGATCCCAGCATGGTGACTATCATCAGGATGATGTAACCTTTCCTGGGCGGGATGTCGTGAAGCGAGGGATCAGGGCTCTGGAGTACTGCCAGGGCCAGAACCATGCACACGGCCGTGTGCATGCCGGTGCTGATCACGCCGGATTCCAGCAGGGGCCAACGCCCCATGATCGCATTGCCCGCAGCCACCATGCCGGCCAATACAGCGATGATCGACCACCCCGACAGGATGATTGCAATCACATGCGTCAGCCACATGCTGCGTGTGGCAATGGGCATGGCCATATCGAGTGGGCTCGTGCATCGCATGGCAAAGCCCGCGTTCAGCAGGTATATGGAGATCGCCATCCACACCGTGAACAACGGGACGCACAGGTTTATGGAGCTGTCGGCGAGAGGAACGGGTCCCAGTCCGTTCGGCAGGCGAATGCATATTCCCCAGATCCAGGTGCCCATGAGCATAGCGATGGGTATCCACCAGAGAAGGGACCGCAGGGCGAATTCGCGGCGCATCTGTGCAAGGATCATGATTCCCCTCCCATGAGCTCGACGAACATCTCCTCGAGGGGAACGCTTCGGCTCTTGACGCCTGTGATGCCGAATTCGTTTTCAACCAGGGCCCGGGATTTTTCCGGCCCGAGCTCGAAAACCGCGTGGAGCGCTTCGAGACGCTTGCGAACGCCCAGGCAGCCGTTGAGGCCGAGAAGGCGCTCTTGCGATGCCTCGGGCACAAGGGGCACCTGGATCAGTGCGTACTGTTCCTGCAGATCATCCAGAGCGCTGTCTAAAAATACCTTTCCGTTGTGTATCATTACAATTCTTTCCGCAAGGCGCTCCACATCGGTCATGTAGTGCGAAGAGAAAAGAATGGTCGAACCGGATTCGTTGAGGAGCCGGATCGATGTCTCCAGGAACTCGCGGCGCGCCGCAGGGTCAAGGCCGCCGGCAGGTTCGTCCAGAAGCAGAAGCTCGGGCCTGTGAGACACAGCGCAAAGAAGCGCCACCCTGCGTGCCTGTCCCTTGCTGAGTGTCTTGATCTTCGATCTTCTAGGGATCTCGAAGCGATCCGACAGATCGCGCTCCAGTTTTTCATCCCAGGTGGGAAACAGGCCGCGGTGAAGGTCGATCACTTCCTGAACGCGCAAGAATGGGGGAAGGGTCTGTCCTTCAGGCACGTAACCCACGCGTCTCTTCACATCGAGCGGATCCACACGCGGATCAAGTCCAAAGATCCTGACCGCGCCGTGCTGGGCCTCGATCATGCCCATGGCGATGTTGATCAGGGTTGTCTTTCCAGCGCCGTTCTTGCCCAGGAGCCCTACCACCTCTCCGGGTTTCAGTGCAAAGCTCACACCGTCGAGCACGTTGACACCCGCTTTGTAGGCGCGGTGTATCTCCTTGAATTCGAGAACATTCATGATTGGTCCTTTTTCTTGTTTTCAGCGAGTGTGTCCGTTTCCAGGCCGAGCATCTCGCCAAAGATCCGAAGAGCCTCATCAGGCGCGATCTTGAGCTGCCTGGCCATGGTCACTAGTGGTGCGAGACCCTCTCGCAGCTGCTCGATTTTTTGGCCCTGTATCCTGTCCGAATCGAGCGCCCTGACAACGAGCGGGCGCCCGGGCCGTCTTTCAACAACCTTTTCCTTTTCCAGGAAGCTGTAAGCCTTTGAGATGGTCATCGGATTCACACCGAGCTCAGAGGAAAGGGCCCTGGTGGAAGGCAGCTCATCACCCGGCTCGAGCAGACCAGATGCGATGTGGAACTTGATCTGATCCATCAACTGCCTGTAAACAGGCACACCGCTGTGAGGGTCCACTGCGATCAGCATACCCGCCTCATTTGGCTGTTGATCCCGCTGTCAGGATCTATCAGAGCCGTGCCGTGTGCGTCGATAAGAAACATTTTTCCGTTCATCTCTGGTGACTCCGTTATTTCCGCGCTGATGATCTTGATCATCCTGCTCAGTTGTCGAACCACGCCTGTATTATCGACTGCATTAGTGTATATGTCAAGTAATACAGTAAAAAAATAAAAATTTCCCCGTAACCCCTTATTAGATAGCGGACAGGATCGTTTTGACCTCTTCGCTGATGCCCGGGGCGCACGCCAGGATCCGCCACTTGGTTGGCTCGAACTCCTGTGCGTGGATTTTTCCGCCTGCTTCTCCCAAAATTACCGCGGCTGCGGCGATGTCCCAGGTGCGAAGGCTCAGCTCGAAAAAGCCGCTCAGGCGGCCGCATGCTACGTTTGCCAGGTCAAAGGCGGCCGCTCCGAAGCTTCTTAGTTTGCGGACCCGGTCGGCCAGCAGCGCAGAAGCGGAAGCCATGCTCCGGGCCAGCTCGTTCGTCTTTCCGTAGCCCAGGGAGAAGATCGCCTCTCCCAAATCCTTGACGCCGCCCGCCCGGATCGCCTCGTTGTTCAGTGTTGCGCCCAGGCCGGCCCTGCCAACGAAAAGATCATCCGTGGGCGGGGCATAGACAACGCCCGCCACGGGCCGTCCAAGGGAGGCGATCCCTTTTTCCTTTCCGGTGCCGCCCGCGACCTCGTGGCAGGCAATGGACACGCAGTAGTAGGGAAGGCCGTAGTAGTAGTTCACCGTGCCGTCAAGGGGATCGATCGTCCACCTGTAATCCCCGGCAACTTCATCCGCGCCTCCCTCCTCCGTAAGAATCGCATGGTCCGGAAAGGTGCCCCGGATTTGTTCGAGGATGATCTTCTCCGCTTCCGTATCCGCCTCGAGCTTCACATCGTGCTGACCCACGGCGTGGACGGTCTGTTGCCGGCGGACATTGGTTTTGAGGTACACACCCGCTGCCCGGGCAGCGGACACCGCGGTTTCCACTATTCGTGCTTCGTTATCGTTCATGATCTGCCTTTCGTTTTCAGGAACGGTTCATGTCTCTTATAATATGAAGCCCGAGTTTATTTGCACGGTGAAAAGAAATTCAAACCTGTTGAGACCTGTAATCGAAATCGGGAGCGGAGAGAGTTTTCAGGGAAGAGAAGAGGCGTCATGGAGGGCGTCGCTCCGTCGACGCCGGAAGAGAAAAGGCGGCATGGAGGGCGTCGCTCCGTCGACGCCGGAAGAGAAAAGGCGGCATGGAGGGCGTCGCTCCGTCGACGCCGGAAGAGAAGAGTCGGCAACAGAGTGCCGCCCTCCGGGAAAAACGGCATGCGCCAATTAAACAATGGAGGGCGCACACGCAGGTGCGCCCCTACATTATGGTCAGGATTTCCCGGTTCGTGAAATGTGCGTTCTTGGGCGGAACGATCTTCTCGCCGACGAGCGCCTGGAGGTGGACTTCCAGGCCCAGGAAAGCTTCGTCCCGGGGGATAAGCAGGTCGAACTCAACCTGGTCAGAAACCGGAAACACGCCCTGGCCCAGGATGAAGAGGTGGCTGAACGCCACCCTGCAGACGCCGTACGGGCTTGGCAGGTAGTTCTCCGCGAAAGAGCCGACCATGAGGTATTCATCGCCCTGCGATCCTTCGAGCCTCACTGTGACCGTGGCGCCGAGCTCGGCCCGGGCCTTGGCGTATAGCTCCATGGATCCCATGTCGAAGAAATCGAAGATCCTGAAAAGGACGTTCTTTCTTGTTTGAGGCCAGTCCCCGTCCAGGAATCCGCCGAGCGCGAAACTGCTCGCGATTGTCTTGTACCCGCCCGGTTCGCTGTACAGAACCGATCGGCCCTTGTTGTCATTGTACGATTTGAAGATCAAATCGGCGCCAGTGAGCGCGCCTATCTCATCGTTGTATGCGCTCTCGCCGGCAAAGGTCAGGCTGAGTCCGCTCATGAGGGATCCGGGCTGGCCCTGGATCGCTCCGTAACAATTGCCGCCGTTGCTAATCTGCTGGATCTTGAACCAGGGTGCCAGGGTGTTTTTTTCCGGATCCCAGCACCAGGTGTCGCTCGACTCGAGATAGATGAAATCCCCGTCCTGCAGCGCTGATGTTATGTCGATCGCCTCGTCGCGGTTCAACACGTGGTTGTCCGGCGTGGTGCCGAGCGATATGAACCATCTGTCGTGCTCATCCCAGTCCGAGGGCCACTCGGTGTAATAGGTGTAGGGGATGTCGAGCGCTCCGAACGTTTCCGCAAGAAAGGGCCCGGTGTAAGGCCTGGTGCTCATTTCAACCACAGCCACGCTCTCCCCGGGGCCGAACACGGGGCAGCAGACCTCGCCGAACACCGGCAGCACATCTGTATGTTGAGCGGCTGAGTTATCAGCTGCTTTCACTCTGTATTTCACAATGTCGCCCGGGGATGAGCTTTGGCTGAGCCCGCCGCTGTACCAGTAGCACATGTGCTCGCGATCGAGCACGATATCCTGCTGGGGCGCGCCGTTGATGGACCATTCCACCCACACTTCGGGGGTGTACATGTCATCCTTGCACAACGCTCGGATCACGGGAGGCCACTGGCCCGCTGCCACGCTCCGCGTGGGTATGAACCGCGACAGCACCGGCGGCTCCACGTCTTCGCGCACGTTGAAGCTCATCAGTCCGTCCGGCGCCACCAGCGGATAGATGGCGCTGTGCGCGCCGTCGTCCACGGCTTCCATGTAGAACGAAACCGTGGTGTCCATGGGTTGCGCCGGGATCGAGCATTCGTATTCGTTTGGCTGGCCCGTGGGCGTCATGACCACGTCGTTGTACGGCTGTCCCCCGGTCGCGGTCCAATGAACCGCCGGGTAGCCCGTTACAAGCGCGTTTCCCTTGGGCGGGATCACCTCGGCCGTTACCGTGTAATCCGCTGCAGTCTCCTCTGTATCGCCAGGGGGCATGGGGTAGATCCTGATCGCATCCCGTTTCACGAAGTTTCTTGTTCGGCAGTGCAGCGCGTCGTTGAACCCGGTTCCCATGTGATCCACGCCCACGATCTCGTAGCCGGGAAACGCCTCCTGGAAAACAGCGATCGCCTCCTGGTCGTCAGGATGGTTGCACACGGCCATATAAACCTTCTTGTTCGAGACCAGCGCGTTCAGGTACGGCCGGAACTCAAACCAGCCGCCGCTCATCTTGAACATGGGCATCCGGATGATCCTGTACGGCCTGCCCCAGGGGCTCTCCAGGGTTTCGTAGTGGTCGTTCATGGCTTCCCCGTAGGGGTAGTACTCCGAGTATTCAGGATACTCGCAGATGAGGATTGTTTCGGGATTGGATGGCTTTCCCCAGCAGTCGTGGTGCTCGATAGTCCACGGCGCCACCGCCGCTGTGTTGTACTGCTCGGTGCCGTAGCAGTCGGACATCACCTGGTTGACCTCATCCGTTGTCATCTGCCAGTTGGACCAGTAGACCATGGTGGTGGAGAATGCGGTGTTGTACGCGTTGGGGTACCAGTTCCCTCCAACGTGCTCAAGGCCCGACTCGTAGTAGTTGATCCTGAACTTGCTGCAGAAAGCGCTGGGAAAGAGATCATCCCAGTATCCGTAGTTGCAGGTGTAGTTGACCACGCCCATGTCGTTGTTCGCGTCCCAGATGAACCACGGCCCGTAGTCCCGGGTGTAGATGGAGTTGGTGATGATGAACCAGAACTCGATGTTCGTCAGGGGGATGCCGTTTGAGTTCAGGTAGCTGATCCATGAGTCCTTTTCCGTTTGGTTGTCCACGGGGATGTAGACCTTGGTGTCGGCCTGGAGCTTGTCGATGAGATCGTGGTTCCACCAGAGCGTCATTACTCCTTCCGATTCTTCCCATTCCGCGCAGGAGTGGACCGGTCCCGGAGGCGCGGCACGGAAAGGCAGGATCGGCGGCCTGTATTCATTACGGGTTTTATCGGGCAGGGGCTTGCCCTTTTCCTGTTTTTCCCGGATGGACCGGACCTGGGAAAAAGCTTCGCCGTTAAGAAGGAATGCACCGGATAACACAGCCAGCAGGCACATACAGACGCACGTTTTCATCCTCATCGGTTTTCTCCTTGGTTGGGATTTCAAAGAAAAGCGAGTGGTTGGTTTTCCTTGTCCGCATATTTCATCCTCATCTGCTGCGGCACCTCGCTACGAAGAGTATGAAACAAACGGGCTTCTGAGTTAGTTGAAAAACCAATGTGCCCAGGAGCAATGTTAGCGGAAACAGGTGTTTTGTTGTCGTGTTCCTCGTGTCGATTTATATTGTATTGAATGACAGCGATTCGTCAAGCGCAATATACGGTGCCGCATCAGATGAGGATGAAAAATGCGGGTCAGGGTATATAATGTCGATATGAGCCAAGAGGCTCCTTGAGTTAATGACTTGGATAGTCTATTCAGAATTATCCGGCGGGCAGGTAATGGTCGTTGACCGGAGAAATGAGGTAGCTGATCGTTTATGAGCAGATCCAAAACGGTTTTGTTGCTTGGGCTTATTGTTGGGCTTTGCTGGCTGGTTCGGGGCCCGGCTGTGGATGGGGGGGGGCTCTCTTGCGATGAATGCGCGTATATCATGCACGCATGGAGCCTCGATGAAGGTCTGCTGGCCACCCCATACTTCACCGGCGGGATAGACCACTACCACCCCCCGATTTATCCGGGAATGATCGCCCTCATCCATCGACTGGTCGATTCGTGGCCGGAGGCGGCCCGGTGGGTGGCGGTTTTATTCAGCGGGCTTGCACTGCTTCCGCTTTTTTTTCTGGGGCGCCGCCTTTTTCACGTAGAGGCGGGTCTTTTTGCGGTCTCCCTGTTCGTTGCATTTCCCCTTCTTGTCCTCGCCGGTGTTCGAGCAACTCCCTTGCCGGTGCTCCTATTTTTTGTCTCCCTTGGCATTTTGTGGTGCTGGAGGACGATCGAGGAGAAACGCTGCATTTTCGCTCTTCCGGCCGGGCTCTCACTGGGGCTGGCATATCTCACCATGACCCAGAGCCTCCTCTTCATGGCGGCCCTGCTTTTCGCTTATTGCTGGTTCGCCTTCGTTCACCACCGGCTGACCTTGCGCCGTCTTTCACAGGCGCTTCTTCTTTCCCTTGCGGGTTTCCTGCTCTTTGCCGGGAGTTACGAGTGGTACAACTATTCGAAAAACGGAAGCTTCAATCTCCGGCCCCGGCTCGAGTTTTTTCAGAGCTTGCACGAGAACAGGGACGGTTCAGGCGCATGGTCCTGCAGCGCCGGCACTCTGAACCGGGATGCCGACGCTCTTTATAACCTCGAGCTGGCCCGTACCAACTCTCCTCTTGCTTATATTTATGAACATCCGCGTGAATACAGGGAATGGCTCCTGGACACATTGCCCGCGCTTTATGACGACGGCGAGAACAGTTATCAGGCCGTACCAACGGCGCTCTGGATCTTGATCGCTTTGGCAGCCCTGGGAATGATCATCCATCGGAAGGAGAAAACCTTCTTCTTTTCACGACACCTGTTTCTCTCCCTCTGGTTTTTTCTGCCGCTGGCAGGCTCATGGCTTTTTTACGGGGTTCTCCCCTGCACCGCGATCCTCGTGGGGATCCCCCTTCTTCTCTGGGCCGGCTGCGGTATGCGCGCCTTTCGCCTGACCGTCGGCTCGTTCGCCGATCAACGGGTAAAGGGTTTCTTTCTGACACATCAGGGGATCTGGGCCTGGCTTCTCCTTCTGTTGATCCTTTTTCCCAAGGGAGAGGTTCTGGCGCTCTACAGCAGGCACGATTCAGGCGCTGAGGCGGATCAGAAGGAACAGGCCTGGTTTCACGAGAAGACCGGCGGGGCCCCGAGAAAGATCGTCCTCTCGCCTGAACCCGGGCTGGCGCTCAAAACCGGAAATTTCTGGTACCTCCTGCCACGGGACTGCGTGAACAGGGTCAGCCTTTATGCTCGATCGCAGGATGTGGATTTTATTGTGGGCCATCATGATGAAGGCTTCCCTTTACCCGAACCCATAGACCACCTGGATCAGCTTGCCACGCCCTTTGACAAGGCGGGGCTGCGGTTTTTGGATGAGAAGGAATTCGGCAGTGGTGAAACCGCTGAAAGGCGCATCCTTTACGCGGTGAAAACCGAGAAGTCGACGCCTCTTTCCGAGGGGGAAAAACCGCCCAACCTGATCCTGATCTCCATCGACACCCTGCGTGCCGACCACCTGGCCTGCTACGGATACGATCGGACAACCTCACCCGTCATGGACAGGCTCGCAGATCAGGGGGTGCGCTTCGAGAAGGTGATCAGCCACGCGCCAAAGACCGCTGCCAGCCACATGACCATTTTCACCTCAACCTGGCTCGATGTGCACGGGGTTTGCCAGGTTAAAAATCAGCCCAAGTTCACCTTGCTTCCCAAAGAGCTGACCACCATGACAGAGGTGATGAGCGAGGCCGGGTATCGAACCGGGGCTTTTACAGGAGGTAGCCAGGTCGCGGGCGGCTTTGGTTTCGAACGCGGCTTTGAAGTCTACGACCCATCCCTGGGCTACCAGCTTTTTCCCGAGAGCTTTCATCCCATCTATCAGTGGCTTTCAACCCTGGATCCTGAAGAGTCGTTTTTCCTGTTTTTTCACACCTATCAGGTTCATGGGCCTTATTGCCCGCCTCCTCCATACGACACGCTATACGATCCCCATTATAACGGCTGGATCAAGAGCGACTGGGATGGGAGGAAAAAGCAGCTTGCCGGCGACAAAGGGCGTTCCAACTCCCCAAGAGACATACGCCACCTGAGAGCCTTATATGACGGCGAAATCCGATACACCGACAACCTCCTCGGCAAGTTCTTTGATACTCTCCGGAACAAAGGGCTGCTCGGGATGGATGAAACCTTGCTCGTCATCCTTTCTGACCACGGCGAGGAGTTCGATGAGCACAACGGCATGGGGCATAACAACCTTAACTGCGAAACCATGGAAGTGCCCCTCATCTTCTACTGGCCCGGAGTGCTTCCCGAAAAAACCGTGGTGCCCGGCATGGTTCGCCTGATTGACGTGGCACCCACTGTCCTCGATCTCCTGGGGCTCTCCGTCCCTGCGCAGATGCAGGGATTGAGCATGAAAGCGCCCATGCTCAGCGGGCAGCGCGTGTGTTTAAGCGCCTACAGCACCGACCCTGTGAATGCGGGGCAGGCTGCCATCAGATCCGGCCAATGGATGTACTACACCAAGAACAAGGAAGGAAAAGAGCTCTACTCGGTGGAGATGGACCCGCGTGAAAAAAACAACTTCTTTGGTTTCAGCGGGTTGAAAAACGGATTTTCAGAAGATTCCCGAATCCTTGATGGCCGGATTCAGGGCTTTCAATCCCACGGCAGGAAGTTCAAGCATATCTTTCATATCAAGCGGCCGGAGCTTTTCGACCGCAAGGAAGAACTCAAGGCCTATGAGCTGACCGACGAACAGAAAGCCCGCCTCAAGGAGTTGGGCTATCTGTAAAGCGGGAGATTGCCGGGTCCCTCATCTTTCCTGTTGACTCCTCATGGTACTAATGTCACATTCACCTCATGATTGAAAATCATGGTTTTCGAGGGGGTGATCCCTTTTCATCATCGCAGAGTACTTTGGC
>CAZIUL010000086.1:7831-14678 GCA_964542475.1 uncultured Phycisphaerales bacterium | reverse complement strand
CGGCGCCGACAAAGCGGCGCCCTCCATGCTCCTGACATGCGCCTTGCCACAACACAGTTTACGGTACCTCGCTACAAAGAGTATGAAACAAGCGGCCCTGTCAGCCCAGCGCAGGTTCATTCCACTCTTTTTACCTCGAATGAGCTGCCGGCCACGTGGAAGGTGATGGCTGTGGCATTGCCGTCCCCGTCAAGATCGAACTCCACATGCGCGGATGTTCGGCGTATGGAGAATTTGATTGTCGAATGCGGCACAAGATCCACTCTTGCGCGTTTTTTTCCGAAGATGCAATGGAGCCGGCTACCATCGCTTTTGATGACATAGTCGGACTCGGAATCGGGGCTGTACTTGAACCTGCCCTCGTAGCGGGCGAGCGCTTCAGGAGTGAGCGTTATCACGGGCGGCATGTCGTATCCGGCCGGGCCGGGCTCGTTCCATTCGCGAAGCTCCCGCACCCAGATGTTCCGGTACCGCACCGGGTTGCCGTGGTCCTGAAGCGAGATGGGCAGCTTGTCAAGGTGGGGCTTGTACGGGAGATGCTGCAGCCACATGGTTGGGCCAAGGAACACGGCCCCGTCCTGCACGAGGACGTTGTTGTGAAACACGGTCATCCTTGCGGGCGTTGACAGCGTGCCGTCTGCAAGAAACCGGGGCCGGCGGAAAACGATGTCGTATGACTGCCACTGTCCCGGCGGGCGGCAGGCGTTCACCAGGGGCGGATGCTGACCGTAGATCGCTGCAGCCTGCCCGTCCGCGTAGGTGTCGTTTTGGTACGAGTCGAGCACCTGAACCTCGTAAAGCCCCATCAGGAAGATCCCGCTGTTGCCCCGGCCCTGCCCCTTTCCCCTCGGGGGTGCTGGAGCGGCCCACTCCACGTGCAGCTGGACATCGCCGAAAGGTTGGATCGTGAAGATGTCCTCGCCCTTGCCGATCGCAGCCATGGCCCCATCCTCAACGGGCCAGGAGGCCATTCCCTCGTCCTCGCTGCGCCACTTCGAAAGATCGGTTCCATCGAAAAGAACAACCGCATCAGATGGAGCAGGTGCCTGCCTGTCCATGGGCGCGGTCGTCACAACACGAGGACGCGGCCGCCTGGGGTCGTGCGCCTTCCACCTCGGTCTGGTCTGGGCTGCAGCGTCTTGAAGGCAGAAAACCTCGATCGCGAAGAAGAGCGTTACCAAGAGCAGGAACAACCGATAGCCGGGACAAAGTGTACTTTTCATGGTTCAGCAACCCAGAAAAAAGAACAGCGCCTGAATTGTTACAGCTTGTAGATATAAAGCAGAGCCTGCTCTTTTTCAATACCGGGCATGCTATAGGCATGCTATACCGGCTCCTTCCTACAGATACCCCTGCTGACGCAGCATCTCCAACAGCTCGGGGGACAGCGCCGACGATCCCGTTTTTCCCGGGTTCAGTTTTTCACGCAGCGGCTCGGTCTTTTTTTCTATGCTCTTGAGGAAGCTGTCGAGTCCGTTGCCGATCAGCGGATTCGCTTCGTATAGCATGTTTTTCTCTTGCGGATCATTGTTTACATTGAAGAGCTCAACACGAGATGCAGCCGGGCGAGTGAGGGCTTCGTCCGTGTCTCCGGCGATGTACTTCCAACCGTTCCTGATAACGCATTTTCTTCGGGAGCACCCGGGGAGGTCCACCTCGGCGAACACGAACCTTTCCCCGCTTTCCTCACCGTTCAGCAGGGGAAGCAGCGAGCATCCCTGAAAGGAGCGGTCCGGCTGGATGCCGAGCAGATCCAGCACGGTCGGCATGATATCCACATGTCGAACACACCCGTTTATCTCGGCCCTTTCATCCGCTCCGGGGATGCGCATGATGAGCGGTATGCGGATCATCTCCTCGTACAGCGTGTTCTTGTGGAACATGTCACCGTGGTCGAGAAACTCCTCGCCGTGGTCGGATGTCACGATAACAAGCGTCTTGTCACCGATCCCGAGCGTATCGAGATGCGCGAGCAGCTCGCCGATCATCTCGTCTGCCGCTCGGATGGAAGCGTCGTACATGTTCACGAGAAACGCCAGCTCTACATCGGAAATCTCGTTTTCGGCAAGCCACTTTTTCCGCAGCCTGGAAACCGTTTTCCTGTCGGCTCCGAGACCTCCCGGCTGTTCCTTGTTGAACGCTTCCGCGTGCTCTTTCCGTGGCAGGTAATCATGAACCATGAAGGTGTGGAGAAAGAGGAAGAAAGGCCGGTTCCTCATCTCATCGATCCACGAGAAGGCAGCGGGCAGCGATCCCATGGATCCGTCCCGGAGCTTTTTAATGTTAATGGGAACACCGCTCATGTACCTGTCCCCAAGCGGGTCAACCTCACAGCAAAGGTCGAAGCCCCTGTGAAAACCGAACTCGTGAGACACAAAACCGCCACCGGTGAACGAAGCCGTGTCGTATCCGTTTTGTGCCAGGATCTCCGGCAGCAGCCTTGCTCCGCCGGGGAGCGAGCCATCCTCTCTCTCCGCGCCGTGGGCCGATGGGTAGAGCGATGTGAACAGCGAAGCGTGCGAAGGCAGCGTGTAAGGGGCATGGGCGTACGCGCGTCTGAAGAGCGCCCCTTCAGATGCCATTCGGTCAAGGTTCGGGCTCACGGGGCGGTCATATCCGTAACACCCAAGGTGGTCGTACCGCAGTGTGTCCAGAGAGATCAGAACCACGTTCATCCTGTTTTCGGGCCGTTTGCCTGCGCCCGGCCTGATCAACGGTGAACCCAGGGCTGCAACGGATGAGCCCGCGTCTACGGCATCGTTTTCATCTCCGGTATCTTTCTCACAGGCGGCAAAGAGGCGGACGGTCCGGCCCGCAAGACCGGCGAGGTTCCTGTCGACCTTCACCCAACAGCCTCCCACGCGGTCCGGATGTCCTGAAAATATGTCGTGAACAGTGTCTTCCTCGTCCTTTGCGAACACCCTGACCTTCAACGTATCTCCCGCATCAACCGGCTGCCCCAGGAAACAGCTGAACTCAGGCTGCTCAGGGAGGCGGATCTTCTTGAAAGCGATTTTCGTGCCGGGTGGAATGAGCAGGGAAGGCCTCAGTATCCCTTCAAGGCTGGTTGCCGCGACCAGGGCATCCGGAGCATTGCTAGTGCCGTGGGCACCGGGTCCGCCGGGTTTGTGCTCGAGCCCGGATTCGGGATAGCTCATCCTGATCCGTTCAAACCAGCCCTTTTGTCCCTTGCGGGAATAGATCATGAGCGCGAGCGCTCGTGTTTCGGATTTGGTGATTACAGAGCCGCGAAAAACCTCATCAGCTTTTTTGAGCTCGATATCGGTGATGTTCTGCGCGAACCGCTTGAGGCATTGCCGCAGTGCCCCGGCCCTGTTGTCGCCGGGCAGGTCAAGCCTTGCCGAGAGCCCGGCCACGGATACCTTTAGGCTGCCTCCCGGTCCGAAATCTCCCGCGAACTCCAGGAGCACGCCCATGTTCGGCCGGGCAGACACGATCGCAGCGATGCCGGAATCGGGTACGATGAGAAGGCGATTTCTTTGTTTCGGTAAGACATCGGGCAGGTTGATCGGATCCGGAGCCCGGGTGTCCTTCAGTTCGAGCGGGACAGCGAAAAGGTGCCATTCGAAAGCGCTGTCCATATAGATGGAAGCCGCTCCTCCGGCCGCCTGGGGAGCGGAGGTCGCGGCGCAGGATTCGATCGATTCGATGAGTTCGGAATCAGCCAGCCTGATGATGGAAACGGGAGAACTGTTTTCCCGCTTGTCTGAGCAACCGGAGCAAGCCGCTGCAATCACAAGCAACAGGGCCATGGCAGCGGCATGCACCGGGCTAAGAATCCATCGAATGAACGGATGGGCGCTCTTAGTCGTTTCCCTCATACTTGAATGAGACCTTGACCTTGGCGCGGTATGCGCGGATCTTGCCGTCCTCGATCTGCATGTCCAGATCTGCGATCTCGGCGATGCGGAGATCCCTTAGGTTCTTGGACGCAAGGTCGATGGCGGCCTGGGCGGCCTTTTCCCACGAGTCCGTGCTGGTTCCCACCAGCTCGATCACCTTGTAGACGCTTTCAGCCATTTCGCTCTCCTTTCAGTGGAAAGGGTGGATAAGCCGGTGACAAAAAAAACAGCCTCCGGCCCTGTAGTAAAACTGTCATACCAGCATAGCGTAGATAAGGACGGCGTCACACATTTTCTGTACTTGTTTTGGTACCGAAAACATATAATGGGTTTCAGCACCCCATTCATTCAGCTCGAGAAACAAGGAAGAGAGAGATGCGAAAGCTCAAGCTGTTTCGTTCTGTTTCGTTTTGTTGCCAAATACTCCCGGCGGTTTTTCTTTTCGTTTCGATTGCTGTCGCAACCGCAAGCGCAGACGCAGCCGACTCCATAACACTCCAACGTCCCGAGGTCGAAATAGCGCTTTTCACCCTGGAGAAGACCGAGTACGCGGGGGAGCTCGAGTGGTGGTCGTGTGACGACAGGGGCGGTCGTGAGCCGGGAACTCCCGGGAGCATAGAGGCCGGCAACTATGCTGCGGCGCAGTTCCAGAGCCTGGGCCTGCTCCCGGTTGGTGACGTTATCGAGGGAAAACGTTCCTATTTCCAATACCTGGACAGGGGCGGGAAAAGAGGGCTGTTCGATGGGGCCCGATTCGCAGTGGGGGATATCGAGTTCGAATACGGGAAGGATTGGGCGCTACTGGGCGGGTGCGAGAAGGTCAGCCTTGACAGTGTGGAGGTCGTATTCGCGGGTTACGGCATCACCGCTCCGAAGTACGAGTACGACGACTACGAAGGAATCGACGCGAGCGGCAAGGCTGTGCTGATACTGCGGTACGAGCCCCAGGAGATGAACAGGGAGTCGGCATGGAACGGGGCGAAAAACACGAGCCATTCCTTTTTCAACTCCAAGCTCAAGAACGCGTCGGAGCACGGGGCGGCGGCTCTCCTTTTCGTGAACGGACCGCTCCATCACGATCCGGACATGGATCCGCTGAGTAACTTGTCCACAACCGCTTCCCGCGGCTCGACAATACCCATGATACATGTGCGCAGGAACGTGGCTGACAGCCTGCTCGAAGCATCGGGGCTTACCATACAGCAGCTTCAGGAGAAGATAGACGCCAAGGCGAGGCCCGCTTCCAAGAGGCTCGGCATTACGCGTTTCAGCCTGTCCGCTACAGTCGGAGAGCTGGCAAGAGCCCGCAACGTGATGGGGCTGTTAGAGGGTTCGGATCCGCTCCTGAAGGAGGAGGTCGTTGTGGTGGGCGCGCACTACGATCACCTGGGACTCGGCTCGTACGGCAGCAGGACGCCCGACCGGAAGGGAGAGGTGCACAACGGCGCTGACGACAACGCATCCGGCTCGGTGGGGGTTGTTGAAATGGCGGAAGCGTTCGTCGAAGCCGGTCTCAAACCGAAGCGCTCCATACTGTTTCAGCTCTACGACGCGGAGGAGAAGGGGCTCATCGGATCTAGGTACTACGTAAAAAACCCGGTCTTTCCATTGGAAAAAACCGTGGCCATGATCAACATGGACATGATCGCTCACTCGGAGCAAGGCAAATGCAGCATCATGGGAACGGCCAGCTCGAAAGAGTGGGAAGAGCTCCTCGGTGCCGCAGAAAACGGATCCTCGATCGCTTTCAGTCACAGCGGCGGGGGGTTCGGCGGCTCGGACCAGGCTTCGTTCCTGGCAAGTAACATACCGGTCCTTTTCTTCTTCACGGGGATCCATTCCGCTTACCACACACCGGACGATGATGTGGACCGGTGCGACATGAACGGCGCTGTTGAGATCCTGAAGGTGGCGTTCAAAACCGTGCTACTCGTTGCGGATCGGGATGAACCCCTCAGCTTCGTGAAGCAGGAGCGTTCTTCGCGCGGGAGGCCCAGGGCGAGGTTCGGCCTGATGGTCGAGCCGGTCGGCGAGAACAAGACCGGGCTCCGTATCACGGAGTTGACCGCGGGAGGCGGAGCTGAAAAAGCAGGCTTCCAGATCGGTGATGTTCTAATCGATGTGGACGGGACCGAGCTGAAAGGCATGAGAGATCTTTTTTCAATAATCCGCAGCCGAAAACCCGGCGACACGGTAAAGGTTCGCTTTCAGCGAAAGGACGAGGAGTTGGAGGTTGACATGGTGCTCGGCGGCAGGGGCTGATATCGGTCAGACTTGATTGTATAGTCTCACTCGGCAAAAAGCCTTTTCTGCACAGTGCCGTCAGGCACAAGCACACCGGTGATATCATCGATCCATTTGTCCCTGTCCATGCCCGGATTCAGGATTCTGTGCGGAATGTCGTGCTTCTCGAGCAGCCGGCTGACTTGTATGTCTATCTCTTTCTGAAACCGGATGTCGGTGTCCCGGATGCCGTCGTAGGTGGGGTGCGATGTGATGGGTACTTTCCACAGGTGATCGTAGCTCTTCATCCACGATTTGACCAGGGCGTCCAGTTCGGGCCGCTCTCCAGCAGTCTGGATAAGGTATGCGTAGTTGTCGATGACGCTTCGGTCACACAGGACGTAAGACGCCATGTTCGCAGCCCTGATCTCCTCGGCGATCTGGGTGTGAAGGATCCAGGACTGTGCCATAAGGTCGGTCTCGCGGTTAATAGGGAGCGGGCAGGACCGGGCCACCTCCTTGACGAACTCCACGCTCAGGTCCTGCTTCTTGAGAAACGCTGCCGCTTCGAAGCAGAGCGTTGTTTTGCCGACTCCGTGCGCGCCGATCATGGCGATCTTCATGAGAAAGTTCCTTACGCGGTTGACTTGTTTTCCGAAACAGCATCTTTCGAGTCTAACCCCGTATGCCCGGACTTTCAAGACAGGCCGCTGGAATCCGGCGCGGGCCTGATTCGAGCCAGGGGTCGGTGTTGATGTAAA
>CAZIUL010000086.1:2664-7731 GCA_964542475.1 uncultured Phycisphaerales bacterium | reverse complement strand
AGCAAAGAGTGGCTGTTCATCAAAACGCAAAACGTGATTTTCTGTCGCATCGTTCGCGGTTCATACAGGAGGGTTTTAATGTTTAGGTGTGTTTTCGTACTTGTTTTGATCACGGTTGTCGTGTTGTTCGGCGCCACTGATGCGAACGGCGATGATCTGAAGAGGCTGCCGCCTGTTGCCGCGCCCGCTGACATCGAAGCGGTCGATGCGGACTGGCTGGTCGATCCCATCGAGCGCAAAGCCGGGGTGTTCGTGAGCGAAGACCGGATGGAGATTGTAATGGCCAATGGCCTGATCAGCCGGGCCTGGCGGATCGAGCCGGATGCCGCGTGCGTGGCCTTCGACAACCTTATGACGGGCGCATCCGTTCTCCGGGCTGTGCGTCCGGAGGCTCGCGTCGAGATCAACGGTCAGTCACACGACATCGGCGGGCTCATCGGGCAGCCGGACCACGCCTACCTGACAGAGGAGTGGCTCGATCGTATGGAAGCGGCTCCCGGGGCGTTTGAGTTCACCGGCTTCGAAGAGGGCGAACCAAAGGAACGCTTTCCATGGAAACGTGTCCGGCATCATGCACCTGGAGCCGAATGGCCGCCGCCGGGCGTGTCGTTGCGCCTGGATTTCGAAGGAACCGGCCCCGAGCTCAGCGGCGTGAGGGTGTCCGTGCACTACGAGATGTACCACGGACTGCCTGTGATGCAGAAATGGATAACGGTGCACAACGGCACGGATCAGCCGATCGACGTGGACAGTTTCACCTGCGAGATCCTGGCAGTGGTGGAGCACTGCAACCCGGTCGAGAACCGAGAGGAGGTGCCTCTTCCTCATCCGGACAGCCCGCACGTGGAAACGGACTATGCTTTCGGTGCGTTCAGGGTTTACACTGCGAGGCGTTTTTCCGTGCACTGGCTGCCTGATCCGCTGTTCAAAAGCCAGGTGAACTGGGAAAGGATGATGCCGTGCCTCCTCGAGGTGAAACCGGAGACAGGCCCGGACCAGACAGTGGAGCCCGGGGAGACCTTCGAGTCGTTTCGCGCCTACGAGCTTTTGTACGACTCGTGGGACCGTGTGCGACAGGGGCTTGCGCTCAGGCGCATGTACCGCGCCGTCGCCCCGTGGATCACCGAAAATCCCCTGATCCTGCACGTTGTGAGCACCGATGAGAAGGTCGTGAAACAGGCCGTCGACCAGGCAGCGGAGTGCGGGTTCGAGATGGTGAGCTTGAGCTTCGGGAGCGGGCTCAGCATGGAGAACGAAAGCGCGGCGAATCTGGATAAGTTCAAGGGCCTTGCGGATTATGCCGCCTCCAGGGGGATCCACCTGGGAGGTTACTCCTTGCTTTCGAGCAGAAGGATCGCGCCTGCAAGCGACAACATCGTGAACCCGGAGACCGGCAAGCCCGGCGGGCAGACTCACGGGTTCTGCCCCGCCCTGGCATCCGGATGGGGGCAGAACTACTTTCGGAAGCTGTACGGATTTTTCGAGGCAACCGGGTTTTTGCAGTTCACACACGACGGTTCATATCCCGGTGACCTGGACGCTGCCGCACGTCCCCCGCTTCAGAAGGGAGTGAACGATTCGCGGTGGGTACAGTGGAAGATCATCACCGACTACTACAAATGGCTGCGGGGCCGTGGCGTTTATCTGAGGGTACCGGACTACTACTACCTTTCCGGATCGAACGAGTGCGGCATGGGCTACAGGGAGGTGAACTGGTCGCTTCCGCGCGCCCTGCAGGTGATCCACACGCGCCAGAACATCTATGACGGCACCTGGCAGAAGACGCCAAGCATGGGGTGGATGTTCGTTCCGCTGACCCAGTACCACGGCGGCGGCGCAGCAGCCACGATCGAGCCGCTCGATGAGCACCTGGACCACTACGGGCTCATGATGGCGAGCAACCTGGGCGCAGGCGTGCAGGCCGTCTTTCGCGGGCACAGGCTGTACGACACGGACCGCACCAGGGAACTCGTTAAAAGGTGGGTGGGCTGGTACAAGAGTTACCGCAATATTCTGGAGAGCGACATCATTCACGCATCGAGCCGCCGGGCTGACGGCAGGGGGCTGGACTGGCTATTCCACGCCAATCCGAACCTCAAGGAGAAGGGGATGCTGGTGGTCTACAACCCTCTAAACCGGAAGGTGAACAAAACGATCAGGCTCGGCCTGTACTACACCGGCCTCGACACCGGGGCCCGCATCAGCGAGCGGGGTGAAAAGTATAAAACGTATCCGATCGACAGGCGGTTCAGCGTGAGCCTGCCCGTGGAGGTCGAGGCGCGCGGAGTCACGTGGTTCGTGATCGAGAAAACCTGACGATTGCCGCGCTGCCTGCGCCTACTCGATATCAACCATGACCGGGTTCGATGCGAAGTCGATGGGGCTCAATGTGAAGAACGCGAAATAGAGCCTGGCTCCCTGGGCGTTGGGTACTGCGGGTGGAAGGTTGAACGAACAGTTTCCCTTTCCCTCGCCGTCGAGCGAGCCTCCGAAGTCATGGAAGACGGAGCTGTTCAGATAATTGAACCCGATGCCGGTGAGCTGATCGAAGTTGAGGGGAACCACAACAGATCCAAACGGCGTGCCGGGCAGCGTGCCGGAAGCCGAGATTGCAGTAATATAGGTGTTTCCAGCCTGCTCATCTCCCGCGTTGAGGTCGAAGGTCAGGCTGTCGCCGTTCTGCCAGGATATGGTTTCCGCGTCAGCCTGAAGCATGAAAGCGTTGAGCATTACTTTTCCCGCATGACACACGCTTGTTCCATACGGATCGGACGAAGCCCTTGGAGCGCTGATGGCGAGCGTGGGGGTTTCCGAAAGAAGATCGCCCGCTTCGATGCAGGACCCGAAGCCGCTGTTCCGCTCCGGCTCAAAGTCCTTGAAGAGCCTGGCAGATGTGCTGTTGAGATCCGGACCGGTGAACAGGTACACCCGGCCCGTGTCGCGCATTCCATTGCTGTCTGCGAACGGGGCGCCCACGCAGAGGTCAACGCATCCGTCCCCTGTCAGGTCGCCGGCTGCAAGCGAAGCGCCGAACTCCGCAAACATCTCGGGTATTGGTGCGTTCAGCGTTTTCCAGAGTAAGAGCTCGGGCGCATCGAGCTTGAAGAGCATCACGCTCCCTGCAGCCTTCTGTCCGTCCGCGGTGCGGCCTGGAACTCCGACCGCGATCTCATCGTATCCATCGCCGTCGAAATCTCCCATGGCCACGGATGAGCCGAGCCTTCCGAGCACCGGGATGTCGTCCGGATCCGCTGTCTGCTTGCGGGTCAGTGCAGGGCTGAAGTAGAGAACGAAATCGCCGTAGTCTCCCAGGTAACCCCTAGGCACGCCAACGAGAAGATCGCTGTCTCCGTCGCCGTCGACGTCACCGGCGGCCAGGCAGGCGCCGAACTCGCACATCTTGTGGTGATCGCCGTTTTTCTTGATATACGACGTGAACCCCGGGCCCTCGAACACCTCCACCAAGCCGCGGTTGTTGTACCCCGGGCCTCCAACCGCAATGTCCATGCTCAGGTCGCTGTTGAAGTCGAAGAGCACCAGGCTGGATCCGAAGGCTGTCATGCTCTTGACCGATGACGGGACGATTTCCGGGCCTGATGAAAGCGAAGGACCGTGGATGATGCGTACCGCTCCCACGTCCCGGTTTCCATTGACATCGCGGCCGGGAACTCCCACCGCCACGTCGCAGATGCCGTCCCCGTTCATGTCGCCCGTCTCTACGGAGCACCCGAACCGCTCCCCCGGAGCGGGGGTTGCCGCTGTTACCTCGTCGCGAATAGTGAAGCCTGGTCCGTAAGCGATCTCGACCGAACCCGCTGCCTTGTGGCCTCCCGAGACCGACCCGGGAACGCCGCATATAATGTCCTGGTGCCCGTCGTTGTTGATGTCGCCGAAAGCCAGCGCCCCGCCGAAGCCGGCTCCTGTTTGCGGGGAAGCTGCTCTGACCGGTTCATACTGGGTGAAACCGGACGGGCCGGTCTGCGGGTCGTTGTAAAAGCCTGCGCGCGGCACCAGTGTCGGATCCCCCAAAAGAGTCATTCCGTAGAACCAGGACTGGTTACCTGAATCGTACGGATACATCGCTTCCCACCATGTGCGGTACGCGTCGCCTATTGACACGTTGCGGTGCATGGGTCCGTAAAAATACTCGAACGAAAGCATGCTCCCTGACTTTGTGCACCCCACCGCGGCGAGCCCGTGGGTGTCGCAGAAGATGTAGACCCCTCCCATGTAGTCAGGCTCGGTGTAGCGGCAGTTGGAACAGGCGAACAGGTTGTAGAAGAGAGCCCACGGATCGATGGCCTTCACCTCGTAGTTGTAAACCCACCCGTCGCCGGGGCTGTTGCTGAAATGATGCCCGCCGGAATATGAGTGGGCCATCGTGTGGATCCAGTGATAGCCGTCATCCAGCTTGTCTTCGTAGTTACCCGCGGATGTTTCGTATATGTCGTCAATGATGGTCACGTTCTCGAACGAGTAGTCGAGCCCGTAGTTGCCCCAGTTAGCCCAGTCGTCGTCGCAGAAACCGAGGGCGAGCTCAGGCACCGAGAACGAACCCGTGCGATATGCGTGCACCTTGTCAAAGTAGTTCTCCAGTGTCAGGATGTCGTTTCCCGAGATGGGCTCCACATGGAGCCGCCCGAGGAAGATGTCCGGAGCCGTATCGCAGTAGGTGTTGTCCTCGTGGCCGTCGAACATTCCGTCGCCGTTGCCGTCGAGGAAGGTGCCGTCCAGATCCATGTAGTAAAGGTCCGTTGGAAACTGATCCCCGCTCAGGTCGTACCACGGAACCGGGAAATCTCCCACCAGCAGAACTCCGGCGAAAGCGGAGCCATAGACATCGAAGTAGTCGGATATCAGGAAGTTCCTGATGTCTTCCGGCGTTCCTCCGGTGCTCAGGCATATCTCCGGGGAAAAGCCCTCCCGGGAAATGTCGTCCATGTATGTTGCGAGCTCGTCCTGAATGTATGTGTAAAGTGACGTCTGGACTAAAACCAGGAGTACCCTTCCCGAACCGCCTGAATCGCGGCAGGCTTGGCTTGTCAGACGGGTGACCTCGAAAGGCCC
>CAZIUL010000086.1:0-2564 GCA_964542475.1 uncultured Phycisphaerales bacterium | reverse complement strand
CCGGGCTCATCCACCGTGTAAGCGGTATGTCGGACAAATCATCGTATCCATGCGTTGTCTGGGCTGGCATGTCTGCCGCGAACAAGGCGAGAAGAGACGAAATCATCAAGCAGCCTCTGATGCAGGTGGACATTTTTTTCATTAGAAATCCCTTTTCTTGAAGATCGGTGATCAAAACAGGTTACAGAATGGGCTTTTTCATTCGAAACGGATCGGCTTGCGCGCCGGGCTTTCTGCCGCAGAAACAGGAATGTCTCGAAGAATCAAATAAAGTATATCATTAACAAGCCTCAATGCAACCCTCCTTTGCCCCTTGATTTAAAAACCGCTTTTTCCAGAGCCTTGAGAGTGATAAACTGAAGGGTCCGTGGTTTCGCTGTTTTTTTATTGCGTCAAATCCCTCGGCCTGCAATACGGATGGGAGGAATGGAAAATGGATTTCAAGCTCACCGAACTTCAGACAATGATCAGAGATACTGCACGCGATTTCGCTGAAAAGGAGCTCAAGCCGATAGCGGCGAAGATTGATGAGGAGTCCAGGTTTCCAGAGGAGATCGTCAAGAATATGGGGGAGCTGGGCCTCATGGGGGTTTACATCCCGGAGGAGTACGGCGGCACTGGTGCGGACATGGTAAGCTACTGTCTCGCGGTCGAGGAGATTTCCAAGGCATGCGGAAGCACCGGGGTTACCGTTTCCGCACACACCTCGCTTGCGTGCGATCCGATTCTGAAGTTCGGCACAGAGGAACAGAAAAAGGAGTTCCTGGTTCCTCTGGCCTCCGGCGAGAAGCTGGGGTGTCTCGATCTCACCGAGCCGGGAGCCGGGTCCGATGTGTCGGCCCAGATCACAACCGCGGAGAAGAAGGGGGACGAATACATCATCAACGGATCGAAGATATTCATCACAAACGGCGGATACTCGGATATTGCGATCGTTACTGTCAAAACCGACAAGGAGGCCGGGAACCGGGGCATGTCCGCTTTCATCGTTGAAAAGGACACCCCCGGCTTCAGCATCGGAAAAGTGGAGCACAAGCTCGGGATCCGGGCTTCGAGCACGGTGGAGCACGTATTCGAGAACGCGAGGGTTCCGGCAAAGAACCTCCTCGGGAAGGAAGGTCACGGCTTCAAGATAGCGATGGAGACATTGAACGGCGGGCGTGTCGGGATCGCTGCACAAGCGATCGGGATCGCGGGCGCCGCGCTTGCGGATTCGGTGAGCTACGCAAAGGAGCGCGTGCAGTTCGGGAAACCGATCGCCCGGCTTCAGGCGATACAGTGGATGATCGCGGACATGCACGTCAAGCTGACGAACGCGCGTTACCAGACCTACCTGGCCGCAGCCAAGAAGGACAGCGGGGAGAACTACGTCATGGAATCCGCAATGGCCAAGCTTTATGCGTCAGAGGCGGCCACGTGGATCACGCACAAGGGCATCCAGATTCACGGGGGATACGGCTACACCACCGAGTATCCCTTGGAAAGGTACTACAGGGATGCCAGGATCACGGAAATCTACGAAGGGACTTCCGAGGTTCAGCGCCTGATCATCGCGAGCATGCTCTTGAAGTAGGGGGGTTGCCAACCAGCCCGTGACCGCTGAAAACGGCCCGGTGTGAGATCCGTCATTCTTTCTTGAAGAGCTCGGATTTGTACATGCGGCTCCATGAAGCCATGTATTTTACCAGGGTGAGCATGGTTTGGGTGCCGTAGGTGATGGAACGGGTGAAGTCGATTGAGGATGCCTCGTCGAAATACCTCACCGGCACAGGCACGTCAGCAAGGCGGAATCCGAAATAAACCGACTGGATCAGGAACTCCGAGTCGAAGGCGAAGTCGTCGGAGTTTTTCATGAAAGGCAATGTTTCCAGAACGGTTCTGGTGTACGCTCTGTACCCTGAATGGAACTCCGAGAGGTTCTGGCCGAGAACCAGGTTTTCCACAATGGTCATCATCCGGTTGAAAAAATACTTGTAAGACGGCATACCTTTACCGAGCGCTTCCTTGCGGGTTCTGATTCTCGAACCGAGAAGAACGTCGCAGATGCCGGTTTTCAGGAAACCCACCATGTAGGGCAACAGGCGTGCATCGTACTGGTAGTCAGGGTGGAGCATTACAATGTAGTCCGCGCCGTGTTCAAGAGCCGTCCTGTAGCATGTCTTCTGGTTTCCGCCGTAGCCCTTGTTCTTTTCGTGTTTGATCACTGTAATTCCCAGGGATCGGGCGATCTCTACGGTTTTGTCACGGCTGTTGTCATCGACGAGGATCACCTCGTCGACGCTTCCTTCCGGTATGTCCTTGAAGGTCCGCTCAAGAGTGGATTCGGCGTTATATGCCGGCATGACAACGATTACACTATCAGAACAGGTCATCGACTCGAAATCCCATTCCCTGAAAAGTTAGAAGAGCAAAGCAACATCATTCAATTCTATAATATTCATCCGGCAATGTTGCGCCATAACTTAATAAAAATCAAAGGATGTCGCGGTTTTGTCCCGCAAAGAACGGAGCTAGCCCGCATGTTTCACACTCCGAGTGAAAATCACCTTCAAACACCTTCAAAT
>CAZIUL010000085.1:0-14989 GCA_964542475.1 uncultured Phycisphaerales bacterium | reverse complement strand
GTGCCGCCCTCCAGCGGAAACGGTGTGCACCGGCTGAACAATGGAGGGCGCCGCTTCGTCGGCGCCGGAAGAGAAGAGGCGGCAACAGAGTGCCGCCCTCCAGCGGAAACGGTGTGCACCGGCTGGACAATGGAGGGCGCCGCTCCGTCGGCGCCGGAAGAGAAGAGGCGGCAACAGAGTGCCGCCCTCCAGCGGAAACGGTGTGCACCGGCTGGACAATGGAGGGCGCCGCTTCGTCGGCGCCGGAAGAGAAGAGGCGGCAAGGGACTGCCGCCCTCCAGAAGAAACGGTATGCGCCGGTTGGACAATGGAGGGCGCCGCTCCGTCGGCGCCGTAATCGAAATCGATACCGGAATCGGAATCGTTGAGGGTATTCTGGAAAGAACCTGTACTCGTATAAGAAACAAAGGGAGAAAAACAAAATGGCGAGAACAATACGCCGCGCATTGCCCCTTGTAACAGGCATCTCGTTCATCATCTGCTTCGGCCAGTGCCAGAGCCTGGACGATCACATTAACGGGCTCTCCAGCGATGATGAAGCCGTCCGCCAGAGCGCTTTGCACGAAAAGGCGGATTTTGGCGCAAGCGCGGTCAAGCCGCTTGTGGCACTCATGGCCGGTGACGATCACGCCAAAGCAACAACAGCGCGCGCGGCGCTCGAGGCGCTTGCACACGATGCCTCAGCTCCGGGCAAAAACAGCGAGCGCGCAAATGTGGCGGCAGCGCTGCTCGAAGAGGTTTCCGGGCCGTGGCCTGTAAAAACAAGACGCCGGCTTCTGCGGCTGGTATCGTTCACCGGCGGGGACGGGGAAGCGCCAGAGCTCGCAAGGCTCATTCGCAGCGATCCCGAGACAGGCGAAATGGCGGCCTGGGCGCTCTCGCGAATTCCCGGAGAAGCATCGCTGATAGCGATGAGATCGGCGCTGCCTGTCGCTCCGGCAGGCACGAAACCGGCCCTGATCAACGCTCTTGCCGGCAGAGGTGATATCGAGTCAGCGGATATGATAACGAGCCTTGCCAGGGACAAGGACCGGTCCGTGAGGGAGGCTGCGATCGACGGGCTCGGAAAGATAGCTGTTTCGAAATCGGCGTCCGTGCTGCGGCAGATCATGGTCCTGGGCCCGGGGGAGTCGAGTACGCGCGCGGAACACGCATACCTGGAGCTGGCAGAAACCTTTTTGAAAACCGGAAAGCGCGACATTGCACAGGCCATGTTCAACGAGATGTTCGAGCGCCGGACAGCACGCGCACACCTGCGCTGCGCAGGCCTCTGGGGGCTGGTGAACGTGAAGGGAAAGGAGGCGGTTTCGTTTCTCGAGAAGGTCATCCTCGAAAACGGGTACACGGAAATAACCGGATCGGCAGTGGGTGCGCTCGCTTCGATACAGGGTGAAAAAAGCACGCTCGCGCTGGCAAAAGCCGCGGCGGAAACAAGCGGGCGGACACGCGCGCACCTGATCCATGCTCTCGGTGCGCGGAACGACAGGGCCGCGCGCGCCGCCACAAAGACAATAATCGAGGCCATGAAAAAAGCTCCTTCGGAAGAGAAGGTGCTCATACTGAACGCCCTCGGCGAGCGGGAGGATAGATCGCTCGCAGGCTGTTTTCTCGATGAAACACACGACAGCAGCGAGGATGTGGTTGTTGCTGCTCTCGAAGCGCTGGAACCGCTTCAGGTTAGTGAACAGGGCAACATGGCGAGGCTGGTTCAGCTCGGCAGGGAGGGCAGGCCCGAGGAAAAAGCAGCCGCGCTTTCGGCATATATCCGGATCGGCGAGGGGATGGCAGCCGTTGCAAAGGACAAGAACAGGGCGCGCCTGATCCTGCTGGAATCGCTGGATATGGCTGAGCAGGATTCCCTGAAGACAAGGGCGATCGCCGGGCTCGGAGAAACAGGCGGCCCCTTGGCCATTACCGCGTTGCGAAAATACCTTCGGGACGAGAACAACGGGTTGAAAAAAGCTGCAACCCGGGCGCTCGCGCCGCTGGCTGTCGAGCTTGCCAGGAGCGGGCAGAACGAGGAAGGCGCGGCTTTGCTCAAAGAGGTCGTGAAGCTCGGCAACGACCCAAAGGCGGTGCAGGACGCGGCAAACAAACTGGAGAAAGAGCTGGGCATCGAAGTGGATGTTCCGGTGCGCAAAGGCTGCCTCTCGCGTTTCTGGCTTCTCGGGCCTTTCTCCGGACGGGACGAGCTTATAACGAACGATCCGGTTCCCGTGGACAGCCCGGTCGATCTGGAGGAGACTGTCGAGCACAAGGGCGAAAGCTACGATTGGAGATACCACCGCCTGAAACAGGTGGAGGGGAAGCTCGACCTCGTACAGGTCGTGGAACAGAAAGAGAACTGCGGGATTTACGCCTATGCCGAGGTTCGCTGCGAAAAAGCTGTAGACGGATGCTTCAAGATCGGAAGCGACGACGACGTTTTCTGCTGGCTGAACCGAGAGCTGGTGCATTCGTGGGAAGGTGGGCGCGGCTGGAGCGCGGATGCCGACTCCGTAGATGTGCATCTGAAAGCGGGGTGGAACACGATCCTCCTCAAGGTCTTGAACGGCGGCGGCGATTGGGCTGTCAGCCTGCGCATAACCGATGTAAACGGGAGTTCGTTGGTTATCGAACAAAAAGAGCGTTGAGGTTCAACGTTTCAAGTGGAGGGCGCCGCTCCGTCGGCGCCGGAACAAAGAGGTAAACAAGGCGGCACAATGACAATCGAAGCACATGCGTACGCGCGCGCAGGACTGCTTGGCAATCCATCGGACGGTTATTTCGGCAAGATAATATCGGTCACGATAAAAAACTTCCATGCCCGGGTGTCGCTCAAGCCGTCGGACGAACTCAGGGTCGTGCCTGCAGAGCAGGACAGAGACGTGTTTCAGAGCATGGGTGATCTTGTGGAGAAGGTGAAGCTTCACGGCTACTACGGGGGCGACCGCCTCATCAAGGCCGGCATCAAGAGGTTCTACGAATACTTCGCAGGCAAAGGGATCGAGCTGCCGGACAGAAACTTCACTGTTGAATACGGCTCCACAATACCGCGCCAGCTGGGAATGGCGGGATCGAGCGCCATCATCACGGCGATGATGCGAGCGCTGACAGCGTTTTACGGGGAGGAGATCCCCAAGGAGATCCTGCCATCCGTCATACTGGCTGCCGAGATGGACGAGCTCGGGATCACGGGAGGGCTCATGGACAGGGTCGTACAGGTCTACGAAGGGCTGGTCTACATGGACCTCGGCCGCGAAATCATCGAGGAAAAAGGGCACGGCCTTTACGAGAACATGGATCCCGGGCTTCTTCCCGGGCTCTACATCGCATACGACGCGGAGCTCGGAAAAGTGTCCGGCCAGGTTTTGAGCGACATGCGCACCCGGTTCGACAACGGCGACCTGTTCGTGATCGAAACGCTCGAGCGGATCGCGGGACTGGCTGAACAGGGAAAGGAAGCCCTGCTGAAGGGCGATGTGGATAAGCTGGGTGCGCTAATGGATGAGAACTTCGACCTGAGAGCCAGGATCATGCATATCAACAAGGGAAACACCGATCTTGTGGATACAGCGCGAAAAACAGGCGCTTCAGCCAAGTACGCGGGTTCGGGAGGATCGATCATCGGAATCTACAAAGACCGGAAAATGTTCGACGAGCTCAGCGCGCGCCTGGGAAAGTTGGGTGCCACGGTCATCAAACCGGTCTTTTGATTGCTCGGGGTCAGGACTGTTCGGTGTTCAGAAAGATAAGAGGCGGCAACAGAGTGCCGCCCTCCAGCGGAATGAATATGCGCCGCTTGAACAATGGAGGGCGCCGCTCTGTCGGCGCCATAATCTGTTCGGTGTTCAGAAAGATAAGAGGCGGCAACAGAGTGCCGCCCTCCAGCGGAATGAATATGCGCCGCTTGGACAATGGAGGGCGCCGCTCTGTCGGCGCCATAATCTGTTCGGTGTTCAGGAAGAGAAGAGGCGGCAACAGAGTGCCGCCCTCCAGCGGAATGAATATGCGCCGCTTGGACAATGGAGGGCGCCGCTCTGTCGGCGCCGGGACCGGAGGCGGCAACAGAGTGCCGCCCTCCAGGGGAGCGCCGTGATCGGGATCGAAGAAAGGGGTCAGGGGGCAGGGTTTCGTTTCGGGAGAGATGTAAAAAGTTCAATCGGAAGGGGCAAGGGAAAACTCTTTCAGGCAGCCCTTTTCACGCCACCAGTCGTCGTCTTCGTCGCCTCCGCGGCCGCACTCCAGAATAATGAGCAGCTCCTCGCCGGCATGTTCTGAAAGGCTTCCCGTGATCTCTTTCCACCCGTCAGGGAAAGCTTCCGTCCCGGTCGTGACAAGCTCCTCTGGAAACCATGTGATCGATTCGGAAGAACCTTCCGAAATTTCGCTGAGAAATCCGATGCGGACAACAAAGTCGGTTGCTTCATCGTCGTGCTTCAGAGCGGAGAGGACTGCCTTGATGCCGTACCGTTTCGACGGAACCTTCACCTTCCTGACGATGCGTACCGGCGGCCCGTCATGCATGATGTGAAACGTCATGGCGCTCGGCTCCTTGCGCGCTGCCCGGCTCCAGCCCTGTTCCTTGGGATGAAACCTCTCCATGGGCTTTTGATGTCCGTTCGCCGAAACGAACAGGCGGTCCGGGTCATCCTTCGAGCTGAAATCCAGCTTCACATCCCTGTCCCTTGGAAGCATGTCGAACATCTCCCGGGGTGACATGAACACCGATGTGCTGTCGAACCGTTCGAGAAAGGTCGGTCCTTTCTCGCCTGTATAAGTGACAAGCCCCGGCAGGGGCTCGCCGCCGGCTCCGCTGATCCTCAAGGCGAACTTCCAAGCACCATCCCATTGCATCACCTTCACAAGCAGGCAATGGTCCCCCTTTGACAGCGTAACCGGAACCATGTGGTGGTCAGGTCCCTCGCTGCAGCGAAAAGGGTTGTGAAAAACGAGATTGCCGTCGAGAAAGATCCGGGCGCCGTCATCGCTTCCGAACCAGATAAGCGCGTCCATGTCGGATTCGGCGCGCACCCGGGTGAAACCGTATGCCAGGCACCCGTTGCTTTCAGGAAACAGCTTGTCCAGAACAACCGTGCTGCCATGGGCTCTTTGCGTGGTCCATCTTTGCTTTTTCTTCGTTGTTCCGGCCCTGGGATCCACCTTTTCCTCATCGATTAGATCCTTCTCGAAATTCGCTTCCCCGGGATTATCGAACGGGCCGAGAAGCAGCCAGTTGTGCGCGAAAGGGACCTCTTGCTTCGGCCTTACCTGTTCTTCCACATCCGGACCCGAGCCTTCGAGCTCCTCCGTTTTTTTCCTGCTGATTATCGTGTACGTGGATCGTCGCAGGAAAAGCAAGCCAAAGCATGTTTCAGCCGGCCCTGCCCAGCTCCCGTTCCCGGCCTGGCATTTTACGAGGTGCACGGCGCCTTCCCTGTACCAATCACGCCCCCCCACCTTCAACCTGTTGCTTACGGCGCAGCACCTTTCGAGGCCGTAAAGGTAGTAGTAAAGCCTGGAGCTGCTGTATGTGTGTTCCCCTGTCGGGTTGCCGATAACCGAAAACCGCTTATCGAGGTAGCCCCACCCCTTCGCGAGGGAATGGCGGATCTCAGCCTTCAGGGCGCCGTTGCCTTGGATCTTTTCCAAACAGATCGAAAGCGTGAAAACACCGGCCGTGGTCATGCTCCCGGTGGACTCGCCTCCATCTGATGAATAGCAGAACCCCCCGTCCTCGTTCTGGTGAATAATTACTGCCGGGACGAGCTTCGTCCAAACCTCGTTTGGTGTTTTGAATCCGTGACGCTCCGCTGTCCATAATCCTAGCACCGCGTACTGAGTGTTGGACAGGTCGGTGTTGTGTTCGGGGTACGCCCACTCCCCTTTTTGCGCGTCAATGTTATCGACCAGCCACTGGGCCGCCTGCCTGATGACCGGCTCCTTTTCCGCGTCGCGAAGGGCTTCATACGCCATTATCCGCACGGCAGTGCTGTACGTTTTGGTGAACGGCTTGTACCGCAGAAAGTTCAAGTTTTTCTGGATGGCGGGGTCCTTGTAATGGACACCTGACTTGAGCATGGCCAGCATGCATAGCGCTGAGTATCCGTCAGCGAACTGGTCCGTCTCTTCCCTGAACGATCCGTTTGCAAGCTGTTCTCCTCGAAGGTACTCGATCCCCTTCTCGATGGCCTCGTTCACATTCTGACCAAGCGTTGCCTTTGGAGAACCTTCTTCGTCCTGCCACATACCATGAAAAGGCGAAGCGGCAAAAAACAGAAACAGGAACGAGAAGATTCGTGAAATCATCTAACTCCTTGCAAAAGCAAGCAGATACGATTGGTTCATATCATCCATACCGGTTCATAGGAGGATGTATATGGGTAATATCGTACAATGCCGGAGGCGGTATTGCTATTACATTTCATTGGAAGGAGGAAGTGTTCAGAGAAGAAAAGAGAACCACGGATGGACACGGATAAACACGGACTGAAGAAGCAGAGGAAGAGGAAGAAAAACTCAGGGGGCGCGGGTTAAGCGGCCGTCAAATGGCACACACCTTCAAAATTCAAGTATTACAAAAGTCGTCAAACGGTTTTATCTCCTGTCACGTCTAAAGTTCGGGACATATATATTCGCTATGGTTAAAATAAGTAACAATCAGGCCCTCATCGGCTTTTATGCAAGGATCAGGTTATGTCTGATAAGATTCTACTCGCTGTAATATCGATCTTCGTCGCTCTCTTTGTGGGCGGCATCATATTCCTCTTCGTTTCTTCTGCGGACAAGGATCCAAATGCACCTGCGGCCATCGAGGAGGACAACAGCTCCCAGAACCCCGACGAAACCCGGATCATCTCGAAAATACCCGGCGAGGGAGCTGTTCCCGATGCGGGCGCCGCCAATCGCTTTGAGTCTGGCCGCCTTGATCCCGGGAAAACCGAAACCATCGCGCCGGAAACCTTGTGCGGCGGCTTATCCGGCAGGGTTCTCGATACCAACGATACCCCGGTCCAGGACGCAACGATTTCCCTTTACAAGGTGACTCCCGGCTTCCCCATAAGTGTTCACACATTCACCCACCAGTCCGCTGTGACCGATAACAAGGGAAAATACCTTATAGAATCGATCCTCGTTGATTCCGGCTACTCCCTCTTCGTCAAAGCGGAAAAATTTGCCGGCGCCGCCATGAACGGGCTGTCAGTGGCTCCGGGCAGAACCATACAGGTGGCTGACTTCAGATTGGATGCCGGATACAGCTTGAGCGGAATTGTCACCGACCCTGCGGGAACCGCTATTTCAGACGTTGATGTGGTTGCGATCGACACCCTGAAAGAAAGATCGGGCATGTCCCCTGAAGCCTACGCGATTCGTACGGCCTCGGGGACCGACGGGGTGTACATGCTTACGTGCTTGTCGCAGACCAGCTATCAGATCAACTTTTCCGCGCCAGGTTATCGCTCGTTTTCGGTCCCCATGGCTTTCATCCTCATCGGAGACGATAACAAGGCGCAGGAACTCGATGTCCAGCTTCATCCCAGCGGCCTGAGCATCAAGGGCAATGTTCTGAGCATGGACAACCGGCCCGTGAAAGACGCGAAAATCACTGCATTCATGGCAAACACCGGCGGCAAAAGAGGGCATTTCCTGCTGGAAACCGAATCTGGAAAGAACGGGGCCTTTGTTCTCAACGGATTGTCCGAGGGAACATATTCTCTCCGCGTTGATGCGGGCGGTTACTTTCAAAAAAACATCGAAACGGCTGACGCAGGCACAAAGGATTGTGTCATTGAAATGGCTCCGTCAGGCTCGCTGGAAGGAACCTTGCACGCCCCGGGAAAACTACCTGGCAGCTACACGGTCAGCATCGATACCTACACGCCATCGGTGAGGGTTTCAAGAACCAACACTAAGAAGAACACCCGGTGCGGGCCGAAACCGGATTTCAGGATCAACGACCTGCTGCCGGGACAATACACGTTCGAGGTGAGCGCGCCCGGTTACGCTTTGACCGGATCCGAAGAGGTGGAGGTCCTCTCGGGGGAAACAACAACCGGGCTGGTTGTGGAGCTGAAGCGCGGGGGGACCATCAAGGGCGTTGTCATCAGCTCGGGCCAAAACAAGGTCAAGGGAGCCGAGGTGAGCCTCCGGCTCGACACCTACCTGCCTGGCTTGCCGTTCGAAGATTTCATACCGAACACACCGGAGCAGGGAAAGATCTTTAAAACCGGATCGAAAGGAGCCTTTGTTATCGAGCACGTGCGGGCCGGAAAGTACTGCATCGAGATCAAAGCCGAGAAAATGGCAAGAAACACGCTGAAGAACATATCGGTGAGAGAAGGGGAAACCACGGACCTGGGAAAGATCAAGATCAGGCGGGGCGGCAGGATAAAAGGCACGGCCTACGATGAAAACGGGCGCCCAAGCAAAGGCATCAAGGTGACCGCGATTTCCATGGATGCGGGGGACAGGAAAACAGCCACAACCGACAACAAGGGCTGCTTCGAGATGGAAAATCTCACGTCCGGCGAGTACACGGTGAACATGACACTCAAAGACATCTGGTCCGCCCTGAAGTACGACACCTCCGCGGTCGTGCAGGTATACGAGGACCAGACGAGCCATGTGGAAATCTACACGCGGATAGCCGAGAGAAACAAGAAAAACAAGAACTGAAAAGGAAAACTCCTTTTCACAGACGGAGAAATCACCCTTGCCTCAAAGCATGCATCCATACAGGATGGCCTGGTCTTTCAGGATCGCCCGCCTTTTCGGTATCGACATCCGGCTCCATATCATCTTCCTGGTGCTCATCGCCTGGCTCTGCTTGGAGAAGGTGTTTGAATCAGGTTCGCTCTCTGAAGGGTTAAGGATGTTTTTCGTCCTCTTTATCCTTTTCGGGTTCGTCCTGCTCCACGAACTGGGGCATTCGCTCGCCGCAAAAAAAGCGGGCATCCGGGTAATCGACATAACGCTGTGGCCATTGGGAGGGCTGGCACGCCTCGCCGGGGAAACAAGGGATCCGAAAACCGAGCTCAAAATAGCAACGGCCGGGCCCGCAGTCAACCTGGGCATTGTGCTGGCAATGCTGCCGCTTGTCTACATTACCGAATGGGGAGATCAGCCCCTCGTCCGGTTTGTTTTCTTAGTCAACCTGGTCATGGGGTTGTTCAACCTCATCCCCGCCTTCCCTTTGGATGGAGGGCGCATCCTGAGAGCGATCATCGCATTCAAGCTACCCTACCTGAAGGCCACCGAGATCGCTGTGTTCATAGGCAAGGTGCTTGCACTGACCTGTATCTTCTACTCGCTTTTCACAGGCGACATGTTCGTCATCTCATTGATCTGCATTTTCGTGATCTGGGCGGGATCATCCGAACTTCGCTCGGTGCGGGTGCGGGAAGCGTTCGGTTCCAGCGGGGCATGGGGCAGGAACCAAGACCCGATCATCGATGGGGAGGTTGTTTCCGGCGGCACGGCCGGGACAGAGCATGGTCGATCTGAAAAAGATCGCTCCCGTGGAATGGGTGCGGATCCCGACTTGAAGCGGTTCGAAAGAGATTTCATTGACATGATCCGGCGAATCAGGAAGGACGGAGAGGAGTAGGGGCAATCCCCTGTGGTTGCCCTCCGATTCGGGATCGTAGGGGCTACAGGCCCCGGTCGCCCCCTACCTTAGGATCTCCTTCCTGAGCGCCTTGACAGCTTCGTTGAGCGCATCCCTGTCCATTGCTTCTGAAGGCTCCAGGTACAGCCGGACCATCCAGTCGAACTTCCCCGGCACGGGCCTGATGTACGAACCAGGCCTGATCAGGGCCGAATGCGGCTTTTCCACACCCTCGTCGAAACCGATCTCGATCCCGCTTCCGCCCTTGGAGCCGGTGTCGAGCGACAGGTAAAAGGGGGAGGACACCGTTGCGGATGGAAAGCCCCTGACCGTTTGCCAGCGTGGTTTCTCCGAGGCCAGCTCGGTGTAAGGGGTTTCGACGGATGCGAGCGCAACGAGCTTTTCGTCCAGCAGCTTAACCGCAACCCTGCCTTTCGTATTCCCGCCCTTAAGACAGCAGTAGACCTTCAGCTCGGCAATGCGCCATTTTCCGGGCGGAGGCTTGAAATAGACGGCATGCTCCTCTTCATCCAGAAGCTTCGCTCCTTCACAGGATCTGTCGTCGTACTGCAGGAAGATTTGGGATTTGTACCGTTTCGCCTTCATGCCGGCGAAGGTCTCGGGCGCATCGAAGTCGGGGCGGTCAAGAAACCAGAGGATCGGCGGATCCACCAGCTCGACAGGAAACGCGGCGTCCAGCCACTGCTCTTCCGCATCATCGTCCGTGCCGCTGCTCAGCGCTTCGTAAAACTTCTTCATTACATCCCTCGCAGCAGGCCTGCTGTCGAGCACACCAGCCAATGCCTTGTTGAACTTTTTCTCCCCCACCTTTTCCTGCAGCGTGCTCAACAAACCGGCAATGGCCCTGTCCGGCGAACCCTCTTCATCGTTCATCCACTTCTTCAGGTATCTCGGCCCCTCCTCCACATGATAGTTGTAAGGAACCGGCCAGAGGTTCCGGCCGCATGCCTTGAATATATACGGTAGAACATTCGCCCCAAGATACGCGGCAAACCCGTCCTCCTGCCCCTCGGGCCCGTACTGCGGACGGACCAGGCTGCCGCGTACCAGCCACGCCGCCAGACCGCGGCAAAAGCCGAATATGTGGAGGTGTTTTCCACCGCGGCTTACGGGGAGCAGCTCGTTCCGGTTCCGGATGATCCACTCCAGCGTGCCGTCGTCATTGAGGCGGACCCCGGCGAACTCCGAATCAGGATCCACCACAGCAGTGACCTTCACGCATGATGTGCTTTTAAGGCCGTACGCCTCCTCGAAGCCCAGAAGCGCGGTCTCGACAAGCTTGGAGATGGACTTCGCCCAGATGTCTTCAAACCCCGAATACTCCACCACCACCCTGTCTGTGGCCTCCCGCTTTTTTACTCCGCTGCCCGTGGCTTTGGTGTCAGCCTTCTTCTTGAAGGACGAAGGATCGTACTCGATCCGTTTACCCCGGATCTCGTCCTTGACCTTGACGCCGATGCACCAGTCCCAACCTTCCTCGAACTCGAACAGGTTGAGGTTCTGGTCGGTCACCTTGGAATGCCCCCCGCCGTTCTTCACGTAGCCGATGTAAACGCCCTTGCTGCGCTCCGGCCTGAAGTTCACGACCACCCAGAACTCGGGCGGGAGCTCCGTGGGAGTTATCTTCACAGACGCCCATCCGGGAGACCCCCCGAAATAGTCGCCGTATGCGTGCTCGGATTCGGCATAAACGTTGCCCTCGATATCCATGAACGCGATCTGAAACATGGTCCGGTTCGGATCGTACCCGTCACCGTCGATCTCGCCGCTTATCTCCACCGACATGGCAAACCATGTCGTCGAGCCTGACGGAACCTTGTACCGTACAGCATACCCCTTGCTGTCCCAGGTGATCTGCTCATCCGAGCCCCCGCCGCAATGGTTCAAAAGCTTGACCGTGGGAAAGGCGAGACAGAAAGCCGGAGCTGTCAGAATAAAGATCAACAGAAGAACAACGGAGCCTTCGAAACAAAACCGCAAAACAGGCTTCATGAGAGGATCCCTCCTTTGAACCCGGATCAATTTCAAACGATCAGCGGGGCACCTCGCGACTAACCCGCATATTTCATCCTCTTCTGCTGCGGCACCGTAAACTGCGCCGCGGCTGCGTTTCATGCCGGGAGACGATCCTCAACCTGTAGGAACAGGCCTGCGGTCGTCTCCTGACATGCGCCTTGCCACAACACAGTTTACGGCACCTCGCGACGAAGAGTATGAAATAAGCGGGCTTGGGATCTGCGTCAAGGAATATATTGAGGCTGCGGGTAGAAGACTGTAGGCTGGGGTCTGGAGGTCGTTTTGTACGATCAATTTCGAAACATCGCTGTTGTTCTTGTGAGGCCGTCAGGTGCGCTCAACATCGGGGCCTGCGCGCGGGCCATGAAAAACACCGGGTTCAAAGACCTGGTGCTCGTGGAACCGGTCGGCTTCAGGACGCCCGAGGCGTTCAGGATGGCTGTGTCGTCGCATGAAATACTGGAGGAGGCCCGGGTGTTTTCCGGTATCGAGAACGCACTGGCCGGTTTTCACGCGACCTTTGCCGTCACAGCGAGACACCGGCACAAAAGACCGCGCCTCGCACTCGGATATGCGCCGGATGAGATCGAAAAGCCGTTCGTGCAGGGGCGGAAGATCGCGCTTGTGTTCGGGCCCGAAGACAAGGGGCTTTCCAGCGAAGAGATCGAGCTGTGCACCAACCTCATCGGCATACCCGCCCACCCTGATCTCAACTCGTTCAACCTGTCACAGGCGGTGCTGCTCGTGTGCCACGCGGTGTTTTCGCGTCTATACGGCAAAGGCAAGGAGCTGGAAGAAGGCGCGGCTCCTGTTCATGCCACCAACAAGGACAGGCAAAGGCTTGAGCGGGCGGCAATCGAGCTTCTCGATGCGGTCGACTACCTTACCCCGAACCGGAGCGACGTGCTAACGGACCTGGTAAAACGGCTCGCCTTCCGCGCGGACCTGGAGACAAGGGATGTCCGCCACCTGATCGCCATAATGCGCCACATCCGGATTCATGGGAAAACGGACGGATAAAAAGCGGCGATCACCCCGCCAGAAACACCCAGCGGAGAGCAAACAGCAGGGACATGACGTGTATCACCGGGGAGACCTTGGAGAATCCGCCGGATGCTGTTTTCAGCACGGTGGTGGCCACGAACCCGATCGCGATCCCCTCTGTGATCGAGAAGGTGAACATCATGAAACAGATCGCGAGAAAGGCTGGAAAGCCCTCGGTGAAGTCCGACCACTCGATGCGGGTCACGTTCCTTATCATCAGGTAGCCGACCATGATGAGCACCGGCCCGAGCACGGGGTGGATGACACGGCCGTCAGCCAGGGGGAAGCCGCCGCTGATCATCTTGACCAGGGGGCTGAAAAACAGCGCAAGAAGGAACAGAAGCGCTGTCACGACGTTTGACAGACCGGTGCGCGCGCCCGCTGCCACGCCTGCCGCGCTTTCCACGTAGGTCGTGACGGTCGAGGTGCCGAGCGCAGTGCCTGCAACAGTGCCCACGCTGTCCGCGAAAAAAGCGCCCTTGGCTTTCGGCAGAGTCCCGTCCTTTACCATTTGCGCCTGCTCCCCCACTCCGATGAGCGTTCCCATGGTATCGAAAATGTCGAGAAACAAGAAGATCAGCACAACGGTAAGCGCTGAGATGAAACCAAGGTCGATCAGGCCCGCAAAGTCAAGCTGCAAAAACGTTGGGGCGATGTCCGGGATTTCACCGGTCAGCCCGTGCCATGTCACGATTTCGATGGGGTTTTCAGTGCCCTGGGTGAGCTGGTTCAGGCAGAGGGCTGCAAGCGCACAAACCACCATGCCGATGATGAACGCGGCTTTTACCTTCAAGACCATGAGCACCGCCATGATCAGGAGCCCGGCAAGAGACAGAAGAACAGGCGGGCTCGAAAGGTCACCCAGCTTGACCAGCACAGCCGGCTCGTCCACGATGACGCCTGACCACTGGAGCCCAAGGAAAGCGATCATCAGCCCGATGCCAACGGCGATAGCGTTCTTGAGCGAACCGGAAACGGCTTTCAGCAGAACAGCCTGCACACCGAGAATGGTCAGCACGAAAAAGATGAGCCCGGCCAGGAGGTTGGCAGCCAGGGCCACCTGCCAGGTGAATCCCATGATCCCGCAGACAGTAAACGCGAAGAAGAAGTTGTGGCCCATGGCAGGGGCGAGCGCGAACGGGTAGTTGGTAAAGAACGCCATGGCAAGGGTTGCCAGCGCGGAAGATACGCATGTGGCGACCATCACGGCACCCGCATCCATGCCGCAGCTCGAGAGCACGATCGGCTGGACGAAAATTATATAGGACATTGTCAGGAAGGTGGTGGTGCCTCCGTTGATCTCCCTGAGGATAGTGGTCCCGCGCGATGATAGATCAAAAAAACCGGCATACGGCTTGGTGCTTTTTTCCTCCTGCTTGCGCTTTACCTCTCCGTTCATGGCTCCTCCCGGAATGAAAAAGCGAGATCGAATACATTATCGAGGGCTAGGAGCCCGTTGAAAAAGTCAGATCGGCTGCGGCCGGCCCTTTTGCCCGATCTCTGCGTTGCGAGATCCTCAACGAATCCACTGATTCGCCTGCGGTCTCGCGCCTTGACCTCGGGCAAAATGACTCGGCCTCGCTTCCGAAGCACTTTTTCAACGGACTCCTAGGCGGTTCATGCCACACATGCTACAGAACGCTCCCTTGTTTTACAAATAGATCACGACCTGTTACCGGAAGAGGAAGCAGGTAGAAAGAGAACCATGGATGGACCGGATGAACAAGGATAATTGTTATTGAGGACTTCTCTTCACTCGATCACGATTAACAACAAAAAAAAGAGGCGAACCAAACGCTGAGCGTGGTTCGCCTCTTTTTGTTATCTTCACGCGGCTTGAAAGAATCACTCATCAAAAACAACCGATAAATCTTGCTCGACTGTTTTCCTTCACATTTACCGCGTCGGATTTTTTGTTCGATTTCGGGTTAGTTGGAATCCGCAACGCATGCTGCAGCCGATTCGTGGTTTCATCCAACATCAACCGCCAAGAACAGTGTTGTTAATCCGATATGATCAATCTTTTATCTGGCTGATGTTTGTAACATTGCCCGCTTTGCCTTCAACGGTTACACGAACATGCTTATAGATTCCGAAATCGTTCGTGACCTCAGCCCTATACCTAGGGCCTATTATCACATCTGCATTACCTTCAGTGATGGCCTTGTATACAGCGGCTGCTTTAAGCTTCTTCACAGGAGCATCCGGCAAAAAGTCCAAAATGCCCGTTCTTGTTTCTGGTATACCGTAAGAAACTCCATCAGCATATTTGGAGTCCATACCAATGGCAAAATGCCAGAATAAAATGTCAACTTCCGAAGT
>CAZIUL010000084.1:0-15172 GCA_964542475.1 uncultured Phycisphaerales bacterium | reverse complement strand
AGGGCGAAAGATTTTTCGCCCTCTTGGCATTTCATTTCCGGAACAGGCAATAAATATAGGTTCATCCGTGTCCATCCGTGGTTCTCTTTTTCCTTCTCTCCCTCAATCCTCGATTTTCACCTTTATCTCGTCCGAGTTGCCGCGCAGTTCGGGCGCATACATTGCGAACGCTTTTGCGGGCAGCGCGCTGAACGATCCGGGGATCTCGGCGCGCACACGGTACGACACGCTGTGCTTGCCGTGCGCGAGGCGCTGCATGAAAAAGCAGACCCTGTCGTCCCGGAACTCCACGTAAGCGCCAAGGCCTCCGCTGGTGTACCCGCTTCTTACCTCGGCCGGCTCGAACCCGGCTGCCTTCTTGTCCTCGAACACCACGTACTCGTAGTCGTTCTTGCTGTCGATCTCGAGCTCGATCTCCACAAGATCGCCGCTTTTCAGGGTGGACAGGTTTTCGAGCTCCACGCGTTTGTACTTTTCGACCTTCTGCTGCACCACCTGGCCGCGCGAGCCTTTTGTATCGATCTTCTTGTCCACAGGCACCAGCTTGTAGTACTTGCGGTTCACCTTGACCTCGAGTCCGGCTCTTTTGATAAAATCCTCCAGGCTGAAGTATGTGAGGTACGCGTTGAAATAGAGCGGCCCTGTGCCGGTTTTCTTGAACTCGATCAGGTGTTTTCCGCTCTCAACAGCGTCTCCCCTGATCACGAGCTTGTTGTCGAAGAAGAACAGGTTTTCTCCGGTGATCTTCACCTCTTTGTGCTTGTATCCGTCGATGAATATCTCCACGGTCATGTCAGGCTCGAGCTCGTCGCTTGCCCGGATGTAGTCGGCAAGCGCCTCGATGCAAAGCGCCGAATCCCTTGTCGAGTTCCAATGGGTCGAATGCTTGCGGTTGTTTATCAGGTACTTGGCAAGGCCCGCCGCCCTTTCGCTTTTGGGGTCGATCCTCGAGAGCAGCTTCAGGTAGGCCGCATATGTCTCGTACTCGCTCCCGTACCAGCACCACCACCACCAGCGGCCGGATCCCGCGAGGTTGAGCCACGCGGTCTGGTTTTCATCGTCCACAACAAGGTACTGCTCGATGTTCCTCACGAGCATGTTGAGCATCTCACCTTCTTCCTCGTTTTCGAGTGCAAGGCTGAAGAGTGCTTTTCCGTAGAGTGAGAGCTCTTTGCGGTCGCGATAGAGGAACGCGCGCATCTTTTCGTTCGATGATCCCTCCTCGCTCAGTATCATGTATACTAACGCGTCCAGGTTGTCAGCGTGATACTTCCACGGGCGCGTCTCGTCTTCCGCGTTCTCGATCTTTGTGATCTCTTCATCGCGATAGCGCTCCAACCATTCGATGCAGCTGTCCATCACGCGAGGCACAATGGCAAGCCCGCTTTTGCGCGCGGCCTGCAGCCCGTGCACCACCACTGCCGTCGTGTGCGGTGAGGAGTGCTCGTGCCATCCGGAGAACCATCCCCAGCCACCGTCCGACTGCTGCATGGCGTACAGCCGCTTCAGCCCTTCCTTTACCATGTCGTCGAGAAGAGCCTCGTCGAACACCGGGTTCCTGTCCCAGTGCTTCCACTGCTTTGCTCGCTCCGAATCGTCACCGATCTCCTGCGCGTTCAGGTTCGTGCGTTTCTCCTGAATGCTCTTCAGGTCGAGCCCCATGTCCTGCAGGACCTTTCGCGTGATCACCGCGGGAACGAACCGGTTCAGGGTCTGTTCGGTGCACCCGTACGGGTACTCGGCCAGGTATGGCAGAGCATCGACCATTGCAGCGGCGAGTGTGGGCGAGTAGCGGATCTCCAGGTGCGATTCGTTGATGCGCCGCTCGACAGGCACGTTGATCTCGATGACCGCCCCGCTTTCGTCCGGCCTGATCGCTCCGCTGAACGACTCGGTTTTTTCCATGCCGTGCACGTACACCGGAAAGCGCATCTCCATCGCGTCCGATTCCTCGTCCGACAGCGCCTTCATGCGGATGATCGCCTCTCCCTCGCGAACCACCTTCACGCGCCAGTCAACGCGCATCTCCCCGCCGGAAGAAACGGTTATCCGCTGGTCCGCCTCGCACATGAGCTCGAGCGTGTCCCCTTCGAGCTCGAGAACAGCTTCCACCTCCTTCTCGTTTTCAAGGTAGTTGTGCACATTGGCTGATAGCACGACCTCGTCCTTCTCCACGAAGAAACGCGGAGTCTGCATGCGCAGAAGCAGGTTCTTCGCTGTCACGACCTCTGCCGCGGCCTCGCCCACTTTTGTGCCGTGGCCCATGACCCATGTCTTTATCTTCCATGCGGTGAGGTTTTCAGGCATGTCCAGCTCCACCTCGGCAAAGCCGTTCTCGTCGGTCAAAACAGAGGCGGCCCAGAACGCGGTGTCCGCGAACTTTTTACGGACCACTGCCTCTGCCATGGGCGCGGCAGCGCCGCCTTTACCGCGTGCCTCGTCGCTGTCATACATCGCATGTAAAACGACCCCAGCGCTGGAAGATTCGCTCTCGGACAGGCTGTTCACAGCCCTTGTGTCGCTTCCGACGTAGCCGAGTTGTTCAACTTTTCTTCTGAGCTCCATTCCTTCCCCTGTAAAACCCCTCCCCACCCTGTCCATGAGCTCGGCCTGTTCACCTTCTTCCCATTCGTCGATGAGCACCACGTGGCCGAAAACACCGATGTTGTTCATGGACGGATCGGTATGGATGTTCCTGTACATGTAGTAAGCAGCCATGCTGTGCTCGATGGAAGCGTTGTGCCGGTTCCGCCATTTCCAGAAGAACGCCTTGATTTCGGGCACGTTGGAGCCGCCTGAGATGTACTCCACGGACTTGTCGTATATGCTGATCACGGACGATCCCTGAAACGGCTTGCCTTCCGTGTCTTTTACGCGGATAGCGACCGTTGCATTTTCGCCCGGCTTGTACCTGTCAGCCGAAGCGGTTGCTTCCACGTCCAGCACCCGTTTTTCAGGGGGAACCACGATCTCTTTTACCTCGGTGTGAACCCGGCCGTTGCTGATCGTGAGCGCCTCCACGAAGAAGTTGGGCATGTCAGCTTTTTCGACCTCGATCTCCGCAAGGGCGCTTTTGCCCGGGATACGGATCAGGCGCGGCTCCGAGTACACGTTGTTCGACGGCTTTGTAAAAAGGAAGACAGTGCTGTCGGCCGCTGCCGTGTTCACCATGAGCTCGACCTTTTCGCCGGGAGCGTACTCCTTTTTGTCCGCCACGAGCTCGAGGCTGTTGTACCTGAACCCTGTTCCGTCGATTCCCTCGCCGTGGATGCAGAAGATGTACCCGCCCTCCTGCGTGTGGCCTTCGCTGTCCGTGAGCTCGCAGGCGAGGCGGTACTGGCCCGCCTGGGACGCTGTGATTTTCAAGTCAGCCCGGCCGTCCTCATCGGTTTCCACGGGCCATGATTGCATCTTGTCTTCCTTCGGGGTCATCTTCTCATCGTAGGTGATCCTGAAAAGCGTGGCCTTGCCCTTGCCCGGGACCGGTTTACGATCCGGGGTGAAAGCTGAAAAGTCGGCCTTGATCACGTCGCCCGTGCGAAAGTACCCCCTGTTCACCCACGCGTACACCTTGAACGGTTCGCGTGCAGCGATGATCGAACCCGAGCCCACGATGGTGCGCCTGCTCTTGTCACACACCTCGGCAATGATCTCGTACCTGTGATCCGTATCGCCGTGGACCTCTTTTGCGAACGCTGTGTCGATCTCGACTTCGATCCTGCCGTCCTCCCCGATCTCGACCTCGTTCTCCATTACCAGTTCAGGGGGCTCGCTGCTTACTTGCACCCACCAGCAGTAGGGCCTGCAGCATCCCCAACTGTACCAGCCCGGGTACCAGGCATAGTCGTATGCGAACCACCAGTACCCAGGGCCGTAGAACCAGTCCCACCTGGCCGGCGGATACCAGCTCGTTTCGTGTCGTGTCCTCGTGACCTTGTACTTCACGGTTGCCTGGGTGACCGGTGCGCCGAAGTAGTATTTGGCCTCGATCGCGGCGCTGATCTTGTCCCCTAGCTCCACCGGCTCCACAGGCGCCTCTATCACGACCTCGAACTCGGGTTTCTTGTACTCCTCCAGGCGGAACGTTCCGCTTCCATAGCAGTAGTTGCCGTCAGGATCGAAAATCATTATACCGTAGTTTCCGAGAGCCGCATCCTTTGAGAGAGTGATCTCATCAGCGAACCCGGCGAAGTCGTCCGACGTGAACCCGCGTTCGAACACCTTTTCGCCTTGAGGATCCTGTATCCGTACCAGGAAGGACTGCCCCGCAAAGGTTGAACTCTGTTCGAGGTCGTACTTTGCGCGGCGCACCCAGGACTTGAACCTGACCGGTTGGCCCGGCCTGTACACGGGCCTGTCAGTGATCACCAGCGCCTTTGCCTGGTCGTACACCGATCCGCTGCCGCCCCGGAACCACACGCTGCTGAAACCCAAAAACGCGAGGCGGCCGCCCCCCGTGGTGGCGGTGATCAGCCATCTGTATTCGCTGCTCATGGTATCCGCGTCGAGCACGAGCACGCCGTTTTCCCCGGCGTACTCCGCGAAGTTTGTTGTGAGAATGTCGTAGGAGCGAAAGATTTGCTTGAGCTTGCTTTTCACGCGTTCCCTGTCGTAGCCGAACAGCTCGACCGTTGCCCCGGCCACCGGTTTTCCGGTGCGCGCATCTCCCACGTAGAGCCATGTTCCGTTTTTAAGCGGTTTCTTGACAAGAACCGTATCATGGACCCAGAGGATTATGCTGCTGGTGTTTCCTCCTTCCATCTTTGCCGTCAAGAGGTAGGCACCTGCCTTCTGAAGCGGTGTGGTGATGGTGATGCGCTTGTCAAAGTGCCCTTTTCGCGGCTCGAGATCGATTCCCCATGAAGCGGTCTCCTCGCCCACGTACTTGTCCTCTTCTCCGCGGACCAGGTTGTGGCCTATCTGCCCGATGTTGATCTTGTTCCCTTTGAGCTTGGAGGGGTTCGATTCGAGATACTCCTTCATGTCATCGAGCAGGGGCTTTATCTTGATTTTCCTGGCTGTGAGATGCACGTAGGTTCCGTTTCGGAACCGGTAGCCCACAACAGCGCCTTCCCCTGCGGGCTGGCCCGCGGCCGTTTCGAAAGTGCCGAAGTTGTTTCGGATCTGGTCGAGCTGCTTTATTTTGTAAGGATACCTGCCGGGGTAGCGCTCGATGCTCTCCTCCCAGCAGACCGCTGCCTTCTCGTAGCAGCGCCTGTTCTGAAACAGCTCTGCGAGCCTTCCCAGGGCTGTCTCTCCCTGGTTCGATTTGGGCCCGAAACCGATTTCACGGAAGATTCGCACGAAGTTGAACTCTTCCGGCAAGGTGAACCGCTTTATGCCGGTTGCAAGGCGGGCCAGGGTCTCGTTCTCTTCGAGCGTGTGGAGCGAATAAATGCCGGTCTCGGCCTCCTCGTCCACGCCCCTGCTGAAAAAAGAACCGTAGGCGGAGAGTGTCTGTACCCCGAACTGGCTGTGGAGAAAGCCGGCGAAGGCCATCATTATCTCGTTCTTGCGCGACTGATCGAGTGCCAACGCCTTGTCCAGGAAGAAGCGCCAGAGCTCACCATCGCTCTTTGCGCTTTCCAGGTTGTCCGGTACGCTGTACAGGACCGGATTGCCTTTTTCATCGACCGGCGCGGCCATGGAGCGCCCGCCGTAGTAGTAACCTTCCTTGTAGTCCGGAAGCTCGGACAGGTCTGTCAGCGACTGGAGCCTCCACCCTTCGCCTGCTCTCCTGAAAAACATGGTCAACTCGGCGAACCGGATGTAGAAGCTGGACAAAAGCGCCTCATCGTCTTCGCCTTCTGTTTTATCCATGGCCTTGTACATCAGCCTGAGCGCCAGGCTCCGGTCCCTCTCCTGGCAGGTCACGTACCTGCCTCCGCCGCGATGGCTGCCGCGCTTAAACTCTCCCGCCACAATGAACCCGTAGTGCTGCACGTGTGCAAGGCTCTCCGCTGCGTCCCACAGGACCTGCCAGTGGTCCTCATGGACCTTCACCGCTTTTTCGCGCAGGCTGTCGACCTCCGAGTTGCGGTTGAGGTTCCATAGGCACTGCATTGCCTTGATGAGATCTTTGCCGGCCTTTGCCGGATCGGTGTTCTTATCCAGCGCAAGGCGCGAGAAGAGCTCGTACGCATCGTTGTAGTTGCCGTCGTCGAACTCCTCCTGCGCGTCTTCTCTGCTGTCGTCTCGGGATGCGTCATCAGGAAGCGCAGCAGCAGTTGATGAAGGGAACAAGGCAGCCCCGCAAAAGATAAGCAGGGCCGAGGCGAGGAAGGCGAGCATCCAGGCGGCTTTTGCGTTCATGGGAAACTCCTGTTGATTTTTAAGTCCGTGTGGCGCCGGTCAAGAACATTATCGGAGTATGACCAGAAAGAACGCACGCGGTTCCTTCTTGTTCAGGATTTTATAAAGTGGATGCGCCCCGTTATCAAAAACTATATAAAGGAATGCGTCAGCAACCTATCGTTCCTGTTAAAACAAGTCTCCGGCTGCGAAGGGCTGCAAGTCCCCGGCTCGGCGTCGGAAGGCGAAAAACGTACTCAACGTGGCTTTCAACCACGTTTCCGTGCATTTTCCGCTTCCCTTCTTGATCCGGAAACTTTCGCTCCTTCTCGCCAAGTAGTCTTGTTTTAACAGGAACTAATTCCAGCGAAACCGCAGCGAGCGAGGAGAATCCGCAATGAGCGACAAGTTCACCCCTTATGTTCCTGAGAAAACGAACCAGAGAGAGTTCACCTTTCTCGCGGTCATACTCGGCTGCATCATGGCTGTTGTGCTGGGCGCCGCCAACGCGTACGTGGGACTTTCCGTGGGCATGACCGTTGCCGCGACCTTTCCGGCCGCGGTCGTGGGCATGGCTGTGCTGCGCGTGTTCAAGCGCGGCATCCTCGAGGAGAACATGGTCAGGACCATCGCTTCAGTGGGCGAGGCCCTGGTCGCGGGCGCGGTTTTCACAATGCCCGCGCTCGTCATCGCGGGCCCGTGGAAGGAGGAATTCTTCACATGGGAGCACTACTTCGAGGCCACTGCCATGATGATGGTGGGCGGTGTGCTAGGGGTCTTGTTCGTGACCCTGCTGAGGAGAATCATGGTGTCGGAAAGCGACCTTCTGTTTCCCGAGTCGGTTGCAGCGGCCGAGATCCACAAGGCGGGCCAGAAAGGAGGCACCGGCGCGATATTCGTGTTTAGCGCAATGGCTTTCGCCGCTTTGGTGCCGCTCCTGGCGAAGCTCAAGCTCATCGCCACATCGTGGAGCAGGTTCATCCCGTTCCCGGCTTCCAAGGTCAACCTGCTTACGGGCAAGGGGGAGCGGATCGGCGAGGTGGCGGGCGGGGGCGGAGCGTACTGCTCGGCGTATGCGGTCAATCCTGCGCTCCTGGGTGTGGGCTACATCATCGGGCCGCGCCTGGGCTCGATCGCGTTTTCAGGCGCGGTGCTTTCCTGGGGCCTGCTCGTGCCGCTCCTGTGCTACTTCACAGGGCCTGCATCGCTGCAGCAGTGGATCGACAAGCCTCCGATCGGCGCGCCTGATACCGATCCGCTAACATGGAAAACAATGTGCGAGCAGGTCTGGTACTTCATTGTCCGCCCCATCGCGGTAGGGGGGATGCTGGTGGGCGTGGCGTACACTCTCTATTCCATGAGAAAGCAGCTCTTCGGAGGCATCGCCCGCGCTGTCCGGGACATTACCAAGATCAATGTCGGGGATGAGGCTGAAAGCCGCCTGGATAAGGATCTCAACTTCAAGTATATCTTCGCGGGCATAGGCATACTGATCATTGCAATGGTCGCGCTGTACAACTACTTCACCCAGAGCCTGGCGGGAGCTGTTATCTCGGCCCTGGTCATGGCGGTTGCGGGTTTTTTCTTCGCAGCGGTGGCAGGCTATCTCGTTGGCCTGATCGGCTCGTCCAACAACCCCATCTCCGGGCTGACGATTTCCACTCTTCTCGTGGCAGCTCTTTTGATGGTGGCGATCGGAGTTAAAGGAGAGGAGGGCGTTTTAGCCGTGCTGGCGGTTGCAGCGGTTGTGTGCTGCTCCTGCGGCGTGGCAGGCGACATGCTCCAGGACCTGAAGGTCGGGCACATCCTCGGGGGAACCCCGTGGAAGATGGAACTTGGCGAGCTCATCGGCGTGGCCTGCGCCGCGGCCGTGCTTTTCTTTCCGCTTGTCATGCTCCACGAGGGAGACATTGCCGAGGGCGGCATCGGGTTCGGGGGCAAGGAGCTGTCCGCGCCCCAGGCAGGGCTCATGGCCATGCTCACCAAGGGGATCGTTGCCGGCCAGATGGCATGGCCCCTGGTCATCACGGGAATGTTTCTCGGGCTCGCGTTCATTCTCATCGGCGCGCCGAGCCCCATGCTGATCGCGGTGGGAATGTACCTGCCGTTCAGCGTGACCTTCACCATCTTCATCGGCGGCGCTTTGAAGTGGATTGTGACCATCGTGCAAAAGCGCAGAAGGCTGGACAAGGCGCAGGTGCAGCGTGTCGAAAACACCGGCATCCTGTTGGCGTCCGGGCTGATTGCGGGCGGAGCGCTCATGAAGCTCGCCCTCGCCGGGCACGTAATACTCAAGGACAAGTTCGACTGGATCCCAAGCCTGCCCGAGTACTTCGAGGAGCCGAGCTTTCTCGCGGGCTCCGCGGTTTTCGTGATCATGGCTCTTGTTCTTTACTTCATACCCCTGAAAAAAGCGGGCGATCCCGAACCCGGAGGGAGTGTGTGAGATGCTTCCGCCGGATGTGGTTGCAAAGCGCGAGGCCGAGTGGGAGGAAGATGACGGTATCGTGAAGATCAAAGCGCCCAAGTACGGCGAAAACTTTATAGACCGTTTTATGCGCCGCATCTTCGGCGATCAGGTGGTGCGTATCAAGCTCGACGGGATGGGGTCGCTTGTCTGGAAGCTGTGCGACGGCGAAACCAGCCTGGAGCGGATTGCCGCGGCGCTCGAGGAGAAGTTCCCGGAGAACACCGAAAAAGCCCTGGAACGGGCCGAGCTTTTCCTGCAGACCCTGCACCGCGAGGGGTGGATCAGCTACCTGGTGCCTGACCGGTCGTAAGAGTCCGTTGAAAAAGGGCTTCGGAAGCGAGGCCGAGTCATTTTGCCCGATCTCTGCGTTGCGAGATCCTCAACGACCCTCTTGTGCGGGAACAGGATCGGGATCCGGGCTTTTACACGGGTACGTTTTTTTGGCATATACCTGCAGAAGCGTGCTATAATACCTATTTATTCGATAGGAAAACAACTCAAAGGTCTTGAAAGCATGGGCAAAGTCAACCTCGATGACCTGAAGATCGATCACGAGCGGGGCGCGCGAAAGAGGGGGTTTCCCTTGTTCGGGATGGCGCTCCTTTTTGTTCTCGGTGCGGCTGCGGGTTTGGGCCTCGTCTACTTTAAGCCCGACTTCGTTTTGAGCCTCATGAGAATACAAAATGAAAAGACACAGGCAGTAACCAACGATTCGACGGTTCCCACATCTCCCACGCCAACGAACGGGGACGGGCAGCCGGATCATGGAGAGACGGGAAAAGCCGGAAATGACGCGGAGGAGCCGGAAAAAAAGCAGCCAGCCGGTTTCAACGAGGGCGGATGGATAGAGGTTCCATCCTACCACCCGGTTGTTGTTAGCTCGCTCATACCGGGAAGGCTAGAGGAGCTAAACGTGCTCGAAGGCTCCCGCGTTGAAAAGGGAGATGTGATAGCGGTCCTCTATCAAAAGGATATCGAGGACGAGGTGAAAAAGGCGCTAGCCGAGGTCGAGGCAGCCAGGGCCGAACTCGCACGGTACGAGGCGGGGTACAGGAAGCAGGAAAAGGAGAGGGCAAGGGCCGACCTGAAAAGCGCCGAGGCGGATGTAGAGCACAAGGAGCAGGTCAAAGAGCGCACCGAAAAACTCCTTGAAACAGGGGCGGTCAGCGCTGAAGAGCTGGAAAGGGATCTCGCCGCATACCGCATCGCAGAGGCGAAAGCCGAGACGCTCAGGCAGGAGCTGCTTTTGAAGGAAGAGGGGTATCGATCAGAGGAGATCCAGGCCGCCGCCGCAGAGCTGGAAAAGAGAAAGGCCCTGCTAGCGCTGGCACGGAACCGTTTCGAGTACACGGTGATAAAAAGCCCCGTCAGCGGTGTTGTGCTCGATCGCCACGTCACACCGGGAACATACATCCCTGCCGGCGATCCGAAGATAGTGAGCCTTTACGATCCCACAGACTTGCAGGTCCGCGTGGATGTGCGACAGGAGAACATTCGGAAGGTGTACATCGGCCAGGAAACAGAAATTTTCACGGATGCGGAGCCGACCCGCGCTTACGCAGGAAGGGTTGTGCGCATCGATCCGCTAGCTGACTTCAAGAAGAACACGATCCAGGTCAAGATCAAGGTCCTCGATCCTTCAGATGAGTTGCACCCGGAGATGATCGCCCGCATAAGGTTCAAGAGGAGAGACAATGAAAAAAGTCATGGTGAAGACTGAGAAGCTGACCAGGATCTTTCGCAAGGGAGGGGAGGAGATACAACCGCTGCGGAAGGTGGATCTTTCGGTTGAGGAGGGCGAGTTGCTATGCTTGATGGGGCCCTCCGGATCGGGAAAAACAACGCTTCTGAACCTGATCGCGGGCATCGACTCCCCGAGCTCCGGCAGCATCGCGGTCGATGGGGTGGATATATCAAAGTTGAGCGATGTGGAGCTGTCAAGGTGGCGGACACGGTCCGTGGGCTACATCTTTCAGCTCTACAACCTGATTCCCGTGCTCACCGCCCGGGAGAATGTGGAGCTTCCCCTGCTTCTGCTTCCCATGTCCAAGGCTGACAGGCAAAAACATGTTGAGGTTGCGTTGAAAGCGGTGGGGATCCACGATCGCAGGGACCACTATCCGAGGCAGCTTTCAGGCGGCCAGGAACAGCGCGTTGCAATTGCCAGGGCCATTGTTACCGATCCCAGGGTTCTCCTGGCTGACGAGCCCACCGGCGACCTCGACGCAATGAGCAAGGAGGAGATACTCGATCTGATAAAAAGGCTCAATGTTGAGCACAACAAAACCCTTATCATGGTGACGCACGATCCGAGCGTGGCGAGCTACGCGAGCAGAACGCTTCACCTGGACAAGGGTACATTTACTGCGGAGGCGTAGGAAAGAGGACGGCGTGGAAGCCGTCCCTCCAAGCGCTGTTTTAAGAAAGGAGCGTTTTCAAGAGATGTTCAAATTTTCGAGCTACATCTTCAAGAACATGAGGCGCAACCTTGTTAGGACCGCCCTGACGATCCTTGGAGTGGGCCTGGCCGCTTTCATCGTGATCTACCTGGTGGCTGTGTTTGACAGCCGCGACCGGGTCGTAGAGCAGTCGGCGGACACCTTGCTCGTGATGGGTGAAAAAGATGTCTACTGACCTACCAAGAGCGAACTCCCCGGAGACGTGGACATGGCGCGGCGCATCGAGCGGGAACTCCCGCACGTGCGAAAAGCCGAGCCGGTCTTCTACAAGCAGAACTTGTGAGCGTCTTCGGGTGGCGGTCTGGTCAAGATCGTAGGAATCGACAAGGAGGTTCTCAGGGAGTTCATCGAAATCGATGTGTCCCCTGAAACCTGGAAAAAATTTGTATCCAAGCGCAACGCCGCTCTTCTCGGGTGTGACTTCGTCACCGCGTTCCGCGACAAGTATGTCTGGGAGGAGGGCAAAGAGTTCGTGATGGCTGACTTCGAGGGCATGTCCCTCTACATGGCCGGTGTGTTCACGCCGAAAGATCCCAGCTATCGAAACGTGATCCTGACCGGGCGCGTTTTTCTCCAGGAGGTGGAGGACCGCCGGGGCGTGGCCAACCAGGTTTTCATCGAGATCGACAACCGGCAAAATGCCGGAAAAACGATGTCCGCGATAGAAGCCATGGACTTCCCGGTGAAGATACATGTGGAGCCGGCAAAAGAGGCCATGGACCAGGCAATGGACGACCTGAACGACATGCTCGGGTACGCGAGCTGGGTGATCCTTTTCACGGGGCTCGTCATACTCGTCTGCATCGCGAACACCATAAGCATGTCCACTTACGATCGGCTCCAGGAGATAGGCATACTTCGCTCGATCGGTTTCGAGCGATCCCGCGTTTTCAGGATCATCCTCACGGAATCCACAATGCTCGGGCTCATGGGCGGGGCTGTCGGCTGCCTTGCAGCGTACCTGCTGCTCAGCCTGGGGAACCAGCAGTTTTGCATGAGGGGTATAACCATCCCGCTAAGGATGAGGCACGAGCTGTTCGCGGTGGGGCTTGGAATGTCCGTGGTTGTCGGGCTTGCGGGCGGGATCCTCCCGGCGTTCAAGGCCTCTCGTGCCACGATCGTTGCATCGTTGAGAAAGGCGGAGTGACAGCATGGCCGGACTTCCTTTCAAGTACACGCTCAGAAACCTGGTGCGGCGAAAGACCCACACGCTGCTGACGCTCATGGGCCTTGGCCTCGTCATCGGGGCTGTGGTGTTCATGCTCGCGTTCAGCCGGTCGATGGCAGCCACGTTCCGCCACACCGGCGATCAGGACAACCTGATCATTATCTCGAAGAAGGCCCGTACATTCGTGCTCTCCAGCATCACCGAGCAGAACACCGATCTTCTGGAGGTCGAGCTCTGGGACGAGGCTAAAACATACAGGGGCGGGGATGACACGGACACGCAAAAGCCCCTGATCTCTCCCGAGGTTTACATCGGGCTCGATGTGGAGGTGAAAGGCGCTCAGGCGTTCCGCGAGGGCAGGAAGCGGGCGCTTGTGCACGGTGTGGATTTTGATGTTGCCCCGCACATAAACAGCACGGTCAGGCTTAAAGATGGGCGCTGGCCCGATCCCGAGAGGATGGAGATCGCGGTGGGGGGCACCGCGTACGCCCGCATAGGCGTCGAGGAGGAGGACCTGAAAATAGGCGCCAAGGTCAAGCTCCTTACAGAAACCGCCCGCTGGAAGGTTGTGGGCCGGTTTGACGCGTCGGGCACCATAATGGATTCCGAGTTCTGGGTGCCGCGCAGTGTTTTGAAGGTTTTTCTCAAGCGGACGGACACCTCGTTCATCCGCGCCAAGATGGCCGACCAATCCAAGATGGACGAGGTGTGCAAGCGCCTGAGCACGGACGAGCAGTACGAGGTCAAGGCCTTTCCGGAGCAGATGTACTTTGCGGAGTACGCGGAGGGGTTCGACCACTTTCGCAGCTTTGCGCAGATCATGGCGATGATAATAATCGCGGGCGGAATGGTTGCGGGCATGAACACGATGTACACCGCTGTCATGGGAAGGGTCCGCGAGATCGGAACCCTGCAGGTGATCGGGTTCTCAAAGCGCAGCGTGCTTGCCGCCATCCTGACCGAGTCGTTCCTGATAGCGCTGGCAGGCGGTGTGATCGGTTGTTTTATAGGGTTTCTGGCCAACGGCGTGCCCATGAAGATACCGATGGCCGCGTTTCGCGTGAACGTGGACATCGTGGTCTACTCGTGGGCAATGTGCGCTTCGATGATAATCGGCCTCGGGGGCGCGTGCGTCCCGGCCTACAGGGCGCTCAGGCTGAGGATGGTTGAGGCTGTGCGGCATCAGTAGCAGCCGCCCGAAAAGAACTATTGCTGTCAAGGATATGCAGCATGAAAAGCACGAACCGATGTGCCTGGCTCCTGGTTTTCCTTGCCGGGTGCACGAGCATCCCGGAGGGAGAGCTCTCTACCGCCCCGGTCATGCCCGGAACGGCTTCGCCCCTGCGCCGCAGCGCCTCCATCAAAAGTGCCGCGAGTGCCGGGCGGGAGCAGCGCGTCGAGCCGGGCGTACACAGCCTTGCTTCGCTGATCCGGCTCGTTGAGATAAGTCCCGGCCTTGCAGCCGCAAGGCAGGAGATTGCCCGTGAAACAGGTGCTGTGATCCAGGCAGACTTCGTCCCGAACCCGGTGGTGACGCTCGAGACGGATATGATGCCCATGGATGACATGGGGTTCGGGAACGCGCGGAACAAGGTCAAGGTGTCGCAGAGGATTGAGACCGCCGGCAAGGCCGGCTCCCGGGTCAGCGCGGCGATCGCGAAGAGACGCGAGGCGGAGGCCGCCTTTTTTCACGAGCGCGCGCTCATGCAGGCTGACACTGCGCGCGAATTCTACAAGGCGCTTTTTACGCGGAAAAAAATGGTCTCCGCGGGCAACGCTGTTGCGATCGAAAAGGAGCTCCTTTCAAAGGCGAACGATCTGGGACGGGTTGGAAGGCTGTCAGATGTCAAGCTCATCCGCTACGAGATCGCTGTTCAGAAGAGCACGGCGGCGGTGCGTGCTCTCGCGGCTGAAGAGAAGGGGCTCCTGCGCGGGCTGGAAGGGCGTCTCGGGCTTGAAGCGGGCGCGATCGCGGGCCTCGAAGAAGATGGCGGTTCCGCGTCCGTGTGGACGCCTCCCGCGGATGAAGAGGCGAGGGCCGTGCTTTTGCGGAGATACAGCCGGCTCATCGTGCTCGACAGAAAGCTCGAGTACGCGCGCGCAGGCCTCGATCATGCCGAGCGGCTCGCTTACCCGGATGTGACAATCGGGCTGGGTTACATCCGCGGCGCAGAGATGGGTACGGAGCGGGACGATTTCGTGGGCGGATTCGTGCAGGTGCCGTTTCCCCTGATCGACAGGAACCAGGGAAACATCGCGCGGTCGCACGCGGAGGTGAGGAAAGCCGAATCGGAGCTCGTTGCAGAGGCTTCGAAGGCGCTCGACGAATGGCAGGGCCTGAAGGAAAGCAGCGCGCTCCTTGAGGAGGAGCTCGAGCTGTACCGGGGCCGGATAATACCGCTCCTGGAAAAGGAGCTTTTCATCGTAAAGAGCAGTGTGGACTCGGGCCGCGAGCCTGTGCAGCGCGCGCTGGATGCGGCGCTAGAGCTAGAAAAGGCGATGCTCGATGCGCTCCAAATCGAGGAGAGCCTGGCTCTCCTGAGCGTGGATATGAAGCACCTCCTGGGCTGGAAGAACCACGGGTGGGATTGAAGAGGAGGAGAAAGGAAGAGAACCACGGATGAACACGGATTGATGAGGAAGGGGAAGAGGAAGAGAACCACGGATGAACACGGATCTTTTTATCCGGTGTTTGGAGGGCGGCAGTCTCTTGCCGCCTCTTCTCTTCCGGCGTCGACAAAGCGACGCCCTCCATTCCGGCGTCGACAAAGCGACGCCCTCCAT
>CAZIUL010000083.1:0-15422 GCA_964542475.1 uncultured Phycisphaerales bacterium | reverse complement strand
AATTTGAAGGTGTTTGAAGGTGATTTTCACTCGGAGTGTGAAACATGCGGGTTAGCCCGCTTATTTCATACTCTTCGTCGCGAGGTGCCGAAAACTGTGATGTGGCAAGGCGCATGTCAGGAGACGACCGCAGGCCTGTTCTTACAGGTTGAGGATCGTCTCCTGGCATGAAACGCAGCCACAGTGCAGTTTACGGTGCCGCAGCAGATGAGGATGAAATATGCGGGTTAGGAGGCTTAAGACGTGGACCGCCTTGAAATTGTAAGAAGAAACGGTATATTGTCATTGAAACTGCCATCCAAATCGAATCTAATTGCTTCAGCAATAAATGAATGCAGCGGGTTTGTGGAGGAGTCCGGAGTATCCGATCCGTTCAGTCCGATTGTGGTTGTGCGCGAACTGCTCAGTAACGCCATCTGTCACGGAAACCAAAACAATGCCGAGAAAGCGGTCTTCATCAGGATGGACCGTTTAAAGCAGGACCGAATAATGATCATGGTTCGCGACGAAGGCGAAGGTTTTGATTACAGTTCCATCTCCACACAACTGCCGGAAGAACCCGGAAGACAGTCCAGGCGCGGATATGCCCTGATATATGCGCTTACAGAGAGTGTTGAGTTCAACAAAAAAGGAAACCAAATCACAGCCTTCGTCGCGGTGCGCTAACACGGTGATTGATGAAAGACGCAAAAAACCCAGGCCCTGATAACCATCCAGATCCTACAGATGTTTCCGATTCAACTCCAGCCACAGAAACTCCTGACACTGAAGACAGTTCAACAAAAGAGGCCGTCGATCCGAAAAACAGAGCGGATAAGCTCGACCATTCTGACCCGAAACTCACAATTACCGATGACAAGATGACAGTCCTTCTCGACTGGTATGTAACCGAGAAAAACATCGGGCAGCTTGCAGAAACCCTCCAATGGAAGCTGATCGAGCTCAATATCCACGATCCGCCGAGCATCAGCGAACTCGCGAAACTGTTAAAAAAGTCTCTCGGAAAAAGTTCTCATCTGGAACAGGTGCCAATAAAAAAAGGCAGGTTACTCATACCTCCAAGGCATGGGCGCACCGAATGGGCGAACGATTTTTTCAACACAGGTTTTGTAATCGACAAGAAGACGGGAAATATCGACTACCGCCAACACGCATCGAAAAATTCGGTCGAGGAAGGAGATCTGCTTGGCCACCAGCTTCCTTCAGCTGATGGGAGAGACGGCCTTGATGTTCTGGGAGAACCCATCCTTGCTGAAAAGGCCGAACTTTTCTACCCCCACGCAGGAAAAAACGTCGGGCTGGATGTCAACGAGGGCGCCTATTACGCCAAAATGAGCGGCCGGATCCGCCTTACCGATGATGTCCTTTTTGTGGATGATGTGTACACGATAAACGGAAACGTGGACATGGACACCGGGCATATCTCACATCCGGGTGCTGTGGTCGTGGGTGGAGATGTTCTCGATGGATTTGAGATCAAAGCCAGGGGCGACATCGAGGTGCAGGGGGTCATCGAAGCCACAAGGATTCAAACCAAAGGCAACCTCATGGTCCATGGCGGTATTACGGGATCTAAGGGCTGTAAAATCATGGTAAAGGGCTCTATCCACGCCAAGTACATCCGGGATGCGGATGTCATGGCCGGGCGCGATATCATCGTTGAAAAGGAGATAATCAACTCCTCGGTCAAAACCCTGGGTACCGTAATCATTCCGAAAGGCAGGGTGGTAGGAGGCGATGTGACTGCTCTGAGAGGGATCTTCCTGGGGCAGGCGAACTCCAGGGCCTCTGTGTCCACGGTTCTGACAGCCGGGAAGCACTACATTCTTTCGGCAAAGCTACTATCCAAGATCGATAAAATCCGCATGATCGAGGAAAACCTGGCAAAGCTGCGTTCAGCGGTGAGCCTGAGCACTTCCCGTGTTGCATCTTTAACATCGAAAAAACAGGACGCATTCGCTCAACTGACAGCCAAGGTTTCCGAGATGGAAGCCAATCTGGAACAGCTTCATGATGAGATGGAACGAATACGCATGAAAGCACTGGACAGAGCCAAGTTCATAATTGTCATAGAAAAAATGCTCTTTCCCGAAACAACGCTCTGCCTCGGCAGCGACAAGCTGCTGAATCGCGATGACCGTCCCGGGCCGGTTCGCGTGACATTGGAGGACGGGGAGATCAACATTGGCTGATGGGGCCGTATATCCTCGCCCTTACGACAGAGCACCGGCGCTTCATATCGCAGAAGGAAACAGGCTGATGAGCAAAGCCAAACACCCACCGCTTCCAATCCTGATCGTTGACGACGAAATCGAGGCGATTCATGGCTGCGAAAGCATGCTTCGCGCGCAAAACTTCGCCAACACAATCAGCTGCCTGGACAGCCGAAAAGTCCTTGCCGTGATGAAAAAAAACGATGTGGGCCTCGTTCTTCTCGACCTTTCCATGCCCTATATAACCGGCGAAGAGCTGCTGGACAAGATCCAGAATATGCATCCTGAGATTCCCATCATCATCTTCACGGGACACAACGATCTGGATACAGCGGTGAGGTGCATGAGAAAAGGCGCTTTCGACTACATGGTCAAGCCTGTCGAAGAAGAACGCATGATCACCGGCGTAAACCGTGCACTCGAAATGCAGGAGCTGCACTATGAGTACTCGTCGTTCAAAAACAAGGTTCTCTCCGGAAAGCTGGAGCACTCCGAATCGTTTTCAGAAATCATAACCAACAACAACCAGATGCGCTCCGTCTTCCAGTATGTTGAGACGATAGCGAAAACAAACAGGCCTGTACTTATCACCGGGGAAACAGGTGTAGGAAAGGATCTGCTGGCCAGAGCTGTACATTCACTGAGCGAAAGAGAAGGGGCTTTTGTGGCGGTGAACGCGGCCGGCCTGGATGACAGTGTCTTTTCAGACACGCTATTCGGACACAAGAAAGGCGCTTTCACTGATGCGGGAGAAGCTCGAAGCGGCCTGATCACCAAAGCTTCTTCCGGTTCCATTTTTCTCGACGAGATCGGCGACCTCGCCGCCTCATCCCAGGTGAAACTGCTGCGCCTTTTGCAGTACGGAGAGTATTTTCCCATAGGCGATGATGTCCCCAAACAGACGGATGCGCGCATCATTGTTGTGACAAACCGGAACATCGATTCCCTGAAAGAAAACGGCCGCTTCCGAAACGACCTTTACTACAGGCTTCAAACCCACAAGATCCACATCCCGCCGCTTCGGGACCGTATCGATGACCTTCCGCTCCTGATAGACTTTTTCATGGAGAGAACGGCAAAAGAGCTGGGAAAGAAAAAACCGACCGCCCCCAAGGAGATGTTCACCTTGCTGGCCACCTATCATTTCCCGGGGAATGTGCGGGAGCTGGAAAGCATGATCTTCGATGCGATCAGCAGGCACAGAACGAAAATGCTGTCCATGGACCGGTTCAAGGCCCACATCGATGACAACCGTTCCTCTTCAAAGACAACGATCAAAAGACCGGCTGACAAGAGCAGATCTCCGTTCTCTCTTTTCGATCAGTTGCCAACCATCAAGCAGGCACAGAGTCTACTAATCGAGGAAGCAATGCGGCGGGCTGATGGTAACCAGAGCGTTGCGGCCCAGCTTCTCGGCATAACACAGCCCGGGCTGAGCAAAGCGATCAAACGCCGGAGAGATGGGGAAAAAGATCTCGGAGTTGCGCAGGAATCGTAGACAAATCCTGTAAATAATTCAGCTTTTAACAAGCTTCACCATTACATATCATTTCTGTAGATGAGTTCCGCTATAGTAAATGCAAGGTTCGAACTGTTTATACAATCGAGGGAGATGAGATGAGTATTGTGAAAAGCGCGATAACTTCCGTCATTGTGTCCTGCCTGTTGATTGCAGGCTTTTCCGCGTGCAAAGGAACTTGTGATATGCGCATAAAAAAAACGATCTTCGGCGAAACAGATGGCAGGGTGGTACATCTGTACACACTTGAAAACTCGAACGGACTGGTCGCAAAAATCACAACCTACGGAGGGATACTTACCGAGATGCACGTGCCTGACGCGGATGGAAACGTCAGGGACATAGTGCTCGGATTCGAGAACATCGACGGTTACCTGGAAGGTCATCCATACTTCGGGGCAATAGTCGGCCGTGTGGCGAACCGTATCGAAAAGGGAAAGTTCGCGCTCGACGGCAGGACATACGAGCTTGCCGTAAACAACGGCCCAAACCATCTTCACGGCGGCATCAAGGGGTTCGACAAGGCTGTGTGGGATGCTGAACCGACGGAAAGCTCATCCGGTCCGGCATTGAAGCTCACTTACCTGTCTGAGGACGGGGAAGAGGGGTATCCGGGAAACCTGAAGTTGACTGTCATCTACGCGCTGACGCATGAAAACGAGCTGGTTGTTCAGATGTCGGCAGAGACGGACAAGGCAACCCCGGTCAACATTGCTAACCATTCCTACTGGAACCTTGCCGGGCAGGGAAGCGGAGACATCCTCGGTCACACGCTCTTCATCAACGCTGACAGGTACACCCCCACGGATGACACGCTCATCCCCACGGGAGACATCGAACCCGTCGAAGGCACGCCCTATGACTTCAAGAAGCCGAAGCGCATCGGAAAAGAGATCGGAAAAATCGAGGGTCATCCCGAACTGAACGATCCGGGAGGGTACGACATCAACTTCGTACTCAACGAAAAGCCGGGGGAGCTCAAGCTTGCGGCACGCGTTTTCGACCCGGGTTCGGGCCGCACCATGGAGGTGTACACCAGCGAGCCCGGAGTCCAGTTCTACAGCGGGAACTTCCTGGACGGAACGCTCACCGGCAAGGACGGCGCTGTCTATGACATACACAGCGGTTTCTGCCTGGAAACCCAACATTATCCGGACTCGATCAACAAGCCCGACTGGCCGTCAGTGGTTCTCAGGCCGGGAGAAACCTACAACCACGTGATGGTACACAAGTTTTTCGTAAAATAGCACCGGCCGCAATGATCAAAGCCGGCGCCCCATGATCGGTTCCAGTTTATACGGGCTACTTGGGCAGGGGTATCAGCTCGGGCATCGGCCGCTTGGTACATTTCAGGTCGGCGTCCTTGGAAGCGAGCAATGTCAAGATGCCAACCAGCTCCTCGACCTTTGCCGCGAACGGTTTCTTGTCCAGGTCCATGGGAAAGCCCCCGATACCGAAGAGGAATCTCGCCTTGGGATTCAGTTTCTTCAACACATCCAGGTCCTTTTCCAGCTTTTCCAATGAGTAAAACATCTTGTCATCGCCCTTGCCTGACGGAAACTCCAGGCAGTACCCGGCCCCCCGGGGACCGTTTTCGAAGGTCACCTCATATGTGTTCGCAAGGAACTCCTTTTGCCTGGCGTCATCACGGCTTACATAAACGCAGGGAACGTAAAAAGACAGCACCCCATCCTTGCCCGTCTCCTTGTCTTTTACACGGATGTGAATTCTGTATATCTGGATTCCATACTCGCACGCTATCATAATCAGCTTCTGGAAGTGATAAACCGGCACATCCGGCGATGCATAGATCACCAGATCCACGTCCGCCAGCCCGGAATCCGCCTCTTCCTCATTCCGGTTCTCATCGCCCTCCGCGGTTCCTTCCTCCTTTTTTTTCTCCCTTTTCATGTCCGCAGCATATTTCAAAAGCGACCTGATGTAACCTTCGCCCTTGTAGGTTGTGGCATGGACCTTCGTGCCCATGAACGCCAGGGTCCTCTTTTCGAAACCGACCACCGAGCCGTCGTTGTTGAGTATGAGTTCGAGAAGAACGCTTTCGCATGGTATCTCGCCGAAGAACGCCTTGTCGGATACGGGTAGATCGGGCTTCTTGATCTCCTTTGGCAGATCAAGCCGATATTTGAGATTCCTCGATCCTTGCGCTGATGCATCTTCAGGCAAAAAAACCACGGCTGAAAGAATCAGCAAAACAATCAACAAACAGCATGCGTATGTCCGACTTTTTCGCATCATCATCCATACTCCTCCTTGACGATCTGTGTTCTTTTCCAAAAATGGGTTACAGCCCCGCAAGAATAAGCAGGCCGCAAAGCGCGATAGTGAATCCGGCAACCGAATGAGAATGCCGTTCTATCCATGCGAAACGCAACGCAGCGAAACCGTAGCTCATGGTGTAAACCATGACAAGCATGGTAGCGATGGTTGCCAACGCGAACACGGCAACGACTAACATTGTTCCTCCCAGGCTCTTTTCAGCAGCGGGATACATCAAGATCGGGATCAGGCACTCGCATGGACCGAAAACAAAGATCGTAAAAAGCACCCACGGCGTTACCGACCGGTTTCCGTCGTTCTCCTGATGGACATGAACGTGCTCACCGGTGTGGCTGTGATGGTGTGTATGAACAACCCCTCCCCTGTGAGGGTGAGAGTGTTCGTGCGGCTTGCTTCGCCAAACACGTTTCAGCCCCCAAATTCCGTAAGCAAGCCCGAACGCGATCATGAGCCAGGCCGCGAGATCACCGCGGGACGATTCGATCGTTTCCAGGCCGGAGATGGCTATGCCCGCGGCTATGCCGATGCCGCCCAGGATCACGGAACTCATAACATGACCGAATCCGCACAGGGCCGTGATCATTCCCGTCTTGAGACGCGACCAATTCTTGGCGCGGGCCATCATCACGAACGGCACATAATGATCCGGGCCGGCCACAGTGTGCAACATACCCATGACCGCAGCCAGCGCGGCAAGCCCAATTATCGTCTGTGATGTTTCAGGTTCTGTCATGACACACACCCTCATTTTAAAACGGTCAATACCAGGGACACTCGTGTCACGATGCCCGCCGGATTGCAATCTTATAAGGCTGTAGTGTACTTAATAAAACAATGGGAAGGAAGGCTGAAGATTAGAAGAAAGAGGGAGAAAGAACGTGAATGTTGATCCCCTGTAATCCGGCAAAAGTGTAATCTGGACAATTAGAGGACAAAAGATGGACAAGAGCTATCGCTCTTCACATGATGGAATTTTACGCGCTCGATGTAGTATGTACATCCGTTGCCGGGCCCGGCCGGACCGGTTTAGGTTTCTGTTTCCACGAAAACCGTCTGCGAACCGATAAAGGGCGATCAAATGGACACGCGACGCGACTTTTTAAAATCGATTGGAGCGGGCGCGTTCGCATTGACCGCCCCGCTCCCTGCTCTTGCACAGATGCCCGGAGGAAAAAGACGCCCCAACATCCTGCTCATCCTAGCGGATGACCTCGGATGGTCGGACCTCGGGTGTTACGGCGGGGAGATCGAAACGCCGAACCTCGACATGCTGGCAAGCAAAGGGATCCGCTTCACCCAGTTTCACAACACAGCAAAATGCTTCCCATCCCGCGCAAGCCTCCTGACCGGGCTGTACGCGCAGCAGTGCGGCATGAGCGAAAGACCAGGGCACCTGAAAAACTGCGTCACCCTTGGCGAGGTGCTCCGTGCGGGAGGTTACCGCACGCTCATGACAGGCAAACACCACGGGCTCGACAATCCGTATCACAGGGGGTTCGACCGCTACTACGGGCTTCGCGACGGGTGCTGCAACTACTTCAATCCGGGAATGCAGCGGCCCGGCGAAGGTGTGCCCGCGCAAAAGCGCCGGAACAGACGGGCCTGGTGCATCGATGACAGGACATTGCTTCCATACACGCCTGAGGATAAGGGGTTCTACACCACCGACTATTTCACCAGATATGCGCTCAGCTACCTGGATGAATACAGCAAGGAGGACAAGCCGTTCTTCCTTTACCTCGCGTACACCGCCCCTCACGACCCGCTGATGGCATGGCCGGATGACATCGACAAGTACAGAGGAATGTACATGAAGGGCTTCGGTAAAATCCGCGCGGCCAGGTACGAGCTCCAGCGCAAAACCGGTCTTGCAAACGAAAAAAGCCCCCTGTCCGAGGCTTTGCACAGGGACTGGGAAACGCTTTCACCGGAACAGAAAAAGGAAGAGGACCTGAAGATGGCGGTGTACGCGGCCATGATCGACAGGATGGACCGGAACATCGGCAAGGTGCTGTCCAGGATCAGGGAGCTCGGTAAGGAAGACGATACGCTGGTCCTGTTCGCATCGGACAACGGGTGCTCCGCCGAGGTTGTGAAAATAGACGGCACCGGCGAGATCGGATCCATGACGCGCTGGACATCGCTCGGACGTGACTGGGCCAATGTCAGCGACACGCCGTATCGGTTTTTCAAGAACTACAGCCACGAAGGCGGCATCTGCACGCCGCTGATCGCCTGCTGGCCCGAAGGGATCGCAGACCCCGGCCGCCTGAGCCATCATGTGGGGCATTTCATCGATATCATGGCAACGCTGGTTGACGCGAGCGGGGCGGAGTATCCCGAAGAGTTCAACAACGAAAAAATCGCACCGATCGAGGGGAAAAGCCTTATTCCTGTTTTCGAAAACAAAAAAGCTTATGAACACGACGCGCTCTTCTGGCAGTGGTCGAAAGGCAAGGCTGTGCGGACCAACAGGTGGAAGCTCGTATCTTGGGACAAAAAGGCCGGGTGGGAGCTGTACGACATGGAAAATGACAGGACTGAGACCGAGAACGTGGCAAAAGACCATACCGATGTTGTGGCCCGGCTTGCCGCGCTCCATGAGAAATGGGAGGCCCGCTGCTTGTAAAGAACGGTACAATGAAAAGGAAGTGTTCAGTGTTCAGGAAAGAAGACGGAGTAACCGACCACTACTGAGTACCGAACACTTCATAACACCGCCTACAAAGCGACAAGTTCCGTTATAAAAGGAGAAATGTACCATGCGAAACGGAAAACGATATTCCAGGATGCCTTTTGTCCGGCTTTCAGCATTCGTTTGTATCGCGGTTGTCGCCTTGGTGTATTCGCAATCCGCGCCTGTTGCCGGTAACTGTGCATCGGCCCAGAGATCGGGCATGGCCCAGGCACGGCAGGCTGAAGGCAATATCACGAAGGGCGAGTTTCCTCCTGATTTCGAGCTGCCGGTCCTGAAGTTCCGAAACGGCAAAGATGGAAACCCGGTAGGGATGATCGACACAAAAAAAACAATCAGGCTTTCCTCTTTCCGCGGCGAGAAACCGGTCTGCCTGATCATGTCCAGCTACACATGACCGCCGTTCACTTCCAGGGCCAAGGCCCTCGAAAAGTTGTACGCGGCGTACAAGGACCGGATCGAGTTCCTCATCGTTTATGTGCGAGAAGCCCACCCTGAAATGCTGCCGGATGGAAACAAAACCGGCATCGTCGGAAGGCCCAAGAACATAGATGAACGGATCATCCTGGCCAGCAACTGTGTCAGCGAGTACGAGTTCACGATTCCCATGGTCATCGATGGAATGGACGGCAAGGTCAACGAGAACTACAAGGCCGCCCCGGTACGCGTCACAGTAACCGATATAGACGGCAAGGTCGCTTACTACGCGGACCCCGGCCCGTTCGATTTCAAGCTTTCCAAAGTGGAGAGGGTTCTCAAGAAGCTCGTTGCCCACAACGGCCGCGTACCGCCACCGCCCGAAACCTCCTGGGGAAAGCCGGACAACGGCCTGCGCCTCGGGCTGAGCCTTGACCCGCCAGGCCTTGTTCCTGGGGACGAGGTAACCGTACTCCTCAAGTTCCAGAACCGGTCAAAGAAGGAGATCTACCTCCTTTTCAGCTCAGATGATGCCCTGGATAAGCTGGTCATCGAAAACAGCGAAGGCCTGGCTCTGATGATCGATCCCGCACCGGATAACAGCTGGATGGGACAAATGATGAGCAGAATGCGCAAACAGGGCGGGTTCCGCATGAGACCGCAAACGATCAAGCCGGGAGAGCTTTTCGAAAGCGCTATCGACGGCAAAATCATCTTCTCGACAAACCGCCTGGAGCCGGCACCGGTCGGCCGGTACAATGCATCCTACACATTTGTCGCGGACAAGGAGGTCTCGTTCAGGAGCCGGCGATCGAACTCCACACGGACCGCATGGAGCGGAAATATGAGCTCCGGTACGTTCGCAATCAAGCTGGGACCCGCTCCCCAAAAGAGCTGCATAGACTGCCACGGCGACGGAGATTACCATCACGAGCATGAAGAAGATTGCAGCCTCTGCCATGCGGAAGAACCGGAACCGGCCAAGGAAACAATCAATCCCGAGGCCTGCTCTTCCTGCCACAAGCGCAATGACGCGAAAGGGAGGCTTCAGATCCTCGGGCCGGGCGGGGAGTTCGACAACGGGTCAGTCCATATCTCGGGAAAGATCGGTGACGAGCACTGCATGGCATGTCACGACCTCAGCCGGCACAGGCAGGGAAAGGTCAGCCTGATCGATGCCCGTTCAGGGCGCAAAGGCCCCTGGGAACGGCCTGAAACTGGGTTTTGCCTCTCCTGTCACGGCAACGATCCGCCTGAAGGTGTGAGCTTCCCAGTATCAAAAGGTTCCGGATACAACAAGTCGGGTTTCCGGGAAACGAGCCCGGCCAAGGAAGGCAAAGACTGCACCCACTGTCATGCGGTCCACGGCTCTTCGAACCCATCTCTCTTGAAGCTAGAAGAGATCAGGTCTCCGCACTGATCGTGGATATGCGAATTTCTCGTGAACCGCTGCGGTATTTTTATCGGCGATGATTCGCCCCGGGTCAGAAGTCCGCTGAAAACCTGTTTCAGGTTAGCCTGTATTCCGCCGGATTAGCCCGCTTATTTCATACTCTTCGTCGCGAGGTAGCTGTAAACTGTGATGTGGCAAGGCGCATGTCAGGAGACGACCGCAGGCCTGTTCTTACAGGTTGAGGATCGTCTCCCGGCATGAAACGCAGCCACGGCGCAGTTTACGGTGCCGCAGCAGAAGAGGATGAAATATGCGGGTTAAAGCTGGGCTTTCTTCTTCTTGAGGAGACAGTACTCATCCGCGCCGATGTCCACGATAAAATCGCGGGGAGAGGTTGTCACAGGATACGCTCCGGTCCCGTCAGCCGAAAAAAACCTCGGATCGCCGTCCATATCGATCTCTGAAAGCGGTGACACCCAACTGTCCCCGGCATCGATGCATGGAGACTGGGCACAAAGATGATAGTCGTGCTGATCCGGATTCAGGAACAGAGGATCAGCGTCGATGTTGTCCCCTGGATTGGGGTAGTCCTCGATGTTGTTGAAATGGGTGTAGTACTCCTTGTTTTCCAGCAGCTGGCGATGGAAATACCAGACCTCCGGATCGTTGCTTCGGATGATGTTGTTGGAAAAAAGCGGTTTCGCAAGAAAAAGCAAAACCGCACAGCTGTCGAGATAAGGGTTCAGCTGGTTGTGAATGGTGTTGTGTACGATGGTGTTGTTGATGATGCGGGGGTAAGAGTAAGCGCAGTACAGGGCGCTTCCGTTTTCCAGCGCGTGGTTGCTGTAAATCAGGTTGTTCACGATGTCGGGGCTCGCATGATAGTAGAGAAAAATCGCGCCGCCGTTTTTTGCCACGTTGTGCCTGATGATGCAGTTTTCGATGACGAGCTTCGAAAAGTTGTAGACCGAGATCGCGCCGCCGCCAAACGGGTATGGATCGGTTGCGCACGCGCCGTCATCGTCAAGCGTAGCCTTGCTGTACTCGATGACGCAGAATGCGAGGCGCGAGGTTTTGTTGGTCTCAGCGGTGTTTTCGAAACGCAAGCCGTTCCAGCAGGCATCATGGGAACTATCCGGGGTGAAACCGCCCGGCTCGTCTGTTGTGAAGCGGATCATGTCGTCCGGCGAACCTTCCGCAAGAAGCCTGCCTGAAACGGACAGCCTGTAATAATCCTGAAACTCGACAAGAACCCCGGGAACAATGGTCAGGCACACGCCGTCCTCGACCAGAATATCGCCGATGACATTGACCTTGTCCACGTCCCAAACCGTGTCGCAGGAGATGTTCCCCGACACATCGATCTCGGTCCGGCGCGAGGAACCGGCTGAGCGGCGACTGGGAGGCGCGCGGTCCTGCTCGTCATCGTCCGAGCCGTATCGCGGCCCGTCAGCGGGAAATGTCTGGCAGCCGTAACCCTGGGCGGGTGATCCCGGCGCCAGGCTGTAGTCGCCGTCATCAGGATCGTTCAGCAGAGGATCGATGCCGGTGATGTTGTTGTAAGGGGCTGTCCCAGCCGCCTTCCATTCGACGGGCTCGCTTCAGCCGTACTCGCAGAGAAGGCAGAAGTGTCTCTCCGGATCAGCGTTGGCATCAGGGTCATGATGGTACGACCAGTTGTCAGCGACATAAGGCATGCCGTAGGTTCCGAAGAAAGCGCTGAAAGCGATGCTCGATCCGGTGGGGAGCCAGTCGTTTGAGCAGCCGTTCAGGTACATGAAACCTGGTCCGGTGCACACGGCATCCACAACGATACATCTTTCGATCTGAATGTCCTGTCCGCATCCGAAGAGGCGCACCCCGTAGTCGTGCGGCTTGTAAAAGGTAACGTACCGGACGGAGCCTAGGGGCCAGGCCTTGAAACCAGGAAAGTCGATTCCGCGAAAACGGATGTTTCCGTTCAAAACGATGCAATCGACGATGTCCAGCTTGTTCTCGCAGTAGGAGATGCAGATCTCCTGTCCCTTTAAATCCAGTATCGCCCCGTTCCCAGCGATCATGACATCCTCGCCATCCTCCCCGTCGAACCGCGCGGTGATGCGGTTGAACGCTTTTCCAATGTACAGGCCGCCCGTGTATATCACACCGGTCTCCAGCTCTATATACCGGTCATAGCCGTACGCGGAGGGCGCCTTGTCGTACATCTCCTTCAGAGTCTCTCCGAAGCCATGTACGCCCGAGGCCGCAAGAAACGCAATCAACAGAATCAAGCTCTTCATCGTTGCAGATCCCCTTGCAATCTTGTTTTCCGGGACAGGTCGATCATTTGCTAATCACTCTATGCCCCTGATAAGATATCAAAAAAACGAAATTACTGCAAATACGGCTGCGATCAATTGCATGTGCAGGCCGCAGGGGAGCGATGAGCTTTTTCAATCTCTGAGCGTAAACCAAGGACTGCAAGAAAACAACATCAAGGTCAAGGCATCGGTTTACCGATACACACCCTGATGAGATACACGACCGCCACCATTTCATGAGACATTTCGTCGTGGGTTTTCATCCTGAGCATAAAACGTTTCGAGATCCTTCGTTTTGGGATAACGAATTACGGTCTCTTTGCAGACGTATGTCTGCGTGAGGACACCGTGCAGTCAGAATGTAAACATTAAAGGAAACCCACAATGATTGAACACATCAACGAAATCCCTACTCTCCCTCAGATCACCATGGAGCTGATGAAGCTTGCTTTCGAGGAAGAACCGGACATAGGTCGGATATCCGATATCATTGAAAAAGATGCGGCACTCACCGCAAAGCTGATAAAAACGGTAAACTCCGCGGCTTTCGGCCTCAAGGCCGAGGTAAAAAGTATCCAGCAGTCGGTTTCTTTGCTTGGCCTGGAAGCTTTGAGAGCAACTGTCGTGGCGATTGCCCTAGGTGATTTTTTCATCAACAACTTCCAAGACAAAACACTGAACATAAAGAGCTATTGCTCACATTCCCTCTCAACAGCGGTTATAATGGAGGAAACGGCCAAGGCGCTGGAAATAGACAAGGGAAGGGAGCTCTACATGCTCGGCCTGTTGCATGATATGGGAACGTTGATCCTAGATATGACTCCGGACAAAAGCTATGAAGAGGTGTTGAAGCTCGCCGCGAAAGGCAAAAACATCCTGGATGCCGAAGAGGAGGTTTACGGGTGGAACAGCGACCGGGCCTGGCTGGAGGTGGCCCAACGCTGGGAGTTTCCATCAAAGATGATCGGGCTTTACAAGGGATCGCTTGAAGGAAAGGTCGACATCAAGACCAATGATCTCATCGAATCTTGTAGCAGGATGGCGGACAAGCTGGGGTACTACCTCATAAAGCCGACCGATAATGAGATGGAAGCAAAGGACGACGTATTCAAGCTGCTCACCGAAAATGTTCTGATGGAAATCTGCGGCTCCGTAAAGAAACAGGGCGAGGCCATGGGGGAACTCCTGGGCCTTCCTGCCCCGGACAGGGAACAGACCCAGATGCTTTTTCTGAAGACAACCCATCAACTCAGCAAAATCAACGCCGACTACGAGTCTGTATGCAAGGAGCTTGAGTTCCGCGTGGAAGTGCTGGAAGAGCTGACCAGGACCTTTACGGGAATAATAAAAAGCCTGGACAGCGAATCATTGACATTCTCCGTGCTGGAAGCTCTCAAGGAAGGCTTCAAGGCTGATGGAGTTTTCATGCTCATAAGAAAAGGGGAAAACGGCCTCGTCGGTTATTCAGCCAGTGAAAACGGAGAGGACGACACGAAGATAGATAAAGTGCAGATGTCTCTCGAAGAGATCGCGCCTGAGCTGAAAGAACGCATCTACAACAGGGAGCCGTTCAAGATCGATCACCATCTGACGTGCCATGCTCTAGACAGGTGTTTGGACGCTTATCCTCTGGCGTGGATCGCCCCCATCTACATAAAAGACCACCTGACCTGTATAATCGGGTTGGGAGTCAAGGACAAGGAAAACCGGAAGTTCAAAAACTCCGACTTCGGCAAGATCATCAAGATACTCTCCGGAGAGATCTCCTTATCAATAGAGAACACCCGGCTCTACAATCGGATGCGCGTACAGGCCATAACCGATCCTCTGACAAAAATCAACAACCGCAGAACCGTAATGAAAATCCTGTCCTCCGAGTTTTCCCGTTTCAAGCGCAACGGAACTCCTCTTTCCATGGCCATACTCGACATGGATAATTTCAAGTCGGTGAACGACAGGCGCGGCCACCTTGCCGGAGACGATTATCTTGTGAAGGTTTCGATTGCGCTGAAGAACTCGGCGCGTGAATCCGACTACGTGGGCCGGTACGGTGGAGATGAGTTCATGGCGCTCTTTCCGGACACAGCTCCGGATAAGGCTGTGATAATAGCGGAGCGTATCCGGAAAAAGCTTCTCGAAGTGTGCGCCGGGTTTCAAGGACCGGATCTTGGCAAAAAGCTGTCTGTAAGCGTTGGTGTTGCCGGTGCCTTGGATGATATGAAGGAGGCGAAGGAGATCGTGGATCTCGCTGACAGCGCCCTTTACCAAGCCAAGGAACAGGGCCGTAACAGGTGCATTTTGCTGGAAAAAACGCACTCATTATAATGGTGTGGCACGGGCAATAATGTCCGGCAGCACTTTTGCACGTACAAATGATGGCAGCACATCCGGAATAACCGGTGTGCTGCCATGACTTTTTTTGTATAACCTCGATCATGATAAATAACCTTGTTTTTTCAGACCTTGCACTTAAAAGAAGTATTTGGAATTCCCATTCAGCGGATGGAAACATGGTCTGTACAAAGGAAGGTAAAACCCGCTTATTTCATACTCTTTGTCGCGAGGTGCCGTAAACTGTGATGTGGCA
>CAZIUL010000082.1:0-15884 GCA_964542475.1 uncultured Phycisphaerales bacterium | reverse complement strand
TCCGCGTCCGGATCGGCTGCCATAATGACCAGACCGTCTCCCTCCAATTCGTGGAGCCTGTTTCCGTCGAGCGCGACCTCAAGGTGCGATGGGTTTATATGCGGATACAAGGTTTCAAGACGGATTCCTGCATATCCCTGGTCTGTATCGGGAAATGTGTCGTATATGTCGTTGTCGGCAAGTTCCAGCTCGGACTCTCCGCCGGTACAGTCCACCAGTATCCCGCCGTTGTTGTTGTCGTATAACGTGTTTTCCTTGATGCTTACCGTGTCCAGAACAGCTTCATCTTGTATTGAGATCTGGATGCCTGCCCCCTCGTTGTCATGAATTTCAGATTCGAACACCCCGATCTCTGACTTCGGAGAGGAGGAGTAAGTGGAACCCGCATCGACCTTGATCCCGCAACCTGTAACGCAGTTGTAAATCTTTAGGTTGGTAAGGCCGCTGTCGTTTCTGCGAGGATAATCTTTGCGGGGATCGAGCTCCGTTATTATCCTGGAATCCTCAGATGTCTTTATGAGAATGCCGTTGTCAAAGACTCCTTCGATGTATCCATGGCCCTGCGGGGGAGGAGTTTGAGGCCTGGTTATAGCAATGTTTATCTGGGAAAGATCAAGGCCGTCCATTTGATCGATGACTATCCCGTTTCGGAAGTTGCATTCATCATTGTCTTTATTGGGGTGTGGAAGTGCTTGGCCCGTGCCATCAATAAAACAGTTGTCAACAAGCAGGTTGTAGATGCCTTGCGCTTCGATCCATATCGCCATGGGGGTAAGCAAAGAATAAACCCCATCCGCCAAAACCTCGTTGATGTCGAAATCGCAGTCTTTTATCAACACGCAAAATTCGGGCGCTACCACGTCGTCGTGGTCAATTATCAGGCTGTCCCCGTGATGGTCCGCCCTTTCATCGGCCCCGTTCTCGAACTTGATCGGCTGCCTGCAGTTGTGAAACGAGCAATTCCGGATTTCGTTCTCTTTGAATGTATGCCAGTCGCCGCGGTACACGGCGTAGCTTATCGCGGGCTTGGTGACGAAGTTCTCGAACTCACAATCGATCACGCGGTAGTTCGTCTCTATCGTCTGGGTTGGTTCGGGATCGAGGTGCGTACCGCACCTGTTGCAGATACCTCACCCGCTGCCCTCGTACCACGGGCCAGAGCTTTTTGTCTTGAATTTTATCCCGATAATCTGGCTATCATCGGCTTCGGAGCTAAACCTCCACTGGGCCCCGCCGTACCCCTGTATGTATACCCTGAGAATGTCTTCGTTGCAGTTGTGTACGGTTTTGAGCACGACATTCTCGTAAACACCGGCGTTATCATATGCCCGGATTGTCACGTTTTCTTTCAAATAGATGGGAAAGTCCTCCGGATACCCGAGGTTGCACTCCCAGCCTTGAGGCGGGGGATATGTTAGAGGACGAGATGGATGATCTTCGTGTTCTTCGTAGTAATCGCCTTCCCGCAGAATGATCGTGTCTCCGGGTTCGGCCCTTTCGTTCATGGTGTAAGTCAGGGTTTTAAACGGATCGGTTTCGGTTCCTGGATACTGGGAGCCGTCGTGGCCGTTTATCGGATCGACATAATAGTCCGTGGGCGTTGCAAAACCGACCGTACTGAAACAAAAGAGCGCGGTCATGATTATCAGGAGTGTCTTAACTGCTGAGAGAGAGAGAGAGAGTTACGGCTTTAACAGAAGCGTTGCGAATGCTCGTTTGCATGGTTTCCTCCTTTTTGAATGTGTCGGCTTGTCTGACCTGTTCATTCTTGATTCCCTTCATGCATGCAATAGAAGAGCATATTTCCCGTATCTTGTCAATGGAGAAGTGTGGTGTGGGTGTTGTGGGTGGGTGATGCGGATGATAACGGATAATAATTATCCGTGTTCATCCGTGGTTCTCTTTCCTCTTCTTCCTCTTCTCATCCGGCGCCGACAAAGCGACGCCCTCCATGCCGCCTCTTCGTTTACGGCGTCGACAAAGCGACGCCCTCCATGCCGCCTTTTCGTTTACGGCGTCGACAAAGCGACGCCCTCCATATACCGAGCTCGTTGAAAATATTCGGGTGAGGAGGGGGCGGAGGAAGAGACGGAGAAACACAGAAGGCGAAAAACTTTTCGCCCTCCTGGCAATCTTCCGGGCATCCGAGTACATTGGGTATGTCCCGATTATCCACTCTTTCCATTGAACCTGCCAGGGAGGTCAATATGACAAACACAAGTCAGTACACAGGCGATGTGGAGCAGGAGCCATCCGCGTTCCTTATCATCTCCAGGCAGGGCATGAAGGACCGGACCGAATCCCTGACAATGATCGGGGACACCATTATCGGCCGGACTCCCGGCAAGTGCAACATAGTGCTGGATGATTCCATCATCTCCGGCCAGCACGCACGGATATTTCGCGACCCGCACGACCGGTGGACTGTCATGGATCTTGGAAGCAAGAATGGTACATGGGTAGACGGGGAACGCGTCGAGCAGCGTGCTGTTCTGCCCGGTCAGGCCATCATGATCGGCCCCTTCCAGCTTGCTGTTTCAGATGCATCCGCCATGCTGGTCGAGCCGTTCCACGACAAGTTTAAAGCATCGGATTCCACTCGGGAGGACGCCGGCGTCGACGTTACTTTAGCGGACAGTGATTCCGCTCAGAGGCTCACGCAGGAAAGCCTCAAACAGCTGAACGAGCTGACCGAGCGGCTGACGAGAATAGTGTCGCCTGCCCAGGTCTATCCATTTGTTTGTGAGGAGCTGCAGGATTCGAGCAAGATGTCGGTTCTCGTCCTGCGTATTCCTGTTGGCAAAGTTGCCGACGGGGACAAGATTGAATTTCTCGCATGGGCATGCCACGGCCGGTCCGGCAAGGCTCAGGACTCCGGGCATCCCATGCCGCGTCTTTCCGAACGTGTGCTGGGTGCGCTCAGCGAAAACAAGCAAGCGGTGATGGCCAGCAACAGCAAATTTCCTGACGTCGATCTGGACCTTACTGTCAACACCACAGGGGAAGATCGAGCTGTCATCTGCGCTCCGGTTCATGAGGCGTCGAACGCAATGGATGCCATCTACCTGGACATGCCTGTAGACATGGTGAGCCCGGCGAAGTTCGACTTTGTCCAGGCTGTGGCCCGCCAGGTAGGTTTAGCCATCAAAAGCCTGCAGCTTGGAAAGTTGAGGACGGAGTACAGGGTGATCGATGAGCAGCTTGAGATGGCCCGGGAAATCCAGGACCGGCTCACGTGCGCCATGGCTGAAAAGAGCACGATGGAAGACCTGTATGTGCACTACAAGCCGGCCATGCACATCGGCGGTGATTATTGCGATTACTGGCGCCTGACGGACGACCGCCTGGCCTTTGCCGTGGGTGATGTTGCAGGCAAGGGTCTTCACGCCGCATTGGTCATGGCCACGGTGCACGCGGCTCTGCGCGCCGGCGAGAGCGCTTCGCCTGTGCCAAGGCCGGCGGATCTCATGAACGACCTGAACCGTTACCTGTCAGCGCACCTGCCCGATGGTTTGTTCGTGACGATGTTTCTGGGCATCCTGGACTCTACGAGCGGAGTGGTCGAGTATGTCAACGCCGGGCACCTGCCTCCGTTGATCCTTGGCAGCAGCGGGGTCAGGGTGATGGAAACGGGTCGGAACCCTGTGCTCGGTATCAGCGGGAGGGAGTATGATACTGCCGAGATACAGCTTGAGAGCGACTCGGGCATGCTGCTGTACACCGACGGTGTAACAGAGGGCAAGTCGCCTGTTGGCGATCTGTTCGGCGCTGAAGCCTTGTACCGTGTGGCGAGCGAAAATTGCGGATGTACCGCCATGACGATCGTGGAGGCTGTTGTCAACGCTATTGATGATTACTGTCATCCCATCGGCCCGCAGGACGACCTGACCGTGATGGCGCTTTTAAGAGCCCGCTCCAAAGATTAGCCCGCATATTTCACCCTCTTCTGCCGCGGCACCGTAAATGGCCTCCATGAGTAAAATGTTTCTTAAAATGAGACCGATGAACTCAAATTCAGCGTTCAAGAATGTTATGCGTGTCCTGTGCATTGCCATTGCCATGGTTTTCTTGAAGACGGCCATGGCTCAGGTGCATTACCATCCCGACGGCAATCCTTGGAAACAGCGGGCCGATGCCGGGCCGGACATGGAAGTGGACGGGTGGTACTACAACCTCGGTATCACAGGCCTGCGTGTGCAGCTTCTGGAGGATGCACCCAGGCACCTGCTGGTCAAGCACGTGTTCGAGGGCACGCCGGCCTTCGGCAAGATCCGAGTGGATGACCTGATCGTCGGGGCAGGCGGCAGGAGGTTCGTCACGGACCACCGGAACGGCTACGGCATGGACAAGTTCGGGCCGGATGGACCGATCCGGGATTTCGCGGAGGCGCTGGAGGCGTGCCAGGACAAGAAGAACAAGGGACGGCTTACGATCACTCTTCTCAGGAAGGGTAAGGTTGATTTGGTGGAACTGGAAGTCGGGCGTAAGTACGGGACTTTTGCAGCGACCTTTCCCGAGAACTGCCAAAAGACGGAACTCATCCTTGATGAGCTGTATGAGTACCTGCTGAAACACCAGGGCGAGGACGGGTCTTGGGGCATCCCGCCACATGACACCTTCGCGCCTTTGGCTCTTCTGGCGAGCGGGAAAAAGAAATACATGGCCGCGGTCAAGAAGAACGTGGAGATGCATGCCGGGACAACACAGGCCGAGGACAGCTCGTGGCTGGTCAACTGGCGTTACACGGCAGCAGCGATCGTCATGAGCGAGTACTACCTCGCCACGAAGGAGAAGTGGGTGCTTGCGGAGTTGCAGGAGGTGTACGACTTCCTGTTTTTCAGCCAGTACATGGATTTGTCCCAGGTCAACGAGAAGGTGAAGGAAACCCATCCAGACGCACTGCCCAAGGACGCGATGGACTCCAACGGCGGGTGGGGGCACAATATCGGGTTCGAGGGGTACGGGCCGATCGCCATGCTCACGGGTCAGGGTGCGCTGGCTTTCGCGCTCATGAGCCACTGCGGCATCGAGGTGGACCGCGCGAGGCATGACGCGGCATATGACTTCCTGAAGCGCGCATCGGGCAAAAACGGTTACGTATGGTATGAGGACCAGGCAGCCGGTGAAAACGATTGGGCGGATATGGGGCGCACAGGCGCGGCCGGGGTCGCTAACTTTCTCAGCCCATACAAGGGCGGTGATTATCGGGCGCGCGCCCTCATCCATGCGCGGGTGATCGGCGAGCACCCCGAGAGCTTCCCTGATACTCATGGCTCACCGATAATGGGAATGGGCTATGCCGCGATGGCTGCCAATGTGGATGAACGCAGCTTCCGAAGGCTGATGGACGCAAACAGGTGGTGGTTCGTCCTTGCCCAGTGCCCCGACCACAGTTTCTATTACCAGCCCAACCGGGACAACGCCGGATACGGTAGGGATTCTCGCATCTCGGCGACAGCGGTCACGGCTTTCGTTTTGTCTGTTCCCAAGGCGAACCTGCACCTGACGGGCAAGCCGTTTCATCATTGATCCGGCTTTCCTTCATCAGCGATTTGAGCACTGTTGGAGCGCATCTAGTGACCATAAAGTCAAAAGTCGGAATAGCTGTTGCAGTTTTTGCCGGACTTGTCTTTTCGATCCTGCAACTGCTTCCTCCTGTCTCAGATCAGGAGGTTCTCCTGCACGGAACTCAAGGCCCAAATGAAACCGATGCGGATGAAGTCACCATTGTGGACGAAATTGAAGACGGCAATGAGCATTCTATTCCAGCCGGTGAATCAAGGGATTTGCTGGCACCAAGGGGGTTCTACATCAAGGGGCATGTGAGGGATAAAGACACCAAAGAGAATGTGTCCGCATTCGACCTGGAGATAAAACGAGTGCAAGACGGGAAAGGGAAAAACGAAGAGTGGCCCGCCATTGTTCATGAAACCGTGAAATCGGACGCGGGTTTTTTTAACTTTCCATTAAATGGTGCGGGCGAATACAGGGTGACGGTCCGGTCATCCTGCTACAAAAAACAGGTCATGGAAGATGTTAAGGTTTCTGAAACGAACAGGGTTAGGGAGCTGGTTTTTCTTTTAGGGTCGGGGTATTGCCTCAGAGGGATGGTGGTTGATCACGCAACAGGATATCCGGTTGAGGACGCCAGGGTTTTTCCATTAAACAAGAAAAACGATGATTCCTTATTGATGTTCATGCTTGGATTTAATGAGTTTCGAATTTCCGACAAGACCAAAGAAAGAGGCGAGTTCCTGCTAAAAGGCCTGGATAATGAACCGATCAGTGTTGCGGCCATACATCCCCAATATGTGGAAGCTCAGGCTGAAGGCGAGCCTGGAACCGGCAACGATCTTGTGTTTCGCTTGAAAAAGGGCCCTGTGATTTATGGAAAAGCTTTTGATGACCGGGGGAATCCTGTTTCCAAGCTTTTGATATCGGTCATGGGGTTTCAGATGCCCATATCACGTTATGTGCTGACAGAAGATGACGGCGGTTTTCGAACGGCCCCTTTGCTGCCGGGCATGATCTTGGTGCGCGCAAGTTCGCATCCTGAAATCAAGAAATCCGAGTTCACCACTGAGACTCAGGTTGTGGTCATGGAAGACAGGGATGAGGAGGTGACCTTTGGCCCGGGACCGGTGAAGGTTACATGGAGCGGCTGCTTTTATAATGGGTCAAAAGAGCCTGTTGCCGGGGGCGAGGTGAAGCTGTTTCCCGCTTTGGTCCACAGCAAAGTGGCCCGTTATTTCAATGCCGGGACCAATGCCGTTTGTGATGAGCAAGGCCGGTTCGAGTTTAAAAAGCTAGCCATGGGTGTATACCGCGTGAACGTGAGTGTGCCGGATCAATCCTTTCCTATTGAATGGGGCGAGGTAACACTGGATAAGCCGGGTTTGTTTGAAAAGGATCTCCATCTTTCAGGCGGCCAGATACATGGGATAATCGTTGATGAAATCTCCGGACAGCCTTTAAGGGGCGTGAAAGGCGTGATATATGCCGGTATTCCCAAGGAGAAGAATAGAGACTATGCAGCCCTGGTTGACGAAACCGGGGCTTTTCATTTATATGGTCTTGCGTCGGGAGAATATCAGCTGACGCCCCATATCCAAGGCGCACCAAGCCAGACCTATCATGGCTTCGATCTGGGTGAGAGCGAGGTGCTGAAAAACATTGAGCTGTACGTATCTTATGGGGGCCGGCTCGTGATCAGCCTTTGCGGATTTGAAGCCCTTGAGCACGGTGAATTCACCATGTCGTGGAGACCTTACGACGAAAAAGACGCAGGTAAAGATAGGGGTAAAGGAAAAGAAAAAGGAAAAGGAAACAGAGGATGGATCAAAGGTTCGGTGGACGGCGACCCTGCTTGGGAAACGGGGCGCGTTCTCAATCCGGGGGTTTATACTGCTGTGGTGGAATTTATTAACCTTGGAGTTATTGAGAAAACATTCGAGATCTTCCTCGATCAAACCACTTTTCTGGAGATATACCGGAACGAACTGGGTGCCGAGATCACGGATGCGGTTGACGTAACAGGAACAATCAAATATGAGGATGGAACCGTGCTTGCCGGCGCATATGTCTCTGTTTCAACCGATGACGTCCAAGGTTCCAACAGCAGTGCCATGGACAAGACAAGCGAATACGGGGAGTTCACATTGAGAAGGCTCCGGCCGGGAACATGGAAGATGGATGTCTGGATCCCTGCTTCGTCCAGCAAGACGAGCATCAGCTGTCCGGACCTGATAATTCTTGGGGGTGGGGTCACGCCTGCACCGCTTGATATTATCATTTCAATCGGAATCATCAAGGGAGAGGTTTTCGACGCGGCAACAGGAAACCCTCTTGGTGAGAGCGTGGATAGCTTCAGAGCGGTTGTCATGGATGTGAAAACTCAAAAAGTCGTTGCCCAGAGCTATTGCGGAGGCGGGTCCGGTAGGTTCAGCTTTTCCGGCGTTGAAGAAGGGGAGTACGAGCTCGTCATAAGCGCTAACGGATACGAGGAGTACAGATCCGATCCGTTTACATTGAGCGAGAAGCAGCTCCTGGATCTCGATCATATCCATTTGGACCCTCAGGACGAAGAGTAGGCCCTGACCTCTCTGCAGATCTATCCCGCATATTTCATCCTCTTCTGCTGTGGCACCGTAAACTGCACTGTGGCTGCGTTTCATGCCAGGAGACGATCCTCAACCAAGCCAGCTTATTTCATCCTCTTCTGCTGCGGCACCGTAAACGGCACTGTGGCTGCGTTTCATGTCAGGAGACGATCCTCAACCTGTAAGAACAGGCCTGCGGTCGTCTCCTGACATGCGCCTTGCCACAACACAGTTTACGGCACCTCGCGACGAAGAGTATGAAATAAGCGGGCTATCCGTATTTGAATGTAAGCACGAATACCGTTTCCTCCTTCACCTCACGGCGTAGCGGTTATATGCGAAGAGGATATGTTTTCTGCTTTCGGAATCTCGGGTACGGAGTTGTCCTGACTCGGTATAATATGATGTCCAACGTGTTTTGCATCGAAGTCATGGTAGGAGGTCTGACGATGAAGTGGGTGATTCCGGGTGTTCTGGCAGGTGTCGTTTTTTTTGCAGCGATCCCGGCGGGTGCTGCCGAGGGCGTCGAGATCACGCCTGACGTTGTCTATGGGCACAAACATGGCATGGCACTTACGTTTGACGTGTTCCGACCCAGGGAAAACGCCAACGGCGCCGGCGTGCTGTTCATAATCAGTGGCGGCTGGTACTCGATATGGGCCCCGCCCGAGCAGAGTATGGAGCGGTTCAGACCTCTGTGGGATAGGGGTTTTACCGTGTTCGCGGTCCGCCACGGCAGCAGCCCGAAGTACGTGATTCCCGAGATCATCGAAGACGTTCGCCGGGCCGTGCGATACGTACGGTTCCACGCAGAACGATTTGGCGTTGATGCCGATCGGCTGGGTGTGACCGGCGGCAGCGCCGGCGGGCACCTTTCGCTGCTGCTTGGTACAGTCTCGGATAAGGGCGATCCAAACGCGAAAGACGAGGTGTTGCGGTCAAGCGATCAAGTGGCGGCTGTAGTGGCCTACTTTCCGCCCACCGACATCCGCGACTTCGTGACCCCCGACTATACGGGCAAGTTTCCGGCGTTGAAATTTCCGACAGAACAGGCGGACGATTGCTCGCCCATCATGCACGTGACCGGGGACGATCCGCCAATCCTGCTTGTTCACGGCGATCGCGACAGACTCGTGCCGTTGGAGCAGAGCGAGAGGTTGCGGGCCAAGCTGAAGGAGAAGAAGGTGCCCCATGAGTTGCTCGTGATCAAGGGTGCCGGACACGGATTCACCGGCGAAAACAGCAACAGGGCGTCAGACGCACGGGTGGCCTGGTTCGAGAAGTACCTGAGCGAGTAGATACGGAGGAGAAACAGAGGAGATACGGTGCCGCAGCAGAAGAGGATGAAATATGCGGGTTAAGACACTGCAATTATCATTAAGGCAAAAAGTAGAGGAAAATAAACGGATAGGAGCAGGCGCTATGGAAACAAAAATGGTATGATTTCACCAGGCTGAACGAGTTTTCAATAAAGCACGGCGCAACCACTTGAGGGGGTGTTCAAATGCATAACGATGTGACGCTGAAAGACGGTACCAATATCCTGATCCGGTCGATCAAAGATGAGGATCTGGATAAATTTCACGCCTTTTTTAAGAAGCTTCCCAAAGAGGACAAGCTATTTCTTCGATTCGATGTCACGGACCGTGAAGTGTTGAAAAAGAGGATTCAAGCGATAGAAACGAGCAAAGTGGATCGATTGGTTGCGATCCATGAAGAGGAGATCGTTGGAGACGGCGTGTTGGAGAGGGAAGGCCACAGCTGGAAGGAACACGTCGCGGAGATGAGACTGATTGTGGCGCGCCCATTCCAGCGAAAAGGGCTCGGCCTGTTGTTGGCGCGCGAGCTTTATTTTCTTGCAGCCAAGCAAGAGGTCGATGAGATCGTTTTGAGGATGATGAGGCCCCAGATCGCAGCCAAGAAGATAGCGCGGAGGCTTGGATTTCAAGAGATGACCATGCTGCCGGAATATGTGAAAGACCGCCTGGGAAAAAAGCAGGACCTGATAGTGATGCGGTGCGAATTGAGCGCATTGATGCAGGAAATGGAAGACTATTTTTCCTTGCACGATTGGCGACGGTCCCGGTGACATTCGGCCGGTACACAGATGTCTTGGTGGTTTTCATTCATACAGACCTGCAGCTACAATAATATTCAGTCTGCAAAAGATATCATCGAAAAATATCGCAGTTTACGGTGCCGCAGCAGAAGAGGATGAAATATGGGGGTTAGATAAGCGAGATAATAGAAGGGGAAGTTGGCTCAATATTTTTTAGCCGTTCTTTGTTCCATCGGTCATCACATCGGATATCAATTTCCATCTAACCCGAACAGTACAAAAAACCAACCGACCCATGACGGGCGAGGGACAATCCGATGTATAGAATTCCGCAGGATGACCAACGGCCCGCAAAACAGCTACTCCGATCTATACTGGATCGACGGCGAGGCGGTCCTCATTCCCCACCCAACTCAGCCACCTTCCTGGTGACCCACTCATCCCGAAGCTGCAAGATGTACTTGGGATCGGGATTACCTTCCACGCTGAAACTCTTCAAATCCACGAACACATCGTGATGGATCCAGAGGAAGACCCCACCGCTCACTAACAGCCCGCAGGGCACGGTCGCCTGAAGCGCGCCATCGGTGATGGACTTTACGGTTTTACCGTCGTGAATGATCTCGATCGTGTAGGTTGTGTCTCCCATGTAGGAGCCTCCGAAACCGTCCGTCTCATAAAACCCGTTCTTCTTGTGTCTGGCGATAAGCCCCCCGTCCAAAATCGATCGGATGCAGTTCCCGTAACCGTCATCGCAGAAGCCGACCACGAACCATCCGGCGGGGAAATCCTTGCCCACCTCGCGGGAGCTGAACACGACTTTGTATTTGATCTTCATAGGCGCTTTGAGGAAAAAGTTCAGGCGGCGGCATGCTTGTCCCCGGCAGATCATCTCGCCCGATTCGACCTTGAAAAAGGATTCCTCCACGCTCAGGGTGACATCGCCGAAATCTGCGCGTTCCTCGTCCATGTAGTCGACGGGCTTGAAATCCAGAAGCTCATCAGGTGAATCGAATGTATAACTGAGACGCACAACTCCATCAGGCAGATCTTCCATTTTCCCATGGAGGCCGGACGCTTCGGCCAGCCCGCTCTTGTGGAAAAGCTCCCAGTAAGCGTAGGCCGCAAACTTGAGCAAGAGTTTCTTCTTGGATTTCACCAGGGGCGTTTCGCCGTAGGTCTGGAGGAGCTCGCAGATCTTGTCAAGCAGGGCCTGCCCTTCTTCAGTCCCGGCAGGAACCTGGCTCCTGCCCAAGTCATTCAGGAGCCGGTATACCACGGTGAGCGCCAGGTACTCCTTCAGATATTCGCTGTCCGCCTGCAGGGCATCACCCTCGGGCCCGGTGCCTTTGCAAAAAATCTTCCAGGCCTTGCTGCCCGTCAGAAGGGCCGCATAAGCCGTGACCCAGCCCTCTTTCACCTTGAGTTTTCTCCCGCGGATGTATTTGAAGACCTGATTGCAATCGATCACATGAATCGGCAGGGACACTACGCTCCCCCGACTCGGCTTGAGATGCACCATGTCCTCGTCAAAGGAATCCACAGTGCCCAAGTGAATGTTGCCCTTGTGCTCGATTCGCAGTTTCTTTTTGCCGCCCCGCTGCAGGTCATCCAGCACGAAATCGCGCAGCGCCAGCAAGGCTTCCATCCGTTTGAGTTCCTTCTCGAGCCTTTTTTTACCTTCGCCGTCAGGGTGCCGGGTGGTCAAAAAATCGCGAATCTTCCCCGCCCCTTCCCGAAAGGCGCCGAGAGTGACCTCGTGCAGGGCCATGATCATGGCCAGATCTTCATCCATTTCCCAGCGACCCAGCGCATCAGGTTTGAAGTCAAGATCCAACACATCGGATGAGTCGGTTTCATCGGTCCTCCTCTCGAGCCCCGTGTTGATGAGCAGATCCTTCATAGATTCGCTGAAGCAGAGCTGGGGGACAGTGGCCTTCAACCGATTATCCAGAAAGGCGACGAACTTTTTATGCACCAGTCCCCACGGCAGGTCGACCCGATCCTCGAGCTCCTCGCCGGTGCTCCACGCCTTGAGGGACTGCAGCAGCCAGGTCCGGTGCCGGCCACCCTCCTCCTTGAGCATGAACTCCACGAATAGCCCGGCTTCCTTGAGAAAATATTCGAATAGCCTGCCATCCCAGTTTGGATCCTTTTCCGCAACCGAACCGGCCTGACGCTTGGCTATTTCGTACAGGTCCTCATAGGACCTGATCTCCACAAGATCCCGCACGTGGACGAAGAAGAGCGGCCGCAAGCTGGTGTTGTTCAGCATGATGCCGTAATCCCTGATCTCCTCGTCCCGCAGTACGCACGCTTCATCCGCAAAATGATTAGCCAGATACCTGGGCAGCCCACGGCGAAGCCAGTAGTAGCCGGCCTTGGGGGTCTTGTTGTGGCAGTAGTCGTACATGACGGACAGGGCGCCGGCGTAGATCACTTCGGAGCGGCTCTTGTCGATTCCCATCTTTTTGATAGCGCTTTCATAGGTCACCACCAGGGGCAGGGACGAGCTGTAGGCCGCCCCATCGTCATAGGACCGCACGCAGCCGCCCGACTCCATCAGGTAGCCCGCATATTCCGCGTACCGCGAAAGCACGGCCACACCCATGGCGCCCCGCTTTCCCTTGATCTTCAGGTCCATGGGCATTGCGAATTCTTCCCGGAACTCTTTCATCAACTTCGTGAGGCAGGGTCCGAAATGGTCCACGATCCGCTGGTTGTAGTTTGCTGTTTTCTGCCTGGGCGGCTGGATAAAAAAGATCATTGGCTCACGGGATGTGTCCTTGACCAGGTCGATCTGGGAAAAGTAGCTGTGAAATCGGAACTTCTTTTCCAGTTGAAATGCCAGAAAGGCGGACGGATCTTCCTGGATCTTTTGAATCTCGATATCGACCCGTTTTATTTCCTTATCCCAGAGGGTGCATAGCGCCTCCAGGTCCCGGGCGGAGATCCGCTTGCCCTCCCACTCTTCGAAAGGACTGAAGTCATATAGGCGGCTGTACTCGGAAAAGGTGATCTCATCCCAGCCTTCCAGGTGTCTTTCGGCTCTGAAGACCACCATGTCCTGCAGCGGAAGGAGAAAAGCAAAGGCAATGAAGCAGAATGTTTTGAACATGGGTAGGCCCTCAAATCTTGACCTGACGTTTTCCTGTCCACCTGAAAAATTCCGTCTGCCTTACCACCCAACAGGTTACGCCATCCTTGACCTCAAGTAAACATCCAACTGTTCTGACCTAGTGGATACGATACAAAACATCATCTGGAATCTAAGGGCTAAGATATTACAAGAACCTTCTGGACAGGATTGGAGAGCTTGCTATATACCTTCAGGCAGTGCACTCGGTTCCCCTCTCATTCGACTCCCCTAGTCGCCTATTTCCATATTCAGGCACCTGCTCCGTGGAGGAATCGTTATGAAAGCCAAGTTCTTTTCTATTTCCTTAACCTTCATCCTCTTGTACCTCGTTCCTTTCCCCACACATGCCGGTGAGGAGTATCCCTTCCCCAAGGCTTCGCCCGAAAGCCAGGGGCTCGATGCGGCCGCCCTCGAGGAGCTAACCCGTATCGTCCGGAGTTTTTTCGAAGAAGGTGACATTGCCGGCGCCGAGCTTCTAGTGGTGAAGAACCGAAAGACGGTGCTCCACGAGACCATTGGGTGGAAGGATGCCGAGGAAAAAGTGCCCATGGAGCATGGCACAATCGTCAACATCCGCTCCATGACCAAGCCAATGACGGGTACACTGGCGCAGATGCTGATCGACGAGGGGAAACTGGCCCTCGCTAATCCCGCTTCCAAACATCTCGAAAGCTTCGGAAAGGGCGATGCCCGGGCAATCCGCGTGGAGCACCTTATCACACACAGAAGCGGCCTCCCTCTTACATGCATCAACCAACCCCTCGCCAAATACGCGGGTCTCGAAGCTTTGGCTGCCGAAGCCGCGGCGATCGGGCCGGAGTTCACGCCCGGAGCAAGGTTTCAATACAGCGATGCCGGCTCGGATTCCCTGGGCGCAGTTATGGAGAAGGCCTCCGGCACTTCGCTTGCACAACTCTTCCAGTGCAGGATCTTCGATGCATTGGGGATGATCGACGCTTACACACGTATCGAGAAGGATGATCCGCGCTTGCAACGCACGAGCAGTAATCACCTGGGTACGAAGGGCGCGTGGAACCGCTACTGGAAGCCCGGTGATGATCCGATCTATCCATTCGCCATGGGATCACAAAGTGTCTACTGCACACCCACGGACTACGCGCGTTTCCTTGCGCTTTGGATGGACAGCGGCATGGCCGGCGGAAAGCAGCTCCTCTCCAAGGAGGCTTTGGCGCGCGGCCTCGAACCGGTGTCAACCATGGGCTACCCCGCGGGCTATACCGGGCTCGAGGTCCAATACGGCAGGATGTGGATGCTCTACATTAATCCAAACGCCCCGGCAGAAGTACGCTTGGAAGCCTTCGGGCATGGCGGATCGGACGGCACCTATGCCGTGGCTTTCCCCAACCGCGACTTAATGGTCTTCTACTTCACCCAGTCCCGCGGGCAGCAGACCATAACCACCTTCGAACTGGCTCTAGATGCGCTCGTTATCAACCCTGACCCTGAGAAGGCGGCAGCCCTCACAGAAAAGATCGCGCCCGAAAAGCTCCATCCTTACCTCGGACTCTTCCGCGCCGAGGGGAATGATCTTTATCGGGCGATCATCATGCAGGACGGAGAATTGGCCTTCGAGAATCCGGGTCACCACATCCTGCCTCTTAAACCCACAGAGGAAGAGGACTGCTGGAAGACACCTCTTGCCGCGGATCTGAAGTTCATCTTCGAGCGATCCGAGGGAGGCGAGATCATCGGCCTCCGTGTTTCTGATGATGAGGGCACGGCGCACCTGAAACGCCTCAAGCCGGCAAAGAATCTGCCTACCGTAAAAGGGCTCATGAAACTTTTTTTAACCGCCCACGGCACGGATAAGCTCGACGACCTCGGCGCTTTCAGGTTCAGCGGGACGATCAACATGGAGAAGCGCAGGATGAAGGGAGAGATAACCGACCTCTACAAGGGGCGCCATCGGCGCAGCATGAATACCAGCCTGGGGAATCTGGGGGAGCAACGCCTTGTCCTTCGTGACGGCAAGGCATTCAGCGCGTCGCCCATGCAACCACCCAAGGAGCTTGCCGGAGTACAAGCGGAGCAGGCCAGGCTCGGCAGCTTGGGGGCTCTCCTCAGTGATTGGCGGAAGGACTACCGCGAGGTGAAGGTGCTCTACCGTCTGGATGTCTTCGGCGAGGAAACCTTCGTGATTCGGACAGTGCCCCACATCGGCCCGGCATCCACGAAATACGTGGGCGTGGGCACAGGTATGCTCATTGCTGAGGACCGTCTAGTCCAGCTGCCCGGTATCGGGCTCATGGGAACTCTCGTACTCTTCGAGGACTATCGTGACGTCGAGGGAGTGAAAATCCCCTTCCGGTGGAAGTCCAAGGCTGTTCACCCCCTTATCGGCACTATTCTAACACAGTTCGAAGAGGTTGAGACACACCTGGAAGTCAATGAGGATGCTTTCGAGATCGAGTCCAGCAAAAAAGAATGATTTCTACTTCCCCACGTAGGGTGTTGGATTCACCGATGTACTATACGTGATTGAGCGGATTCATAATTATTGTCCGGCGACATCTAACCTTAATGCGTCAAAAGCTTCGGCATAAAACGCTTCGCTTGGCCGATAGCA
>CAZIUL010000081.1:0-15967 GCA_964542475.1 uncultured Phycisphaerales bacterium | reverse complement strand
CGCCGGAAACGCCTTGTAGGGGCAACCCCCCGTGGTTGCCCTCCGGTTGGGTGGCGCCCCTACCTCCTCCATCTCCTTCTTAAAGGAACGTCATCCTCCTGGATCTGGTATTCCGTTTTCACGTACTCCTTCCACTTCTCCTCGAAACCCAGCACAGAGGATTTCCAGATCTCCAGGAAGGCTTCGCGGGCCGGGCGCTTCTGCTTGAGGATGTCGAAGAAATCGATGGTCTTGTGGGGATCCATGAACATCATGTAGTCGACGTACGACCAGGAATACATGTGCTGCTTCGCGGTCAGGGAGCCGCCTGGGAGCATCAGGATCTCCGCCAATGACAATTCCTTTCCGGCAAGCACCTCTTTTTTCACCTTCGATTCCCACTTGCCTGCGACCCAGTTCGAAAGGGAGTTGACCTCTCGGAAGCAGTACGATGTCGCCTTCTTGTAGTAGTAGACCTCCCACCAGTGCGCGCTCCCCTCGTAGGCAAAGCCCGTCTCGTACAGCCACCACCATGTCTTGTACGTGGCGGTGAGAAGATGCGTCACGTTGTGAATAAAGTCGCGGTGCAGATCCTCCTCCGACGGCATCCTGGTCTTGTTCCACCAGGTTACGAAAACAGAGGGTTTCATCTGCTTTGTGACCTTGCCGTTGGGCGAAGCCTGTTCGCCGTACTTCATGCATGCCTTGCGCGCAATCACCTGCCTCTCGAAGCAGAAGAGCTGGTGAAACGTGTTGAAGTTGTCCTTCTCCTTTACCTTGTGAACCTTCTGGAACTCGGCGTAGAACTGCTCCATGAGCCCAGCGAAAAGATGCAAAGCCTCGTGTTCCCGGTAAGCCCTCTTCTTGAAGGTGAGCTTCGGGATGTTCCAGGTCCAGACGAAATGTTCGGTCTCCAGGTGTAGCAGAGGCTTCCTAGGCTTCAAAAAAGCGTCCACCTCCCTGCGCTTAACGAGCCACTCTTTCTTTTCCTTGACCAGCTTCTCGAACTCGGCAATTGCCCGGGCCTTGAGCTGCTCGTTCTTGCACCTCCAACACGGGGTCCAGGGTAGGCCGCATCCCTCCTTGTCCTTCTCAATGGCCCACGAACAGAACTTGACTTCATCTTCGAGATGCCCGTATGTCTCGTAGAACGGATTCACGAGCTTCCCCGTGGTCTTGCAGTAGGCGCACATGGTGGGATCTGTGATCTCTTCCTCTTCAGGAACAAGGTTCTGCTCCTTTCCCTCGCCCTTGTCCTTGCCGGGCTTTTCCCGGTCTTCGCCCGCACCGTCCTTCTTTTGCCCGCTATCCTGCGGTTTTGCATCCATGAAAGCCGCGGGGCAGAGAAGAAGAAAAACCATCACCATAGCTTTGAAGCTGTTCATACAGGCCCGCCTTGTTTGTTGAGATCTTTTCGCTGTGATCCGGCACATATCTCCGGCCATTGTATCAAACATCGCGCTGAAATGTAACACAGCTCTCAGCCGGTTCACGAAGCGTCATGTCCGCATCCCAACATCGATGGAAGGACGCTTAAAAACCGGGCACCCGTTTTTTATCACAATGCGCACCGGGTTCCATCCAAGCCTGTACCCGAGGAAGAGGTGGCTTTTACAGTCGAGCAGTATCAGATCGGCTTTCATGCCCTTCTGTATGGAGCCGATCTCGTGCCCGAGGTTCAGGGACCAGGCAGCGTTCACCGTGGACGCGTTGATCGCCTCTGCAACAGTGATGCGCAACATGCACACGGCGATGTTGATCACCTCGGGCATTGACTGTGTGAAGGAGGTCCCCGGGTTGAAGTCGGTGGCAAGCGCCACTGCGAGACCCTTCTCGATCATCTCGCGGCCCCGCGGCTTCTTTTCCAGGTTCAGGCTGAAAACCGTGGCCGGGAGCAGGATCGGGATCACGCCCGCCTTTTTCATCTTGTCGATGCCTTCGTCCGAAGCCATGACCAGGTGGTCCGCCGAAACGGCCCCGAGCTCTGCAGCCAGCTCGGCGCCCCCGATCCGTGCGAGCTCGTCCGCGTGGAACCTCAACCCGAAACCGAGATCCTTTGCGGCCCGCATGATCCGCCTGGACTCGTCTATGTCATAAACATGATCCTCTGTAAAGATGTCGCAAAACCGTGCAAGTCCCCTGGACATGACCTCGGGCAACATCTCCTCTATGAGAAACCTGATGTAGCCTTCCCTGTCGTCCGCGTGCTCCTTTGGCATCTGGTGGGCGCCCATAAAGGTCGGGACCAGGTCCATGACATGCTCCCTGTCCAGCCGCGCGATGATCTCGAGCGCCCTGATCTCGTCATCGCGGTTCAGGCCGTACCCGCTTTTTGCCTCAATAGTGGTTGTACCGAGCGCGATGAAACGGTCGAGGCGCTCCCGGACGAGCCGATCGAGCTCATCGGTGGGTGTCAGCCGCATCGAGCGCACGGACGAAAAGATGCCGCCGCCTTTGCGTGTTATCTCCACGTAGGAGCGGCCGCGGACCCTCATGTCGAACTCGCCTTCCCGGGTGGCCCCGAAGACCGGGTGTGTGTGCGGGTCCACAAACCCGGGCATGACAACACATCCTGCAGCATCGATCACACGCTTTGCGTCTTTGAACCGGCTCTCCATCGAGGCGCTCTCTCCCGCCTCCACGATTCTCCCCTCGTCGACAGCCACAGCGCCGCCTTCGATGGTATCGAGCCGGTCCAGCGCAGCACCGGTCTTAGGGCCGCTGTTCTTCAGCGTAAGAAGCTCGCCACAGTTCCTGATCAGCAGGTCAATTCCGGGCATTGGTCAGCGCTCCGAATCGGCAACAACAGTCATTGGCATGTTCGTTAGTTCGTTCGCAGCAAATCAGAAACTTAACATACGAATGCGGTATTACAAGGCGCGTATCAATCCTAGGAAAAGAGGGCCGCCGGCCGCGGCCTGTCCTTCTGGCCGTGCGGCGGCTCAAACAAAGCGCCTTGTATACCCTAACTTTGCAAACAGTATCGGTCGGAAAGGATCCGATAAACATAAAGAACACGATTTTCAGAAGATCCGGGAGTTCCGCGGATTTCGGTTGATTAGAATCCGCGTTACCTGATAATCTGCTGCCTGACAAGCGGTCGGGCCGGACGGACAAAACGACCGCATGGTTCTGTTGGAGGTTCTCTAGTTGGAAGACCCGTTACCCGGCGCACGCCTGGGAATCTGGATGCCCCTTTGGACCCTTGGTGCATCCATCGTGCTGACCGGCATGACCTCGATGTTTTTCTCGTACGTATACTTTCTGCTCTTGAACTTCTCCAGAACCAAGCTGATCGAACTCTCCAACGGCAACACCGGGAAAACAAAAGCAAAAAAGTTTTTGGGCCACTACAACCGCATCCTGCACGCTGTCGTTCTCGTTGAGATCGTCGTCAAGATATTGTTCATCCTCTGCCTCTACCTTTTCATCAATCAGCACTTCGAGCTGAGCCCGCTTTATGCCCTGCTTCCGGCTTTCATCATTTCGGGGGTGTGGTTCGTGCTCTTCTGCAGGATCCTCCCGGCGGAGTTCGGATCGCACGAAGAGGAAAGAGCGCTGCTTTTCCTGATTCCATTCCTCGATAAGCTGTCGATACTGATCTATCCCCTGATCTACCCGCTGCATTTGTTCGCTGCGGCTGCAAGAAAACTGACACGCGGATACCTGCCGGAGCACAAGGCCGAACATTTCGCCGAAGAGATCATGGATGCCGTGGAAGAGGGCGAAAGGGAGGGCGTGATCCGCGAGACCGAAGGGGAAATGATCGAAAGCATCGTTGCGATGCGCACACACGAGGTTTCCGCGATCATGACGCCTAGAATGGATATGCACTGTGTCAATGTGAAAACGTCAGTTACAGAAGCCGTCGGCCTGGCCATCAGGGTGGGTCATTCGCGCATACCCGTGTACAGCGAAAACCTGGAAAGGGTTGTGGGCGTCCTCTATGTCAAGGATCTCCTCGAGTACTGGCGGTCGGATAACGACGACATCCCTCCCATAACCGATATCCAGCGCAAGCCGTTCTTCATCCCGGAAACAAAAAAGATAAGCCGGCTCTTCCAGGAGTTCAGGGAGAACAAGGTGCATATGGCCATAGTGCTGGACGAGTACGGCGGCACAGCGGGCCTTGTAACCAACGAGGACATACTCGAAGAGATTGTTGGAGAAATCGTTGACGAGTACGACAAGGACGAGGAACAGGAGCTGAGAGTTCTTGGCGAAAACCAGGCGGAGATGTCGGCAAAGCTCCGGATCGACGAGCTCAACGAGGAGATGGAAACCGACCTCCCTGAAAGCGAGGACTACGACACGATCGGAGGGTTCCTCTTCTCACACATGGGAAAGGTGCCCTGCATCGGGGAAAGCTACCGGTTCAACAACGTGATCTTCACGGTGATCGATTCGAACGTCAAGCGGGTCAAGAGGATCGCCATCGAGATCACCAAGCAGGACGAAAAAAAACAAAAGGAAAACGGAAACGCGAAATAGCTACTTGTATTCGTCCTTCAGCATACCCACGAGCCCCTTCACCTTTTCAGCGTCTTCCTTCCTGCACACCAGCGTTGCGTCGGGAGTGTGAACCACGATCAGCCCTTCGACTCCCACGAGCCCGACCATCCCCCCCTTGGAGGATACGATGTTGTTTCCCGAATCCAGGGCAACAAGGTCGCCTTTCGCGTGATTTCCCTTGTCGTCCGCCGGGATAAACCTCTCCAAAGCGCTCCATGATCCGATGTCGTCCCACTCGAAAGCGACCTCGGCGACAACACGCTTGTCAGCCTTCTCCATCACGCCGAAATCGATGGAGATCTTCTCGAGCCCCGGGTAGACCCTTTCGAGCGTTTGCGCAAACTCCCCGCTGTCAAGCACCGGCTCCATTCGCATCAGGTCCCGGTGCAGGCCCGGGAGATAACGGGCGATCATCTCCAGAATCGTGTCCGCCCGCCACATGAAGATCCCCGCGTTCCAGTAGTAACCGCCTTCCTCGACAAACGCCTTCGCCACATCGGAGGACGGCTTCTCCTGAAACGACTCTACCTCGTAGAAAGATCCTGCTTCCACGCCGGAAAGCGCGGGACCTCGCTTTATATAGCCGTAGCCTGTTGCCGGAAAAGAGGGCTGAATGCCGAAGGTGATGAGAGCGTCCTTCATCCCTGCGATCAACCCTTGCGCCGCCTTCAGCGAAGAGCAGAACCGCTCCTTCGGGGAAATTATGTGGTCCGAGGGCATCACAGCCATTACAGCCTCCGGGTCCCTGGAGCGCAGTACAAGCGCTGCAAGGCCGATGCAGGCGCTCGTGTCCCTGCCGACCGGCTCTCCGATCACGTTCTCTTCAGGGATCTCGGAAAGCAGCTCAGCCGTCATCCCGGCGTATGTCGCGTTGGTTACGATCAACGTGCGTTCGGGCGGCACCATTCCGCTGATCCGGTCCACTGTCTCCTCGATAAGAGGCCTGCCTGTTGCGATTGCCAGGAGCTGCTTGGGAAAGGAACTCCTGCTCGCCGGCCAGAACCTGGTGCCTGAACCGCCGGCCATGATCACGGCGTGAAGCATGGACATATCTCCTTTTCAAAAACGATCCTCGAACGAGTACTCTTTCCGGCCTATGAGCCGAGGCATGTCCGGAATCGAGTAATCCGTAAAGATCTTGTCCACTATGGAATCGTAGGAAACCCGGATGTTCGAGTAGGGACCGGTGACCTTGAAGGCGAAAAGCCCGTCCTTGATGAAATCCATGATCTCGGCAACCACGGGGATCTCGGGCATCTTGAGTCTTGTATACGGTATCCGTGGATCAACGTCGGGAAGAAGCTTTATGTCCACACCGTCAACATTGGCGACTCCGCTGCCGTGAAGCTTCATGAGAGTCGAATTCAGCTCGATATCCGTCAGCGTGAAGCTGCCCCCGCTGTACTTGAAACAGGTTTTTCCATCCGTGAATGTCGGCGGCTCCGTGTTCAGGATCAGGCCCAGGTAACCCGCAAGCTCCCCAAAAAAGGGCAGCTCGAAAAGAGTGCCCTGGGTAACGACAATCTCCCCTTCTGCGCTTGTATGGTGCGGGTTGTCCAGGTCGCCCCTTATATCAACTGTCCCCGTGACCCTGCCGCCGACGTTCCTCAAACCATACTCCTCGCGGTCCATGAAATAGCTGAAGTCCGCATCTTTCAGCTTCAGGCTGCCCTGAAACCGGCGAGGAGTGTCGAACTCCAAAACGATTGGATTCCTGTCGCTGCCGGACACAAGCCCTCCATGGAGGAATCCCTTTAGGCGGTTGAATTTCAGCTTATCTCCGTCCGCTCGGATATCCGCTTCCACATCCGTGAAGTGCCTGTCCATGAACGCAAAACTCAAGTCCCTTGTTTTCCCGGTCAAAAGGTAACCATCCTGATCGCCTGCCTCGATGCCCTTGGAAACGGTGATACCTACTCCTCCGTTAACCTTATCGATCTTTGCAGGATGTCCGAGACTCCCGTCAACAATTCGGAGCTCGGTTGTCAAGTCGAAGGTCCTGATATCACCATCCGTTCCGACCTCAGTTGAAAGATCTATCTCCCTGAAAGTCAGATTACCGTTCAGGCCCAGCGTTTCCCAAATCTTGAGCAGTTCAGGCGACAGGAATCCGGAGAGGTCCGTGTCCGCGGCAAGATGCCGCACCTTGCCGTTAAGGCCGACCACAACGATGTCATCTGCCAGAGAGGCCTTCAGCTCATCGAAAATGAACAGGCCTTCCCCGATGCTCAGCCTGAGGCCGCTTGTCTCGGCCGTACCGCTTGCCAGGTCCAATCGGATCGATCCCCTGACATCCTCGAGCGGCATGGAAAGCTTGTCTCCAAAGACGCTGTCGAGACGCAGAACCAGATCCAGCAGGATGTTCTTTTCAAGGTCTTGCCCTGTGGAACACTCGATCGAAAGGTCGACCTCGCCTTCGTACTCAAGATCGCAAAGAAACCGGCTTTGTTCCGGCAGCAGGGGCAGCAAAAACTTCTTCAGCCGGCTCGTGATCCGCTGGCTGCCGGCTTTCAAGCTGAACCTTTCCAACCTGTTTCGAACGAACGTGCCGCTGATGACCACACTGCCGGTTTTACGCGAAAACGGCGCGCTCCTGTAACCACGCAAGGCTTCACCCGCGCCGGTTCTTCCAGGCTTTTCCTCTTGCTGAGCGTCCGAGACAGGTTCCTCGGCCAGGTACGCGACAAGCTCCTCGAAAACGATTCGATCCCCTTGGAGATTTACCTTTCCGCGCAGATGTTCGAGCCTGATCGGAAATTCATCGTAACACAAACTCGCGTCTTCCAGGTCGATCAGGATCGTCTTTTCGTCTTCGCCCTCTTCGTTTTGCGAGATACCGCACTCGAAAGAGAAACGTCCGGACAGGTTCAGGCTGTCCAGCAAGGCCATGATCTCGGGCATGCTTCTCCGGAGTCCCTCCATGAGAGCTTCATTCACCGGAAAACTGCGTCCCTTGATATCTAGGTCAATGGCCAGATCCGAACCTCTCACCGGGGTGGTGCCGTTGATAACCAGCCGGCCCCGGCATGGCGAACCATCGGGCCCATTCTCCAAACCAACGAATCCTTCGAGCTCTTTGATCTCCACACTCCTGTCGAAGGTTATCAGGACCTCGCCGAGCAAATCGTGAACCCTGTATGGAAACGCGTTGCCTTCGCCTGTTATTGGGTCCACATACCCCTCAAACGAGGCTGAAGCGCCCTGTGGGCGGATAGAAAGCTCTCCACTGATCTCTTCATCAAGACCGAAGGGATAGGCTGTGAAACTGAAATCCACCGGACCTTGAGGAACGAAAGCCCTGTAGTCCCGGCCGATGCCGATCTTTTCAAGGGCGCTTTGAAGCTCTTCGCAGCAGGGGATCTTTTCTCCCTGAATCCTGAACAGGTTGAAAACCCCTTTTTTCGCGTCGAATGCGGCTTTCATTGCGACACTGCCCCCAAGAACATCGGCTACGGCCCGATCGAGGCGGTAGCAGCCGTCCCTCAGCACAAGCCGTCCCTCGACTCCGCTGAATAGAAACGGAAGGTCATCCGGATCAATGCCAAAACCGCTGAAATCAAAAGCGCAGGACGGCCCATCCGCTCCACCCCATTCGATTTCGATGCCGCAGTTCACCTTGCCCTTGAACATCAGGCTGTTGATCAGTCGTCCGGCTTTTTCGGACACAAAAACCTTGAACACCTCCTGCCCGGGGTCCACCCCTGCCACGCGCAAACGAAGGTTCGCCTGCCCATCTGCCGGTATCCGGCCCTGCAGGCTGACCTCACCCAGGATCTCGTGAAAAAAAGTGCCGGCGCACGACCACACCCGGCTCCCTTCCCCGGTACCGATACAGTGCAAGGCCGGCACCATCACATCGAGCTCTTTGTCAGGCGCAAGCCACTGCCGCGCTTCCATGGGAACGGATCCTTCGCCCCTGAAGCGGACCAGCCCGTTTGTAACGAAGCACGCGGGATGGCCCGAGACTTTCAAAAAAACGTCCCTTCCCAGGAACTTTGTGAGCTTCTCCCTGTCAAGAATGCGAGCCAGGGAAAAAGAACCGTCCTCTTTCTGGTTCAGCGTCAGGATAGGCTCGACAAGAGCAACCGTGCCCGGCTCGACCCCATCGCTCGAAAAAATACCGGAGACGCAATCGAACCGGATCGATTCGACACTGAACACCGGCCCCTTCTCGCCCGGAAGGGTAATGCTGACATCCTCGAACTCCGGGCTTGAAAAAAGCCCGATCCTGGCTTTGCCGATCTTCAAAACAGCGCCGAAACAATCCTCGAAACGGTTCGTGATCACGCGTTCGAACGATCCGGTCAGGGAAAGAAAGAGAACAGCAGCGCCGCTGTTGAACGCGAGTATCAACGGCAAAACAAACAGCGCTGCGATCTTCCTGGCCATCAAAGCTCCTTCAGCGCATCCATAAAAGCGGATTCGCGAACGTTTTCGCTCTTGTGCGCCGCTTTCGCGGCTGCCTTGAAGCTCTTGGCTGGACGCGTGGTGTCGGCAGACCCGCTGATCGCGACTCTTTTGACTCTTTTGCCGATTCCGCAGGTGATTTCGTAAGGGATGGTCTCCACCATACCCGCAAGATCCTCCGCCCTGATGCGCTCCTTCCCGTCCTCGCCTATCAGAGTAACCCTGTCGCCGACAGAGGTGCCTTGAATATGCCCGACATCGATCATCGAATAGTCCATGCTAACGGCCCCGACAATGGGAGCCCGTTTCCCGTTGACCAGCACGTGCCCGCGTCCTGATACCCGGTAAGGCAGGCCGTCGTTGTATCCGACGGGCAGGGTTGCGATGCGTGTGTCGCGTGTGGTGGTGTGAAGGCAGCCGTACCCGATAGGTGTTTCCGCCGGGACATCCTTCATGTAAATGATCTGGGACTTCCACGAGAGCACGGGCCTCAACAACAGGGCATCGGACATTTCTTTTGCCGCTGAAACGCCGTAGACAGCGATACCCGTCCGCACCAGGTTGAACCTTTCGGGTACATCTGAAAACACGGCCCCCGAGTTAGATGCATGAAAGTACTCGGGCCGGATGCCGGAACGGAACAACGCATCTTGGACCTCCAGGAACCGCTCCTGCTGGATAACGTTGAAAGGGTCGGACAGGTTCGAAGCGCAGGAATAATGGGTGGCAACCCCCTCCAAATCCAGGCCATCGAAGCCGGCTATCGTCCCGGCCAGGGTCACGGACTTTTCGGGAAACACGCCAAGCCGGCCCATGCCGGTGTCCACCATCAGGTGAACCCGGCACCTCTTGCGCTGCCTGAGCGCTTCGCGGTTCAGGATTTTTGCGCGCTGTTCGGAGTGAATGCACACGGAGATTCCGTTTTTGACCACGCTTTCGGCTTCGTCTTCGATGATCGCTCCGAGAATCAGGATAGGGCAGGTTATGCCGGCATCCCTGAGCTCTAGCGCTTCCCCTGAGTCCCCCACACCAAAGCCCCAGATACCCCTGTTCTGCAGGTACCTGGCGACATGCACCGCACCGTGCCCGTAGGCATCCGCTTTTATCACGACCATGACAGAGGTACGCCGTGGAAGGAGTTCCTTGATACGATCGAGGTTGAACGAAAGCGACTCGAGGTCGATCTCCGCCCATACCCGGTGATAATACATGGCATTCCTTATGTTGCGGTCCACCCGGCTTCCCGGGCGCCGATGCTGCTACGCCTTTTCTTCTTCGCGCAACTCCCAGTTGATCTCAGCTTTCGACCGCCTGAGATAAAGCGGTAAAACCTTGTCCGGCGGGGTGGATCCGTGTTCGATGAACTCCCTGCGTCCCACGACAGCCACATCCGCCGCCCAGGGCAGACCCGTGGATCCAAGCCTCCCGGAAGACTCCCGGCCGAGAATCTCATCAGCCCCTTCTCCAGCCACGATGCGCCCTTCGCAAGCAAGGGAGGCCACCTCCTGCCGGCTTCCAATGGCATGCCGCCCGAGAAGCACGGCGCCGTTTTTCTCGATCTTGAACAGGGCGCTGTAGAACTCTCCGCTGCCTGCTCCTCCCACGCAAAGAACCTCCGCCCCGGGGGTTCCGCAGGAAAAAGCAAGCGCTGCGAAGGAGGAAACTCCGGCAAGACCGCATCCTGCCACAAAAGCAAAAGAGCGGGCAAGTGCGATGCCCACCCTCAGGCCCGTGTACGATCCGGGGCCAAGCCCTACCGCGACCAGGTCCACGGACAACGGATCAAGGCCGCTTTCCACGAAAAGCTCTTGAACGCACGGAGCAAGCTGCCTGCCCTGGAAGGCGTCACCTTCCAGCCTGCGCTCCAGAGCGCCGCCTTCATCACACACAAGAGCTACACTAGGGCGGCGCGTGGAAGTTTCGATGGCGAGAATGTTTTTCGGATTCATCTAACCGATCTCGTTCCTTACAGCGGCAGCAATGGATTCGGCCAGCTTGTTTACCTTGTCCTGGTCCTTTCCCTCCACCATCACGCGAGCCATCTTTTCCGTGCCCGAGTACCGTAAAATCACACGCCCTTCGTTTCCAAGCGCCTTTTCAGCATCGCTAACGCTCTCTTCGACAGCCTTCAGCTTCATCAGAGGAGGCTTTGAGCTGACATCGACATTGATCAGCACCTGGGGATAATCGCACATGGACGAGGCGAGGCACTCTGTCCCGCATCCGCTCTCCATCATGGCGCACAAGACCTTCAACGCCGTGAAAAGCCCGTCCCCGGTATAGTTGTTTTCTTCGCCGAAAACGATGTGGCCCGACTGCTCACCGCCCAGAGAGAGGTTATCCTTCCTGAGGAGTGCGGTAATGTGCCTGTCTCCTACATCCGTACGGACCAGGGAAATCCCCTCTTTTTCGAGCGCCAGCTCGAGCCCGATGTTGCTCATGATTGATGCGGCAACGGTTGATCTGTTCAAGATGCCGTTTTCCTTCATGCTGCACGCTAGAAAAGCCAGCACATGGTCGCCGTTCAGAACACGGCCCGTGCTGTCCACGAACACGACCCTGTCCCCGTCTCCGTCGAGCGCGATCCCAACGTCACACTTCTCGGAAACCACGAGCCCGGCCAGCCTCTGGGGGCATACCGAACCGCAATCCATGTTTATGTTGGTGCCGTCGGGATCGTTCGCCATGGCAACCACCTTGGCGCCAAGGCTTGTAAATATCTCGGGCGCCGTCTTCCACGCGGCTCCGTTTGCGCAGTCCACAGCCACCTTGAGGCCGTTGAGGCTGATCGCCTTGAAGAATGCAAGAATGTGTGTCCTGTATTCGCCAAGGCCGGTTTCATCGCTGTGTATCCGGCCGAGCTCAATGCCCGTGGGAAGCGCGGGCTTCCAGCCCCTGTCGTCGACCCTGCTCTCGACCTCGAGCTCTACCTCGTCAGGCAGCTTGAAACCGTCGGAGCCGAACACCTTGATCCCGTTGTCGCTCACAGGGTTGTGTGACGCTGAAATCATGAACCCCATGTCGAACCCCCTGGCCTTGGTCAGGTATGCCAAGGCAGGAGTCGGTAAAACACCGAAATCAACAACATCGCACCCGATCGATGTGAGGCCCGCGATAAGTGCACAGCGGATCATGTCGCAGGAAATCCTGGTATCAGCGCCCACCGCGGCCCGTGCCCGCGATTTCCCGCCCCGTTTTTTGAAAACCTCACCGAACGCCTGGGAAAGATCGAGGATATTCGAAGGGGTGAGGCTGCCCGTGTTTGCTTTTTCACGAATGCCGTCGGTTCCGAAGTAACGTTTCTTCATGGGTTTCCCATAAATGCTTGCTGCTTGACTCGGCTTACTCTTAAGGCTGCAGGCCGGCGTAAAAAACACGCCTCCTGTACGGGATCAGTCCTTTTCCTTAACGCGAATCGAGCGCTGTTCGAGATCAACCTTTATTGATCGGTCGATTGCAATCGGATCAATCCATAACCTGAGGTCAGGGATCGCCGGCAGCTTCGAAACGATCTCTTCAAAGGTGAACGAACCGCTTCTGTCCACATCCTCCAGTTCGATGAAAGGTTCCACACAGCGCATCAGGGCCTCGTCGCTGCCAAGGAGCTCCATCTGCGATCTCGACCCCATGAACTTGATGTTCACCTTCTGCGGCGCCCCCTGGATATAGGATTCGACAACAATCCTCGACCGCTGAGAAAGCTCCAAAGGTTCGCCCCGGAAATAGACACGGACATCCACTCCCAGGACACGGGCCTCTTTTTTGCCCTGGATGTAAACGTTCACATGCACCTCCCGGTCGGAAGACCGGATAGAGATCTTCTTGTCGAGCATCTCCTTTGAAAGGCGCAAGGGGCTGCTTATACCGGCCATTGTCGCGCTTTTTACATCCATGCTCTCGAGCTTCAACAGGGAGTTGTCCCGGTCGATCAGCGCGATCTGGTCGGCCGGTCCTTCGATCGGAAGGGTGTTGGGCTCAAAACGTATTTTGTCCTCTTCTATGCTGAGGCCCCTTGCCTCGAGATCCTCGATACCTGAGATTTCGAGGTTCTTGCGGCTCAGGCTGATCGCCGCCGACCTCTTCCGTGTCAGGCGCAGGGTGATGGTTTTCTGCTCGAACTTCTCGACAAAGATGCTCTTCTTGTCCATGAGAGCATTGAAGTACTCCCTGATGAAAAAGACCTCCTTATCGTTTTTTGTCTCGCCGCCCAGATCGCTCATCCTCACGTCCAGCCTGCCGATCAGTGTGGTCTGGACGAGTTCCTTGGGGCCGGAAAGGTGCACCTTCAACTCCGATTCATCCGGATCTTTTTCCAGCATGACATCCTGCGACAGCACAAAAAAGAACCCCTTTTCGTTTTTCGTTGACACCTCCCTGAACTCGTTCTCGCCTTGCACGAAAAAGAAGGGAAGCGTGTGCACCTGCTTCACCACGACCATCTGGTCGAGATACACCCAGAGGATCAGCGCGAGCAACAGCGCCATGGTCTTGCGACCGATGTCCTTGCGGAAAACAACATAGAGAAAGTTGATTATCGGACCCCGCCTCACGCTGCACTCCCATCCTGGCTGCTCTCCAGGACTATGTCGTTCACTTTGTTATCAAGTTCCTTTGCATCCTTTACCACGATGATCTCGCCGCGATAGGCGATGCTGATTTTTCCGGTTTCTTCCGAAACCACAAGCGCCAACGCATCGCTCTCCTCGCTGATGCCGAGAGCCGCCCTGTGGCGTGTTCCCATACCCTGCGGGAGGTCGGTTTTTTCGCTCAACGGCAGTAGGCAGCAGGCAGCCACTATGCGGCTTCGCTGTATGAGGACAGCTCCGTCGTGAAGAGGAGAGTTTGGAAAAAAGATCGACTCGAGCAGGGGACCGCTTATTTCCGAGTTGAGCCTGACAGCTCCTTCCGTATAGGCTCCGAGCCCGGTGCTCCGCTGGATTACGAGCAGGGCGCCGATCTTACGATGCGCCATGCGCGCCACGCCCTGTACGATGGGGCTCAAATCCATGATCTCGCCGCGGCCGAACAGCCCGACCTCGCCGAGGCGGGTGAGGCCCCTTCTGATTTCCGGCTGGAACACCATCACAAGGGCAAGCACCGACACCGCCAGAAAATATCCGGCGATGAACCTGAGCCTTGGAAGATAAAATCCCGTGCTCCCTCCTTCACCGCCCTGCCCGGTCAGAATGAGCAAAATGATTAGAACAAGGATTATGGAGAGGATCCCCTTCATGATCCCGAGCCCGCGGGTGCCGTGAAGAAACCTCAAAATGAAATAGAACGCCGTTGCAAAGATCAGAAGCTCGATACAGGCGGAAAGCCCCTCCAGAAAAGACATGTTGAATATCTTTGGGAACAGGTTATCCATCATTGAACCTCTTACCGCCTTCTTCGGGAGCCGTTGAAAAACAACGTTCCGGTCTGGAAACCAACGGCTTGGTCGCCAAGTCAAGCCTATCGAAAAACCGCTGCTGAACAGAACCGATTCTAACCAGCTTTCAATCCCCCTGCAAGGGTGACATTATTTTCGATTCCGATACCGCACCGGAGCACAACCACGGGGGGAATGCTATCCAATAACCCGCTTATTTCATACTTTCGAGCACAGCTTGCACGATATCGAGACAGGCCTTGTTCTCAGCCACGTCATGGACCCTGAGAACACTGACGCCGTACATCGCGGCCATTGCAGAGGAAGCGGTCGTTTCGATCACTCTTTGCCTCGCACCACTTCCTGTGATCTCTCCGAGAAACGACTTGCGGGAACAGCCCAACAGCAGGGGAAAACCGAGGCTCCGAAGCTCCCCGACGGAGCCGAGCAGCCGGAGGTTGTCCTCGGCCCGTTTCCCGAAACCTATTCCAGGATCGATGACGATCCTTTCCGGAAGCACCCCTGCATCGAGGGCGGTGAGCACGCATTGCCTTAGTTCCATGGACACCTCGGCAACGGTATCGCTGTAAGACGGGTTTGTCTGCATGTCCCTCGGCGTGCCCCTGATGTGCATTATCACAAGGCCCGCCTCCCTCTCCGCTGCCAGGCGTGCCATTTCGGGATCGAAGGAAAGACCGCTGATGTCGTTGATGATGCATGCACCCGCGTCAAGCGCGGCTTTTGCGACATCGGCCTTGGTTGTGTCTATGGATACGGCGACATTTGTCCGTCTGATTAGCTCATCAACAACAGGAACAACGCGGTCGATCTCCTCGGCAGCGCTCACCGTGCCCGCGCCCGGCCTCGTTGACTCGCCTCCAACGTCGATGATCTCGGCTCCCTGCTCGAGCATCAGCTCGGCATGCTCCAGCGCGGAGCTCGTCGATTGGTAAAGGCCGCCATCCGAAAAGGAATCCGGGGTCACGTTCAGAATACCCATGAGCCTGGGACGGCCCTCGATATCAAGAAAACGCCCTCCTGCCAGCTTCCAGCAGTAGGCGCTCCTGGCCCGGCTGCTGACGGCATACTCCGCGGCACGGCAAAAACCGCCTGCATCAGGGCTGTCAAGGCTTCGGATCCGATCCAGGATCGCTGCGTTGATGCTTGCGAAACCACCGCGCACACCGCGGATAAAAGAAATCCCTGCCGCCTCCAGAACAGGCACGGCATCAGCGGAAAATGCGGTCCTCTTCGCAGAACCGGTGACCAGCTGCTTCGCATCGTCTTTGCAGCCGGGGGAGCTGCATTCGTCGAGGATCCTGATGTTGAACCTCGCCCCGTTTTTGAAATCATCGAGCTTAGACATCATGCCGCCTCTTTTTTAGGAAGAGAAGGAAAGAAAAGAGAACCACGGATGGACACGGATTTACACGGATTATTTTATAAAAACCGGAGGGCAACCACGGGGGGTTGCCTTTTGTCTGGTATGGATAAGTGTTCAGGAAGAGAAGAGGCGGCAACAGAGTGCCGCCCTCCAGCTGAAACGGCATACGCCGACTGAACAGGAGGGCGCCGCTCCGTCGGCGCCGTAATCGAATTCACGCCGTTCGCAAAAATCCCTTATAAAAGGCGACAAAACAGCTCTAGCCCGAATAATTCATGCTTTATATTAGGTAAGGGCTAGAAAAAAGGCCTTAC
>CAZIUL010000080.1:0-16306 GCA_964542475.1 uncultured Phycisphaerales bacterium | reverse complement strand
TGGTACCCCCTCCAGGACTCGAACCTGGGACCCTCTGATTAAGAATCAGATGCTCTAACCAAACTGAGCTAAGGAGGCATGTTCGTTAATATGCTGTTTTGCAAAAGGGCCGCGAGGATACTTGATCCGGCGCGGAAAAGCAAAGGAATTTAGTGTCGGTGCTCGATCGGGTCAAGAAAAAAATTGAGGACGGGCGATCCTCTTGAATCAGGGGGCGATCAGGATGAGCTCCTCCTGCTCGTCGCCTGCCACGACCACCTTGCCGTCCAGCGTTATGAAGCAGTCGATTTCCGTGCGCACGGCTATTTCGCCGTCGAAGTAGATCCCCGGCTCGACCGAGAAACAGATCCCGGGCATGAGCAGGCGCTCGTCCTTGGTCTCCAGGTTGTCTATGTTGACCGCGTTTCCGTGGCATTCCTCTCCGATGGAGTGCCCGGTTCTGTGGCAGAACTGCTCGCCGAATCCCGCATCCTGGACGACCTTGCGGCAGGCATCATCCACCTCCCAGCCGTAGCACGGCTTGCTCTCGGCAAAGCGCTCGCGCACAAGCGCGACAGCGGCGTTTCGCGCGTCGCGCACCGCATTGAACATCGCCTTGTACTTCGCCGGCGGCTCGCTGCCCACGTAACCGCACCAGGTGATGTCGTAGTAGATCGCCCCCTCCTGATCGAGCCTGGCCCAGAGGTCAATCAGCACTGTGTCGCCTTCCTTGAAAAAGTACGTTCCCTCCTCCTTCGGCTCGAAGTGGGGGTCGGCCGGGTGATCGTTTATCCCAACGATGGGCCGGTCCTCCCCGCAAGTGAGCCCTTCCTCGGCGAACCGGCGCAGAATGAACTCGGAGAGCTCGAACTCGCTCAGCTTCTTCCCCCCGGAGAGCGCCTTCCCGATCTCGGCGTAGGCTTCGTCCTTTACGCGCTGGACCTTCTCGCACGCCTCGAGGTGGGTCTGGTAGCCTTTTTCGTCGATGATCCCCTCGAACAGCTGAACCAGGTCAGCGGACGAGACGATCTCGTGCCCGAAGCTCCGCACCAGCTCGATGGTCCCCCCGTCCACGATGGACACGTACGGGATGTTGTTCATGGGCGAGTACTGCATGGCCACCCGCTTGGGTGCACCGAGGATCTCCTTGAGCATGGAGTGCAGCTCCTCCCAGGCCAGGTATGTTATCTTTTCGCCTGCGAGCGCGTCGAGCCTCGTGGGCTCCACGCACGACACAAGGCGCGTGGGCTCCCCATCGGCCGGGATGTAGTAGAACCACCGCCGCGAAGTCTTCTTCTGGAAGTTGAGCCCGAGTATCCGGTAGGCCAGGTGGTCCCTGTTGTGGAAATCGCAGAAAAGCCAGCCTTCGATCTCTCTTTCCCTTAGAGCTTCTTGTATCGCCCCTAGATCCATGTCCGATCCTCCTTAACAGATGCGCGAGAGGGCAAAAAAGGGGACAGGTCCATTTCCGGAATCGAAGAACCTGCCCCCTTTGTTTTATGGGGTGAGTGATGGGATTTGAACCCACGACCCCTAGAACCACAATCTAGTGCTCTAACCAACTGAGCTACACCCACCATACGGTCTCAAAGGCGGTCAGCTTATCATTTTGGAGCGGCATGTCAACCCGGGTAATGGAAAAGCACAGGGAAACCACAGGGTAACCAGAGGGAAACCACAGGGTAACCAGTGGGGGTTGCCCCCACACCCACATTACCTCACCGTGATGCGCGTTTCGCGGTTTTCAATGTCAAGAAGATCCGGATCGGTATCGATGTGAACGGTATATGTGCCGCGACCAACCTTCTCCACATCCCAGTAGCAGGTAGAGGTGCCGCAGCACCCGAAGCGGAAAAAATCCTCGTATACGACCTCGCCCGACTTGTCCCTGACGACAAAAGGGATCCCGCCGGAGGTGCGGTTGTCCTTCTCGTGCCCCCCAAACGAGCTGAGCCTGGCCCCTTCCTGCGTTTCGAGTTTGAGGCTGAGCCTGATCGAATCCCCTTTGTTCGAGGTGTTGATCGATGCGAAGAGCGAAGTTTCAGGCTTCACGTTCGCTGTTGTTCCCGAGCGGACATGTACCGTCATTTTTTCGGATCCGCTGTACGAACACCAGGCACGAGAAGAACCGCGTTTTCTGGAGAAGCGATCGATGCTGTAGGTGCCGACCGGAAGCAGCAGCTCTTTGCCCGAGGCCAGTGCAAAGCCTCCCCAATCGTCGCGGCGCAGCGTGACCTCCATCGCCTCGGCGTGCAGAGCCACCTTGCCAAAACTTGTTTTGAACGGCCGTATGGAGAGCTTTCGGCCGTTGTTCTTCACGTCAACGGAGTAGGCCCTGTTTCCGAAAAACATCTTGGGATGAATCTGCTTTTCGCAAGCTTCACCAAACCCGGCAGTATCAGCTCCTTCTTCGCCGACAGGTGTCAGAGAAAGCAAGTCAGCGCCCGACCGGTGGTAACGCCCCCCAAAGTCAGCGAAAGAGCCGTTGCAGTTTCCGTCCTTCAGTATCAGCTCGTACTCGATCCCGAAGAGCTCGACTTTGCCGCGATACCTTCCCCAGGATTCCACTGTCATGCTGCAGCTTTCCTTCTTGACCGCGGGCCTCAGAAAGATGTTCACGTAGTACGTGATGTCATCCCTGTCCAGCTTCCTGGTGAAAGGAACCTTTTCGGCCATGAACCGGGAGCCGGCCCGATTGAGCGCGAAGCTTTCGTCCTCACCGATTCTCTGGTCGAAGTTGAGATCCAGGTACAGTATATCCGGAGTGCCGCTTCCCTCCAGGAGACAGTCGTAGGAGAAAAGAAGCTCGGGTTTGTCCAGGTTGTCGTGGTGAAACCTGAAGTAACCGGTGAAGGCCCGGTCGGTCAGAAACTCGTCCCCCCTTATCCATCCATGCAATCCGTTCTCCAGGGGCTTTACATAACCGCATTCGTCTTGAGGAAGCCCCGCGGGACAGGGCTCGAAGCTGAGCCGTATCTCTTTTCCTGACAGGGTGATGGGGGAGAAGAAGAAAAAAAGAAGAAGTGTGAGCAGCGCCCGGGGCTGTCTCAGTGCGCGCGAAGCCATTGGTAGGCCTCCTTTCCAGAGGGTGCTGCTAGCTGATAATGGTATCGGAAGCCTGAGCGGAAATCAATAGATAACCTCAATTATTCACATCGACATCAAGGCCAGTGTCCTCGAGGCCGATGGAAACGGGCCTTATCCCCTTTCCAAGCGCTTCTATCTCATCCAGCATTTTGTCTCTTTCTGCTTTGCCCCTGCTGCCAAGGATGGTCAAGGACCCGCCTTCACCGCCTGCCCCGTTTACCTTCCACCCGGCTGCTTCGTGCCTTTTAGCGATCGAGATGACATCGTCCGCGCGCCCGGAGATGAGCCCCGCGTGCAGGGAACGCTGGCATTCGTTGTTCCGGACCATTGCATCGCCGAAAGATGCGAAATCTCCCCGGATCAGGTGCTCTCTTGCCTCGCCAGCCAGCTCCTTCAGTGTGCGGAGCGCATCGTACCCCGCGCTTTTTGTTTCGAGAAACGCGATCACCTCTTCGTGCAGCGCTGATGAGCTGTGCGATGATCCCATGTAGACCAGGGCGAGCCGCTGGGCCAGCTCCTCCTTCACATGTTCGTCGAGGCTCAGCTTTTGAACGTCTGCCGCGGGGTATTGTTTCATGTCGATGAAGCAGATCCCCCCGTATGCCGAGCAGAGCTGGTCCTGTATCCCGCTCTGAAGCCCGAGCTTGTCGGTCTCCACGCGAAGGGCCAGGGAGGCCGCATCCGCAAGGTTCAGCTCCTGCCCGCTGGCCGCTGCCAGGCCGCCCAGGAGCGCAACGCACGCGGCAGCGGATGTGCCGGTGGAACTGCCGCCCGGAACCAGGGAGCTGAGCGCGATCATGAGCTCCACCTCTTCGGGGATGGGCAGGGAGTTCACCGCGCCCTGGAGGATCGGGTGCCTGCGAAAGTCCGGCTTTTCAGGATCGAGCACAATGGTTTCCCCGTAGTTCTCAGCGTGGATTCTCACCCTCTCCCTTTTCCTGAGGTGGTTTTCGAAGAGCTGTATGCGCACCTCCACCCTGGGCTTAACCGCGATGTTAAGCACGCAGCCGCCGTTGCTGAACCATGTGTCGGTCCACCCGCCGATATCGTTGATCCTGATCGGCGCCGAAGCGCGGATGGTTCGAAGCGGTTTTCTTTCCGGTGGTTCGCGAATCGCGCGCTCCTTTTTGTACCTTTGTGGCAGCTTGCCGGTTTTTGATAAACGGTTCCGGGGCCGCCTTTATCTTGAAGGAAAAACATCTGTTCTTGCAAGACAATTACCGTCCGGACATTTCAAAGCAGGCTGAACGGTTTGAGGGTGGTGAAGGAGGCCGAGCCCGAGGGCGCGGTGAGCGAGATCCTCAAGCGGCAGTCGTTGGACGCGGGCAGACCCGCCGGGATTTGCCACTGGTACCGGCCGTTGTTGGGAAGGCTCGAGGCGATGCTTGTCCACGGGCCGCCAAGGCCGCTCGTTGACAGCTCGATGGTCATGGTCGAGGCCCCGCCTTCGCCGCGCGGCACCCCGCTGAGCCGCCAGTGGATGAACACAACCGAACCCCTGAAAAAGCTCTCCTTGCCCCTGGGATATGTGATGCGCAGCCTCCCCAGGCTCGGAGCTGTTTTTTCGCGAAAGAAGCGCAGTTTGTTCTGATAGCTCGGCCAGGATCCTACCTCGATCAGGAGCACCATGTCCGGCCGGCCGTTGAAGTCCACATCGACCCCGGTGCGGAAGGCCTGGGAGTAGCCCTTGGGCAAGGTATTGAAGGTGTGTGCCTCGACCCAGGTGTCCGAGCTCACAAGGCGCCATACTGTGATCTTTCCGTCTCCAAATGCCGCGAGATCCAGCCGGCCGTCCGCATCCATGTCGCATAGCTGGGTGAATCTGAAGTCGGAGGAGGTGGGAAGCCCGTTGCTCAAGGAGGTCCAGCGGTTGCCTGTGCTCCACTGCCAAACGTGCACGCTTCCGTCGGACATCGTGAAGGAGAGCTCCTGGCAGCCGTTGCCGGTCACGTCTCCCAGGTCGGTGCCGTAGTAATGGGCATAGGAGGAGCCCGGATCGGGGAGGTTGCCGTCGGCGTTGACAAAACCGCCCTGGCCGTCCCCGAGCCACACGGCCCCTTTCTGATGGTCCGCTGCAATGTCCGGGTACCCGTCGCCGTTCACATCCCCGAACCGGACGATCATGTATGAGTTCCCTCCCAGGAAACCGAAGCTCCGGGTCCAGGTGCCGTCTCCGTTGTTCAGGTAGACGTGCATGCCGTCTCCCGAGCCAAAGGAGATGGAGACCAGGTCCAGGTCGCCGTCCACGTCCACGTCGGCGAAATCCGTTCCGAACATGCCCCAGGCTATACCGTGAGAGGGATGGTCCAGGTTGTCGTCCCATGGAGTCCAGTTCATACCCGTGCCGTCGCCCAGGGCCACTTCGATTCGCTGGTCGCCGAGGTCGTTGCTGCTGTAGTTGTGATGCATGCCGTAGCCCACGTCCATGAGCCCGTCGTTGTTCACATCGCCCAGGGCAATCCCGCCGTAGCCGAATTTGCCTGTCATGTGAACGCTCCAGTTGGCAGCGGTGCCGTTTCCGAAGTAGACCATGATCCCGTGCTCCTGGGTGTTGATCCAGGGGCTGCCGTGGTCCCCGATGGTGACCAGGTCCACGAATCCGTCGTTGTTCATGTCGCCCATTTCCAGCTCCGTGCGCCCGCCTTCCCATCCGGGGTAGCTGAGCCCTGATGAGGACTCCTCGTATGCAAGGGGAGGATCGATCAGCACAGCCTCGTTGAACCGTTGGGCGTGGATGCTGGTAAACGCGGTGAAAAATACGGTGAGTGCGAAGAAGGTACGCATGAGATGACTCCATTGCTTTTTGTTGCGCTGTTGCGGCGGAATGGAAAATCGCATATACCATATTCTATATAAACGAGCGAATAAACCAAGCCTTTTATCCTTTACGGTGTCGCAACAGAGGAGGATGAAATATGGGGGAAGGCTTTTCGTGCGGGTTGAAATTAGTTTCAATCACAGTCACGTATCTGGTATCCTGTAAAGCTCAGGGGCGGTATTGTTTTTGAGGGCGGCCTGGGCCCGTTTCAATGAACCTGTCAATGCGGAGGTGAATCATGTTTTTGACTCAACTGTTTTTTTGCCTTGTTCTTTTCCAGCCGGGCGGCGATCTGCTCGACCTTGCAGAGGGAAAGCTGATAGAAGCGGACGGCAAGGCTATCTCCGTGGAAATCGGCCACCTCGCGCCGTGCGTGGTTGACTGGAACAACGATGGCAGGAAAGACCTGGTTGTGGGCCAGTTCAAGGAGGGCAACATCCGTCTCTACCTCAACGAGGGAAGCGATGCGGAGCCGCTTTTCAACAGCTTCGAATATCTCGAAGCCGGGGGTGAGAAGATCTCCCTTGCCGCCGGGTGATGCATCGGCGCCTATCCACGTGTCGTGGATTTCGATGAGGATGGAAAGAAGGATATCGTGTCAGGCGACTCCCCGGGTTCGGTGTGGTTTTTCCGCAACAAGGGATCGGATGCGGAACCCGTGCTGGAAAAGGGTGTCATGCTCGAGGCGGACGGGAAAGCCATCAAGGGAGCCAGAAGGATCTACGAGAAGGTTGATGGACAGTACAAGGTGAAAGAGACCGTTCCCGGCAACAGCGAGCTTTCTGAAAAGTACTCCAAGATCGATCTGGCGGACTGGAACAACGACGGCCTCTTGGACATCCTCATGGGCCAGACCAAGGGGGAGTTCCTCGTCTATTACAATACAGGCGAGAAGGGTAAGCCCGCCTTTGGCCGGCCGGAACTGATCAAGGCCGAAGCGCAAGAGCACGCCTTTCCGGTCAGGCCCTCGCCCCATGTTGTGGACTGGAACAGGGACGGAAAGAAGGATCTCCTTGTAGGCAGCGAGGACGGCAGGGTTTTCTTTTATCCCAACACGGGCACAGACGGCAAGCCCTGCTTTGCAGAGGGGATTCCATTGAAAGCGGGGGGGGATATCCTTGACAAGGGATCCAGGGCCAGGTTAGACGTTGTGGACTGGAACAACGACGGAAAACCGGATATCGTGCTTGGAAACTTCGAGTCGATCGAAGATCCCGGATCTGAAACGGGAAAGACCTACGTTGGAAGGCTTTACCTTTTCCTGGGGAAATAGAGATTCGCCCCGGGCACTGATATACTGACACGCAGGCAGAAAGCCAGCGCATGAAGCCGGCAGTCGGGATTGCCGGTTTCATGTGCTTTTGAACCGTTCACCCAATCCTTAGGAGGGACGCCCCCATGATTAAAACAAGGAATCGGATCGCGGCAGGCGCCGCGCTTTTTATGCTCTGTCTTCTTGTCCACGGCCCAGCCGTTGGCAAAGACAACGAAGAGCAGGTGACATTCGCCTCCCTTCTAGATGAGATGACGAACATGGAGCTACTTGCCCGTCTTCCGGGGCTGCCCTTTGACACGCGGCAGTACTCCAGCTATGACCGGAGGTCGATCTCCCCTGACGAGGAGTCGTGGTATTCCAACTCGGACGGCTTCGGCAGAGAGCCTCTGCCCGGTTTCGAAAAGGTCCTGAAGGAGCCCGGCAAGGATGGAAATGGCCTCTATCAGATAGCCCTCGTGGAGGGGCCCGGGGCTGTGGTGCGAACATGGTCGGCAAGAATGAACGGCGTCCTCAGGCTTTATCTCGATGGGGAGGAGGAGCCTCTTTTCGAGGGCCCTGCCTATGACTTCCTTGCCAGGCGGTCAACGCTGTTCCTGGAACGCGCCGGGGTAAAGCTCGATGAAGGTGATGCCTTTTGCCAGCAGGACAGCAACTACATGCCCCTTCCATTTGCAAGCTCGTTGCGCATCACCTGGGAGGGGAAGATCGACCGGCTTCACTTTTACGAGGTGGAGGTGCGCACCTATGATGAGGGTGTGAAAGTGGCCTGCTTCAACATTGAAGAGTTGAAGGCTCATGAGGGCGGATTGAAACATGCGGTTGAGCGGCTCACCGCTCCCGAAAAGACAAAAAAAGAGCTGCTGCCCGAGGATAGGGGCCTGATCGGACCCGGATCAAGATGGTCATGGACCAGCTCGGACCAGCCCGGGCCGGGAGCGATCGCCCGTTTTTCGGTTCGTATCAAGAGCGAAGACCCGGACGCGGCATTGAGGGGCGCTCTTCTGAGGATCGTGTTTGACGGTGCGGGCAAACCCCAGGTGGATTCCCCGCTGGGTGATTTTTTTGGCTCAGGACCCGGGATCAATCCCTATTCCAGCACGCCCTTCTCCGTTTCAGAAGGCGGGGTCATGACCTGCCGCTTTGTCATGCCCTACAGGAGAAAGGCCGATGTGTCGATCCTGAACAGCACCTCTGAAGAGTTCCGGCTGTTCGCATCCTTTGATCTGGTGCCATGGGGTTGGGATGAGAGATCATGCCTCTTTCATGGAAAATGGCGAGCTGACAACGACCTGGATCTGAGCTCCGGGCCTTTTGACATGCCCTACCTGGTGGCCTGCGGAAAGGGCCGCTTCCTGGGTGTTGCCGTAATGGTTGTCAACCACTCCGGCATTCCCACTCCCTACGGGAGCTGGTGGGGCGAAGGCGACGAAAAGATCTTTGTGGACGGGTGCGGCTTTCCGGTCTTTTTTGGAACAGGCTCCGAGGATTATTTCAACTACTCCTGGAGCAGGCCGGATCTGTTCGATCATCCTTATTGCGGTCAGCCCCTGAACAGCGGCCCGGGAAACGCGGGCTATGTTTCCAACCACAGGTGGCACATTCTCGACTCCATCCTGTTCAAGAGCTCCTTTGCCTTTTACATGGAGCTCTGGCCTCACCACGCCTATCCCGGCCTCTGCTATGACCGCATCGCCTACTACTATGCCCTGCCCGGCGCCATTGATGACCACAGGAGGCTTCAGTTATCAGAGCTCGAGGTCCGGCCCCTGATACCGGTGGAACCGGAACCCATCTACGGTGTAAGCGGTGCTCGCTTTTTCCATTTCGAGGATCTTCTGAAGGACTCTTTTTCGGACACGGTCCGTCTGCAGAAGGGCTTTCCCGGCTCATCCAGGGGAAGGCTCGTTACCTGGTCGGCAGCGGAAAAAGAGCGGTTGAGCATGGAGATTGACATCGAGAAGGAGGGGGAAATGGCCATCAACATGGTTGCTGCGCATCAACCCGAGTTTGGGGCGCTGCGCCTGCTGCTCGACGGCCGGCCCCTCAAGGTGAGCGATCTTGGGGGGGCGGGCAACGGTGTGAGGGGGGAAGAAAGGTGTGACCTGAAGAGCCGCTATGCCAAGCGCATACTCAGCACCGGCTTCAACAAGGTGCACCTGAGCAAGGGCAAGCACACCCTGGTCCTGGAAAGCCTCTCAGAGGGCTCTTTTGCCTTTGATTACATCTGGATCAGGTGAGCTGCGGAATAAAACTGGCACACCCGGAGGGGCTCGAACTAGCACACGAGGCTGTCATGAAATCCTGGCTTCTTTCAACTACGGCACTATCTCAATGGCCAGCGGGTTCGAGACAGAGTCGAAGGGCTGGTAAAGGAGATAGGCAAAATAGAGCTTGACACCTACGAAGCCGGGAGGTAACGGGCCCAAGGTATTCAGTTGTGCGGCGCCCTGACCCAATGCATCCAACTGTCCCTGGAAGGTTGAAAAGAATGGAGTATTGACCTTCTGGAAAACGATACCTGTAAAAACATCCCAGTTCAGTGGCAGCGTCAGGCCTCCGGGGAGCGGAAAGCCGGGCGTGGTTCCGGAAACGCTGCCAAGGAGGAAGTAGTTGCGGTTGCCGTTGCCCGCGCCGCTATCAAGTGTGAAGTTGACCGTTCCGCCCAGCTCGGGAAGGGTATGAGTATCTGCCTCGAGTTCGAAGGAGATCCCGGATATCACCAAAGCAAAGTCAGCATCGATCTCCGGGGTCTCGGTATGGCTGTCTTGGACTACTTCGTCCGCCATGACTTCCACAATCCAGGTACCGCTCGTAGGACTCGGAATAAACACGTTTTCCACTGTGTCTATCCTGTTGGAACTCCCCCCCGGCATAGAGATATTGCGGTTATGCAGATTGTTGTTACCCCAGTAAATCATGCTGGATGGCGAGGTTACTTTCAAAGAAAGGTCATTGATACGATGATGGCCCGAACCCACGGTGCCCGCTGGATCGGTATATACCATGGTCACCTTCAACTCCGGCACTCCTGAAACCACGTTTACGTAATAGGTCTTGGTCTCGAGTGGGGCGAGCACATCGGTTTCATCAATGATCATGGTTTGAGGCGCCATGTCATACAGGTTTCGGACGTCTGCCGTGCCCCAGCCCTGTACATTTCTGTTGATGTCACCATTAGCGCCTCCCTGCGTCCAGTCGTACCGGTAGGCATGGTTGATTATCATGGCTTTTGCCGTGGCCATCTGGGGTTTGCTGTCGAACACCGTAGCCGCTCCACCATGCCCGGCCCACGCCTGTTCGTGCCACATCTGGAAGAGAAGGCCGAAGTGCCCGGAGGTTATGGGCGTAGCAGCGGAGGTTCCGCTGAATTCGGTGTAGCTCGTGTTCGAGCTGCCACTGGCGGCATGAACTTCGTCATAGAAATACGCGAGATCCGGCTTGATGCGGCCGTCTGACGCGGGGCCAATGCTGGCTCCGCCACCCCAGTGGTCATCTAATCGATCCGCTGTGTCGTAGTGATAGAAGCCGCCTACAGAGACTATATTCTTTGCCCAGGCTTGGGGCCGTGAATCCTGCCAGCCGGAATTGCTTTGAGATTGGGTACTCAAGATGGGATACAGAAAAAGGTAATCGTCTGTTTCCGCCGAAATGGTCGTGTAATCAGTGGTGCGTGTGGATCCGACGCTTGCGGTCTGGAATACTGCACGGTAGTAGCCTAACGGATCTATGAGCTCCTTGTTTATGTCATATCGTGATTTTGACCCGCCGAATTGGGTGGATTCGCTGTACAGGAAGAAGATTCCCTGGCCGTCGGGCACCAGGCCGCGAGCGTTCGGATCAATGCCCTGTGCGAAATTAATGCTGTAACAACTCGTCCCGTGGTTGTAGCCGTTTGGTGTCGTACTGTGAACGATCGGAGTGTAGAGCCATTCCTGATGACTCATTCGAACCTCTGTATCAAATATTTCACCCCGAACGCCCTGTCCTGTCCAGCCGGTCAAGCCCTCGAGATAGTCCGCGCCTCCCACCGACCGGACGATGTTCATGTCCGTCTCACCCGGACCGCCCCAGCGATCTATAAATTGAACTTCGCTGGCGTGCACGACGCTCAATAGCTGATCGTGGGTAAGGGTGGCCTCCATACGGATGCCCTTGGGTGTGGTAAAATGAACGGTTCCGCCCAGGTTCTGCATCAGGCGCTCCAGGCTTAACTGTCGATCATGGTTGCGGTCACAGACCATGATCGAATACCGCTGCTCTTCAAGAGGCTGTGTGAAACCTTTCAAGGCATTGCGTAAATATTCCTCCACACGGTATTCAGGATGGTAAGGACCCACCCAGCGGACATATGGAAGCCCGGCAACCTGTGTCGAAACATGCTTCGACATCTCGACAATAAAGGTATGATCCGTCAGAAAACGGTGAACTTTCCCGCCAAGGCTTACGATGGCAGAACGGAACTCCGGCAGAGGGGTTGTTACGAACTGGACAAGATAAAGCGTGTTCGAAGGTCTTGCTTCCAAAGTGTAATGCACCGATTGGGCTTGCATGAGGGGATCGAAGATATGGTCTCTCAACCGGATATAATAAGTGGTGGCCCGGACCCGGCCGCTGAGGTTTGTACCATCTCGGCTGATGGCATAAAATGCCTGTAACCGGTCGTTCTGAAGCGCTTCTTCCCAGAGATAAAGTTGGATGGCACTTTCTGGAACGAACACGGTCCGTAGATCGCTGACCGGATTCACCGTACGGTGAATCGTTTTTCCTCCCGGAGTAAGCAATAGGTTGGGTTGTGCCGGATCTTCTGAGATGGTTACGAAGCAGGCGCCCGGAGCGGCTTCCTGATTGGAAACAGTCTCTTCGGCACAGAGAACAGCATTCAGGCTCAGAATCAAGGATACCAAGAGGAATAAAAAGGTAGTCTTCGTATAAGATTTCAAAGTTTTCTCCTTATCCGTTTTTGTTGCAACCATTCTGGAATTAAAAAATGTCATCTCTAAAAACGCTTCCTTTCATGCAGGTTTGACAGCATGCAGGGGCTTCATCGACATGTTGTTATCGGATAGGCTCTCAGGCTTAAGCATTCTAAACGTATAGATTAATTATTGCAACAACAATATATCAGCAAAGTTACATTATTATAAGCCCCTCCATCTCTCGGCAATGATCTCGAAGTGCCATTTATTCCCTGGTGTCCACCCGAAAAATTCCGTCTGCCTTACCACCCAATGACCGTCAAGCTGCCTGATCCCGCTTCTTGAATATTCCTTACCCGTTATCATCCAAAGATCTATCAGGTGCGTTCCATTCGCGTCAGCTTTCTAGCCCACCGTTATAAATTCCATCCTGTGTCAAAAGTCGAATGACACCTTACAAAATGGCTCGGATCTACTGTTTCGTTCTTGTTTTAAGATCGATTGAATATTTGCACCATACGGGGTGAGTTTTAGGGCATTTCTGATACCTTGTATAATACAGAAGGCACACCTGGCAATCCGTAAAATGGAGGCTGCACGTTCGGAACAAACCGAGCCAAAGTCGTCCTTCAACTCTGGCTCTTCAATATCTTCCCCCCCTATACCGACAATACGGTCCCACCGGTCCCATGAGACCCAACTACCCTTAAAAGCCTCTGAAACGGCGATTCGCGGGACTTACCTGGGGCCCGAACGGATGAGCTCCAGCGGTTCCAGGCCCATAAAGCGGGCCTCATCATGAAACAAATGAATACCCCGGGCCGCGAGCTAATTGCTGCAGCAAAAGAAAGCCCGAAAAAGGGCGAGCTTGCTCTGTTTGCCGTTTCGATAAACACAGCATTCTGGTAAAAGGGCTTTGTTTCGACTATAAACAGGGAGCGACCAATGCCCTGGGCATGGAACGCGCGGCCTTCCGGCAAAAGATCAACAGCATGATGGTCAACCACTTCAAAGGCCTGGAAGGGGTTTTGAACTCACAATACCAGCATAAGACCTGAACTCTTTGGGGAGAAAAAAATGACCATCAATAATAAAATTCTAATCATCGGACTCTTGTTCTTTGCCGTTACATTTCTGTTCACCCTCTTCGTCATGATGGATTCAAACGAAACCGATCTGCCGGAAAAAGAGACTTTATCAGGAGAAGCCGGCACAAATCAGGCGGTGGAAGGGGTGGCTCCCAAAAACACGACCGCTGCCGGGGATATGGCGAAGCCTGGAGAAGGGGTAGCCGCTGAAACGATCAACGGTTCCGCCAATAGAGTCTCCATCGGAACTAAAACTTCCATCATGGTGTCGGGCCGCATCCTGGATGAGAAGGACAAGCCGGTGGAGGGCGTCAAGGTCAAAAGAGCTTTATGCGAAGAACACTCCTTTTATACACCTATCGATCTGGAATGGAAGGAAACGGGCTGTACCACGGATGCGGAAGGGAGCTACAGCTTTACGATTCCCGACTATGAATTCCAGGCAACCCATCTGCAGTACAATCATCTGCATTACCTGAAAGCAAACGCGCAGCTTTACAAGGCCATGCCCTGTTACGACGGCTCCTTTCATCTGGAAGATATCCATCTGGCCCCTGCCTTTATGATAAAAGGACTGGTCAGAGACTCGAAGGGTGATCCGGTGGAAGGCTGTGCCGTCGGCACCTCCCGCATACCCTGGGAGGTTCCTGACACCTGGCGGAAGACCCGGTACGCTGTCACCGATCAAGATGGACTTTTTGTCCTGAGCCATAGACGCTCCGCTGAAACTCGTGTCACCGCCTACAAGAAGGACAGCGGTGCCGGATGGAGCGAAAAGGTCCAACCGGACCGCGGCAGGGATATCCCGGAAGTTGTGATCACACTCAACAAATGCCTTCCCGTTTCGGGCCGGGTTCTGAACGCCGATGCATCACCGGCAAAAGGGGTAAAGCTGGATGCGAGGGGACAGTTCATTGATTTCGAGATCTACCAGGACACAACAACCGATGACAACGGTTCGTTTTCCTTTGCCCCTCTGCCGGATACACTTTACTCGATCAAGGCACACCGCATGAGAAAGCCGGGCGAAATGGGCTGGAAAGCCGGGCGGCTGCTGCTCGCTGAAAAGGTGGCCATAGGAGCGAAGAGCCTCGAGTTTTTTTTGCCAATCGGATCCAGGGTGCTGATCCATCTCACTAACGAGGATGGAGATCCCGTACTCGAAACGCCCAAGGCCTCTCTTATGATAAAAACCGTGACGGATCATGGGATATCCTATGGTGGCAGCGGATGGTCCGAAAAGGTGAAAAGCCCTGCGCCCGGGACATTCGAATTAGACCATGTTGCTGAGGGCACCTTTGATATCACCGTCCATGTCAAGGGGTTCCTGCCGCAGGAGTTCTTGAATGTCGAGGTTCCCGCGCCTCCCGGCATGGTAGAGGTTTCCGGTGTGCTTGAGCAAATGGGCAAAATCTTCGGCAAAGTTTATTTCGCGGACAATGGACCAGCCCCGGGCGTTGCGGTTTTGCTAGAGAACGAGCAAGATGATCCGTTCCTTCCCCCCTTCATGAAGGAGTCGGGAAAACAAAGGCAACAGAGGCCAAGAATCTCTTTCACGAATAACGGAATCCGGGTCCGCTCACGGAGCAGAGGAAGTAGTTACTCCACCGCCTTCATTACGGATGAACAGGGGGCCTTTTCTTTTAACGATGTAAAGATGGGAAAGCATTTTCTCTTCATCAAGATCAAGGGAATCGAAGTCTTCAAGCCGACTCCCGTGGAGGTTTCCAAGGAGAACCTCCAGGTGGAGCTTACAATCACCCTGCCCCCAATCACCGGCGCTATCGAAGGTGTGGTGAGGGACGGGAACGGCCGCCCGCTCCCTGATGCCTGCGTCCTTGCCTGGGACGGTGACGAGATGTTCAACATGATCCGTTCGGACGGTTCGGGCTGCTATCGGTTCCAGGGGCTCCCGGACGGCCAATACGTGGTGGATGCAAGGGTGATCACCCATGCCACCGGCGTGGGTGACAGTGGTTTTGGAATGTCCACAAGCTCTCTACCTGATGACGGAACAACACTTGACAGCCTGAAAGCTTATAACGCCTCCATAGAGGATGGCGACACCTGCTACCTTGATCTTATTGTGCCTGATCCGTGGAACAGCGTCGTAAACGTCAACATAACAGCTTCGACCGGGCAAACCCTGCCCAAAGGGCTCTGGACCAGGCTCGAAGAGCTCGACGAGAACCGGGAACGGAAATTTACCGAAACAACCCTTGCCGACCTTTTCAAATATAAAGCCAGCGAAAAAAAAAGGAAAATCGGGCCGGGCCACGTGTGTTTCTTCGATCTCAGGGCTGGAATTTACCGGCTCAATGTGGAGTGGGATGCTCCGGATTTAAACCCGGCAAATGACGACACCGTGAGGTACGGATTCAATCGCCAATCCTACAAGCATTCGGAGGTTTTCACACTGGAACCATCATCCCGTCTGGACCTGTCGGTGCACATTGCCCTGGCCCGGATCCAAGGCACTGTCGTGGACAAGGCAAGCGGCGAGCCTGTCCAGGGTGCTCGGGTGATCTTCCAGCAGGTTGCTGAGAGCAACCCCCCCAAACCGGTCCAGATAAAAACCGCTGCTGAGGGTGTTTTTGAAGCGAAGAACCTTCCCGCAGGCAACTTTCATATAACCGTACTTCATGAACAACATGCCCCCTTCCTGATGAAGAACCTGAATGTCCAGATGAATGAGAACCGCTCAGGACTCCAAATCGCTCTGGATCCGGATTGCTGTGCGCTGAAGGGCATCCTGAAGTTCCCGGAGGCATCCGATGGGGACAACTCGGCCCTCAGGCAAATGTTCGCCTGGAAGGTTTCCCCGACGATCACAACCCTGGATCCCTGCGATCTCCCCGGAAGCAGCATTGCAGAGGATGGAAGCTTCATGCTCGAGGGCCTTCCCAAGGGCGAGGTCACTCTTGTTGTATTTCGTTACAGCAACAAGAAAGCCCAGAAGACCGTCTCACTCCCCCTTCCGGAAGGGGAGATCGTTGTCATTGAAGTGGAGTAGTCGTACACCCGGAAAAGAATCACGTTCGCCGGCCATGACAACGCTTGTGAGCAGCGATCCCCGGCCTTGTACGACTCCGCACGGTCGTGTAGGTTTTTCTGGCCATAAGCCTCCCTCTGAAAATCCAAT
>CAZIUL010000079.1:0-16931 GCA_964542475.1 uncultured Phycisphaerales bacterium | reverse complement strand
CGGCGTGGGGCTCAAAGAGAAGAGGGAAATTTACAGAAAGGATTTTACACCACCAGATGGGTCATCGTTGTAGGTCAAATCAGGCCCTGTTTTTACCGGGAAGTATTGGTCTTCATCAGACCACGTCATTCCAGTCACATAGGCGTTTCCATCTTTATCTACAGTAATATCACTGATACTGTCCCCATCGTTTCCTCCGATATACCCGCAGTAAACCAGCCAGGCCGGGTCTATAACAAGAGGCTGTTTCTGATTATAAGGGCCCAACTCAAAAGCGTATGAGTGAGCACCCTCTTCTGTACCTCTGTCCAGTTCATATCTGATGGATACCTCGGATCGGTCTCCGCGGGACTCCTGGTAGGCAAAAGGCTTGTCGTCTTCGAAACTCCTGACCGGTGTGATCACCTGCAGTTTACCTGTTTTTTGAATTCTTACATTGGATGCGCCGTGGTAGGCGAGGCGGATCTGTTGTGGATCCGCACCGGGCTGAACGATAAACTCGTGCTTGAGCTGGTTAATATTGCAGGAGTAAACCAGATCGATACCGGGCCAGAGGTCTCTATATACCAATCTGCTGTAGGTGGGTACTCCCGTTTTCCACTCTTCCGGCTTGCCTTTAAAATAGCTAAAAACAGCGTTTTGTTTCTGTTCGCCTATTGGCTTCACAGAGGGGTTTGCATTCAGGAACTCAAGCCTGACAGCCCAGCGTTGTTTCCCTTCTTTTTTTTCATCTCCAACAAGTGCAATGGTGATGCCTCTGCTGGTGAAGTACAGAGTCTTGTCCGATCCCTTCACGTAGTAGGCCACCTCATCATCCAGTTGGCCCTGGTTCTTAATGAACAAGAGAGGAAATTTACTGAAAACCTTATTTTCGAATAATTTACTGTCTTCAAGAGATTCCTCGTTGAAAACAGCTTCAGTGGGAGGCACACCCTCTTTCAGAATTTCACAGGAGTCGCACGCTTCCTGAATGGAAGTTTGATCTTCCGAAGCGTGGATATTCTTTACAAAGCAGAGAGCAAAAATCGATATGACTGTGATCAGGACTATTGGAGCTTTCATTAAATATCTCCAATTAAACAAGCAACCGAAACCATGCACCCCCCCCTCTCCCACGGTGCAAATGCCGGATGTACGGACTGTACCGGTCACTCGTTAACAGAAATAAGTTTAACAAAAATAACTATGGTTGGCAAGAAATGAAATCAATGCATCAATGCGGGCAGCATTGTTGAATTTTAATGGCCGGAAGGGCGGTTCACGAACCGCGATAAATAAAATCCGTGTCCATCCGTGGTTCTCTTCTTCTTTCTTCTTCCGCCTCTTCCTCCCGGCTATTTCCTGTCCCGGGGAATCGTATCGCGCGCGTACTCCTTGAGCACGCCCTCCAAGTATTCAAGCCCTCCCCCATCCAGGGCCTTTTTTGCGGCATCGAGATAGCCCTTGACATCCGGGTCAGCCTCGACATCGATTGCCACATCAAGGGCCTCGGCAAGCTCCCTTTCCCTGCGCACGGCAATGGTGTACGCTGCCGCCGCCCTTATGCCGGGGGCTTCGTCGAGCAGTGCCTTTGCAAGAGCCGAGTTTACCTTCTCGCGATCCTCTATATATGTAAGGCCTATCAATGCGCTGATCCGCAGGCGTTCGCTCCTGTCCTTCTCCGCGGTTTTCAGAACCAGGGAACACGAGCTCCTGTTGGCGCGGCCCACAGAAGCGATGGCGCGCACCAGGTTGGCTTTTGCCGACTCCTCCTTTTCGGATGACCGCTGCTTCATCAGGTGCTTTAGCGACTTGGGCTCGCCGAACTGCTCCAGCGCCACAATGGCCTCGTTCCTGATCTCGATCCTGTCGTGCGATACGAACTCAGCCACGACTTCCCACCACGACAAGGGAGAAACCCTGCCGATGTCCCGGATCATCTTCGACGCCCTGTCGCCCCTCAAAACCCACCTGTTGTTCATCCATATCCTGACCAGATCGATTGCTTTCTTTTCATCGGTGCGGATGAGCGCCGGCAAGTACTCCCGCAACGACTCCCCACGGTCTCTGCGCCCGCTCTTATTGATCTGCTCAATGGCTTCTTCCAGCTCCTTGCCTGAAAGCGGCAGGATCTCTTTTCCGCGGTCACCGCCCCTGCCTCCGCCTCCCGCGTCCTCTCCTCCTGGCGAGACAACCTCTCCGTACCGGATCCTCCTCGGCGCGTGCGCGCCGGAACCGAGCTTCCACTTGAAGGAGGGGTTGACCTTGCAGACAGCCTCTTTCATGCACCACTCGAGCTCGCCCGGTGTGATGATGTACGGAACCGAAAACAGCACCTTCCCGTCCGGCCCGAGGAAGACATGGCTCGGCGCGATCACATCCCCGTTCCCGTCCTCGATTTCGGGGATAGCTTTGCGCAGCTCCTTTTCCACCTGCTGGTGGTATGCGCACGGTATCTCCCCGGCCCTGGGGCAAGCCTCATCGCCGCTGTCGTGGTAGTACCTGGATGCGAACAGGCACACCAGGTGCTCGCTCAGCTTGACAATCCTGCGATCCCTGTAGTGGTTCTCGGCGATCTCCTCGCACACGGGCTCACCGTCCATGTTGATCGCGATGAACACGGGCATGTTTCCCGTGTCCGCTCTTTCCATGGCGCCCTTGAAAAACGGCTCCCATTGGATACCGGCCTCGGTGTAGCACGGTGATGCCCATGCACAAAAAACGCACAACACAGAAAACAAGATGAACGCCCGGGCCACGGAATATGCAGTCTTACTCATTGATCAGGTCCTCTTCATGAAACATGGACAGTCAGGACAGCAGTGGTACTTTTCGTCTTGATACCGACAGAATAGTAAGCAACCCCTCCATCTGTTTACTTCACCCGCCATTCATGGATGCCGGTTGAAAACTCCTCCGGAAGCTGAACCTCGAGGCGCAAGGCATCGGTCTTGACCGTCTCGAAAACAACGCGGTTGTACCTGTCCTTTTCCACGCCGTAAGTGCCTGTGGTGTAAACCTGCCTCCACTCCTCCCCATCCCTGTAAAGGATGCGCCACGACGCGGGCAGGCGGCACTCGCCGATGCCGGTGTCGTCGAACCAGTAGACCTCCGCCTGCGAAACCTCCCCGGCCTTCTCGAAATCGTACCGCACCCATTCCAGGGTTCCCTTGCGCGGCCACCAGTGAAAGAACATGTTGTCATGATCGATGGAGCTCTTCGGCTCGATCTGATCGTTGACAGCAAGGAGGCCCTTGCCGCCCGAGGCGGTCGCCTTGCTCGAGGATGCTATCGAAGGGCTTGCAAGGGGACGGGCCGCGTCCGGTTCCCTCGCCAGCCATACCGCCATCTCCCCCTGCCCGCGATGGGCCCAGGCATAGTACGGGATGGCGACAAGGTCGGTCTCCTTGCTAACAAACGCCTCGCTGTTCTCGACGCGCCTTGTGCTGAAAGCTCTTCCCGTGATGACCTGGACCCCGTTCAGCATCCCGCCGCAAAACTCCGAGCCGAGCACCGCATCATCCGGCAAAAAAAGGTTCAGCACTCGGCCGTCCTCGTGATCGGGCCATTCGGCGCAGTAAACGATCGGCCCGCGCTGAAGCGCGGCCTTTCCCCTGTCATCTTTTACATTTTCATGAGCCAGCACGCGGCGCACGGGCATGGGCAGCCTGAGTGTAACACGGTCTCCCTTTTTCCAGGCGCGCCTGATGCGGGCGAAACCGGCTTCCATGTCCGGCTCAATGGGCCTCCCGTTCACCTCGATAACCGGCTTCTCTTCGCTTCTCTTCAGAAACCTGTAAAGATCGCTCGGCACGGGCCGGTTGCGAGCCCATCCCGGAATGCGCAGATGCACTGAAAACTCATCTTCTCTCTCGGGAGACACAACGATCTCCACGTCACCATCCCACGGATACCGCGTTTTCTGGCCGACGTGAACGGTGTTGCCTTTCATCTCGATGTCGGCGCTGCTTGCGGCGTAAAGGTTCACATACAGAACATCACCCTTGTGCGCGTAGGCATACCCGGGAACCGATGCGATGAACCTGGTCATGTTTCCGGGGCAGCACGCGCACCCGAACCACGGGCTGCGCTTGTGCTGGCCGTGCGACTCCAGGGGGTTGGGATAAAAGAACAGCTTTCCATCCATGGACACACCGGAGATCAGCGCGTTGTACAGGGTTCTCTCCATCACATCGACGTGCTTGGCATGGCCGTGGAGCAGGAATAGGCGATGGTTCCAGTAAACGTTGCCTATGGCAGCGCATGTTTCGCAGTAGGCGCTCATGTTGGGCAGCTCGTAGCTGTCACCGAACGCCTCGCCGTGACCGCTCGCGCCCACGCCTCCCGTGATGTACAGCTTCCTCGAAACCACGTTTTCCCAGAGTCGGTCAATGGCTTCGATATACCTCACATCGCTCTGAAGCGCGGCCACGTCAGCCATGCCGGAGTACATGTACGTCGCGCGAACCGCATGACCCACAGCCTCGTCCTGTTCGACGACAGGCAGGTGATCCTGGCAGTAGGCCCCCCAGAGCGCGCGCCCGTCATGGGTGCGGCCCCGCTCATTAAGGAAAAAACCGGCAAGCACCAGGTAGTCGGCATCACCGGTGGCGCGAAAGAGCCTTGCCAGCCCCATTTCGATGATCTGGTGGCCCGGGGGCAGGCGCAGCTTGTCAGGGCCGAACACGCTGTTGATGTGATCAGCGCTCCTGATCGCAACATCGAGAAAGGTGCGCTTGCCCGTGGCCTGAAAATGAGCGACCGCTGCCTCGTACATGTGGCCCGCGTTGTAAAGCTCGTGGCTTCTGCTCAAGTTCGACCACCGGGTCTCGCCTGCCCAGCCGGCCAGCTTCTCGGATTTGTTGGTCCTGCAGGTGTACAGGTATCCGTCATCCTCCTGGGCCGCGGCGATCTTTGCGATCAGGTCATCAAGGTACTTTTCGAGCTCCGGGTCCGGATGAAGGACCAGGGCGTACGAAGCGCCCTCGATGATCTTGTACGGGTCCGTGTCATCAAAGGGATAGTTACCCCGGTGCTCGCCCCGCATGAGCCCGCCCGCTATGGCGAAGTTGGCCATCCTGCCGTTCTCTTCGCATTTTGCGAAGGCGTACGGGATGGTCACCTTCCTGTTTGTCTCCATCCTGGGCGCCCAGAATCCGTCGTTGAACCGGACCTGCGTGAAGGGAACGGGAATGATGGGATACTCCCCCGCTTTCCCGGCCTTCGGTTCCCCGGTCGATCGTCCTAGCGGAGAAAAGAGGATCCAGAAAACAACCGGGAACAGCAGTGTTTTGAAGAGTAAACTCACCAGGTTCCTCTTTCATAGGGCAAAGTTCGATGTTCAGTGTTCAGAAAATACTACTTGCCGCCCTGCTTCGGTTTCTTCTCGTCAGGTTCGGGAGTCAGCACAAGGTTCGCAAGGCCGCCGGGAGGGACATCAAACTCCATGGGTTTGTATTTCTGCCCGGCTCCGCTGAAAAGGTTTGCCGTGTATGAACCGGGAATGAGCTTCGTGGTTTCGAACTCTCCGGTTTCCTTGTCGAGAGCAACCCATTCGGTCCCGCCCCTGCCGCCTTTGTCTTCTTTGTCGCCCGAATCAGCGGATTTTACGACAAGCCCGATCCAGCGGGCATTCTTGACCGCATCGGGCAGCTTGACCCAGCCCGCCACCACGACAGGATCGATCATGACCAGGGTCACAAGTCCTCCTCCGCCCCCTGTAAAGACCTTCACTCCGAAGGCGGGCATGCACCCGAATCCGCCCTGATCCGCCTTTACAGTGTAGGAACCCATGGGCAGCCCCTCGAACAGGAAACTGCCGTCGAGCCCTGTCACGGTGTGCATCGTGACGGTATACGGGGCGTCGTCACCCTCGATCTCCGCCCTCACCCTGACCCCTCTCACCAGGGTTCCATCGCTGTCATAGATCACGCGACCCGCGATGGCTCCTGTGAAAAGGTCAAAATCCTCGTACAGCGGAAGGTTCTCCATCACCTCGACCCTGCGCCGGATGTTGAAGTTGAACCCGCTCATGGGAGTGCCCGGGAGCTCGGCTATCCTCAAGGAGTGCTTTCCAACCGGCACCTTGCCGAGGGAGTAACGACCCCCTGCATTCACTGTGGCCTCGATCCTCTTTTTCGTGCGTATGACGAGCCTGGCCCCGACAGCCGGCTTTCCATTGACCAGCACCCTGCCCGAAACCTCTGCCCCGGGACCCGCGCTCCCGCTTTCCAGATCGATCTCGATGTACGACGTTTCGCCGGACCAGACCTCGGTCTCGCTCGACATGAGAGGGCCCATGCGCAGCACCTCTCCCAGGCCGAGGGGATCCTCGTCAAGAAGGCGCTTCAAAACGTGCACCTGCCATTTCCCGGGGTTCAGGTTCGTCGCGCGGAAACGGCCTTCGAGGTCTGTGGCCGTGAACCTAGGTGTCAGCGCTTCCGGGCCGCTCTTGAACTCCTGTATGTTGAGCGAAACCATGTACGGCGCCTCAAACGCGCTGCCTCCCCTTCGAACCACTCCTTCGATGATGCCGCCCCGCTTCACGAAGATCACCGTCTCATCGCCCGTTGGAACCTCCAGCTTGCCGTCGGTCACCGCGAAACCGGGATGGGAAACAGAGACCTTGTACTCCCCTGCGGTCAGGTTCTTCAGAACCGCCAGGCCTTCGGGCCCGGTGCGGCCCTTTGACATCTTCATGGGGTTGAGCCACCAGCTGCCTTCACCGAGCGTTGCATTGACCCCGGCCCATTCCACGGGCGAGCCGTCCTTTTCAGCCAGCACCCTGACTTTTGCCTCGTAGGCCGGCTCGAGCACGACCTCCTTGACAACGGGCTCCGCCAGAACAGAGACCTCGGCTCGCTTCATGCCGCACCCCGGTGCAGCCAGGAGAAGCTCGAACTTGCCGGGTGAAAGCCCTTTGACCTCGATGACCCCATCCTCCGGATAAGAAAGCCGCTCTTTCGGAGCGGTTGGGGTGTGCATGAAAAACATGTTGTCAAACGGCCTTTTCTCGCGCAGCTTCAGGCGGGCCCCTTTCGCGGGAGAGTTGTCCTCCTTGAGCGCGATCACCCGCAGGTCGTATGCCGGGGGCAGTCTTAGCACGGGCTTCTCCTGCCCCGGGTGAAACGGGCCCTCGAACACCCACGGATCCTCGGAATAACGCCTGGCAACCGCAAAGGTGGAAAGCGGGGCCGCGCCCTTGAACGCGAACTTCCCCTGGTCATCCGTAAAAAGCGGCGGCTGCAGCACGATGAACTCGGATATGCCGTGGATCGGGCCGATGCGCACTTCGATGCCCTTGGCTGGCTTGCCATCGTGTTCGAGCACCTTTCCAGCCAGGATCACGCCGCTGTCCATCTCTATCTCGCCGAGGTCCTTCTCGCCTCCCAGCGCCGTGGAAACCGGGCCCACGCGCTCGGTCACCAGCCCCGGCTTGTCCACTACCAGGGTCTGCAACCCGAGAGGCACGCCCTCCATCCTGAATGAGCCGTCAGCGCCCGTTTGTGTCGTGGGAAAGGGGACCATCCTGTAGAACTGCATCAGGGCTTGCGGGGCATCGAACACCCTCTCCTCGGGACCGAACCTCACAAGGAAAGAGCACTTTTCCCTGAAATCCTGCAAGCCGCTGGTGAACACCACTGGCGGAAGCTGCGTCGTGCGCACACGCGCTCCTTCTACCGGGTCTCCTTGTTCGTCCTTCACCACCCCAAAAAGCACGGCATACGGAGCAAGAACGATGTCCCCGAGATCAACCGTTTCTCCCGGGCCCGGCACGTTGTCAACGAACCTCGTTGTGGAGCGCGAACCTTGCGGATCGATCCCGAGCATGTGGATTGCACGCGGATAAACCGCTTCGAAGCTGAACGTCCCGTCTTCCGCGGTTTCCGTTGCGCCTGTCTTGAACTCGAACTTCGGAGGATCATCACCCATGAAAGAAGCCCCGTCACGGAGGATTTCGAGCGCGCTGATGGAGAAGAACTCCACGCGGATTTCAGGCACGGGCGGGCCGTCCGATTCCACAATCCTGCCCCTGATCAGCCCGAGGGCTTTTTTGTAGGATTCGGGCATCGCATCAGGATCGAGAGCGGGAACGTTTTCAGGCGCAACGGGCTCGCGTGCCGTATCCGCATCTTCAGCCCCATTGTCAATGACGCGGACAGGCTGCGCATCAGGACGCTTTGCCTCGCTCACGGACACCGCATCCCCCTCCCCCTGGCCATACACGAGCAAAAAGATCCCCAGCGCCGCAACAACCGAAACCAGGGAGATGATTACAAAGAGAAACTTTCGTTCCATGAAATGCGTACCTTTGCAAAAAACAGCGGAACGGCGGGTTGAACAGGAGATCGTGTGAAAGGGTGGCCCGGCGATCAGGGGGGCATGATACAAGAAGCGGTGATGGATTGCAAGAGTGAAACGGTTCGGGATTCGGGATCGGTCGTATCACCACAAAAGCTTCAAGGCCGCCAGAAAGGCTGCCGCGACCAGGAAGATCCTGATCCAGGAGGAGCCTTTTTTCACGGACAGGACCGATGCTGTCCATGCGCCGGCAGCGTTGCCGATCGCCATCACCAGCCCGAGCACGATATCGACCTGGCCGTTGATGAAAAAGATCAGGAATGAGAGCGCTGTGAACGCGAGAATAACGAAGAGCTTGACCGCGTTCGCGTAGACCAGGTTCAGGTCGGAACAGAGGATGAGCCCCCCGAGGAACAGGAACCCCACCCCCACCTGTGCGAACCCTCCCCACAAACCGACAACGAAAAACACCAGGAACGACTTGACAGACGGCCGGGCCGCAAAGGTGCCTGTCTCCTTTTTCACGAGGGATCCGGACGGATTGAACAACACCACGCCGCACAAGACGATGAGCACCACACCGAAGATGCGCTTCAGCGTTGCCGGATCTACCTCGACCGCGATGCACGCGCCCGCGCAGGCGCCGATGCAGGCGGGCACGCAAAGCCAGAGCCCCATCCTCCAAGGGTTCACTCCCTTGGACCTGAACCCGAGCATTGCCGCGGTGTTCTGGACGAGGATGGCCACGCGGTTCGTACCGTTGGCCATGTCCGCCGGAAGTCCGGCCAGGATGAGAAGCGGCAGGGTCAGCATGGAGCCGCCGCCGGCAACCGTGTTGATGAACCCGGCTGCAAAGCCTCCGGCCACGAGAAGAGGGTATATCCAGTACTCCATCTGCCTCCTTGTCCGACAAATCCCGTAATGATCCAAGCCAGCATATTTCATCATCTTCTGCTGCGGCACCGTAACCTGCGCTGTGGCTGCGTTTCATGCCAGGAGACGATCCTCAACTTGTAGGAACAGGCCTGCGGTCGTCTCCTGACATGCGCCTTGCCACATCACAGTTTACAGCTACCTCGCGACGAAGAGTATGAAATAAGCGGGCAAGTGCGCCCTGTTTGAAAACCAGGGAAAATCGTATACACTGAATATCTTTCGAACAATGTAATTCCCTCTTCAACGGGACCCCTCATCCATGGGCATGGTTTTCGACATCAAGAGGTTCGCGATCCACGACGGACCGGGCATCCGGACCACCGTGTTTTTCAAGGGGTGTCCGCTCCGCTGTGCCTTGTGCCACAACCCTGAAAGTCAGGCGTTCGATGCAGAGACCATGTACAGAAAAAACAGGTGCCGATCGTGCGGCGACTGCGTTGAAGCGTGTGTAAACGGTGCTATAAAAACAAACGAGGAGCATATCATCATTGACCCTGAGCTCTGCGTCATGGATATGGCGTGCGCCGATGCCTGCGTGTCCGAAGCGATCGAGATCATCGGCAAGGAGATGACAGCGCAGCGGGTAATGGAGAAGATCGGCAGGGACACGGTTTTTTACGACGAGTCGGGAGGGGGCGCCACCTTTTCGGGAGGTGAGCCGCTCGCGCAGGCCGCCTTTCTGATGGAGCTTCTCGATGCATGCAGGCACAGCGGGATCCACACCGCAGTGGACACGTGCGGGCACGCGGATCCTGACACCTTCGGGCGTGTCGCTGAAAAGGCGGACCTCTTTTTGTACGATCTGAAGCTGATGGACGAAAAAAGGCATGAAGAGCTCACCGGCGTACCCAATGGGCGGATACTCGAAAACATCCGTTTCCTCGCGGATGCGGGGAAGCCGGCTGTTATCCGCGTGCCGGTGCTTCCGGGAATAAACGACGACGATGAGAACATTCAAAGCCTCGGAAACTTTGCAGCTTCCCTGCCCGCCAAGCCATACCCGGTCGAGCTTCTGTCATTTCACAGGGCAGGCATGGACAAGTACGAGAACACGAACAGGAAACACCCGCCCGGCGCCGCAGCACCGCCTTCGCAAAAAGAGATGGAACGTATAGCGGGATTCCTGGCGATCCTTGGGCTGGAGGTTTCAATTGATGGAGAGCAACATGAACGCGAGTGATAGGATAACGCGCCTGCGCCGGGAAAGCCTGGATACAGAGCCTTCTCTCTCGATAGAAAGGGCGAGGCTCATGACAGAGTTCTACAGAACCGACAGCGCCACGAAGTCTGCGCCCGTGAAAAGGGCGCTCGCGTTCAAGCATCTCATGGAGCGAAAAACCGTTAACATCGGCGAAGGAGAGCTGATCGTCGGGGAGCGAGGGCCTGCCCCCAAGGCCACACCCACCTTTCCTGAGATCTGCTGCCACACTCCTGAAGACCTCGGAATCCTGGACAAAAGGGAAAAGACCCGGTTCACGGTGTCCGATGAAACGAGGCGCATCCACGAGGAGGAGATCATCCCGTTCTGGAGGGGCAGATCGATCCGCGATGTCATCTTCGGCGAGATGAAGCCCGAATGGATCGCTTCGTACGAGAGCGGGGTGTTCACGGAGTTCATGGAACAGCGCGCTCCCGGCCACACGGTGCTCGACGGAAAGATCTACAAGAACGGCTTTCGCGATTTCATCAGGGATATTTCGAAAAGCCTGAAGCGCCTGGATTTCCTTGACGATGCGGAGGCGTACAAGAAACAGGAGGAGCTGAAAGCCATGCGCATCTGTGCCCAAGCGCTCATCAGCTTTGCAAAGCGCTACAGTGTGCTTGCAGCTCGCATGGCGGATACGGAAAAGGATGCTCGCCGCAAGGAAGAGCTCGAGCGAATCGCAGAGGTTTGCGCGCGCGTGCCGGAACACGCCCCGTGTAACCTGTGGGAGGCTCTTCAGTACTACTGGTTCGTGCACCTCGGTGTCATATGCGAGCTGAACACCTGGGACTCGTTCAACCCGGGCAGGCTGGACCAGCACCTCTACCCGTTTTACAGGAAAGGGATCGAGAACAACGAGCTCGCGCGGGAAGAGGCGACAGAACTCCTGCAGGCGTTCTGGATCAAGTTCAACAACCAGCCGGCGCCACCCAAGGTAGGTGTCACAGCCGAGGAAAGCGGCACGTACACCGATTTTGCCCTGATAAACACCGGCGGCGTGAAAAAGGACGGATCGGACGCGGTCAACGAGATGACCTACCTGATCATGGATGTGATCGAGGAGATGCGAATACTCCAGCCGAGTTCCTGCGTCCAGCTCAGCAAGAAGAACCCGGACCGGTTCCTGAAAAGGGCGGCGAAGATCATCCGTACCGGGTTCGGCCAGCCCTCGATATTCAACACCGACCTGATCGTCCACGAGCTGGTCCGCCAGGGCAAGGACACGGTCGACGCGAGAAGCGGGGGTGCGAGCGGATGCGTGGAAGTGGGAGCGTTCGGCAAGGAAAACTACAACCTAACGGGCTACATGAACCTGCCTAAAATCATGGAGATCACGCTCAACAACGGCATGGACCAGGGGACCGGGAAAAGGATCGGCCTCAAAACAGGGGATCCCCGCGGGTTCGGCTCCTTTGATGATCTTTTCGCGGCGTTCAAAAAGCAGCTCCATCATTTTGTGGACGTGAAGGTCAGGGGGAACAACGTGATCGAGAGGCTCTACGCCGAGCACCTGCCCGCCCCGTTCATGTCGCTCATCATCGATGACTGCATCAAGAACGGGAAGGACTACCACGACGGGGGCGCGCGGTACAACACCTCCTACATCCAGGGAGTGGGCCTGGGAACGATCACGGACTCGATGACCGCGATCAAGCATCATGTGTTCGACAAGAAGAGCCTGGGCATGGAAGAGCTTCTGGACGCGGTCAACAGCGGCTTCGAAGGATCGGAGAGAACGCGCCTCATGCTCTTGAACAGGACGCCCAAGTACGGGAACGACGACGACTACGCGGATACCGTGATGAAGGAGCTTTTCGAGGCGTACTTCGAGGCTGTGGACGGCAGAAAAAACACTCGCGGCGGCAGCTACCACATCAACCTGCTGCCAACGACGGTACACGTCTACTTCGGATCGGTGACAGGCGCGAGCGCTGACGGAAGGCGCCCGGGGGAGCCTTTGTCCGAGGGGATATCACCCGTGCAGGGTGCGGACCGCCTTGGCCCCACCGCGGTGTTCAGGTCAGCGGCAAAGATGGATCACGCCCGCACAGGAGGCACCCTGCTAAACCAGAAGCTGAGCCCCGGCATCCTGAAAAGCGATGAGGACCTGGACAAGCTCGTGCACCTGGTCAGGTCGTACTTCAGGATGGACGGGCACCATGTCCAGTTCAACGTGGTGAACGCGGATACACTTCGAGCGGCAAGGAAGGAGCCGCAAAAGCACAGGGATCTGATAGTTCGCGTGGCAGGCTACAGCGACTACTTCTGCGACCTGGGAGAGGCGCTTCAAGAGGAGATCATATCAAGAACTGAGCACGGATCGTTATGATGCGGGGCCGCCCCTTCAAAAGAATGGGCGGCCCCGTTGATCGTGGTCTATGACCAGTGCTATTTGGCACATCCTCCACAGCTTCCCGAGCATCCCGCAAGCTTGGCCTCGTAGCTCTTCTTGCAGGTCACCTTCACACCGTTAACATATCCGAAGTTGCACTGATCGCACCAGCCGGTTGCCGGATCCTCTCCAAGACCGCACATCGAACACGGCTCGGACTTCTCAGCCTCCCCGGAGCACTTGCAATCGCCTTCACAGTTGCAGCCCTTCTCGCCTTCGCAGGAACATTTGCCATCGCCTTCACAGTTGCAGCCCTCTACGCCTTCGCAGGAGCCTTTGCAATCGCCATCACAGTCGCCGCATTTTTCTTCGGAACAGGACTTCGAGCACTTGCCTTCGCATTTGTGCGTGTGATACTTTTCCCCACAGCACCCGGCAACGAGCAGGACGCAGAAAAGCAGCACAGCCAAACCTGTCAAATGTCTCATTCGATCAACTCCTTAAACTTCGAAAAACAAATCGGGTACCGACTAAATATCGGACTATAGCAGCGATACACACCAGTTCAATATGATTCGTTTAATAATGTTCAAGCCCGGCATCCCGAACCCTGGACCGGGCAGCCCGCGGATGGTAGCTTTCATGCATGCCTGTCCCAAAAAAAGTGATCGTATTCCTGGTGATCGGCCTGGCAGCTGCCAGCCAGTCAGGCAACATAATCCGGATCGGGGATGCACACCCTGTGGCCATGACAGCGTGGCGGCTCTTGATAGCAACGCTTCTGCTGGCCCCGCTCGCAGGACGTGAGCTTGCGCTTCTTTCCAGGCTGAAAAAAGCGGACCTGCTCCTTCTGCTGCTTGCCGGCGTTTGCCTGGCGTTCCACTTCTTCGCGTGGATCGCCGCGGTGCAGCTCACATCCGTTGCAAACGCGGCTGTCTGCTTTTCGATCAATCCGGTCATGACCGCCTTTGCCGGTTACCTGATATTCCGGGAAAAGGTCGGTCCCAGGCTGCTCGTTTCGATCCTGCTCGGCATCGCCGGCGTCTCGGTGATCGGCGGAGGGGACCTTTCCTTCAACAGGGAGCATCTCGCCGGCGACAGCTATGCTGTTCTGTGCTCCGCGCTTTTCACCGCCTACTTTCTTCTTGGAAAAAGGCTTCGAAAGATGCTCCCCACCGGCACCTACGTGACCGCGGTGTACGGCACAGCCGCTGTTGCGAGCTTTGCATGCATCGCCTTTATCGATCTCCCCGCTATCGAGTACAGCTCCCGCACCTGGCTGTGTTTTGTTCTGCTCGCGCTGGTGCCCACGATGATAGGGCACACATCGTTCAACAACGCGGTGCGTTACATCAACGCGGGCAAGATCGCCACCGCCACACTGAGCGAACCGCTGCTCGCCGGGCTGGTGGCATACCTTGCCTGGGATGAAAACATTACCGTCCAAACCGCGGCGGGATACGTGCTGATCTGCATCTCGGTGGTGGTGCTCGTATCCGAAAAAAGTAAAAGTTGATCAGGGATTACTTTTTACGTGCGTCCGCAAAATGTGAAAAATGATCGGGAAACAGTTTTCCCGGTTTACAGCGAAGAACAAAAAAACATGAGCAGCTTCGAAGAACATCTCCGCCAAAAAGCCGAAGAGTTCGGTTTCGGCGAGCCCAAAAAAACGGACTGGGTCAAATACATGCGGACCGACCAGGCCCGCGGGGAGGAGCTCATCAGTGTTCTGAAGGAACGGTTCAACCTCTCTCCAGGGCGGAAAGGGCGCGCACTCGACATCGGGTGCGGTTACGGCGGGCAGGTTGCCGCTTTTTCGGGACTTTTCCACGAATGCTGCGGAATCGAGATCCAGGAGGAGCGGGTCGAATGGGCGAAAAAGCGCGTTCCCGGAATGGAAGTCGTGTGCGGTGATGCGCTCAAGCTGCCGTGGCCCGCGGAGCACTTCGACCTCGTTGTGTGCATCGACGTGTTCGAGCACATACCCCATGATGACCAGCACACGGCCGCCGCGGAGATCGCCCGGGTGCTCAAGCCCTCAGGATGCGGGTTCGCGGCCGTGCCCAACCGGTTCCAGCTGATGGACGAGCACAACAAGATCCTCTTCGGCTCCTGGATGCCCGTGCCGCTTCGCCGAGCCTGTGTCAGGCTCTTCTCACCGAACAAGAGCTTCGACCGGTGCTACGAGCGGAGCGGACGCGGCTGGCAGGCTCTATTCAATGCGCAGCGCCTTGAGGTGAAGATCGTTCCAACCGGCTACCTCTGCAGGCTGGTCATGCCGCCCTCCAGGTACAACATCTTCATGAAGAAGCAGGTATAACCCGCTTATTTCATGCTCATCCGCTACGGCACTTCGCGGCGAAAAGTATTAAATAAGCGGGTTGATTTGCTCCTTAGTTTTTTGCACCCAATCCGGTTTTTTTTCTAACGCTTTACCTTGCGGAAAGGAATTTGGATGAGAAGCGAAGATGACGGGTGCCTTAACTTCAAACCAATTATCGGATTCCATTAATATACTATTCCTTTTTATCGTACGGTTTTCAAGGCGGACCGGCTTAGTTAACTGGAGATAACGCTTGAAGTTATGAAAACGGTGACATATAATCATGTATTGAGTCTATCCCTTTTGTAAGCGTTCATATTTTATTAAGGAGTGGATTATGAAAAGGTTTTTTCTCATGTTTTTTCTGGGAGGTCTTGTTTTCACTGCCTTCTCGGGCCTCACATTAATGGCTCAAAACGCTGTGGTGAATCCCAATTTTGAAACGGGTGATTTTCTGGGTTGGGACAACCTGGACCCCTCTTTAAAAATTATTCCCGGAAATACCGCATTAGGGATGGATGGGTATTGCGCCAGGAAGTACCCGGGCGAGGGTGCGAACAACAATTCCATGGTGGAGGAAATTTTTCTCCTGGAAGGTGTCACCTATGAATTTTCAGCCAATATCGCGGCTCAATACTGCTCGACATGAGGCAGCACACTTCATGGTGGCAGGTTCACCATAAAGGTCGACGCGACGTCGATCGCCACTCACAACTTCGGAACGCTCGCTGCCGGTACTCCTGAAAAATTGACATTGACCGGCACTTATACTCCTGATGCCACCGGGCTTCACACGTTCAAGGTCAGAAATTTCAACACTCCGGGTATTGCGGCAACTACCAAGACAGCAAACTTTGTCGATAATATCTATTTCGCTCCTGTGGAATGGATGCTGGGTTCAGACGATGTTTATTGGGATACAGCATCGGGAGACGTTCGAACATTTGATTTGCAGGCGGGAAGCGCATTCGCTGATAGGGATTATCTCATGATGATGGGATACAGCGGTACCTTTCCCGGCTTGACCTTTGGCACGGTTACAGTCCCCTTGACCTATGATTTCCTGGTTGGGCTCACCATGTTTAATCCTGGGATTATTGGTCCAGGGTTTTACGGCCAACTCGATACAAACGGCGATGCCGATGCATCCTTGACCATACCTGCAGATCCGCAGTTTATGGGGTTAACCTTGTATATCGCATATGCGATTTTGTCTCCTGGTGGTGCTTTACCGCTTCTTGCGGCATCTAACACGATCAACATGACGGGTATGTAATTCAATGACCGATCAGAGCTCCGCCTTTCAAAGCGGGCAGGAATCCTGGAGAAAGGCCGAGCTGATTCAGAAAATTTATTTCTGAATCATTTGGCGAAGGACAACGCCGGTTCTTTACTCTTATCTTAGAGTTGGGACCGGCGTTTCCGGGTTTTGGCGTGGAGCTGGGAACTCCCGCCCAGGAACGCATACCCGCTTATTTGATACTCTTCGCTTCCGGGGGAAAACCAGGGATTCGACCGGCACCAACGAGGGCTGATACCTTTTTTGAAAAAGGACCAGAACGATTGGAGTACCCAAAGATGAACACGGTCGGAAGGCTTCCATTAAACGATTCTGATTCGTCCCGATCGATGGGGATCGCTATTCTTGATGTCCTTTCAGGGCCTTGATGGATTTTGCTTATATAATTAAATTTTTGATTTTCCTATGCGCCTGGAGCGGATATCTTTACTAGAGATTTTTGGGATATCCTCGAAGAGAAGTCAGGGCTCGGGAGGTATCGGACATGGAGCAATTCTTCGACCAGGTAATGGGCTGGTTTCGCAGCTATTTTACCGAGTGGGGCATGACCAAGGTC
>CAZIUL010000078.1:0-18681 GCA_964542475.1 uncultured Phycisphaerales bacterium | reverse complement strand
CATGGAAACACTTTTCTTCAGCGCCCGGGCATGCTATAAACTGTTTCGAGAATGCTTCGCGGGCTTGCAAACGGCCTTTTCCACCGGCTTCATGTGGTGCCGCGGTTTGTTACAAACATCGAGGAGGAACCGAAAATGCGGATGCTTACAGCGGTTTGTGTTCTTTTCGTGCTTGTTTTTGCCATTGCCCCTCTTGGCAGGGCCGATGAGATCCGGCTGGGCGACGGGCGCAAGATATTCGGAGACGTGGTCAAGGAGACAGCGGACAGTGTTTTCGTGGATATCGGGCACACCATCCTGGCGATCCCCAAAAAAGAGATCACCGGAAGATCCAAGGGCGACGGATCAGCGGAAGAGGCCGGAGTTGAAAGCACACTAGACGAGGATATCTTCACACGGGTGAATACCAAGGAGATGTCGGTCAGGGACAACGTGGACCGGATCGGCGAAGGCATCGTTCTGGTGCGGAGGCCCGGGGCGCTCGGATCCGGATCGATCATCAGCCGGGATGGATACGTGATAACCAACGCCCACGTGGTCCAGGGCGAGCAGGACATAACCGTCACCGTCTTCCACAAGACAAAAAACGAATTCGAAAAGAAGGTCTTCAAGAAGGTCGAGATCATTGCCGTCAACCAGTTCATGGACCTTGCCGTCCTGAAGCTCGACCCGGAAGAGCTCGGCGATTTCGAGCTGACCGTTGTGCCGTTCGGCGACATGGAAAAGCTCCGTATCGGCGAGCAGGTCTTTGCGATCGGCAACCCCTTGGGCCTGGACCGCACCGTTTCGGAAGGGATAGTCTCCATCACCAACCGCGGGCTGCAGGGGATGACCTACATACAGACAACCGCGGCCATCAACCCGGGAAACAGCGGGGGACCGCTCCTGAACCTGAAAGGAGAGATGGTCGGTGTCAACTCCATGAGCTTCATAGGAGGAGAGGGGCTCCATCTCGCCATCCCCGTGCACAGGGTTAAAGAGTTCATCAAGAACCGGGACGCGTTTGCCTATGACAAGGACAACCCCAACTCCGGGTATCATTACCTCGAGCCGCCGACACGAGGCGGGCCGGACACATAAAAAGAAAAACCAAGGGACAACCACACGCTGCGAGGCCGAGGACGGGTGAACCGGCATCGCGCTCACCCGCTCGGGTTTTTTCGCCCTGAGGCTGGATCGAAACAATGGCGTATCGAAACGTTCAGGAATGGATAAAAGCGCTGGAGGAGGCAGGCGAGCTCGTACGCATCAGGGAGCAGATCAGCCCGCGCCTCGAGATCACGGAGGTTTCCGACAGGGCCATCAAGGCGGGCGGCCCCGCGCTTCTCTTCGAAAACGTGGAGAGTGGATCCGGCATGCCGGTGCTTATGAACGCCTTCGGATCGCTCGAGCGGATGTGCATGGTGCTCGGCGTGAAGAGCCTTGATGACGCCGGCGCGGATATCAATGATTTCATCGAGGCCGAGGCGCCCAGGGGTATCATTCAGAAACTCAAGCTCCTGCCGAAGGTGAAACGGCTGTCGGGCATATTTCCGCGGATCGTTTCAAGCGCTCCCTGCCAGGAAAAGGTGTTCCAGGGCGATGATGTGGATCTCGAAAAACTCCCCGTGCTCAAGTGCTGGCCTGACGACGGCGGCCCCTTCATCACGCTGCCCGTGGTGATCACCCGCCACCCGGAAACCGGTGTCCGCAACGTGGGCATGTACAGGATGCAGATCTTCGACCACAACACGACCGGCATGCACTGGCACGCGCACAAGGACTCGGCAAACCACTGCCGCATCGCCGCGCAAAAGGGGGAGCGCCTTCCGGTCAGCGTTGTGATAGGCCCGGACCCGATCACAACGTTCGCAGCCACCGCACCGCTTCCCGAAGGGATCGACGAGCTCCTGTTTTCGGGCTTCATGAGGCACGGCCCCGTGGACGTGGTCCGCTGCAAGAGCAACGGCCTCGAGGTTCCGGCGGAAAGCCAGATCGTGCTGGAAGGGTATGTGGATCCGCGCGAGAAGCGCGTGGAAGGCCCTTTCGGGGATCACACGGGTTACTACAGCCTGGCTGACGAATACCCTGTCTTCCACGTGGAATGCATAACCATGAGAAACGATCCGGTGTATCCGGCAACCATCGTGGGCAAGCCGCCCATGGAGGACTGCTTCATGGCAAAGGCCACGGAGAGGATCTTCCTGCCCCTGATCAAGAGAACGCTTCCGGAGATCGTGGACATCAACCTTCCCTTCGAGGGGGTGTTCCACAACCTGGCGTTCATCTCCATTGACAAGCGCTACCCGGGGCATGCCCGCAAGGTGATGCACGCGCTCTGGGGGCTCGGCCAGATGATGTTCACCAAGTTCTTCGTCATCCTCGACCAGGAGGTCGATGTGCAGAACACGGCCGAGGTGCTCTGGAGGCTCGGCAACAACGTTGACCCTGGCAGGGACACGGTTATCGTGGATGGACCTGTGGACGCGCTTGACCACGCGGCGCCGATGTCCGGGTACGGCTCGAAGATGGGGATCGATGCCACGCGCAAGTGGACAGAGGAGGGGTTCTCAAGGGAGTGGCCCGAAGTGATCGTGATGGATGCGGGCGTGAAAGAGAAGGTCGACCGGATCTGGAAAAGCCTCGGCATCCCGGGCAAGGGCGCTGGATAGAACCATGAACAAAAAAAGCAAAAGCAAAAAAATCGCTGTTGCGATCACAGGCGCATCCGGAGCGTTGCTTGGCATCGAGCTGGTCGAGGCGCTCGCGGGCATGGGACACGAAATCCATCTGGTGGTCTCGCGCGCGGGCCGCGTGGTGATGAAACACGAGTGCCAAAAAGCACCTGAGAGCCTCGAAGGGCAAGGGGTGACTCTATACGACGAAGATGACATGCTCGCGCCCATGGCTTCGGGCTCCTTTCCCTTGGACGCCATGGTAATCATCCCCTGCACCATGGCAACGCTTTCAGCCGTTGCAAACGGGCACGCTGACAACCTCATCCGCAGGGCGGCGGATGTTACGCTCAAGGAGGGAAAAACGCTGGTGCTCGTTCCAAGGGAGACATCGCTCAACAGGATCCACATGAAAAACATGCTTGCGGCGCACGATGCCGGCGCGGTGATCATGCCGGCGATGCCGCCTTTTTACGGCAACCCGTCAACCATAAAGGAGCTCGTTTCCCACACTGTCGGAAGGATACTGGACAGGATGGGAATCGAGAACAGCCTTGCGCCGCGCTGGGACGGGGGAGGATCTTAGTTGTTAACAGCAGCGCGCACCCGGCAGAGTATGAAGATCATCTTGAGGATGATCAAGATCGAGCATACCGTGTTCGCTCTTCCGTTCGCTTTCATGGGAGCTTTCCTCGCGGCGGACGGGCTGCCGCCGCTTCGGGTCTGCGCCTGGGTCCTTGTGGCCATGGTTGGCGCACGCTCCGCATCCATGGCGTTCAACCGCCTGGTGGACGCTCGCATTGACGCACACAACCCCCGGACCGCGGGACGAGCTCTTCCGCAGGGGCTTCTGAAAAAGAGCGAGGTGGCCCTGTTCACCGCAGCTTCCGCGGCGGTTTTTGTGCTGGCGGCCTGGATGCTGAACACGACAAGCTTTGCCCTGTCATGGCCCGTACTGGTGATCCTTCTCTCGTACTCCTTCACAAAACGTTTTACATGGCTCAGCCACTTCATCCTCGGGTTCTGCCTGGGAATGACCCCGCTTGCCGGATGGATTTCAGTCAAGGGGAGCTTTGACCTGCTGCCGGTCCTGCTGAGCGCGGGCGTGCTTTTCTGGACCGCGGGCTTTGACCTGATCTACGCCTGCCAGGACACCGATGTGGACCGCAAGGCTGGGCTCTACTCGATCCCCGCCCGCTTCGGCATCAAGAAAGCGCTAATCCTATCCGGTGTGCTGCACATCTTCACCGTGGCTTTCTTTTGTGCGGCGGGAATCCGTGGAGGGCTTCTATGGCCTTACTGGGGGGCTGTGGCGGTTGCCGCTGTTTTTCTTGCAGCAGAGCACGCACTTGTCAGGCCTTCCGACCTTTCACGCGTCAACCTGGCGTTTTTCACCATCAACGGCTTCGTCAGCATCTTCATTGCTGCGGGCGCATGTGTGTCTGTGGTGATGTAATATCTCAAATCACTTCTTCTTGTGCGGATCCCCGAACCGGTTCAGCAGGTCGTCCAGGGTGCGGAGCTTTTCTTCCCTGCGGGGCGGGCTTTTCTTGAGCTCTTTCGGCTTCCTGCCCGGGCTCGCTTTCCTGTCCGCCTGTTTCGGTCTGGGGCGTTTGGGCGGGGCATCAGCAGCCTTGATCGAAAGGGAGATCCTGCCTTTATCCTTCTTTACCCCGATGACACGGACCTTGACGACCTGCCCGACCTTGAGAACATCCCTCGGGTCGCTCACGAAGCGGCTGCTTATCTCGGAGATGTGCACGAGGCCGTCCTGGAACACGCCGATGTCCACGAAGACTCCGAACCGAGTGATGTTCGAAACCCTTCCCTCCAGGACCATGCCTTCTTCCATGTGATCGATGTCGGTCACATCGCTCTTGAAGCTGACCTCCTTGTACCTTCCTCTGGGGTCGCGGGCAGGTGTTTTCAGCTCGTCAATGATATCCTTTACCGTAGGCAGGCCGGTTTTATCATCCACGTATTTCTCAGGATCCAGCCCATCGAGGAGCTCCTGACTTCTTATCAGCTCCTCCACGGTTTTTTCCAGATCACATGAGATCTTCTCCACCACATAGTAGCTCTCCGGGTGGATTGTCGTGCATTCCAGGGGTATCTCACTGTCTTTAATCGTCAGAAAGCCGGCGCATTGCTCGAACGCTCTAGGGCCGATGCCTTTCACGTCCAGAAGCCGGGCCCGGTTAAGAAAAGGACCGTGCTGGTTGCGGTGTTCGACAACCGCCCGCGCTATGGAAGAGCCGATTCCCGGAACATACGACAGCAACGGAACAGAGGCGCTGTTCACGTCAACGGCAACGATGGTGACGCAGGACTCGACCACTTCGCTCAGCCGGCGGCGAAGCATGGTCTGGTTGACGTCATACTGGTACTGACCCACGCCAATCGAACGGGGATCCACCTTGACCAGCTCCACAAGCGGATCCTTCAGGCGTCGCGCCATTGAAACAGCCCCCCTGACCGCGATGTCGAGGTTGGGAAACTCCTCCTTGCACAGCTCAGACGCGGCATACACGCTGATCCCGGATTCGTTGACAACCGCCACGGGAGGGGCGTCATCAAGGCCGCTTAAAACCTTGCGGAGCGCCTTTTCAGCCGCCCTTGACACGGAGCCGTTGCCCACTGCAACGAAACTCGGCTTGTGTTTCTCGATCAGGGGGCGCAGGACCTCAGCCGCCTCCTCAGGTTTGGAATCGGGCCCGGTCAAGAAAACGCTGGCTGACTCGATATAGCTCCCTTTTTCGTCCACCACCGCCAGCCTGGACCCGCTCCCGGCTCCGGGATCCACGCCAATCACAACGCACTCTCCAGCGGGCGGCGACAGGAGAATCTCCCTCAGGTTTTCACAAAAAACCTGGATCGACTCCTCGTCGGCCCTGCGCTTTGCTTCAGCGCGCACCTCGTTCGAGATCAGCGGTTTGAGCAGCCTGTCGGCGGCATCCTTGATTACAGCCTCCATGAACTCCTTCATGGGCCCATCGCTTTCGACAGAAAAGACATCCCGAATGATATCGAGCATCTTATCCCTGTCGAACTCGAGATCGACCTTGAGCAAGCCTTCCTTTTCACCGCGGCGGAGCGCGAGCATTCGGTGGGCCGGAATCTCCGATGCTTTCTCGGAGAAGTCGTTGTAGTTCGTGAACCGGGAGGACTTGTCTTCCTTCCCTTCCCTGGCTTTCGATGTAATCAAACCCTCGGTCTTGGCGAGCTCCTTGAGCCTGCCGCGCACATCGACATGTTCCGCCACTTTGCCGGCGGCTATTTCGGCAATCCCCTGGAACGCGTCCTCGGGAGTCATGCCGTCGCCGAGCGCGCCGACCGCCTTCTCTGCAACAGCCCTTGGATCTCCGGCCGCACCCATGTCAAGAAGCTCGTTCGCAAAAGGACCCAAACCTTTGCCGGTCGCTTCCTGCTCGCTTGCCTGTTTCCTCGGCTTGTACGGCCTGTACAGATCCTCCACATCCGCCCTCTTATCACAGGCATTGATGCGCTCTTCCAGATCAGGCGTAAGCCTGCCGTTCTTGCGGAGGCCCTTTATAACGGTTCTCTTGCGGGTTTTCAGCTCCAGCAGCAGGGAGTATTGATCGAGAAGCGCACGGATTACGGATTCATCCATGCTCCCGATCTTCTCCTTGCGGTATCTGGCGATGAAAGGGACGGTAGCCCCGCCCTGAATCAATTCAACCACGCTTTTGATGTTTGCCCTGTCGAGGGCGAACTGCCCGGTTAAAACATCGATTAAGTCTTCTTGAATCTGAGACATGGTAATTACGAAGCTTTCATGCAGGTGGGATAATGTCCTTATGGCTGCCGTACAAAATGACTGTCTGCAGGATATCCGGGTCCGGGGGAAGCTCATCGTCTTCCATGAAATCGATCCCGAAAAACAGGCCGCCGATAAAATCGATGATCTCGTCGGGTCGAATCTCGGCCTCAGCTCCTATCAGCAGCCAATGGGCTGCCGCGCCGATATCCCACAACCCGCGGTCCTCGGGTCCCCATTGCCTTTTGGTGCCGCCCATGTACTTGCCTTCTGTCTGGTAGTAATAAAAAAGGCTTATGCCTATTTCCGCTGATCTCTCCTGCCACAAACCGCCTTCACGCTTTATGAATCCAAGCTTGTAGACCGGAAAGGTGTGCCCCATGGTTTTCCCTTCGGCCGGCCCGATTTTCCCAACTCCGGCCTGGACAAACTGAGTGATCCTGGCATGCCCGCGTATCCCGGGACCTGCGCATACCCTGAACGAAAAGGTGTCCATGAGATCCATGAACCTTTTCCTGAGAAAGTCCAGGACCGGGCGCTCGGGTTCGAGCACCTTCTTGGACACAAGATCGGTTTCCGGATCGTAGAGATCCCTGTCCTGCTGAGGCACTGTCGATGGGTCGCGTGGTGTTATGCACCCGCATGCCACGGCAAAAAGAGCGGCCAAGGCAATCCGGAAAAAACGACCGGCGAAAGTTGTTATGCACATGTTCTACCTCGTCCGGATGACCTTGCTCGACTTCCCGGGCATCCGTTGTTTAAACCGCTGTCCTGAAAACAGCGCGTTCAATCATATATGATATTATCGGAATTGGAAAAAAAAACCTTTTCTGCGGGAGATTTCCTGTAGCGATGAAATGAAATTCAAAGAATAGCTTGTCGGACCTGTCGGAACCGAGCGGAGCGGAGCACGCGCCATGGATGCGCAAAAACCCGGTAGGAAAAAATCCCTTTCACCAGTTGATAGGAAGACCGGCAGCGGATAACTTCGTAGGTCAGGAATAGTTTTCCAGGCGATCCCGATCCTCTTTTCATGTTTGAATCGAGATAATAACTCTACCGAAAGCTCGATCAAAACAACCGATAATTATCTATGGCCCCTGTTGGTTGTGTTTACCGGCAGGCCCGCATCGGAATCGAAAAAACCAATCTACTCCATGGGGAGATCGAAATGAAAAGGCGAGCGTTTGTTCTCTGTTCAGGAATTGTTTTTCTTGCGGCGGGGCAGCTCTTCAGCCGCGCGGACGATGAAACCCTTGCCGGGTTCGATAAAACGGAAGAGGCGGTCTTCGTCCTCAAAAACCACGGCTGCTACAGCAAGGCCATGGACTCGCTTTCAGACAGCTTGTTGAACCTTGTGCGCATGATGTCCACTTCCACTCCCGAGGAGCTATCAGCGCTTTCCGCACGCGGCGAAATCTACCTCGAGATCCTGATGGACCTGTCCTTGAGCACGGCCCGCTACAGCGATCTCAAAAAGGTTCTCGAAAAGATCCCTGAACAATCTCCAAACCTGTACGCGCTGTCTCTATACATCAGAATGAACCTCCTCATCCGGCTCGGGGAGCTGGAGAAAGCAAGGGCACTAGTAAACCGGCTCGGGATCATCAGTCCCTGGCTCGTCATCGGCCCGTTCGAAAACGAGCGCGGCGGAGGCTTCGACACGGTTTTCGGCCCGGAAAAAGAGGTTGATTTCAATGCAGAATACCAGGGCAAGGAGAGGCTGGTGGCGTGGCGGAAAAACCCGGCGGAAGGCATCTTCGGGCAGGTCGACCTCGACTCGCTCTTCAACCCATGCGACCAGTGCCTTGCTTACGCCCTCACCTTCATCACCGTGGACCACGACACGGACGCGGCGCTCCGCCTTGGAAGCGACGAAGCGGTCAAGGTCTTCTTGAACGGCAGGCAGGTTCTTTCCGTGAACGCGCGCAGGCTAAGGCACTTCGACCAGGACGTTGTGGGGATTCGCCTGAACGCAGGAAAAAACGTTCTCATGCTCAAGGTTTGCGACCGGAAAGGGCCCTGGAGCTTTCTTGCGAGGCTGACCGACCCTTCGGGCGCGCCGCTAAAAGGCGCGAGGATATCCAGCGATTCCGAAGGCTTCAGCTTGTCCGCGGATACCGCGCCTGCACCGGCACCGGCATCCGAAACAAAGGTTGATACCGGAGCCGCGGGATGGTTCGAGAAAAGCAGTGAAAACGGCGGTGACCGCGCTGATCTGTATCTCGGGCTCCTGCACTTTGTAAGGGAATACAAGGGAGAGGACAGCGGCATTGCGGCAAAACATCTCGATGCATTTCTTTCAAAGAACCCGGGCCATTCCTTTGCCTTGCATCTGAAAGCGCTGTCCGAATCCAGGCGTGTGGATATCGCTGCTGAAAAAGACGAAAACAGGATGCGCGACGCTCTCGAGAAAGCGATCGAAGCCGACCCGAACAACGTCGAAAGCCGCGTGCGGCTCGGCCGCTACTACCTGTCCACAATCGAGATACCGAACAAGGCGTACAAGCACGCGCTGGCCGCCTTGAAATCAAACCCTCGCTTCCTGCCCGCCACCTACCTTCTCGAGGACATCTACAGGAAAAAAAACATGAACGCCCTGGGTTCCAAGGCGATATCGAACCTATCACACGATCCCGAAAACATGACCTACCCGGGGCTGTGCATCAGGCTCGGCAACATGGCGTACAACGAACAAAGAACATTGGACGCGATCGAGCTCTGGAAAACCGCGCTTGCATCCGACTTCACGGCTGCAGAGGCCCGCAACAACCTGATTAAAGTCGCTCTCGAAACAGGGAACACGGCTTATGCAAAAGAGCTTCTCGAGCAGGAGGTTGCCCTGGACCCGTACGGCACCTGGGCCTTGAAACAGATGGCGGTCATGGCAATGGGCGACGAAGATCCAAGCTCAGCGATCGGCCTTCTCGAAAGAGCGCTGAAGATCAATCCCGAAGACGATTCGGCCCTCGAAGAGCTCGGTAACGCGTATCATCTGCTGGAAGAGGAGGACAAGGCCCATGCGGCATACAAGAAGGCCCTGGAGATCAATCCCAAGGCAAAAGAGCTGGGGCGCTATGTCGAGTTTCTCTTCGAGGGAGAACGGGCTTTCGAGGACATTTTCAAGAAGGAAGCCATGACCTTCATTGCCGCATACCCGGCCGGAGAAAACCCTGACAACGACTCTCACGAGCACATACTGCTTCACGACGTGATCAAGGTGAATGCGGACGGAACGAGCTCCAGGTATCACCACAATGTGGTGCGCGTGCTCAACCACGAGGGCGCAAACAAGTTCGATTACTTCTCGACCTTTTACACGCCCGGCGAACAACAGTGCAGGATAATAACCGCCAGGATCATCCATCCGGACGGCAAGATCGATGAGGCGAAGATCGACAACAGGCGGCGCAAAAGCAGCCCCAGGTTCGGAGGCCGCGCCCCGTCGTTCGCTGATCTCCCCCCGATTCAAAACGGCGACGTGGTGGACATCGAGTACAAAATAGACGACACAAAGCAGTCGTTCTTCGGAGACTACTTCGGGCACAGGCACTTCTTCCAGCCGACCGACCTGAAGGCGGTGAACGAATCCTGCTTCACACTGATCCTGCCGCTCGAAAGGGAGTTCGCTCTTAACCAGAGGTACATAGAGATGCAGCCGGAGGTTGATACGGACAAGATCCCCGGATTCGAGGTTCTGACCTGGACGCTTACCGGTATCTCAAAGATCGACCGCAAGAGGAACATGCCCGGCCGTGTGGAGTTCTGTCCCTGCGTGGAGGCGAGCACATACAAAAGCTGGGACGACCTCGGAGGCTGGTGGTGGAACCTTATCCAGCAGCAGTGCGACATCAACGACGAGATGAAAGCCAAGGTAAGCGAGCTGACCGAAGGGCTCGACACGGAGCGGGAAAAGATACGCGCCGTCTACAACTTTGTCGTCTCCGACATCCGTTACAGCGACGACTGGGAGTTCGGCGTGCACGGGTTCAAGCCTTACCGTGCGACAACGATATTCTCCAACCGTTTCGGGGATTGCAAGGACAAGTCGATCCTCATGAAATCCCTTCTCCGCGAAGCGGGCATCGAGGCAAACCCGGTCATGATCAGGCTGAGCCTGCCCCGGTCGAAAAACGACCTCACGCTGCCTCTGGTGTCGCACTTCAACCACGCGATAACTTATGTTCCGTCAGTGGACGGCGGAGAGGGCATCTTCCTCGACGGCACGGCACAGCACCACACCATGGAGCCTCTTCCGGATGCCGATCGCGGAGCAACCGTGTTCGTGGTGATGGGCGGCCCTGGGAAAACCATGACAACTCCCCAGCCGCCCCCGGAATCGAACGGGCTGAACAGGGTGTTCGCGGTCGAGGTGCGCGCGGATGGAAGCGCGATGATCGAGTTCGAGGAAGAGTCCGTGGGAACCTTCCAGGCGATGACAAGGCAGCGCTTCCTGAACCCGGGCAAGAGAGAGATCATGATCGAAAAGACCTTCGGAAGCATCCTTGGAAACGCTTCCGTGGAGGAGGTCTCTTTCACCGACCTCGAAAACCTGAACGCGCCGGCCACATACCGGACACGGATCGCCGCGGATGACTTCCTCATGAAAAGCGGAGACCGGTTCCAGCTCAGGTCAACGTTTTTCCCCACCGGTGCGGGGGATTTGGCCACGGATGAGGAACGCGCTTTCGACCTTCTCCTGGGCCCGCTATACACGGTAAGCTCCGAGATAAAATACACGCTGCCGGAAGGTTTCTCCGTGCCGGAACCGCCCGAAGATGTATCGCTCGACTGCGGGTTCGCCTCGTTCAGCCTCTCTTACGAATCCGGCGACCGGGGCCGCATCACGGTCAGGCGCGTCTTCAGCATAAACAAGCCAAGGGTCGAATCCCGAAGCTACGACATGTTCAGGGTCTTTTGCAGGGAGGCGGAGCAGGCGGAAGGGAAGTGGATCCAGGTTTCGAAAAAACGATGATTAAACGGACAAAAGACAAAACAACAGCCGAGAGGTACGGATCGATTGAATCTGGGAGGGTTCGGATGAGGATAAAACACAACCTGGCAGCGGCCCTTTTTTTTCTGTGCGCAGCCGCGCCGGGCGCGCTTGCCGGGGATGACCTGGACACCATACTGGAAAAGGTCTATTCGTCGCATTTCGAAGCGCAGGCCGAATACGACAGGTACCTTGATGAGCTGGTCGTTCTATTCCGCGCCAACAGGCGGTCGCCTGCCGCTGCAATCATATACAACCATTTGACAGGCATCCTGCCGGCATGCATCGACCCGAAGGCGCTCGACGGTTTTTTCGCCACCCTTTCAGAAGAGGGATCGCGCAGGGAGGCCGCCAACGGTTTCCTGGCCTGCCGGGCCCGACAGGAACATCGAAAGACTCTTTTGAGAACAGGCGATTACGACAAGGCGGCCGCGCTCGACGCGTTTGCGCCTTTTGCGCAAAAGGTGCTCGCCATAGGGCCGTTCGGCTTCGAAGCCTACTCGCTCCACGACATCGCCTTCCCTCCGGAAATAAAACTGGAAAACCTGGACAACGCAGCGGGTTACGCGGGAGATGCTGAATGGAAGCTCGTCAAAAGAACTCCCGGAAGGGCATCGATTGAACTGTCCACCCGGTTCTACCCCGCAGGGATGTGCCTGTACGCGCTCTACCAGTTCAACTGTCCGCAAAAAAGCCCGATCCTGCTAGCTTTCAACTCCGGGGCATCGTTCAAGGTCTGGTACAACGGAAAGCTCGTAAACGATATGGACAGGAGAAAGGCTTACCTGCCGCGCGGCATCAAGATCCCCCTGAATGCCGCGCAGGGCTGGAACCGTGTTCTCATCAAGCTGAGCTCTGGTACGTCGAATTTCAGACTCCGTATCACGGACCGCACCGGGTACCCGGTGGACGGACTAAGAGAGATCGAAGAAAATGTCCTGATGCCGCTTGGCACCGGCGCATCCGGGGAAACAGAGGAGTTCGACCAGGGGCTCATCGATGCCCTTTCGTTCCTGAAAAGCCACATCAGCCTGCATGCGGACAAACCGTTCGCAGCCGTGGCGCTCGCCGAAACACTCGCACTCAGGGGGCTCGATCCGGAGGCCGTGGCCATGGGTGAGCGCGCCCTCGAACTCGCCCCTGAAAACGCGCATGTCAACTTCTCTCTAGGCGCTCTCTACACATCGGCCGGATATCTGCCGCGCAATCACAAAACGAACCGAGCCGGCGAACTCTTCAAGAAGGCAATGGAAATCGACCCGGGCTTCCTTCCGGCCGGTCTCGCGCTGGCACTCAACGACCACAGGAACGACCGCTCCGAAAAGGCCGTCCGCACCATCAGGACACTGTTGAAGAGCAACCCCGAGTACTACAAGGCCTGGTTGAACCTCGCCGCTATCTTCGATGAGCTCGGCTGGACAAAAGAGTTCATCGATGCAACGAGGCAGGCAATGATGCTCGCCCGCACGGATCCCGAGCCCGTCCTTCTACTCGCCGGACACTTTCGGGACATCGACAGGAACGACCTGGCCCACGGCCTGTACAAGAAGGCACATGAGCTGGACAAGAGCAGTGTTGGTTTGCTGGAGCGCCTTGCCGGACGCCTGTGGGACAGGGGCGAGGCCGCGGAGGCGTTCGGGCTTTACGAGCGTATCCTGTCCCTGTCGAACACTCCGCTGAACCGGGAACGGCTCGCAGGCCTTCACCACGCCCTTGGAGACCCGGTCAAGGCGGCCGAGATATTCACGGAGCTTTACGAAAACAACCGGCGCAACCCCCGCTACACAAGAAAGCTGGGCGACCTGGCGCTGGCAGGCGACGACATCGAAAAGGCGGCCAACTGGTTCAAGAAAGCGCTTTCGATAAACCCGGGAATGCACCATATCCGCGAAATCCTGGAGCTCTGGAGGGTTGCCGCCGATCCGGTTTTTCAGGAGTTCTCGGTCAACGAAAGCGACTACACGCGCAACCTGCCGGGGAAAGAAGAGTTCCCCCGCGCATCCGCTCTCTGCTCCCTGGATCACATGATCACCAGGGTCTATGCGGACGGGTCGCAAAAATCCGAGATCTTCCAGGTCACAAAGATACTGGACAAGGCGGCTGTGGAGGAGTACGGCCGCATCACCGTCCCGGGCAGGATCGAAACGCTTAAAGTGATCCGCCCGAACGGCGATGTGCTCGAGCCCGTGGACGCGGGAGAGCGCGGCACATTCAGCATACCCGGTCTCGACATAGGTAGTGTGCTCGTGATGCGCTTCACACTGCTTCAGAAAGGCTCATGGAACGGTCCCATGAGAACAGGACGGTTCTATTTCCAGGATATGAACTGTTCCACCCCGTTCCTGTTCAGCAGGTATGTGATAGCAATGCCCAAAGGGTTGGATCTGAAGATGGAGAAAAAGCTCCCCCACGGGTTCGAGGAGGAGATCTTCGAAAGTGAAAACGAAACGATCCATGTTTTTACGGCCAGGGATGTGCCTGTCGCGGAACCGGAAAACAGGATGCCTCCGGACGAGGAGGTCTTTCCGAACGTTGATTTCTACAGGGCCGGTAACTGGACCCGGGCAGCACAACTGATGGCTGACAGCCTCCTCCCCGCACTCAAGCTCACGCCCGAGCTGCGCAACAAGGCTGAGGATCTCTGCGACGGCGCAGATGACGACATCGACAAGGCGAAAAGGATCTACGCGTTCGTCAACGAGCACGTCAAGGAGGGCTCGGGATCGAGCCTCGCCTCGTCGGTTCTGCTGGAACGCCGAGGGAGCCGGGCAGCGCTTTTCATGGCGCTTGCCGACGCGGCGGGCGTGGACCACGATTACCTGAGGTGCGGGTACAAGCCCGGGCTCCTTCCAGCGCCGATGAACTGGTCTGATGTCTCTGAAAATCTCCTGCCGAAAGAGCTCGTGCGGATTCCGCTCGAAGGCAAGGATCCGGTGTTCCTTTCGTTCAGCTCGCGCCTTACTCCGTTCGGCGAGATACCCCATGTTCTGTTCGACGCTCCTGCAATGAAGGTGACCGGGGTGCCCGAACGAATCGAAATCCTTCCCGGCGGCAATCCATCGAGCTGGCAGGAGGAGGTCATCGAGCTCAAAATCAAGGTGGATTTCCTCGATGCGGCCATAACAGGAAAGTTCACGCTCCCGGGATACAGCCGCATACAGTTCAAGGAAAACCTGCAGAGGTTGGATTCGAGCACGAGAAGACGAGTTTTCGACAATATCCTCCGGTACATCTTTCCCGGCGCGGCTGTCAAGAAGCTGAAGATCCTGGGGATCGATGACGAAGAGCACGATCCGACCTTCGGATTCGAGCTCGAAAAGACCGACTTCATCCACAAGATCGGCGAAAAGCTCGGATGCAAGCTGCTGCCCGTGCCTCTCAAGCTGACACAGAACTTCATCCGCGGGGCGGAGCGAAAGTTCACAATGATCCACCGCGGATACTCAACGCGCCGCTTCATCATCGATATAGACCTGGGCGGCGAGTACGAACCGATCGAGATTCCGGACAGCATGGTCAAGCGCCGCTTTTTTCTCAACTACTCCATCATAATCAAAAAGACGGAAAAAGGGTTGAGGATCGAGCGCACCGCTGATTTCATGCCCGCGGATGTGGAGCCCGCGGACTACCCGCGTCTCGCTGAACTGCTTCTGTCGATTGACGAACGGGAGGCGGAACCGATAATCCTTGAGAAGACCGAAGCCGACGAAGACGGAAGCGTTGAGGAAGGGCTGTAGCGGGGAAGGGGCGGGCCCGTGTGTCCGCCCTCCGAAGGGCAACCACAGGGGGTTGCCCCTGCACGATGAAAGGACCTTTGACCACAGGTGAACACTCCTAACGAAACAGAAGTCGCGGGCACAACGCCGGGCCCTGGCTTGGCTGACCCCGAAGTAGCTGTGATTATCCCGGCCTACAGGTCCCTTCAGTACCTCGGTGCGTGCATCGAGTCCGTGGAGAGCCAGGAAGAGGTAAAAGCAAAAATAATCGTGTCCGACAACGGCTCGGACGACGGGTCGGTTGAGTTCATCAGGGACAACCATCCCGGGGTGAGCGTGATCGAAAACAACGCCAACCTCGGGTTCAGCGGCGCGGTCAACCGGGGCCTGAAGGAGGCGCGCGACGCGCCGTTCATCGCGCTCGTGAACCCGGACGCGCAGACCCTTCCCCACTGTCTTGCCAACCTGGCCAAAGCGCTCGCCGCCACCCCTGAGGCAGGGATCGCGGCAGCCAGAATGATGAACGCGCACAACCCCGAATGCATCGACTGCATGGGTGTTGCCGTTACATCGGCTTTCGGCCAGATCTCCATCGGCTCGGGACGGTCGTCCCTTCCGGGTTTTCACAAGCAAAGGTTCGTTCCTGCCGCATGCGGCGGCGGCATGATGATCAAAAGAGAGGTCATCGAAGCGGCCGGAGCTTTTGACGAGGATTATTTTTTGTGCTGGGAGGACATCGAGTTTTCGTTCAGGGCGTACCGCTGCGGCTTCAGGTGCGTGTACGTGCCTGACGCGGTCATGCTCCACGCGTCGACCGCGATAATGGGGCACTGGTCCGCAATAAATGTGTTCAACTACTGCCGCGGCGCGCTCCCAACCGCTGTCAAGCTTCTGCCTCTCCGGCGCCTTGCACCGCTTTTGCCGGGGATCCTCATGAACCGCATCAAGATAGCAGTGCTGTACGCGGGCGGCGGAAGACTGGGCTCGGCTGTCAAGGGCGACATTTCCGGGCTGAAGCTCGCGTTCAAAGCGTTCAGAAAACGGGGCTCACTGCCCGGCCGGAAGCCGGGGTTCGAGCTGATCCGCCTCCTGAAAGAGGGCGACCGCCTGAGAAAGGTCATGAAATACGGGGAGCTCTTCCCTTCGGAGCAGGACGAGGAACCATCGGTATGAGGCCGCTGAAAATCCTGATGCTCACCACCTTCTTCCACCCGGACAAGTTCGGCGGCGGCGAAAGGGTGGTGTTCGAGCTGGCGAGGGGCTTGAGCGCGCTGGGCCATGATGTGAAAGTGCTTACCCACAGGGCCCCTGACACAAAAGAAGAGGAGCTGCTCGCCGGGTTCCGGATTAAAAGGTACCCCGCAACATTTTCGAGCCGCTTCGGGTTCTACTATTCGGTTTTCCGCGGGGCGAAAAAAGCGCTCAAATGCTGCATGAGGGAAGAGCGCTTTGACATCGTGCACACGCACCAGCTTCTCTCCGCATTCGCAGCACATTTCCCGCTGTCCATCGCAAAGGAGAAAACGGTCGCCTCCTTTTACGCGCCGTACCACAAGGAGTTCGAAACCAAGCACCTTGAGGGCAGGCCGGCATCGGAAAGCAGTACCGGGCTGCGTCCCGGAGCAGCGCTGGTTTCGCGCTTGCTTGCAAAGGCCGACGCTCTTGTGCTCAAGCGCGCCGCAGCGGTGGTCGTGCTTTCCCGCTTCAGCCTGTCGCAGGTCGAAAACCTTTCCGAAAACGCGGCCCGCAAAACATCCGTCATCCCGGCGGGCGTGGATCTCGAACGCTTTTGCCCGGCAGCGGATGCGGACAGGCAAGCTCTCAAGAAACGGATCGGCCTTCCTGCCGGGCAGCCCGTTCTCCTTTGCGTGAGAAGGCTCGTCGAAAGGATGGGGATCGAGGATCTCATCGATGCCGCCGGAATGCTGGCCGAGCAAAACGTACGCTTCAGCCTTGTTATCGGGGGCGAGGGGCCGCTGTGCACGAGCCTTGAGGACCGCGCAGGGGCGTCACCCGCCGCGGAGCTGATCCGGTTCACGGGCCGCATCCCGGAAAAGGAGCTTCCGGACTGGTACCGCGCATCAGACCTCTTTGTGCTGCCCACGCGCTCTTTGGAGGGGTTCGGAATGGTAACGCTGGAGGCGATGGCGTGCGGCGTGCCTGTCGCGGGCTCGAACGTCGGAGCCACGCCAGAGCTCATAAAGCCTCTTGACCCTGCGCTGATTTTCGAGGAGCCCGGCCCCGCATCAATGGCTGACAAGCTGAAGAAACTTCTTGCGGACACGGGAAAGCTGGACAGTCTCGGGAAAAAAGCAAGGGAGATCGCTATGCGCGGCCACGGGTGGGATATAGCCGCAAAAAAAACACTCGCCGTGTATCGCAAGGTTCTGGACACGCATGGAACAGGCACGAAAGGGGCGCAAACGTGAAGAGGAGGATCCTCTACTTTTCCAAGACCGACAGTACCGGGCCGTCCAGCAGGTACAGGATCTACCAGCTTGTGCCGGGCCTCGAAAAAGCGGGCATCAGGGTCGATGTGTCGCCGCTGTTCAAGCGTTTTTATTTCACGCTGATCGAACAGCCCGCTCCGATCCGCATTCCTGCCAAGGCTGTTTACTCCGCGTGGAGGTTCCTCTTGCGCGGCGCGCGGCTTTTTTGTGCGGGTCGTTACGACAAGGTGGTGATCGAGCACCAGCTCTTCCCGTACATGCCGCCCTGGGCCGAGCGGCTTCTTTGCCTTTTCGGAAAACGGTTCGTGCTCGAGTTCGACGATGCCATATACCTGACCCCGTTCCACAAAAACAAGATGAAGGCGCTCACCCGCATTGCAGAGCGGGTCATCGTGGGCAACCGGTTCCTCGAGACGTTCGCAAGGCGGCAGAGCTCCGGCGTGTCGGTGGTGCCCACGGTTGTGGACCTGACAAAGTACACGCTGAAAAGGGAGTACTCACTTTCGAGGGGCGGCCCTGTGGTCGGATGGGTGGGGCTGAAATACAACTTTCCATATCTGCAGGAGATCGGGGATGTCATGCCGGAGGGCGCGCGCTTGAGGGTCGTGTCCTCGTCAAGGCCGAAGATCGAAAAGACCGATGTTGACTTCGTGCAGTGGTCCAAAGAGAAAGAGCCCGGCCTGATCGCGGGGTTCGACATCGGAATCATGCCGCTTCCCGACACCGAGTGGGCCAGGGGGAAATGCGGACTCAAGATGCTCCAGTACATGGCTGCGGGCGTGCCGGTCGTGGCATCTTCGGCCGGCGTGAACGCGGACATCATAGAGCACGGGAAGAACGGTTTTCTAGCGGACTCCCCGGAAGAATGGAAAGATGCGCTGGCCCGTCTCATCGAATCCAAAGAGCTGAGGGAGAGCATGGGAAAGGCGGGGCGCAAAACCGTTGAAGACGCGTACTCGCTGGATCACGGCATCGAGCTTCTGACCGGGATTTACGGGGAGGCGGCAATGGAGGGCGCCGCTCCGTCGGCGCCGTAATGGAGGGCGTCGCTTTGTCGACGCCGGAAGAAAAGAGGCGGCAAGAGACTGCC
>CAZIUL010000077.1:0-18903 GCA_964542475.1 uncultured Phycisphaerales bacterium | reverse complement strand
ATTTTTTTGAAGTCCGGCGGTTCGTGACGTCTTCACACTTTTTTTAACAGGAACTTGTTAGAGAAACCTGTAGGGGCGAAAAATTTATCGCCCTCTTGGTTTTTCGTTTCGGGAGCAGGCAATATAAAAGGTTCATCCGTGTTCATCCGTGGTATAACTATGTTGCTTGAGTACGCCGCACCCGGAATGTGTTAGGAGAATGTGCATCATGGACCTGTTCACATTTTTGTTAATCACCATTATCCTCTGTTCACTTCTTCTTTGTGTTCAAAGCGAGGGAAACAAGACCGTCCAGGTATTCGCTGTCATGTCCATCGGTCTGGAGATTCTATATCTTCTGCTGTTCAGAGAAGCGTTCGACCTACCCATGGAGAGCCGCATCGAGAAGATCATCCCGTTCGCCACCGGGATCGTGGGTCTTGTCGGGCTTTTCAAGCTGAAGGATCGGTCCATCCCCCTTCTCATCTTTTTCGCATCCTTGCTCCAGTTTTTCATAGAGATGAACATAATCGATTCCATCCGCTGAGCGCCAAGTTCCTGCTGATCGGAGGAGTAGCCGGATTTGCATCATCCACTCACAAGCTGTGCCGGGGAGGGCCGCACTCGGGCAGGAACAATGGACCTGGCTCTTGCCTTTCTCGTCGGATCCATGGGCCTGGCCTTTACATGGTTCTATTTCGATCACGGCCTCGACCCGTTTGACCACGGTCTTTTTGCCACTGCAGCGTGGCAGGCGGGGTCGGGCGGAGTTTACGGGACAGATTTTCTCGCGCCTTACGGGCCGGGAAGGTACTACCTTATTGCACTCCTTTTCGAGCTCTTCGGCGCTTCCCTGAAAACCCAGGCATACCTGTGGCTTGCGCTCCGGGCGGCAGTCCCCGTTCTTGTTTTCCTGGCAGCCCGCCGTTTCTTGAGCAGAGTCCCCGCGGTGCTTCCGGCGCTTGTGGTTATCATGGCACCCGGCGCGCTTCACAAGGGCCTGTTCCAGGCGGTTGCAGTTTCCAACGTTCTGGTTTACCTCGTTTACCGAAAGCGCCGGACAGGGACGATGTGCTTTATCGCCGGCATTGTGATGGGGGTGGGCACGCTCTTTCGCGTGGACGCCGGTGTTTTCGGGTGCGTTTCGTTTCTCGCGTTGATCGGGCTCGAGCTTTTGTGGGATTGCCCGCGCCCGCCGTTTAAAACGGTGTTAAGGCGGTGCTCGGCCTTTGTCGGCGGGGCGGCAGTTCCTACCCTGCCCGTTCTCATCTACCTGTTTTTGGTGTCCGATGTGGGCCTGATCCTGACCGCGGAATGGCACCGCGTGCTCAACGTGAGCTCTTTTGCCGAATACCTGCCTGTCCCGGACCTGATCGGATCGGGCATGAGCGCCTCTCTGCCGGCGTTCAAGCGTTTTCTCTTGGCATTGATGCTCCGCGCCGCACCAGCGGTTTATCTCCTTCTGGCAGCGGCAGCGGTTTTCAAGAGGGTACGGAAATCGAGCTGCGTCAACAGCACCCTGGAGATCCTGTCGCTCCCTGTTTTCGGTATACTTGTCTTGAACCAGGTGCGCATCACCCCGACCTTCAACCACCTGCTTCACGCTGCGCCCCTGGTTTTCGTGTCCGCGGTGGTGCTTGCGCACATGTTCATCGGATCTCGTTTTTTTGCGAAGGTCGCAGCTCCGGACGTTCTTAAAACCACGGCGGCATCGTTGCTCTGCCTGCTCCCTTGCGCCTTGCCTGTTTATTACAACCTGGCCCTCTCCCGCGGCGTGCTCCCGGGCTCGATAAGGAACCGGTTCGATTTCACTGAGCCGCTCGAACTCGACCGCGCCGGGATTTTTGTAGGTGCTCAACAAGCCCGCGAGCTCGAAGATATAGTCCATTACATCGAGGCCAACACATCTCCCGAGGACACACTCTTCGCCGGTCCGTTTGAGCCGGTGATCAATTTTCTGTCGGGCAGGCCTCCGGCTGTGGGATTTCTCGAGCCTTTTTACTACTTCGGAAGCGAGAGGCTGCAGAGAGAGGTCATCAGGGATCTCGAGCGTTCGAAGCCCCCGGTCGTGGTCATCGATCAGGCGATAGTTGTGGGGCGCATGAGCCTGGAAAAAGACGCTCCCCTCATCCACGCCTTTCTGAGGCAGTCGTACACTCAGGCGGGCATGCCGGGGAAAGAGCGTGGCCCCTACCGGATCCTTCTCAGGCGGGAGCAACCCAGTCCCGGGTTCAAAGCCCCTTGACCCACACCGGTGAAGACCAGGCCTTGTGGCCGTCTGATTGTTCCATGCGCAAATAGAAGGAGCGCAGTTCACCGGGTCGCGGGCCTGGTGCGTTGAACGATTTGATAACATCGAGCGCGCCGGGCTGCTGTTCGAAGAGGATCTCTTTTCCGTTTGCAACTATTTCGACGCGCTCGATCGGTGCTGTCCCGAAAACGGCCGCCCTGATCTTTACGGTGTTTTCATTCGAGGCCGTTTCCTCTCCCATGAACGCGTCCTCAACCCAAAGAGAGAGCAGCACCCGCTCGCCGGTCGTGCCGAAGCACGCGCGTTTTTCCAGGGCGCGGAAGACGCCTTCCCTGTCCAGCGTGCCGGAGAACACCCCCGTTATACCGCGGTACCCGTAGCGAACCCCGTTTTTTCTCCTGATGCAGACCGGTACGCCCGGAAGCCCCAGGTGCCCGTCCGAGTCCGATGTTACACCGAACCTGTAACCCGCGTCGAGCGCGTCCCTGAAACCGCACCCGGTCTTGTGCGTGCGGCTGAACCTCCCTTCGAGCCCGTGTATGGGAAGGTCATCCGCCGAACCCTCGGAGCCGCCCTGCCACGAGAAGATCTCGAAAAGGAGCTGCCTTTGCATATCCTGCCGTTTCCCGAAATCGAAAAGGGTACTGCTGTTTTCCAGGATGCGCCTTGTGTGATGAGGGATGATTATCACATTGGGATCCCTGCCCACGGCAAGGGCGAAGCTTTCTAGATCCGGAGCGTACACCTCGAACGCATCGCTTGTTGGAAGCTCTGAATACGCACAAGAGCCCGCGCCCTCTTTCAGGATAACGTGCCTGTGCCCGAAACGCGACGATGTCCATTCGTAACCCGCAAAAGCAACGAAGCGGCCCGGTTCGTCGAAGCGGTCCGGAATGTCTCTGAGCTCCTCCCAATGGAAAGAGCTGTTGGAGCTGTGGTCGGTTATGGCGCAGAAGTCGAGGCACCCCTGTCCGCGTGCGCACCTGAAGGCATCCGCGGGCAGCGAGGCTGCGTGCCCTCCCACCGCCGTGTGGTTCTGCAGGCTTCCCCAGAAAACGGAACGCTTCTGCGGAAAGAGAGCCTGCACGCTTGGCGAGGAGTTTGCATTGATGCCTTCGGAGGCTTTCAGGTGCCCGTTTCCTTCATTCATGAAAAGCACGGGGTTGCTTTTGCCGCTGATATTCCCGCTGCCTGACATCGCAACCAACCTGTGAATCCCCGGACCCGGAAGTGTGATCCATACATCCTTGAACCTGTCCTCCTTTTCGAAAACGGCTTCACCCAGGGGAGCCTTGGAGCCTTCATCGGAGAAGATATTGACCTTCCCCGAGAAATCCCTCACGGGCAGCTCGGAGCTGAAGCGGCCGGCTTTGCCGCGGACCGGCACGATCCTGAGGCTTATTCGGGCATCGTGCGTGATCGAAGGTCCCACAACCTTGAACCTGTCCGCGCCGCATGCGCTGACCTCGATTGCGGGGTGTATGCCGGATGCCGGAACGAAGCTCTTGTCGCCCTCGCAGTCCATGAAGACGATGAACCGGATCTTCATGGGCCAGGTGGGAACGGCCAGGCCCGGTGCGCCCTTTGACCTGTCTCCAAAGGTGAAAGCGACCTTCCCGCCCTGGGGAAGGCCGTTCGGGAAGACCGCCTCGGGTGAATGCCTTCCAAGCCCGGCAGGCACGAGCCGCCCGGCAACAGCATGACCTTCGGCCTTTATGCTGAGGAAGTTGGGAGCCGTTTCGTTGTCGAGTACTGGGTCGGGAAAGGCGTACCGCACGTCCGGCCCCACGCACACACTGCCGTTGAAAACGTATCCCTGCATTATTCGAACACCGCCTCCGGGCTTGATATCACGCTGCGGCCGCACGGCAACGGTAAAGCTCGTGAATCCGCAGTTCGGGGCGTCGAGAGGGTTCCATCGGCTCGAATCAGGTGTGACAGGTACGATGTGCGGGCCGTTGAAGACGACATCGGCCCTGGGAGCGCTTCCGTTCCCATCTTCATCGTTGAACACGATCACGAGCATGAGCGCTGTTGTGGCGATCACGACCAGTGGGATGAACAACCTCAGCATCGATTTTCGTTTTACCGTTCTTTTCATTGGTTTGCTACCATGATCATAATACAGCGAGTAGTTTACACAAGAGGATGTGAAACCGTTAGAAGGAATATATTTAGGTTGAGGATCGTCTCCTGGCATGAAACGCAGTCGCGGCGCAGTTTACGGTGCCGCAGCAGAAAAGGATGAAATATGCGGGTTAGTAAAGGTATTGAAGAGATGAAAACGTGGATGCTTGCACTGGTTTGTTTTTTCCCGGGCTGCATTGCCGTGGTGGAGACCGGGCATGAGATCGAATCGAGAAGAGGGATTGTGGTATGCGTGGATTCCATAGCATCCAAGGTGGGCGCCGATGTTCTCAAAGACGGTGGTAATGCGGTGGATGCGGCGGTCGCAACGGCTTATACGCTCGCTGTGACTCATCCCCAGGCAGGCAACCTGGGCGGCGGAGGCTTCATGCTTATCTGGATGGAAGACGAAGCGAAGCTGACAGCCATCGATTTTCGCGAGCGAGCGCCGGCGCTTTCCAGGGCTGACATGTTCTTGAAGCCTGACGGCACTGTTGACAAGGATCGGGTTCGTTACGGTTTCCTGGCATCCGGCATTCCAGGAACAGTTGCCGGAACCTATCTCGCGCATGAGAAGTACGGCAGCCTGGATTGGTACGACCTCATGGAGCCGGCCTGCTGCCTGGCGGAGCAGGGCTTCGACGTGGGCTACGATTTGTGGAGCTCTTTCCGAAAAGCGGAAAAGGGGCTTCGGCGGTTTGACAGCTCGGTCAAGGCGTATTTCGGGCCGGAGGGAAAACTGTTGAATGCCGGGGATCGGCTCGTGCAGCCGGATCTCGGCCACACGCTGAGGATGATCCAGTTCGGAGGGCGCGACGCTTTCTACACCGGCGAAGTGGCCAGGGAGCTGGTCAGGGCGGTCAGGCTGGGGGGTGGCATAATGAACCTCCGCGATCTTGACAGCTACCATGCCAAGGAGGTGAAACCGCTCAAGTGGGAGTACGGTGATGTGCGTGTGGCTGCAATGGGCCTTCCGTCGTCCGGCGGGGTTGTGCTCAGGCTCATGCTTAACATACTGTCCGGTTTTAATCTTGAAGAGCTTGACGAAGGCGAAAGAGCACACCTGTTAGCAGAAACCATGCGTGTGGCTTACAAGGACCGCGCCGTGCTACTCGGTGATCCGGATTTTACCCAGATTCCGCTCGCCGAGCTTTTCTCGAGCGAATATGCCACCCGGCTTCGCTCCGGCATAAACCTGTCTGCCGCAGCCCCGAGCCGATCCATCGCTCCAAACGGCCTGACCATACACGAAGAGGAAGAGGTGGACAGCAGCGAAGATGCGGGCACGGGGCAGACAACACATTTCTGTGTCGTTGACAGAAAAGGCAACATTGTGAGCTGCACATACACGCTGGAGCGCTCCTTTGGGTGCAAGGCGGTTGCCGGCTCGACAGGCGTCTTGCTGAACAACGAGATGGGCGATTTCAACCTTCGGCCAGGGTGGACGGACGAGAAAGGCGCCATCGGAACGGATCCCAACATCATCCAGCCCGGGAAACGGATGCTGAGCAGCATGTGCCCGGTCATCCTATTCAGAAACAACAGGCCTTTTGCCGCCTTTGGGAGCCCGGGGGGGCGCTCGATCATCAACACTGTGCTCCAGGTGATCATCAACAAGGTGGATCTCGGCATGTCGCTCAAAGAGGCTGTGCGTGCCCCGCGGATCCATCACCAGTGGTTTCCGGACAGGGTGTGCGTGGAAAAATCCGTGCCGACGGACATCAGGGAGTTCTTGAAAGAACGGGGGCATGACCTGAAGGAGGTGGACTATCAGGGGGACTGCCACGCAATATCCATCCGGCTGCTGTCCACACGGCCCGCTGACTCGTGGAAGTTTCTCCTGCAAGGAGTGGCTGATGACCGGATAGACGGCTGCGCCGCCGGGTTTTGATTCGGCAGGAAGAGGGGAGGAATCACGGATGAACACGGATGGAAACGGGGGACCTGTAGGGGCGAAAAATTTTTCGCCCTCTTGTCTTTTTGCACGGATTAATGTAAAATAATACAACAATTACGACAAAACCGTGCGGTTTTACCAGAGTTAAGAAAGGCCGGAAGATGCTGCTTTTCATGAACCTGAAGTTCTGAAGCGATATCCAGTGTCCGCGCGGCGCGGATTGCATTCGATTCACACATCTCAGCGGTACAAATTCAAGCCTTCCAATAAACACCACTTCAATACATTCAACCTGTAACCGAAAACCGTATTCTATTTCAAAAGGAGTTTCATCATGAGAACGTTTGTGCTGATCGCAACCGGCACGCTTGTCCTGTTTTTTGCGGGCGCGCTACAAGCGGACCAACCTGATCTTGTGAAAGGAGTGACGATCCAAGACGGTGCAACCCCCTTGCAATGCGGCCTTACCACTGTGCCTACAGCGGTTGATTGGAACAACGACGGCAACAAGGACCTGGTGATCGGCAGCTTTACCAACGGCTACATTTTTCTTTATCTGAACCAGGGAACTGATCTGAATCCCGTGTTCAACGGGGGAGGCAAGATTCTATCAAGCGGTACAGCCATAACCACCTCCTATGGCTGATGCATCGGATCAAGTCCACGAGTCGTGGACTGGGATCTTGACGGCAAGAAGGACATTGTCACTGGCGAGCGCAACGGGACCATTCGCATTTATCTCAACACGGGGACCGATGCCAGCCCGGTATTCAGCGGCTACACCTTTTTGAAGCTGATGACCGGTGCCAACTACGACTGCGGCTACACATCCGTACCTGCCCTGGTCGACTGGAACAACGACGGCGCAAGAGATGTTCTCTGCGGCGAGGACAGCGGAAGGGTCGAGCTTCTGATCAACATTGGGACCACGGCCAACCCGTCGCTGATCAGCTACGGCTACATCAAGGACGGCGCAGTCAACATAGATGTGGGCAGCCGCAACAGCCCGACTGTGTTTGACTTTGACCGGGACGGTAAGAAGGACCTCGTAATAGGAGAAACCTACGGAGGCCTCCGTTTTTACAAGAACAAGGGGACTGATGCCGCACCAGTGTTCAACGGATTCGAAACGATGGAAGCCGGGGGAGAGAACATTGATATGGGCTACTATTCACGGCCGGACTGCGTGGATTGGGATAACGACGGTGTGGTCGACATCATCAGCGGCAGCTACCAGCCTCCCAAACCCCCCACCGGATACATATACTACTTCCAGGCCATTGGCCCTATGTCGTTCACCGACAACAAGATCAGCGGTTCCACAGGCGGATCCATAGGGATATACCTCGATGCCGGCCTGGCCAACGCAGGCAGGACTTACATGATCGCCGGATCGGTCACCGGAACGGAGCCCGGCATGGACTTTCCCGGAGGGGCTCATCTGCCGCTCAACTGGGATTTCTTTTCGACCGTGGTTTTGAGCCTGATAAACACGCCGACGTTCGACAATTTCATGGGCACGCTGGGTAACACCGGCCAGGCTAAAGCCACATTCGACACGCTCGGCCCGGTTCCACAGGCTGTTGGAGTCATTGTGAACTTCGCATATGTGCTCGACAGTCCCATCAACTACGCTTCCAATGGAGGGTACGTAGAGATCGTTCCATAGGTCAACGGGAGTTGTTGAAAAACGGCCGAGCCAATAATGTGATCGTAACTCTTAAAGAGGACGCGGCCTTTCATGAGAAGGCCGCGTCTTTTTTGCAGTTTACTCGATCCGGCGGTTGGATCCGGATCCGGAAGCGGGAAAGCGGAACGGATGGGCCTCTCTTGCAGGCAGTCGTTTTTGGTGGTACACTTTCCGCGATTGGACGAATGCCGGGGTTAGCCGACATCCGTGGAGCACCGATGAACGACATCACGCGTATCCTCGCCGAAGTGAATGAGGGCGATGACCGCGCCGCGGACAGGCTTTTGTCTGCTGTCTACAACGAACTGAGGCGGTTGGCTGCCAGGAAGCTTTCCGGCGAGCGGCCTGGGCATACGCTGCAGGGTACGGCACTCGTGCACGAGGCGTACCTGCGCCTCCTGGGCGGCAAGGCCGGCCAGTGGGAGAACAGCTCGCATTTTTTCGGAGCTGCTGCCGAGGCCATGCGCCGCATCCTGGTGGAATCCGCGCGGCGCAAGGCCCGGTTGAAGCACGGCGGCGGGCGCCGGAGGCGCCAGGTCGATGAAGCGGATGCAATCACCGTTTCCGATCCAACCGATATGGTCGCACTCAACGATGCGCTCGAAAAGCTTGCGTGCGAGGACAAGGTCAAGGCTGATCTTGTGAATCTTCGTTATTTCGCCGGACTGACAGTCGAACAGGCGGCTCAGGTGCTTGGGATTTCCCGCTCCACGGCGGACCGGTACTGGACTTTTGCACGCACCTGGCTTTATAACGAGATGAACGATGGCAGCGGTCAGGAGTAGAATTCCGAGCTTCTTTGATGCGCTTGCGGTTCACACGGCGCATTAGTATAGAGTAGAGAATAGACAAGACAAGAAGAGTGTTCAGGAACGTAACCTTGGCCACCCCGGAGCACAAAAAACTGGAACGTCTGTTCAGCGCCGCCCTGGAGAAAGAATCGGATGCGGAGCTGAGCGCGTTTCTTGACCTTGCCTGCGGCGATGACGCCGGCCTCAGGGCTCGAGTTACCGAGCTGTTGAAGGCGCACGACCGGGCCGGATCTTTCCTCAACACACCTCCGGTTGACCCGGATGCGATGCTCGAATTCCAGACGGATATAACGGATAAACCGGAAAAAGAGGCTGCCGGTACGAAGATAGGCCGATACAAGATCCTGCAGAAGATCGGGGAGGGCGGATTCGGCACCGTCTACATGGCGGAGCAGGAGGAGCCGGTGCGCCGCAAGGTCGCGCTGAAGATCATCAAGCTCGGTATGGATACGAAGCAGGTCATCGCCCGCTTCGAAGTGGAACAGCAGGCCCTGGCCCTGATGGACCATCCAAACATCGCCAAGGTGCTCGACGCGGGCACCACGGAAACAGGCAGGCCGTACTTCGTGATGGAGCTCATCAAGGGCATCACGATCACCGATTACTGCGACGAAAAAAAGCTTTCCACCCGCCAACGCCTGGAACTGGTTCTTCAGGTCTGCCACGCTGTGCAGCACGCGCACCAGAAAGGGATCATCCACCGGGACCTAAAACCGAACAATGTGCTGGTAATGCTGGACGAGAACAAGCCGGTGCCCAAGGTTATCGATTTCGGTATAGCCAAGGCCACGAGTCAGCGCCTGACGGAGAAGACGCTTTTTACCGAGTTCCGCCAGTTCATAGGAACGCCGGAGTACATGAGCCCTGATCAAGCGGATGTCAGCGGCCTGGACATGGATACGCGGACCGACATCTACTCCCTCGGCGTGCTTTTGTACGAGCTGCTCACCGGCACGACCCCGTTCGAGGCGAAGATGCTGCGGGAAGCTTCGTACGATGAGATCCGACGGATCATACGAGATAAGGAGCCGCCCAAGCCGTCGACACGGCTGCACTTGAGGTGTGCGACGGAAGACGGAGTGACATGCGCAAAGCAGCGCCAAAGCGAACCCGCGGCACTCTCGCGGCTGATACGCGGTGATCTCGACTGGATCGCAATGAAGGCGATGGAAAAGGACCGCACCCGCCGCTATGCCACGGCCAAGGATCTGGCTGACGACATCGAGCGGCACCTCAAGCACGTGCCGGTTGTGGCCGGCCCCCCAAGCATGGTATACAAGCTCGGCAAGTTCGTCAGGCGGAACCGGGTGGGGGTTCTGGCAGGATCGATAGTTGGCGTTGCTTTGCTGGCCGGACTTTCGCTGGCCACGGTGGGGCTTGTCCAGGCCAACAAGGCCCGGATCGTGCTGGAGGATGAGCGCAACGCGGCCGAGAGAGCCCGCGCCAAGTCCGAATCGATGAGCCGGTTCCTGGAAGAGATGCTGAGGTCGGTTGATCCGAGCAAAGCGCAGGGACGCGAGGTGAGTGTTCGCTACCTGCTTGATGAGGCGGTGAAGAAGATCGGTGAAGGGGCGTTTTTAGAGCTGGAGGATGTTGAGGCCGCGGTGCGCATAACGCTAGGGGAGACCTACCAGGCGCTTGGGCTCTACGACAATGCACAAGTGCATGTGCGCGAGGCCACTGCCATACGAAGCCGTCTGCTCGGCGACGAACACCCTGACACGCTTCGCGCGAACAGAGCGCTTGCCGGGATACTGCGGCTCAAGGGCGGGTTTACGGAAGCGGAGGCGCTTCTCCGCGATACAGCGGAAACGCAGGGCCGCGTGCTTGGCAAGGAGCACGAGGATACGCTGGCCACGATGAACGAGCTCGCCCTTGCGTTGTGGGGGCCGGACAGATTCGAGGAAGCGGAAACGATTCACCGCCAGATCCTGAAAATCCAGCAGAGCGCTCTAGGCGAGGAGCACCCTGATGCCGTCTCCTCTTTGGGCCACCTTGGCGCAGTCTGCCGAGCCCAGGGCAAGGTCGCCGAGGCCGAGCCGATCCTTCACCGGGCGCTCGACCTCAGCCGTCGCGTTCATGGCGAGAACCACCCCGGCACATCAGTGTCGATGAATAACCTGGGAATGTTGCTCGAAGACCAGGGCAACCTCGAAGGGGCTGAAACCCTTTTTCGTAAAACGTATGAACTGGACCGCAAGATCCTCGGGCCCGATCACCCGCGAACGCTCATTCCAATGAACAACCTCCTGCGTGTATTGCATGCCCGCGAAGAAACCGCTGCGATCCGGCCGCTTATTGCAGAACGCATCTCTCTTTTGCGGCGCGCGGCACAGCAGCCTGATGCGGGCCCGCTTGCGCTTCATGCGTATGCGTGGGAGCTGATGAACTGCGATGTGGACGACCTGCGGGACCCGGTTGCTGCGCTGCCAATGGTAAAGAGGGCTGCCGAGCAGGACGGAGGCGGAGATGTCGCCATCCTGGACACGCTGGCGCAGGCATATCAGATGACCGGTAACATTGACCAGGCTGTTGAAACACAGCGCCGGGCAGTCGCCCTGGCGCAAGCAGGTGGGATGTACGACCGCGAGAAGCTGGAAACCAGGCTCAGCAACTACCTTCTGGAAAGCGGTGATATTGCCGGAGCGTTCAGCTTTTCTTGGGAGAGGCTGACAACGAACCTGGGTGGTTTGGTGGTTCCCGGTGCTTTTATTGATGACAAATCGTTCGATACGCAGAGCGAGGCTCTGATGGAGCAGGGCCGGTTCGACGAGGCCTCCGAAGTGTTGCGCGCCTGCCTGGCCCTGAGGCGGAAAACGCTGCCCGAAGGACACTGGTTGATCGCGGACACCAAAAGCCGGCTCGGCAGCGCCATTGCCGAAGGAGGCGGATTTGTGGAAGCCGAAGCTCTTCTGCTCGATTCGTGCGCAGCATTGAAAAGAAACCACCTGGTCGCTTCGGACCGCATAAACCAGGCAGTTCAACGGATCATCCGGCTATACGAGTCCTGGGGCAAGCCTGAAAAGGCCTCCGAGTGGCGCAAGCAGTTGGAGAAAGAAGAAGAGAAACCACGGATGAACACGGATTGAAGAAGGGGAAAATGTGGGGGCGAAAATCCTTTCTCCAAAATCCCTGAGGCAAGCCAACCCCTCACGTCGCATAGTACATTGATCTACCCGTCATCTGTTCTTAACACTTGATCAGCATGCAGCGGATAGTGAGTAAACCAGGCCGGCCCCCCCGGATCGGTCTGGAGATTGAAGTTTTTTTGTAATTTAAGGAGCTGGAATCATGAAGAAGATCGGATTGGTTGTAATTGGCGTGCTGGCAGTGGCCCTGGTTTCATCAGCGCTGGTAACACCGGCATCTCCGGATGACAACGGATTTACCCTTCACCGCGCAGTACCGAACGACGTCTTTTTGTGCATATCTGAGCGGTCCGATCCCGAGCGGAAGTTCATTGATCAATACTGGGAAGAGGTCATGGAGGCGCTGTCGCAAAGCGGTATCGGCCAGGATGTGATCGATATGATCACTTCCCTGATTGGAATGGGCGACGCAGACCTGACAGCGGAGATGGAGCGGCTCAGGGAAAAGGCGTTTCAGCTCGTCGAGGGCGTTGACTGGCTGCAGCTTGGATGTAAAGAAACGGTGTTTACGGAGCGCTTCCTTCCTCCGGAAATGATACCCGAGGACAAACCGCCCATATTCATGCCCAGCATGGCCCTGCTCTTTCGCGGAAGCGGCGAGGGTGCCTTGAAAAACTATAAAGGGCTTGCAGCTATCCTCCAAACCCTGGCTGACGAGGTCAACAACGCAGCCGGGATGAATGTGCTGGCCTTGGACGCAACGACACAAAACGGCGCGAAGGTGACAAGGCTTGGACTGGGAATGCAGGTTCGCGAAGCCCCGGAGATGTCGGTCTCTGTTGCGCTGCGTGACGACATAATAATCATAGGCATACGAAAACACGTCTTCAACGATGTTCTTGCTCTCCTGGACGGGAGCAGCCGTAAAGGCTCCCTGGCGGATGATCCACGCTATCAAGCTGTGTTTGCAAAGCTCCCGACACCTGAAAACAGCATGGTTTTCTTTGACATGCAGGCCTTGCTAAACCCGATAACCGCCGGCTTGAAAAAGATTTTCAACACGAAAATGGGCCCGCCTGATCGTTACGAGAATTCGGGCATGAAAGCTGAAATCAACGGAACCAACGCCGAGGCCATGTCCGCTTACAGAAAAGGTAACATCGAAAAGGCGCTGAGCCTGACCAGAAAAGCTCATGGAATCGATCCTGAAAACTCCATTATCCTGTACAACCTGGCCTGCTTCAACGCGTGCACCGGCAACAGGGACGAGGCGCTCGATTGGCTTCAAAAGGCTGTTGAGGGCGGATTCTATGCGCCCAGGAAGATCGCCGGCGATTCAGACCTTGCCGACCTTCACAACGAGCCGGAGTACAAGGCAGCCCTGGAAAGGGCATACGAGCTGGCGCTCGAGCACAGCGCAAAGGACGTTGCTGTAAACTGTGCCACCGAGGGAGATGTATTAAGACTGCGCATGCAGATCAAGCAGGCGTACGAGGTAAACGACTACGAGCAGGCGATGAGACTCGCCAAACAGGCGTTCGCTATCGCGCCTGACGACTCACAGGTGCTCTACATCATGGGATGCCTGCACACGCTGCTCGGGCACGAAAGCGAAGGCCTCGATTTCCTGGAACAGGCGGTGGACGGGGGGTTCTACTGTCCCAAGCACATGTCAAAAGACCCGGACTGGGACAGCGTTCGCCATCACGATCACTTCAAAGCCGCGCTTGCCAAGGCCCAAGATATGGCGATAAAGACTGCTGCACGAGAATCAATCGGCGAAATAGCGTTGGTAAAGCGGATAATCAACCGCTTGGCGGATGCCGCAGGAGTTCTCGACTACACCGCTGAAGTTGAAACCACAACCGGGTACACAACCACAACGGAATCGATCGCCGTGCTGGTTCCTGACGCCGACAAGCTGCCGATCTACAAGCTGTTCGGGAAGCGCAGGCAGATGACGGGCTTTGACAAGTACCTGCCCAAGGAAACCAAGTCGTTTTCGGTCTCCGGCGGCATTGACCTGGAGGAGCTGTACAGCTTTATCGAGGGCACAGTGCTTCTTGCGGGCGGCAAGGGCGAAGAGATACTCGCCAAGTGGAACAGTATCCAGAAGCAGATCGGGCTTGATATTCGCGAGGATGTGATCAACTGGATCGACGGCGACTCCGTAAGCGTTACGCTGGAAGATGGCGGCGGATCGGTGATGATGTTCAAGGTCACCGACGAAGAGACGGCCCGCGAGAAGATCGCTGCAGGCATCGAGTTCTTGTCCACCAAGCTCACCGAGATCGTGAGACAAAAGCCTGAGTTTGCCGGCCTTGCCATGCTGGGTGTACGCTCATCTCCGGCCACGCACGAGGAGCTCGAAGGTTTTCAGAACCTCTACTTCTCCATGTCGCCTCAGCCAATTGTATGGGGCGTGGCCGACGGACACCTCATTTTCAGCGAATCGGCAGATGCCATAGCGCTTTGTCTTGCCACTGCAAGAGGCGAACATTCGAATATCCGGGAGAACAGCCTTGCCATGAGCGAAGCGGTGCTGCCCGAAGGCCCTTTTTGCAATGTATCACTCACGGATCAGCGCAAGTTGGGCGAGGAAATGGCGGCAGGCATCGGAATCGCTTCCATGGTAACCACCATGATGGGTTCCTTCATTCCCGAGCCCAAGGTCAGGCCGCTGCTTACGAAGATCGCGGGCATACTCGGCAAGCTGGTGCCTGTGGTGAGCAAGATCGATTTCTACAAGTCAACAGCTCGATGCACGACGTTCGATGGAACGGCCTGGCGTACGCGCGCTGTTACCCATTATTTCTCGCCGCAGGAGCGTGCGACAAAGGACATGTAGGAGCGTTAAACGGTTTCATTTCACATTGAAAATGGTTTTATACCGCTCCGGCTCTTTTCGGATCGAAAAGGGCCGGGGCGGCTTTTCAAGTCAAGCCGAGTGGAAGGAGCTGATCCCTCGTGAACACAGTGGAAATTGAAAGTGTCAACAAGACCTTTGGCAGTCACAGGGCTGTGGACGATCTCAGCCTGAGCGTTCCCAAGGGCTGCGTGTACGGCTTTATCGGGCCCAACGGTTCCGGCAAGACCACAACGCTTCGCATGATCATGAACATCATCTACCCTGATTCGGGCTCAATACGGGTCTTCGGTAAGGAGCACACCGCGGCTGCCACGGACAACATCGGGTACCTTCCGGAGGAGAGGGGCCTGTACAAGAAGATGAAGATCAGGCAGCTCTTGAGGTTTTACGGGGGAATGAAGAACGGGCGGGACATAAACCTCGAAGTGGATCGCTGGCTCGAGCGTTTCGATCTCGCGGACTGGGCGAACAAGAAGGTTGATGCGCTCAGCAAGGGCATGAGCCAGAAGGTGCAGTTCATCGCCGCGGTCGTGTCGAGGCCCGAGCTTTTGATCCTGGACGAGCCGTTCACCGGGCTTGATCCGGTGAACATGGACGCCATCAAGGAGGCTGTGCTGGCGCTGCAGAGGAACGGCGCAACCGTGGTCTTTTCCACCCATGACATGAACACCGCTGAGAAGATGTGCGATTTCATCTTCATGATCTTCAAGGGAAAGAAGGTGCTCGACGGAACGCTTGAGTCGATCCAGGACAAGTACGGTGACGACACCATTCGGGTGCGGGTCGACTGCGACGAGGAATGGATGCGCAGTATCCCGGGCGTGAAGCAGATCAGGAACTTCGGCCGGATGCAGGAGATTCGAATGAACGGGGAAAGCGATCCCCAGGAGATCCTTGCCACGATCATGGCAAAGGCGCGGGTTCATCAGTTCGATGTGACGAAACCGTCCCTGCACGACATATTCGTTCGCATTGCCGGTCCCGAGGCGGAGGAGGTGAGCCATGAATAAGATGTTCAAGATAGCTTCGAGGGACTACAACGCGTCGGTCCGCACCAAAGGTTTTGTTATCGGTCTCATAGTTGCGCCTATCTTCATGTGCGGGAGCCTCATCGCCTTTGCCGTCTTCAAGGACCAGGTCGACCTCGATGACAAGAGGATCGTTATCATCGACCGGTCAGGCGCGGATGTGGCCTCTCATGTTCAGATGAAGGCGAAAGAGCGCAACGAGTCCTACATCATTGACGAGGAGACCGGGAAGAAGACCAAGCCGGCCTATATCATCGAGGCCGAGCTGCCGGATGAAGAGGAACCCCTTGTGCAGCGGCTTGCGCTTTCGAACCGGGTCCGGGCAAGAGAGCTGTTTGCCTTTGTGGAAATCGGACGGTCCGTGGTCTTTCCGAGGGCCGAGCCCGAGGAGGTTTTCATCAACTACTATTCAGATAACTCGGCATTGAGCGATGAGCTTGACTGGATGCAGAGCGTGATAAACACGTATCTTCGCCTGTACCGCGGGATGGAAGCCGGCCTCGAGAAAGATGTGAGCAACGATGTCATCAGGTGGATATACGTTACCGGTCTCGGCCTTGTTTCAAGAGATGCAAAAAGCGGCGAGGTGCAGGATGCCAAGCAATCGGACAAGGCTCAAGCGATTTTCATTCCACTGATAATGACCATGCTGCTTTTTATGATGATGATGATCGGGGCCATGCCAATGGTGGGCACTGTGCAGGAGGAAAAGGCGCAGCGCATCTCCGAGGTGCTGCTCGGGTCGATCAGCCCGTTCAACCTGATGCTGGGCAAGCTCCTGGGCGGTGTGGCTGTATCGCTGACAGGGATTTCCATCTACGTCATAATCGGTTACTTTGCGGCGGACTACCTGGAGCTGAAGGAGATCATTCCCTTCAACCTTCTCCCCTGGTTTTTCTTCTACATGATCGCTGCCATCTTCATGTTCGGCTCGCTCCTGGCCGCGGTGGGATCAGCATGCAACGACCAGAAAGAGATTCAGTCCATCATGCCCTTTGTGATGATTCCCATGATCATTCCAATGTTCGTGCTCATGCCGGTGATCAAGGAGCCTTTGGGCTCTCTTGCCACGGGACTGTCGCTGATCCCGCCGTTCACGCCCATGACAATGCTGCTCCGCCAGGCCACGCCCTCCACCATCCCGGCCTGGCAGCCCTGGGTGGGCATGGCAGGAGTCGCGGTTTTCACCCTGTTTTGCGTCTGGGCCGGGGGAAGAATCTTCCGTGTCGGTATCCTCATGCAAGGCAAGGCGCCGAAGATACGCGAACTCGCGAGATGGGTGTTCAAGGGGTAAAGGGGAACGGTGATAAGAATAATTGTCACTCCTCATCACCGAAAGAAAGAAGAAGAGAACCACGGATAAACACGGATTATAGGCCTGTTACCGAAATGAAAAACCAAGAGGGCGAAAGATTTTTCGACCTCTTGGTAGTTGCAAATGACATTGCAGTTCGCAGGCTTTGCAACCGGGGATCGGATTCGAAAGAAGAAACCGAAAAAAAATTATCCGTGTTAATCTGTGTCCATCCGTGGTTCTCTTTCTTTATCAAAGGATCAGGGAGCGTAAAAGCAAACCATCCCTTTGAAGGAAAACCGTTGCTTGGCTCAAAACAACAACACCTGTTGGTCTGCCTTCTACTCGTTCTAGCCGTCGCGTTCGTGTACCGGGAAACGCTGTCGCACGATTTTCTTTTGTACCATGACGACGACGACTATGTGACGGACAACCCCAATGTATCAGAGGGGCTGAGCCTGAAAAACATTGGGTGGGCCTTTACCTGTTCCCATGCTGCCAACTGGCATCCGTTTACCTGGATCTCCCACCAGATGGATGTGGAGCTGTACGGCACCAACCCCGCGGGGCACCACGCTACCAACCTCGTCCTGCACGCCTTGAACGCCGTGTTGCTATTCTTTTTGTTCTGCCGCATGACAGGGCATGTTCTGCGAAGCGCAATAGTGGCCGCGCTCTTTGCCGTGCATCCGCTTCACGTGGAATCGGTGGCATGGGTTGCCGAGAGAAAAGACCTTCTCTGTACCTTCTTCATGATGCTGTGCTTCGGGGCGTACCTGCGATACGCGCGCGCGCCGGGCATGTGGCGCTACCTGTGCGTTGTGATCCTTTTCCTTGCGGGCCTGCTCTCCAAGCCGATGCTTGTCACGCTCCCTTTTGTTTTGCTGCTGCTCGACTACTGGCCGCTCCAAAGAAGCGGGCCCAAAAAACTCGTGCTGGAAAAACTGCCGTTGATCGCGATCTCCGCTGCCTCCTGCCTGGTCACGGTGATCGTTCAAAAGCAGGGCGGCGCAATGCAGGACTTCCCCCTCGTAGAGCGGATTTCGAACGCTGCCGCAGCCTACGTGAAGTACATGATGAACACGCTTTGGCCGAATGACCTGTCCGCCCTCTACCCGCATCCGGAAGGGTCGCTTCCCGTTGTTCACGCGGCGGGCGCTGCCGTGATCATGGGTGCTGCTACCTTTCTGGTGATCCGCTTCAGACGGAGCTGCCCATTCCTTCCCTTCGGGTGGTTCTTTTTCCTGGGAACGCTGGTGCCGGTCATCGGCCTCGTTCAGGTGGGAAACCAGGCAATGGCGGACCGCTACACCTACATACCGCTTATCGGGCTGTTCGTCATGGCCGCATGGGGTGTGCCCGGAAAGATACGCGTGCCGAGAGATGCGCTGATCATTGCCGTCGGCCTGCTGCTTCTTGCCCTGACCCTTGTCGCGCGCGGCCAGGTGAAACACTGGAAGGACAGCGCCACCCTTTTCCGCCACGCAATCGATGTCACCGGGGACAACTACCTGGCTGAGCACGATCTCGGAATGGCGCTCGTCTTGAGCGGTCAGCCGCGGGAAGGGCTGAAACACCTGAACCGTTCGGTCCGCATCAAGCCCGGCTTTGCCGTGGCATATGTCAACCTCGCAATGATCCACTGCGCCTTGAAAAACTACGACAAGGCATGGGAGTACGTCCGCTTGAGCCGCGAGCACGGCTATGAACCGCCTGAGTCGTTCATCAGCAACCTGATCTCTGTTTCAAAGCCCGCAAAAGAATGATTCTCGTAATCTCGCGGATTCCATTGTTCAATCGGCGCATTCCGTATCTTCTGGAGGGCGGCACTCTGTTGCCGCCTCTTCTCTTACGGCGCTGACGGAGC
>CAZIUL010000076.1:3318-19005 GCA_964542475.1 uncultured Phycisphaerales bacterium | reverse complement strand
GCCACCCAGAACGTTTCGGGATAGCTCTTTACCTGGGCAAGAAAGCCGGGTTTGGTCTCTGTCATGGCGCCGCATCCTTTTGTTCAAGGGGCCGGCCCGCATATTTCATCCTCTTCTGCTGCGGCACCGTAAACTGAGCTGTGGCTGCGTTTCATACCAGGAGACGATCCTCAACCTGTAGGAACAGGCCTGCGGTCGTCTCCTGACATGCGACTTGCCACAACACAGTTTACGGCACCTCGCTACGAAGAGTATGAAATAAGCGGGCTGGCACTGATATGCCCTGTTCTCTTTCATGAATCAAGCCACGGGTCGTTCGTCTTTTTCAGCAGGTGGGCGAGCTCCCTCTCGAGCCGGCTGGTCACATCGGGGTTTTCTTCGGCAACGTTTTCAAGCTGGAACGGATCGTTCACATTGTCGTGGAGAACGTACTCGGGCCCGGACCCTTCTTCCTTGCTGATCATCATGGTCCAGCGATGGTTGCGGACCCCGCGCCTGCCCCACGCGGGCTTGCCGTAGGGAACCCACATGTAGAGCTGCGATGCGGGCCGCTCTCCGCTTCCCGTGAGCAGGATCGAAGCGCGGCTTGAGCCCTCCACGTCGGCCGGGATGTCGCCTTTGAAGCCCATGAGGTCAAGCAGCGTTGGGTAGATGTCCGGGGTAGACAGCAGAAGATCGTCTTGGCGCGAAGCGATCTTTCCAGGCCAGCGGATCATGAACGGAACGCGCATCGACTCCTCGTAGTGAACGTTCTTGGAGACCTGGTCGTGGCACCCGAGGCAGTTCCCGTGGTCCGAGGTGAATACCACTATCGTGTCCTTTTCGAGCCCTTGATCCTTGAGCGCGCGCAGGATGCGGCCGAACTGGTCATCCACACCGGTTATCATGGCGAAGTAGTTTGCGATCTGCTTGCGAGCGAGCTTTGCTCCCTTCGTGTTTTCCTCCAGGTTGATATTGTCCCGGGTGATCAGCTCCTCCGCTGTTTTGTCGCCGTAGATCGCAAGGTACTTTTCAGGGACCATGCGGTACGGCATGTGTGGAGGGTTGTTTGCAACTACCAGGGCGAACGGTTTTTTCGGGTCGCGGTACTTTCCTTCCTCGTTCCGTATGTAGCTGATCGCCGTGTCAGCCTCGTGCTCTGGCGACCACTGCTTTACCACGACCCGCTCGTTCCTGGCCGAATTCGATGTCCAGTACTGCGGCTCAAAGTGGTTGTCATAGGTGCCGTAAGCGTGCCAGTAATCGAATCCGTGGCGGCGGTTCGGCGGACACCACTCGTTCCACGCGAACTTGTCGCTGTTGTTGCCGGTGTTCACGTACGGTTTGTGCGGCGAATCCAGGTGCCACTTGCCGATGTACCCGAGGCTGTAGCCCCTGTCCTTCAGAACGTCCGACCAGCACCGGTCCCGTTCACCGAGTTCGTACCCGTGCTGCGTTCCGTCCGAGTTGCAGTTGGCAAGCACGCCGGACGATTGCGGGTACTTTCCTGTCATGAGCATTCCCCTGTACGGGCTGCACACCGGGTAGTTGCTCACCGCGTGTGTGAATACCACGCTCCTGCTTGCGAACCGGTCGAGGTTCGGGGTGATGACAGGCTCCTCGCCTAAAAAACCCATGGCCTGGCCGCGCATCTGGTCCGGGAACACGAATAGCAGGTTCGGGGGTCTGCCTCGCTTTGAGTCGTGTTTGAGCAGGCCGCACGACGGGCTGAGCGCAAGGCATGATCCGGCTGCAATGGAGCTTCTGATGAATTTTCGGCGGGTGTGCATGGGTAACGCTCCTTTGAATCATGTCATACAGATTTTGGAGGGATGGCTTACATGCCGTTCTTTTCCGGTCTGGGCGGAACCCGGCCATCCAGCCTCCACTCATCACCACCTGCCGGTCGCCGCCAGCCTCTTCGCAGCTGTCAGTTCGTCCTCCTTCACGCGGCACTCAGCACCAACGAAACCGCGGTAGCCGAGATCCCATGCCTCTTTCAATACCCGCGAGTAGTTGATCTCGCCCGTGCCCGGTTCGAACCTGCCAGGGTGGTCCGCGAGCTGCAGATAGCCCACCTGGTCGAACCCATCCCTCAGGCGCCCGCAAAGATCGCCCTCCGAGATCTGCATGTGATAGAGGTCCCAGTTTAGCTTCACGTACGGCGAGTTCACCTCGCGGCAGATGCGCACCGCTTCCGGGCTTCCGTACAGGCAGTGGCCCTTGTGGTCCACACGGATGTTCATCGGTTCCAGGATCAGGCACACCTTGTGCTTTTCAGCGATGGGTGCCGCCCTCTTCAGCGCTGTGATGATGTGCTCGTGCATCTCTCCCTGTGTCATGCCGGGCTGGTCGTTTCCGCCGACCACGGTCATGTGCGTGCAGTTCAGGAAGTTGGCGGTCTTGCAGCTCGCCTCGATTTCGGAAACCACCTTGTCGTGGTTCTTCGGGTTGTTCATGCCGGGCACGAACCCCCACGCGGTGAACTGGGCGACCTTTATTCCCAGCTCGCTCGTGACGCGCTTTATGGAGTCCAGGTCCTTGTTTCTCCATGGCCAGAACTCCACCGCTGGAAAGCCGAGCTTTGCCGCCTCCTCGATCCGCTTCACAAACGGCAGCCTTCCCCACCACATCTCGGCGTTGATGGCGAACTGGGTGCGTTCGGTTTTTCCGATCGTCATTCGCTCCTCCTGTGTGCGTCCTTCCTGCCCCGTGCAGACCGGCGCGGCAACGACGCCCGCGACTGCAGCCTTGCACAGAGTGCGCCTTGTGATTCTTTTTGGGGCCATGGTTTACTCCTTAATTTGGAAATCAATAATCAATACTAATCTATCGCCGACAGCATCTCGGCGGTCTTGCTGTTGGGAAACAGCTTGTAGTCCTGTTCGAGCAGCTCTTTCGCTTTCTTGTGCTCTTTTACAGCCAGGTAATACTTGGCTGAATTCAAAAGAACAAGATGGTTGTTCGGGAACCTGGCGAGCATTTGGGAGACGATCCCATCGCCCTGTTCCCGGTTTCCGGACAGCCCGAGGTAGTTTGCGTATTGGAAATAGGTGCTTTGAGTGTGCTGATCTCCGGAGCTCATGAGAAGGTCGAAATAGTTGCCGGCTTTGTTGAAGTTCTTTTTTTCGGTGTAAAGAGTTCCCAGCGATTCGAGGACCAGTCTTTTCGAGTATTCGTAAAGCGGGTGATCTTCTTTGGAGAGTATGGAGTTCAGTATCTCCAGGCCTTTGTTTTCATCTTTTTTGAGAAGTGCCATACCCACGTTGTATTGAACAAGAATGCTCTCGCTTTTTACGTCATCGATGTTAAGCCAGAACTCGGAGCTTGGCCTGCCGTACAGGCCGTTCTTGCCCCAGATTTCACAGGAATAGGCAAACGCTATCAACAGGGAGAAAAGTATCGACACCGTCCTGATCCTTGTTTTGTTGAATAGAAGATACACCAGGTACGATGTAAAAAAGGCTGATGCCATGTAAACGAACCGCCAAGCCACATACGACAGGGCGGACGCGGAGAAAACAACCATCATCGAGGGGGCCAGCGCCGCACAGAACGAGAACACGAGGAACGGCGCGCCTGACGCGGAAAAGCGTTTCTTTAGAAGGTAAACCGCTGAAAACAGGAACAAGCTGCTTATCGCTATTCCAGCCGCGAGATACCATGGATTGTCAAAAACCTGCGCGGAGTTGATAGTGACACTCAGGCAAAAGGGGAAAACCGTCCTGATGCAGTAGAAACCGAGGATCGAAAAAAAGTCGAGAACGCTCCTGCCCGATGTCTCTACAGAAGCGGATCCAAGCGCGTTGTACCTCAGCATGTACCATGCTGCCAGGCAGGCCGCGAACGGGAGGATCGATCCGGCAAAAGCCGCAAGAGAGCGCGTTTTCTTCAAAAGAACGAGGGCAGCGACAAGGATGAGCAGAATGTTGCTCTCCTTCGACAGCAGTGAAAGAAGGTAAAAGACCGCGGAAAGCGCAACGAACGAATAGCTTCTTTGCTTTATGAACTGTATGAAGTAGAGCGCGGAAACGGACGCGAACAGAAACGATATGACGTCCGTTCTGCCGGATATCCAGGAGATGTTTTCGAAGTGCGGCGGAAACACGGAAAAAAGCAGCGCTCCGAAGAAAGCGCCCGCATGATCGAGCCCGAGCTTTGTGAGAATCAAAAAGAGAACAGCCACGTTGATCAGGTGCAGAACGATATTAGTGATGTGATATCCGAATGGATCTAATCCCCAGAGGTTGTAATCGAGCCAGAAGAAGAGCATGGAGAGGGGACGGTAGAACGGCATGGTTCCGGACGGATCCGAAGCTTGGCCGACAGCGCCGGACATAACGCCGAACGGCGAAAACAGGAACTCCTTTAGAAAATACGGATTCTGGATGTCCGGGTTGTTCCGTATCAAGACCTCGTCATCGAACACGAACTCTCCGTCAACAGACGGCAGGTAAACGAGGGCGGTGATGCAGATCAGCAGCAACATTGATATCGAACTGAAAAGCAATTTCTTGTTCTGTTTCATCTCATAGCCATGGAGGCGATGGATAACCGGTTTCCCCGGTCATCCGTTTCCTTTTTTGTTTTCCTGCAGCGGAAATGATGTGTCTGTCCCTTTTTTTGTTAAAAAACGATCGCCTGTCTCTTCTGGTCGAACCTGGCGATCTTTTCGTTTTTGAACGAGAGCATGGCCATGTGCAGCACTGTCTGTGTGCGGAAGGCGAGATCCATGGGGCTCCATGTTTTTCTTTCGCGCGAGCGCACGCAGTCGAAGAAGTGCTTCCAGTAGCTGATAAGGTTCTCGCCGTGATCGATCGGATGTGTTGCTGCCGGTTTCGCACCCTTGATCTTGATCGGGGTGAACTCGATCTCCTTGTTGTCCCTGATGGAAAGCGTGCCGTCCCACCCGCGTATGATGGGTTGGCGCTGCCCGGACCCGCGGTGCTGGGTGGCCTGAAAGTCGTTGCCCTGGGTTCCTAACACGGAAATCGTCACGTTTTCAGGATAGGTTGCAAGCAGGCTGAACGAGTCGGGCACTTCGCGAAGCTCGTAAAAGTAGCGGTGGATGCCCCCGAGCGCAGCGACCTTGTCCGGAAAGCCCACGCCCAGGATGTCCACGACCTGGGTCAGGCTGTGGGGGTATAGATCCATGACCGGGCCGCTTGCATAGTCCTCGAACAGTCGCCAGCGGAAGAACCTGTCAACGCTGAACTCGCGTTTGGGTGCGTCACCCAGGAACGCCTCCCAGTCCAGGTCCTTTCCGGGCACAGCGTTCGGGTCCTCGACATGCATTCCGCGCTCGCCCCAGTCACCGATGCGGAAGAAGCCGGTTTCTCCGTGGATCGGCTGCCCTATCGCGCCGTCCTGGACAAGCGTTCGCATCTGGTGCCACACCGAGTCGCTCATCGCCTGCGTGCCGAGCATGAAGACCCGGTCCGACGCGGCAACGGTTTCCGCCAGTTTCCTGGTGAGCTCGAACTGGCGCCAGTGCGTGACCGGTTTTTCGCAGTAGACATCCTTGCCCGCCTTTATGGCGTCGATGGCCTGGTAGCCGTGGTGATGATCCGGCGTGGCTATCGCCACCACATCCACGTTCGGATCGGCAAGCAGATCGCGGTAGTCGGTGTACGCCTTTGGAACCTTTCGGTACTCCTTTGCCCGGGTCAGGCGCGGGCGGTAAACGTCGCACACCGCAACCATGTCAACGGGGACACCGTACTTCTCACGAACGGTGTGCACCTCGTGCATGTGTGCCGAACCGCGCCCTCCCACGCCGATGAACCCGATGCCGATCCGCTCGGATGCTCCGCGCACCCTGCCCGCTGCATCACAAAACGGTGCGGTCATTGCAACGCCTGCCGCGGCACCTGCACCGGCTGCCGTGCGCTTGAGGAACTGGCGGCGGGTCGATCCGCTTTTCTTTTTCATTTTTCCGTCTCCTTGTTTTTCGGTGCATACACCTCGATCTCCGCGATCCGGCCGTAGGCGTTGTTGCCGCTCTGCTCGCTGGTCTCGATGAGCAGGCGCACATGGCGCGCTTGAACGGGATCGAACCTGTGGATTGTCACATTGTCCGTGTTGCCGCGCACCGGTTTTATCAGGTCGGTCCACGGGCCCCACTGTTTTTGCGAGCCCTGTACGCGGAAGTCGGAGCTGTTGTTCCGGAAAGCGCCGAGGATCGGCAGCGCGCCTTCGTGCCGGATGATTACCGTGTCGATGGCCCAGGGCTTTTCGAGGTCCAGGCGAAGGTAGTGCGGGGTAATGTGAGCCGCGGAGTTCCACTTGTCTTTTTCGCGCACAAGGTATCTCCCGTCAATCGCCCTGTCCGCCGAGTAGTCGGGCCCGTATTCGCTGGAAGCATACGCTTCTGTTCCGCGATCAGCCAGTGCCACGTTGACGCGGCCTCTGAGACGGTTCTCCATTGAAAGCCATTCCTGATGGCGCTGTTCGATTGCTGACGCGTCCGCGTGCCCGTCCCACAGCGCGACCCCGTATCGCAGCGCAAGCGTATCATCCGCACGGAGAGTGCGCGGCTGCTCGTGAAGGTTCAGGGTTGCGGAAAGGTAGGCAAAATGCACTGACATGGTGAAAAATGTGCCAGGGTAGCGGGGGTTCAGCGGGTGCTCGAAGAGCGCAACCGTGACAGGCTTCCCCTGCACTTCTGACCAACATGCGCACCACGGGCCGGGGGTCAGCCGCTCGTCACCCCTGTAAACCTTTCCCTCGCTTCTTTCCGGGTGAAGGAACTCCGTGCATCCGTCCATTTCACGCACGAACCGCATGCCCAGGCCGAAGTAGTGGTTGCCCCAGAGCTTTACAGCGTCGTTCCTTCCCGAAGCGGTGAGAACGCTCTCCCACGTGACCAGCGTTGAATCGATGCCTTCTCCGCTGAACACGCGGATGAACCGCTTCTCCTCGATCAGCGCCGCGCCGTCAGGCCGCTTCCATGTCAAAGTGTGGGCGAACTCGGTTCGTTTGATTCCGTTCTTCAGCAATGGAGCACACGCCTTTGGCATGCCAGCCGCCTGCGTGCCCACCGAGCCGCCCTCCTCAGCCCAGAAATCGCACTCGTTAATGCCAAGGGCGAACATGAGCCCGTGATGGTGCACATGATCTTCAGGGCTGTCCAGGAGAACGTTCAGCCCGCCTGGTGTCTTGAGCTCTTTCACGTACGGCTTGAACGATACGTTTTCGATGCGGTACTGGAGAACGCCGCTTTTGTCTTCCTGTGCCGCAGCCTGTGCGGAAGCTGTACACGCGAATGAAGCCGCCTGAAAAAGAGCGGCGAACAGGATGGTTCTGATCGGGAACAGGTTGTTTATACACATAAAGAAACAGCTCCATTTTTGATTGCCGGGCATCAATGCATCTTGTGCATAATTTCCTGGTCGAGGGCGCATGAGGAAATATAATCGGTGCAAAAGCGGATGGCAAGCAGCAACAACCGGCCGGGTGTGCGGCTTGCGGCAACCGGGTCGTAAACGTCGTCGGCAGGCATTGATCAAGGGAGGCAGCGAGCATGGGCGAAATCTACATCGGTGTTAACATGGAGTTCGTACGGCATGGGGACAAGCCGTTCGAATGGGGCGTGGAAAAGGCGGCTGAGATCGGATTCGAGTACGTGGAGCCGATGCTTCACTGGGGCCGCGAGCTTCTTAGCGAGGCAGGGTACTTTCACAGCGTTTCCATGCTGGATGATCCGTACCGCGTCAAGAAGGCCTGCGATGGGGCGGGGGTTAAACTTTCCGGATTTTCCTCGCACACGCCTCTGTGCAAACCGGAGATCAGCGTCGAGTACCTGAAACAGGCGGTCCGGTTCGCCAACGAGTGCGGCGCGCCGGTTGTCAACACGGACGAGGGCCCCAAACCCGGCTGGACAACCGAGGAAGAAGACCATGTTCTCATGCGCTACGTGCTGATGGAGGCGGCATCTACAGCTGCGGCACGGGGAATCGAAATCGGGATCGAGCCCCACCAGCAGTACAGCAAGACGCCAGATGGCCTGGATCGTATTCACGCACTGGTGGATTCGCCGGCAATCGGCATCAACTTCGACATGGGCAACTCGTACATCGGCGGCCAGGACCCTTACGCCTGGCTCGAGCATGTGTCGGACCGCCTGATCCATCTTCATGCAAAGGACATCTCGATGCAGCAGTCCGAAGCGGAACGGGGAAAGGTGACAGGCACGCCCGTGGGATGCGCGTGCGGGCAAGGTGTGATCGACTGGAAGAGAACCATCGAAATCTGCCGCAAGGCGCCGCGTGACATCGTGTTCTCGGTCGAGTGCGGAACAGTGGACCAGGCAGTGAAAAGCTATGAGCACCTGAAAGGGCTCCTTGGATGAAACGTTTTTTATGGAGCAGTTCGACATGAGTGTGAAAACGAAAACAATCATGGCTTTCAGCGTGATGATGACGGCGATGACGGCTTTGCTGCTCGCGTGCCCGAATGGAGCCGCTGCCGCATCCGCGGAGGATCAGCTGTTTTTTAGGGAACAGGAACAGCAGCAGGGGAGGGAGCAGCGCGAAGCGATCCCTGCTGACGAGTGTGTGAAGATCGAGCAGGCAGCACCTGAAAAGGCGCGCGTCGAACCGCTGAAAGCGCGCAAACTGCTTGTTTTTTCCAGGGCCTGGGGATATGCGCACACATCAATTCCGTACGGAAAAGCTGCGATCGAGGTCATGACGGAAAAGACCGGCGCTTTTGAAGCGACCTTTAGCGACGATGCCTCGTTCTTCGAAAAGGAAAGCCTGGCCCGCTTCGACGCGGTCGTGTTCAACAACACGAACAACGAGATCTTTTTGCCGGAGAAGTACGACTCGCTTTCCGCGGAGGAGAAGAGGAAGGTCGACGCCACGGATGCCAGACTGAAGAGAAACCTCGTCGAGTACCTGAAATCCGGGAAGGGGCTGGCTGTGATGCACGCGGGAGTGGCATCGTTTCGCAAGTGGCCCGAGTTCGGCGAGATCATAGGCGCGCGTTTCGACAACCATCCCTGGAACTCGGGAAGCAAAGTCATATTGAAGGTGGAAGATCCTGTCCATCCAGTGGCACAGGCGTTCGTGGATGCGCCCACCCTCGAGATCGCGGACGAGATCTACCAGCTAAAAGAGAACTACTCCAGGGACAAGGTGCGAGTGCTGCTCAGTCTGGACATGGACAGGACAACGATCACTCCCCAGCAGAAAAAAGCCATCCACCGCGAGGACAACGATTTTGCAATCAGCTATGTGAAAAGCTACGGCCAAGGCAGGGTTTTCTACTGCGCGCTCGGACACATGCACGAGCTCTTCTGGAATCCGGTTGTGCTCGAACACCTTCTCGACGGGATCCAGTTCGCGCTCGGGGATTTGAAGGGAGATACCACGCCAAGCAGCCGGGCAGGGGAAACGCGGGCCGACGAAGGCTTTTACTGGAAAGAAGAAAAGGACAGCATAGCACTGATGAACCACGACCAGGTTGTCTGGAAGCTGAACTTCGACCGTAAGCTCGGCAAGGCGTACTTCCATCCAGTGGCCCTGCCGGACGGAGTACCCCTGACCTGGCTCAACCCGCCGGATCATCCCTGGCACCGCGCGCTCTGGTTCAACTGGAAGTACATCAACGGCATCAACTACTGGGAGACAGGCCCTGACATGGGGCTCACCGATCTACATGTGGGGAGGTGCAGGCTGAAGGAGGACTTTTCTGCTGAGGTGGAGCTGACTCTTGATTACCATCCCAAGGGAAAACCCGTTGTGCTGAGGGAGAAGCGCGTGCTTAACATAACAGCGCCATGCATGGATGACTCCTCAGACGCGTCCTACTCGATTGAATGGAACAGCACCTTCAAGGCGCTCGGAAAAGACATTGTCTTCGACAGAACCCCGCCGCCGGGAAAACCCGGCGGAAAAAGCTGGGGCGGTTACGCGGGCATGTCCGTGCGCGTGGCCGCGGAAACAAGCGGGTGGAGCATCCTGGACAGCGAAGGCAGGAAGAACCTGGAGTGCCACGGAAAGCCCTCCCGCTGGATAAGCTGCAGTTTTGTCTTGCGCGCCACCGGAAAGGAAGCCGGCATTGTCATCTTTGATCACCCTGAGAACCTGAACCACCCTTCCCCTTCCTTTGTCATTCTCACGGAGGAGATCCCTTTCGTGTACTTCAGCCCGGCGCACCTGTTTCACAAACCATACACCGTAAATGCAGGCGAGAAGCTGACTCTCAGGTACGGCATACTCGTGCATTCCCAGCGCATGGAGGACAGGGAGGATCTGGACAAGCTGTGGAAAAATTATTGGGGCCTCAAGAAAGCAGGAGGAACTTCCCGCAAATATCGAGGAGAAAGATGAGCAATGAGTAATCAAACCCGTCGCGATTTCCTGAAGAAGACAGCCGGCGTGTTTGCCGCGCCCTACATCATTACATCGACGGCGCTCGGCAGGGGAGGTGTCCCCCCCGCTTCCGAGCGCGTGACAGTGGCGCACATCGGCGCGGGCGGCCGCGGCAACGCCCTGGCAAGGAGCTTTCTGGAGCTGAAAGAGGCACAGGTGGTGGCTGTGTGCGACTGTTTCGAGTCGCGGCAGATGTCGACCGCAAAGGCTATCGATGAGTTCTATGCCAAGCGCGACGGCAATGGCACAGGCAGCGGGTGCGCCATGTACGGCGATTTCAGAAAGCTCCTGGCGGACGAGAGCATCGATGCGGTGGCCATCGCAACTCCTGACCACTGGCACATACCAACAGCGATCGCTGCTGTCCGCGCCGGCAAGGACATCTACGTGGAAAAGCCGCTTGGCCTGGCCGTGGCATGGAACCAGGCGCTGCGGGAAACAGTGAACCGGTACGGGGCGGTTTTCCAGTACGGCACGCAGCAGCGCTCGGGACACAACTTCCGTTTCGCCTGCGAGCTGGCGCGAAACGGGTACCTCGGCGAGCTGGAGCGGATTCAAGCGTGGTGCCCCGGAATGGCAGCGCCCGGCTGGTACGAGAAAGTTAGCGAGGACGGCGGCTCCACCGTTCCGATCCCCGTACCGGACGGATTCGACTACGACATGTGGATCGGCCCCGCGCCAATGTCGCCTTACACGAAGGACCGCTGCACCCAGTGGGGAGCCTACCACGTGTACGACTACGCGCTCGGTTTCATCGCGGGGTGGGGGGCTCATCCCCTGGACATTGCACAGTGGGGAAATGACACGGACGACCAGGCGCCTGTCGAGTACCAGGGGACCGGCGTGATCCCTACCAAGGGACTGTTCGACACCATCAGCGACTGGGACATGCACTGCCGCTACAAAAACGGTGTTACCATGCGCTTCATGAACACGAATAAGGCGATTGACGTTGTGAAAGGCCGGCCGTTCTGCGACCACGGCACAACCTTTTTCGGCAGCAAAGACTGGGTGAGCGTTGACAGGGGGGGCATCTATGCGAGCGATGAAAAGCTCCTGAAGATAACACTGAAGGAAAGCGACACTCACCTATACGAGAGCGGCAACCACTCGCTCAACTTCGTAAACTGCGTGAAAAGCAGGGCGGATACCGTGAGTCCCGTGGAAACAGCTGTCCAGTCGGACATCATCTCGCACCTGAGCGACATTTCTATACGCCTCAAACGGAGTATCAAATGGGACGCAGAAAAGGAAGAGATCATCGGAGACGGTACAGCCGCGCGCCTCCTGAACCGGGCAATGCGGAGCCCTTGGAGGCTTTGAGATGTTTGGATGTTGTTTCGGACACCGTATCGCGCCGCAGCTTTTTGAGCGGCATTGCCGCGTCCGCGGGCGCGCTTGCCTTTTCAGGATGCGGCCTGACAGGCCGGGGCCTGCGCGTCAGGGGGCGGGAACGCCCCAACATCGTGCTCATCATGGCTGATGACATCGGCGTGGAAGGGTTCTCGTGCTACGGGGGAACGAGCTATGAAACGCCTGTGATCGACGGCCTTGCCCGCGAAGGGGTCATGTTCACGCAGTGCCATTCCCAGCCTCTTTGCACGCCGAGCAGGGTCAAGATCATGACCGGCATGAGCAACATCAAGAACTATTCCAACTTCAGCATCCTGAACCCGGAAGAACGCACCTTCGGGCACATGCTTCAGCAGGCAGGCTACAGGACAGCGGTGGCGGGCAAGTGGCAGCTTTACGGGGCCGAGCATTACAAGGAGCTCGCTGGCGCAGGCACCCTTCCTGCGGATGCGGGATTTGACGAGCACTGCCTGTGGCAGGTGGGCGAGCTTGGCCCAAGGTACTGGGACCCCCGGATCGTGCGAAACAACGAGTTCATCGAGAACACGGAAGGAAGGTACGGGCCGGATCTTTTCTGCGATTTCATGCTCGACTTCATGGAACGGAGCGCGGATGAGCCGTTTTTCATCTACTACCCAATGGCGCTCGTGCACAACCCTTTCGATCCCACGCCCGAAAGCGAGGACCGGGAATGCGCTGACAAGAACCTGAACTTCGCGGACATGGTCGCGTACATGGACAGCGTGGTGGGGCGCATCATCCGGGGCCTGGACAGGCTCGGTCTCCGCGAAAACACACTGGTCCTGTTCACAGGTGACAACGGCACGCACAAAAACATCTCCTCGATGATGGGGGAGCTTAAGGTCAAGGGAGGAAAAGGGAGCACCACGGATGCTGGAACGCATGTCCCGCTCATTGCGAGCCGGCCCGGGCATACCCCGCGCGGTGCGGTATGCGATGACCTGATCGATTTCAGCGATTTTACACCCACCCTGGCGGATGCCGCGGGCGTTTTGCCTCCTGAAGGCGCAAAGCTCGACGGGCAAAGCTTTCTGCCGCAGATAACAGGGAAGCCGGGCGATCCGAGGGAATGGATCTTTTGCTTCTACCACCCAAGGCCCAAACGCGAGGAGACCGAGGCGAAGCGGTTCGCAAGGAACAAGCGGTGGAAGCTTTACGGGGACGGGAACCTGTTCGACCTTCGCACCGACCCGCTCGAAGAGAACCCCATCCCGGCAAACAGCCGTGACACGGATGCTGCAAGAGCCCGCCGCGCGCTCCAGGCAGCAATCGACTCATACCCCGCCGAACCGCTGAAGATCAGGTGATCACTCCTTGACAGCGATCTCGAGCTCCGGGCGCAGGTGTCTCTCAAAGAACTTGCGCTGTATCTCGGAGATGTACCGTGCAGCCGGTACAACACCGCTGAACGCGTGGTTTACCTCGGGCACCACAACAAGCTCGTGCTCCTTTCCCGCCTTGATGAGCGCCGACACCATCTTCATGGTTGCTGAAAACGTGGCGTTCATATCGCTCGTTCCGTGCATGAGCAGGAGTTTGCCCTCGAGCCTGTCGGCGAGCTTGATGGAGGATGCGTGCTCGTACCCTTCCCTGTTGTTCTGCGGGGTGCCCATGTACCCCTCGATGGGGAAGGCCGCATGGTCGTACAGGTCGGACACGGGGCATGCCGCAGCTCCCGCGTGATAGACGTGTGGATGCGTCACCATTGCCCGGATCGTCATGTAGCCTCCCCAGGAGCTGCCGAAGATCCCCACCCGTTCCAGGTCCATGTACGGCCGGTCCGCGGCCAGGTTTTTCAGCACAGCCGCGTGGTCCGGGATCTCGTTGCGGCCGAAGTTGTGGTACACAACATCCTGGAACTCCTTGCCCCGCCAGATCGTGCCCCTGCCGTCCACCACGAACACGATGAACCCGAGACGGGCAAGGGCGCCGCACTGAAGCCCCGTGAAATCGATGAAGGTACGGGGCACCCAGGTGACAAAAGGGCCGTTGTAAATGTGGTCGAGCACAGGGTACCTTCGCCCGGGATCGAAATCCGCTGGTTTGTAAAGCACGCCGTGCAGATCCGTTTTTCCGTCCGCCGCCTTGACAGTGAATGTCTCGGGCGGTGACCAGTTGATGCTATTCAATCCGCTGATATCCGCATCGGATACGACACTGATGAGCTCGCCGTCCGCCTTTTTGAGCTCTACCCTGGGCGGCCTCGCTGCTGTGGAGTGCGTGTCCAGAAAGAACTTTTTTGACGGCGAGAACACGGGGTTGTGCTGGCCGGGCGCCTCGGTGAGCCGGGAACGGTTCTTTCCTTCGAAATCCACGCGATAGAGGTGGGTGTCGTAGGGATCATCATCCCTGCCGTGCGCCAGGAAGTAGACCCATTCCGATTCCTGGTCCACTGCAACGACCGCTTCCACAGGCTTTTCGCCCCGGGTGAGCCTTGCGAGCTGAAAGCCGTCAAAGTCGTAGAGATAGAGGTGGTTCCATCCGTCCCGTTCCGCCATCCACACGAACCGTTTCCCGTCGCCTATCGGAGTCAGAAGTGTTCGAACGATCTGTAAGAACCGCAGGCCGTAGATGAAGGTTTCGCTTTTTTCCGTGATGATGAAGCGCGCCTTGCCGGTATGAGTGTCAGCCGCCAGGAGGTCCAGCCTCTTGAACTCGCGGTCCATGCGGAGAAGCAGGAGCTCGGACCCGTTTTGCCTCCAACCAAGGATGTAGAAGTAATGGTCATCGAGACCGGTCCCTTCCACCTTGACCTGTTTTTTCGAGATCGTGTCGACGATGTGGATCTCGGTGCGCGCCAGCTTCCCGCCCGCCTTGGTAAACGACCAGAACTCCACCTGTTCCTCGGTTTTCAGCCAGTGCACCTCCGGGATCTTGTGCACGCCGCGGGCATCCGACTTGTTGAGGGCGAGCAGCAGGCTGTCAGGCGACCAGGCAGCGCCTGATACGCTCCATCCGTAATCTTCAGCCGCGTCAGTGGTGAGAAAAACCTTGTGGTTGTCAATGCACGATCGAAGGTAGATGTTGTCGTCCTCTGAACCTGCGAACCACATCTTGTCCGGGGAGCGCACCTCCATGACATCGGGCGCGCCCGATGTGAAGCCCTTTCTGATGCGCTGTGGAGTGGTCCGCTCCTTCTCCTCCTCCGAAACAGCCGGGGCGGGCGTGATCGCGTAGCTCTCCATGTCGAGAAAGAACTCCCGTTCCTCCACCTCGAACTTCACCCTTTGGTCCTCGTCCTCGAAGGAGAAGGTGGCGAACGGCAGCCCATTGTAAGGCGGATCGTGCCCGAGCAGGGGCTCGAGCGCCTTTCGCACCCTGTCTGTGTCGAAGAGCGGGACAGCGGCCGCCTCCTCCGCCATTGGATCCACCTTGTAGATCACCGTGTCCGCCGGCGCGCCCTCTGCGTACCAGAAGCTGTTTCCGTCGGGCATCCAGTTCGCATCGATGGAGCCGCCCTTCACAAGGGAAGGAAGGCTGTAGTAGCTGTAGTACTCCTTCACCCGGGATCTGGATTCATCCTGGGCCTGGGCTGAAGCGGTGAGCAAAAGACACAGCGGAATCAACAGAAACGCCTGTGCGGAGGCTCGTTTAATCATGGTATTTCTCTTTTCTAAAAAAACGGGGTGTCCGACGCAACGGTCATAGGGGTGCACACGAAATGGTATAAAAACCCTTTGCCCATGGAAACGTTTAACCGACTTTTTTATGGTCAATCGCGCGGGATCTTTGGATAATTATCGGTTTTCGAAATCGATCTGAAAAGACAAGAGTGTGTCGATCGTTGAGCATGAAAGGAGCGATCCATGTATAGGTGCATAGTTTACATATCCCTGTTGCTGGTCCTTGCAAATGGCGCGGCATCCGCTGAATCCCTTCTTCTGCGGTACGCGGATGTGTCCGATGACCATATCGTATTCACCTATGAAGGCGATCTCTGGCTCGTCTCTATCGAGGG
>CAZIUL010000076.1:0-3218 GCA_964542475.1 uncultured Phycisphaerales bacterium | reverse complement strand
ATGACCATATCGTATTCACCTATGAAGGCGATCTCTGGCTCGTCTCTATCGAGGGCGGGGATGCGCGCCGCATTACACGCTCCGAAGGGGGAGAGGTCTTTGCGAAGTTCAGCCCCGACGGATCGAGGCTTGCCTTTACCGCGAGCTATGACGGCGGTATGGATGTCTATGTCATGGACCGTGACGGGAGCGAACCAAGGCGACTGACATATCACCCGGCAGCCGACCTGGTGCTCGGCTGGTTTCCGGATGGGGAGCACGTTCTTTTCCGTTCGAAGCGCGAGTACCCTTCCCGCGCCGATATGCTCTACAAGATCTCCGCAAGCGGAGGCATTCCAAAGAAGCTGCCTGTTGACCGCGCGGGGCTTGCAGCGCTTTCTCCGGACGGCAAATCGCTCGTCTACAACCGTGGATCCCGCGAGTTCAGGAACTGGAAGAGGCACAAGGGCGGCACCGCCCAGGATCTGTGGATGGGGTCCCTCGCCGAGGGTAATTTCGAGAGGATCACCACTTTCGAGGGAACCGACAACTTCCCGATGTGGCACGGAGGTTCCATCTACTTCACCTCGGACCGCGACGACGGGACAATGAACCTGTTTCAGTACGAGGTAAAAAGCGCAAAGGTTACAAGGCTCACCTTCTACGACGACTACGACGTCAAGTACCCGTCCATCGGCAATGGCGGGATCATCTACCAGTATGCTGCAAAGCTTCACATTTACAGCTTCGACACGAAGGAGTACGCGCCTGTTGACATCGATGTCCCGAGCGATGCGGTGTCAATCAGGACGAGCTTCATAGACGCGTCGAGGTTCACGGGCGGTTTCAACCTTTCTCCCAAGGGTAAGCGCGCTGTCATGGACATACGCGGCGAGATCATCAGCCTGCCTGTCGACGAGGGCGTGACCTACAACCTCACGGGCACGTCGGGTGTCCGCGAGAAGAACCCGGCCTGGTCTCCTGACGGGAAACTGATCGCGTTTTTCTCAGATGAAACGGGCGAGGAGGAGCTTTACCTGGTCTGCCCCGGGGGCGGGGCGGAGCCGAAAAAGCTCACCAGCGGGGGCAAGGGGTTTTGCGAACGCCCGGTATGGTCGCCCGACTCGAAGCGCCTGCTGTACCACGACAAGTTCATGCGGCTCAACATGGTGGATACCGAAACAGGCGGTATCACCGTGATCGACAAGGGAGAGTATGACGAGGGGTGGTACGACTGGGGCATCCAGCAGTACTGCTGGTCGCCCGATTCGAAGTGGGTCGCCTATTCCAAGCTGGAGCAGTCGCTTTACCAGTCGATCTTCCTGTACGAGGTCGATGCCGCGAAACAGTACCGCGTGACAAGCCCGATGACCAGGGACTGGAGCCCTTCGTTCAGCCGGGACGGAAAGCACCTGTACTTTCTGTCGAACCGCGATTTTTCGCCGGTCATGGGATTCGTGGACCAGAACCACATCTTCCTGGACATGACAAGGCCATACATTCTCATACTGAAGGAAGGCGATTCATCGCCTTTCGCGCCGAAAAACGTGGCGGCTCATGTTGAAGAGGAGCCGAAGAAAGACGAGGAAAAAGCTGGCGGCGACAACCCGGCAAAAGAAAAAGCAGCCGCGAAAAAGCCTGGAGCTGACGGGGTCGATGTCGCGATCACAACCACCGGCTTCGAGAAAAGGATAATCCCCGCGCCCGTGGGCCCTGGAAACATGTTCAGGCTCGAGGCTGTCAAGGGCGGGTTCCTGTACCTGGAGAAGACGGAGAACGAGTTCCTGAAGTACCAGTACGTGGCTGACGACAGCGCAGCCTCGAACCTGGACCTGTACAGGTTCGATGTCGCCAAAGGCAAGAGCAGCGTGCTGATGAGCGGGATCAGCCAGTACCATCTCTCGGCAGACGCCGAGAAGCTCATCTACAAGGCTGGGAGCTCGTTCGGCGTGGTCAAGGTGGGCGCGGCAAGCGTTGGAGCCGGGAGGCTGAGCCTTGCGAACGCGCACATCGAGGTGAACAAGCACGAGGAGTTTCTGCAGATCTACAACGAGGCGTGGCGCGTGCAGCGCGACTGGTTCTACGACGCGAACATGCACGGAGTGAACTGGGATAAGGTCGGGGAGAAGTACCGCGGCTTCGTGCCCTTCTGCGGCACGCGCGGCGATCTGAACTACCTGATCGGTGAGATGATCGCCGAGCTGAACGCGGGGCATACCTACATCTACGGCGGGGACTCGCCAAGGGCGGCCATGATAGGGACAGGCCTGCTGGGTGCGGAGTTCATGGACGACGGAAACGGTTATCCCAGGATCTCGCGCATAATCCCTGCCGACAACTGGGATGCTTCGGCCGTCTCCCCGTTTTATCTGCCCGGCTGCCCCGTGAAGGAGGGTCATTACATACTGGCCATCGACAGCCACAAGATCGCCAAGGGCGACAACATCTACAAGCACCTTCAGAACAAGAGCGGGCAGGTTGTGGAGCTGACATACAACGACGAGCCATCGTTCGAAGGCGCAAAGAAACACCTGGTGAAGACGCTCCGCTCGGAAAACGGGCTCAGGTACAAGGAGTGGGTGGGGAACAACAGGCGCTACGTGGAGAAAAAGACCGACGGCGCCATCGGCTACCTGCATATCCCCGGCATGATGGAGAACGGGCTCATCGAGTTCGCAAGAGCGTTTTATCCCCAGCACTACAAGCAGGGGCTGATAATCGACGTGCGCTACAACGGCGGCGGGTTCACGAGCAAGCAGATCATCGACCGGCTCGAGCGCAAGATCAACACCATGGACCAGCCAAGGGAAGGCAAGCCGAGCCCCGTGCCGGAGCGCACATTCCGCGGCCACCTGGTGCTCCTGATCAACATGGACACCGGGTCGGACGGGGAGATCTTTTCGGAGGCATGGAAAATCCGCGGGTTCGGCCCGATCATCGGGCACCGCACCTGGGGCGGTGCAGTGGGTATAGAGCCTCACCAGCCGCTCGTGGACGGCGGTGTGACCACGCCGCCGCAGTTCGGGCACTACGACATGACCGGCAAGTGGAGCATCGAGGGCGTTGGTGTGGTCCCGGATATCCCCGTGGCCAACATGCCCTGCGACGTGCTAAAAGGCATCGACGCGCAGCTCGACGAGGCAATCAAGGTCGTCACGGAGATGGCGGCGAAGAATCCGATCGATCTGCCGGCAAGACCCGAATACCCGGACAAGAGCAAGGCCACGCTGAAGTAGGGG
>CAZIUL010000075.1:0-19250 GCA_964542475.1 uncultured Phycisphaerales bacterium | reverse complement strand
ACGAAGAGTATGAAATAAGCGGGTTAATCCAACGCGGTTTACCCTTTCGATCTTACCGGAAGAGGGGTGAAGTTAGAATAGACGGATTATCATGCTCCTCCTCTATGCGGTTCAGTTCCAGTTCTTCGAAGAGCACGGCAGGTGCCGCAATCGATGAGGCTGCCGAGGATCCGCCGATGCCGCCGCCTGCAATGTTGTAAACCACCGGATCCGATCCTGCTGCCATGATGGTCTTGAGATCGCGTGTGCTCACTTCATCGAACTCGCATCCACGGACGAGTTCCTCCCTGCCGTCTTCCACGTAGACCTTGTAAACCAGGATCGGATCGCCCAAGGCGGGTCCGTCGCCGCTTCCTCCACCGCGCTGCATGGCCCGGAGCATGGACATGATATCGCGCTGGCTGGTAGGCATGCTCATGGACTTGATCTTGCGAATGCAAAGGCCGTATTCGAGGCCCATGTCATCAGCCGCCTTGAGGAATGCGGCCTTCAGGTCTTCGGCTGCCATGCCTTCCTTGTCCTCGATTACCAGGGAGCCGATGGCAGCGCTCACACGGCCGCTCCCGGCACCGCGGCGGCCGTGGCCGTTGCTGCCGGAGAACTTTTTCGTGGGCACTCGGGACAGAACCATGTTCTTGAGCTCGCCCCCTTCGACCAGGTTCACACGCTGCGCCTTGACGCCCTCGTCATCGTACACGTAGTGCCCCAGCAAGGGGGTATCGCCCATCTTTTCCAGGTTGGGGTCATCGTACACGGTAAAGGTGTCGGGCAGGATGCGCTGGCCCAGCCTTCTTTCCAGAGCACCGCCGCCGCCGCGTCTGGATCGGCGCGAGCCCACAGGCTCGACCTGTCCGGCAAGATTCCTGGCCAGCATGGTCTGAAATAGCTGGGCCGATGCAATGCCGTCGAATAGCACTGGGCCGGCATAGCTTTCAATGATGGGCGCATTCATGGCTGTTGTCAGCGTGTTGGCCAGCTCGTCCACCTTTGCGAGAATGGTTTTCATGTCCGGGAATTCATTCATGGTTCGCGCATAAAAGGATTGCATGTCGCTTATCATCATGCCGTCGTCAGCCTGCACATTCGCGTTGATCCTGAGAAGGATGCCCGGCCTGGCGTTTCGAATTCGGGTGCCCTCGGAATTGACCAGGTATCGGTTAGTTGCCCCAACCGTGAGTTGCACCCCGGAAGACTGAATCCGGGGATATTTCTTGAACCGGCCCGAGACCTTCTTGAGCTTGTCCGTCCATGCTTCACGGTCGAAGGTGAGCTTCGAGGTTGGCTCGATAAAAACTTCCGCCTCCGCCTTGGCGAAGTCATGGGGTCGGTCCTCAAGCCGCTTGTCCTCCATGTAGGCTCGCTTCTGGGTGAGGGTTTCCACGCAGCTCTTGTAGTTGCTGTCAGTGCTCCACCAGAGGGCCTGTCGGATGGCGGTGTAGTCGTCATCCAGTGGAAGGGAGGCACGCCCGCGTCCGCCGCCGCCTCGCCGGCCTCTGCCGCCGGACGAGAAGCCGCCGCCGCTGAAATTGGTGTTGTCCATCTCGTAGGAACCTATGCGCACCTGAGTGTAGAAGAGCCGGGATCGGTTCCGATCGAAACCGGTGATGGCCCCGTACTCGGCAGACATGAAATAGTTGAGGCTGTCATCCACCATGTAGGCGATGAAGTAAGGCTTTTCCAGGTCCTCCATCTGGAGGGTCATGGAGCGTTCCATTTCATCCACGAGGGCCTGCATGAGCACCTCGCTGTCGGGCAGCGCCTCTTCCGCGGAAAAGAGGGAGCCGGTGAAGGTCGCGCTCAAGACCCAAAGGGCGGTGAAAAGTTTCAAGGTCATCTTCGTGTTCATTTTATGTTCTCCTATTCAAAACAGGGTTACTCGTTTTTCCCATGATGCCCGCCTAGTTGCTTTCCTTCTTTTCGCTGATGGGCGGCGGGAGGAGGGGCGGCTTGTCCTGTCCCCGGCTCTGCTTTTCCACCTCCATCTGGGACACGAGGATGCTGGGTGAGATGCCGGACACGGGCACTCCGCCCGATTCGGCGCCGCAGGTGCCGTTGAACACGGCCGGGTCATCGCCGGTGTGCGTGATCTGGGAGAAGCAGGTGAGCGGCGTGCCTACGATGTCAACTCCACGCACCAGCTCGTCGGGACGGCCGTCCGCGTAGATCTTGTACACGATCTTGGGCAGCACCTTGAAGACCTGGGCGTTGCCCCGGCCCGTGCCGGTGAAACCGCCCGAGATATCGGTGAAAAGAAGCCCGTACGGTTTTTCCTGGGCCTTGCATTCCTTTACCAGCTTCTTACGCAGCTCTTCAAAGGAAACCGCTCTGCCGGACAGTACAATGGTGTTGCCCATGCGGCTCACCACCTTGTTGCCTGGCTCGCGCCGGCCGTGGCCGTTTGATTTGTCGAAGCCCTCGATTGGGGAGCGGCACATGAGAAAGTTCTTGAGAATACCCTGGTCCACCAGCACCACCTTTTGCGCGGGGATACCCTCGTCGTCGTACTTGTAGTAGCCGCGAAGGTCCACACCGTTTAAGCTTTTCAACGTGGTGTCATCGATGATGGAAAGAAAATCGGGCAGGATGGCTTTGCCCAGCATCTTGGTGAAGGTCTGGCCCTCGTCCACATCTTTCTGGCGGTGACCCTCTATGCGGTGCCCGAAGATCTCGTGAAAGAAGACAGCGCTGGCCCGGTTGAGCAGAATGGCGGGCCCTGTGTAGGGCTCCACGAGGGGCGCATCGCGCAGGGCCAAGGCCTCGTGGATCACTTTTTTGAAAGCCTTGGTGATTTCCTCGTCCGAGGGCAGCTTGTCTTCGGAGCAGGTGTTGAAAAGAAAGCTCTGGGACAGGTCCATGCCGTCATCGGCCCTTGTGCTCGCGGACATGCTGACCCGGAAGAATTTCTGGCCGGTTTGAATGCGCGAGCCCTCGCTGTTCACGAAGTAGCGGTTGTTCGTGTCCGCGCCCAGGGACACGCCTGAGTTGTAAATCAGTGGATAGTTCCGGGCCATGGCGGAAACCTTGCGCAGTCGATCGGCCCATGACCTTGTGTCGAGACTCATGGCTATTTCTGGTTCTAAATGGACATGGGCTTCTTCCCGGCTGAAGTCTGCGGACTGGTCCTCTTCATCCACCTTGGTCTTGAGGTTGGTAAGCACCTGCTGATAGGTTTCCACAGAGCTCTTGAACTCGCGGTCCATGGCTTCCCAAACGGACTGCTTGATGGCCTGGGGGTCGTCTTCCAGGCTCACGATCGAGCCGCCCATTGAGAACATGCGGCCGAAGTTGAAGCCGCCGCCGCGGATCTTGTGGGTGCTGTCGAGCTTGTAGTCGCCAACACGCACTTCCACGTCCAGAATGCGGTTGTGGCCGGTGTTGTCACGAGTGATGGCGCCCAGCTCGGCGGCGATGGAAAGAGATTTTACGTCCGTTATGGCGCAGGAAATGAAATACGGTTTCACGCCGTCTGGCGTGGCCATGTTCTGCATTGAGTAGTCCAGCTCCTCGGCCAGGGCCTTGGTGATGATGTGTTCCGTGGCAGCCGCATCCTGTCCTGCCGCGGGGCAGGGGATCATTAGCGACAAGAATAAAGATGGGATGATCAATAGGGATGATCTCATGTTTGCTCCTCCGTGAATTACAGGACCGCGCGCCCCCGGCAGCAGAACCGCCGAAACAGGCTCCGATTAAAAATACGACGCTATACGAACCTTTAATAATTGAGCAGGGGCGCATGTGACAGCCTCTAAATCCGAGGCTAACACCATTCTAAACGGGGATAGATTCCAAGTTCAACGAAAAATCCGGCATGATAGGGAAGGAACAGGTCCATGGCCGCGGCGACATTCGGGATCATCCGCAAGGCAGCTTGCGCACGGCGAGCTTGATGCTGTGGAACCAGTTCCAGTTCCACCCGCTCAGCCAGAGGCGCATGGCAACTAGCTTCAGGCGGAACAGGGGGTTGCGCGACCGGCCTTCCCAGCGGCGGTGCTCGGCGTAGTGGGCCACATCGGCAAAGCCTCGGTATCTGGAAAGGATCTCGTACGGGCCGAGGCGGCGGAGCATACGCGTCAGGCCGAAGTAGGAAACGTAGTCGTGCAGGCTGACCGTTCGGCCGCCGAACGACGGCTCGCGCACACTGACGTCGCGGCGCAGCCGGCGTGCCAGGCGGGTCTTGATCAGGCGCGGGAGCCAGTGGATAAGGGGCAGGCCGGTATCGTGCTTGTCCTTCCAGTAGAGCTGGTTGGGCGTGTCCAGCCAGATCAGCCCGCCGGGCTTGCACAGCCGCCAAACTTCCTCCAGCAGGTCCGGCTGCCGGGCACGCGGTAAATGCCCCAGTACCTGCGAACAACTCACGAGATCGAAGCTCTCGTCGGCAAACGACGAGGCGGTCGCGTCAGCGACGTGCGTGTCGAGCGTGACACCGAAGCGCCGTGCCAGCCCTGCCGACAGCTCCAGCGCCGGCCCGTCCAAGTCGATGCCGACCACGCGCGCCCCGTACAGGGCGTACGCAATCGCCTCTTCGCCAAGGTAGCTTCCCACCACGAGCACACGCCTTCCCTGTGGCGGCATCCAACGGCTGATCATTCTCACGAGCCCGATCTGGTTCGGGACCGCCCGGCTGTGCTTGAGCCAGGCCCGCTCCCTGCTGAATGCCCAGTAACGGCGCCCGCTGTCGGAGCAGCCGTAACGCTCTGTCAGGTAGTCGTCGAACCGCTCGCGCCAGCCGGATGTGTAGATCTGATCCAGATCCGGCAGAGGCGGCGCCTGCACGGGCGGCATGCCCGTCTTTCGTTGGTTGCGTTCGAAGTGCATGGAACCGTATGGTACATGAATTCAACCTAATTTCAAGCATCGATCGCTTTGCCGCTGATAAGCTGCGCTACGAAGAGTATGAAATAAGCGGGTTAATGATCCGATTGTCGGTCGACAGCTGCAACTGATCAGAAACCGGCATCCAGCAAGAATATGGTCTGCGCGGTGCCCATAACATTCATGCCCGAGCTGTTCCAGAAATAAGACTGGGTATGGATCCTTATCCCCGCAATATTCAATCCCAATTCCGGGATGATAACGGGCACCGTGAGGGTACCAGATGCGTTGAGCGGGCCCAGTCCCAGTACCAGAGGGAACGGAGACAAGGGCAGGAGGAAGACACCCCTCAGTCCCTGGATGAAGTGGGCCTCGGTATAAGCTGAGAAAAGGAGTACAGCATGGTCGCCCACTTCGCCGGTGAAGACGATCTGAATGGTTTCTCCTTCCCGGGCCGGCGAGGTGATCTCGAGATGGTGTGCTGTTTCTAACATGTAGTGAACCATGGAGGGTATTGCGTTCACGTCTTCCCCGTCCTTTCCGGAAGCTCCGGGGGGGCCGCCGGTGTAGTCCACACCGCCTGGGCCGCCATCTCCTCCGGATGTAATATTGTCTAGAAGCCACGCCACGGATGGGTAGCACAGATAAATGCCGTCACCCCCGTCGCCACCGTCACCGGGATCAACTCCAAAATCACCGTACGTGCCGTAAGCCCCGTTCCCTCCCTTGAATTCGCTTCCCGATGCAAAAACAAAAGAGGAGTAGGCGTGAAGAGCGTTGCCACCATCGCCGCCGTCACATCCGGCCGCCATGGCCTCGACTCCTCCCGCTCCGCCCGATAGAAAGCAGTCGTAGAGCGTTACCATGGAAGACGATGATTCCATGCCGCGGCCGCCGTGGCCTCCACACGGGTAGTTGGCCCACCCTCCACCGCCCTTGACTGTGCAGCGAATGAAGGCGACATCGTTGCAAAGGCTGATTCGTGCGCCCGGGTCACCATTTGGAAAGCCGACTCCCGTGAACCAGCAATCCTCGCACCGGATACTTCCCGCGTTGTTTTCGAGAGTGAGGGCGGTTTTGGCTGCTGGGGGAAAAGGCGAAACAGTGCAGGAAAGCCCGGCCAGCACCACGGTCTGGTGCGCAGCGATGTTTCTCACGGTGACTTTTGTCGTTCTGATCGTTCCGCCTGAATCGGCAATCACGGAGACCCCAATGTTGTCCACTACGAACGAAGCGTGGCTCCCCGGTTCGACGAGCAGGATATCGCCGTCCGTTGCCGCCATCAAAGCATCCGTGATTGTTGAGTAATCACCAGCTGTCCCAACCGTCAAGACATCCGCCTTGATCGAAACAGGGATCGCTATCCAGAGACAGAGGAACAAGAGAGTTTTGGAAAGCAACTTGAGGACAGACATGGTTTTCTCCTTACGAAGTGTTTCTATAATAATAAAAAATGTCGAATTGAGCAAGGAAAAGATACGGAGATACGGAGTCAGATATGGAACCTGCCAATTCTCAGGGCAATCCCGGATGGGAGTCACTTGGTCAACAGCCGGAGAGCTTGACTAATCAAGCCAATCTGTTATAATTCCGGCATGTATTATCCCGCATATTTCATCCTCTCCTGCTGCGGCACCGTAACCTGCGCTGTGGCTGCGTTTCATGTCAGGAGACGATCCTCAACCTGTAGGAACAGGCCTGCGGTCGTCACCTGACATGCGCCTTGCCACAACACAGGTTACGGCACCTCGCGACGAAGAGTATGAAATAAGCGGGTTAGGATATGCACTTATACAGAGCTTATTCATTCTTACATTCATCTTCCCCGAGGAGTTTGAACAATGAGCAAGTCTCCTTTTTCCCCTGCCTGCCTAGCGGTACTGTTTCTTGTCTGCCTTTTCTTCGCAGTGGAAGGTATCGGCCAGACAACGTCCCTCCGAAACAAACAGAAAAATCCCAGGCCCTTTCCTGCGGAGTTCAGACGGAATCTCTCTTCCACGATCTTGTCCCCCAGCGCTGCGCCGCCGTGGCCGGTACATAGCTGCGCGGAGTGGGAGGAATCGGAAGGAATCATCCTCAATTACGGTTGGATGAACGCTGACACGGTCAACAAAATGCAAATGGATCATCAGGTGTATATCCAGGTGGATAACCTGGCGGCCGAGTATGTTTGGATAAATTTCTTGAACAACAACGGTATCCCCCTCACGAACATTCATTTTATCATGATCCCCGTCACCTATGGTTGGATGAGGGATTGCGGTCCATGGTTCATCTGGGACGGCAACAATGAGCTGTGCATCGTGAACAATTCCTGCTGGCATGACAACTATCCTCTGGACGATCTCTTCCCCATGAAATTCGCCGCAAGGTATGGTTATAAATATTACGAGCCCATGCTCAAAATATATTGCGAAGGGGGGAACTACTACCCCAACGCTTACGGCATCGCCATCTCCTCGTCCTGGGTGTATGGGGACAACCAGGAAAAATCGAAAGCACTCACCGATTCCCTCTTCAAGGAATATCTGGGAATCGAGCGCTATCTCACGGTGCCACCCTATACTCTCTCCCACCACGACACCTGTGGAAAGCCGGCCAATCCGGAGACCATGATCATCGCGCAGTGGCCCGAAGAATACTGGAAACATCCGCTAGGGGAAGGCATAGCCGCCTACTATGAAACCCTCGAGAGTCCGTGGGGAAGACCCTACAAGATACACCGAATACCCATGTTTCCGATGGTGGGTCAGGATTTCAAGCCATACTTGAACTGCCTGGTTGCGAACAAGAAGGTGTTCGTGCCCATCACCTTCACCCCGGACGACCAGATCGCCCTGCGCATTTTCCAGGATGCCTTCGTCGGTTACGAGATCGTAGGCATCGATCATTTTGGCACCGGGTGGGGGGCGTCTCTTCACTGCGCGACGAAACTCATCATGAAGCGTGATATCATCCGGATATATCCCCTTCCGCCGGGGGATACGGAGGATACAAACGCAGGCTACACCGTGAAGGCCGATGTGATTCCCCTCAGCGGTTCCTCCCTGTTGCAGGGTTATCCCGTCATTCACTGGACGGACACGGGAGGCGCGCCCTTCAACGACGTGGTGATGCTGCCCACGGGACAGCCCGATGAGTACGAGGCGGATATCCCTGCACAGCCTCAGGGAACTGGCGTCTCTTTTTATATCGAGGCTCGAGATGACGGCGGACGCACGGCGGACTATCCCCTGGTGGCCCCGGACGGCATGATGACTTTCCAGGTTCGGGAAGATCTGGAAGCGCCAAAGCTTTCACGTTTCATTCCTACGCGAAGCGCCTCGGCCGGCCAGTGGCCGCCCCTGATCCGGACCCTGTGCAAGGACGATATGGCCACCCCCGAGGTGCGCGTGGAATACGCCATCAACGGCGTGCCCCAGCCGGATGTCCAGTTGACCCGGGAGGATATGTGCTACTGGTACAGCGGACCCCTGGGCGGAAAGACCTCGGCCGGTGACCTGATAACCTACCGCGTGAAGGCCACTGATAACGCCGTTTCCGCGAACCTCTCCTATCTTCCCATGCTGGGTGAGGTGTACTGTCCCGTGGCGGGACCTGGAGAGAGTGTAGGGATCGTGAACCGGAGCCCGCGTCCCTACACGGCGCCTTTCCTCTTGGATACTCTGGGCGATCTGGGCATCCCACATCACTACTACAGGGACTGGCCCGCGGATTTCGGGGAGCACGACGTGTGGTTCATCTGCCTGGGCGTCTTTCCGTACAATCATATTCTTTCCACGGCTGAAGCGAGCGACATCGTGACCGCTCTTAAGGCCGGAAGGTGCATCTACCTCGAAGGGGGAGACACGTGGTGTTACGACCCGGAAAAGGACAAGCTGAAACCCTGGTTCGGGGTGAACGAGATAAGCCGCGGCTGGTCAGTTGATGACGTGAAGGGTGCAGCCTGTTCCATCCTGGATGGGCTCAGCTTAAAGTATGCGGATGAAACCGAAGATCTGTGTATCGACAGATTTTCAGAGGTTCCGCCGGCCGAGCCGCTCTTACGCGTCGAATACATCCATGCTGTCGCGGTAATAAACGACCCGGGCAGATACCGCACCATTGCCAGCTCTATCCCCCTCGGTAGTCTTTCGGACGGGGAATGGCCAGATATCCGGAAGGAGATCCTCGTTCGGTATCTCAAATTCTTCGGTATAGGGGGTATCCAGCTCATGGCCACGTCTGCAGCCTGCCAGGGTAAGACCGTCCCGGTTCGGCTCCGGGGCACACCCGGCGATGAATACCTTCTGTTGGCTTCTCTGGCGGAGAACTACCTGCCATGCGCTTACGGCGTGTGCAGACTGTCCTTCGATCATCTCTTCGTCCTTGCCCAGGGCGTAATACCACCCACGACCATCGTGGAGTATGAACTACCCATTCCGAGAAACGGGGCTTTCCTTGGTTTGGAGGTACACCTCCAGGGTTTGACAGGCAAGAAGGTGATGCCGCCACAAGACGCCCAGTTCACGAACCGGGAGATACTGACTGTTGTGAAATGATATGATATGTAGTTTCAGCAACAGGCGAGAGATTACAACGAGGTAAATCACTGAAGCGGGGCTGGTCAGTTGCGATGCTTAGAATCGCGTTTGTTTTACCTTTCCACGGAAGATCTTCCCGAACCGATAACGAAGAAAAACGGAGAGAGTCGGGCTTCAATTAGCGGGGACCGGGAGGCAGGTGCATGAGCAGATACCGAGCCATATGCATGCGCAGGTGCAGCGGTGTACCTTTACCCTCCCGGAAACCGTGGTTCCGGTTGGGGTAGGCCATGTAATCGAACCGCTTGCCCAGTTCGATGAGGCGGTCAACCAGCCCCTCTGTGATCTGCAGGTGTGTGTTGGTCTCTCCCGTGCCGTGTATGATCAGGAGGTTTCCCTTCAAGCCTTCGGCAAAGTTGATCGGGGCGGACTCGCGGTACCCTTCCGGGTTTGCTTCACGGGTTCGCATGAAGATCTCCTGGAACCACGCGTTGTACAGATGCGGCTGCGGCTTGGGCGCAACAGCAATCCCCACGTGATAGATGTCAGGCTTTCGGAACATCGCGTTAAGGGTGTTTGAGCCGCCGCCGCTCCAGCCCCAGATACCGATCCGGGTCAGGTCGACATACGCACGTGTACGGCCCAGTTCCAGAAGACCCGCAGCCTGCTCCTCGGTGGAGAGGGGGCCAAGACTGCCGAACACAGCCCGCCGCCATGCGGCCCCCTTCGGTGCCGGTGTGCCCCGGTTGTCAATGCTCACCACAAGATAGCCGAGGTCGGCGATCACGCGATGGTATTCGGCGTGGACGCGCCCCCATGCGTCCAACACGGTCTGTGCGTGCGGCTCTCCATACACATAGACGAAAACGGGATATTTACGTGAAGGATCGAAGTCGTCGGGTTTGATCATCCACGCATCCATTACAACGCCGTCGCCGATTTCGAGCTGGAAGAACTCTGTCGGCCGGGAGATCATGGAGTTCATCTTGTTGTGCAGCTCCTTGTTGTCTTCGAGAACGCGCACTACCCTGTGCTCCGGCAGTTGCACGAGTTCGATGACCGGGGGAGTGTCGAATGTCGAGTAGGTATGAAACGCCCACCTGCCACCGGGGGAGAAGTCGTAGTCGTGGGTGCCGGGCTGGTTCAGGGGGGTGATCCGCTCGGCTTTTCCGGTGCCGTCCAGCCGTACACGATAGAGATACTTCCGGGTCGCATTGCCAGGGGACGCATCGTAGTAAAACCATTCTTCCGCCTCGTCCACCATGCCACGATCGATGATATCGCTCGCACCGGGTGTCAGGAGCGCCTGCTCCTCGCCGTCGCGTGAGCAGAGATAGGCGTGCCGCCAGCCATCCTTTTCGCTCAGCACAACGAATGCGCGGCCGTCGCGGATCCACACCAAACCGGCATTCTTATGGTAGCTCGCGATGACCCACGCGGGATCGGATTCGCGGTAAATGCGGGTGATCGCACCGGTGCGGACATCGGCGATGAGAAACTCGCGCTCATCCCTGAACCGGCTAAACTTTTCCACAAGCAGCTCGTCGGAGTTCCCGGCCCAGCTGACCTGTCCCAGATAGAAACCCTCTGTAGGTTCAAGAATGGAGAGCCAGCGTGTCTCGCTTCCCGTGGCATCGACAACGCCGATGCGCACCGTCGGAATGGTCCCGCCTACCCTGGCAAACCGGACTTCCCTTACTTCCGGATACGACGGATCGCCTGGGACAAGCACTGACCTTAGCCTGACATCAGAGGAGTCGGACCGCACGAAGGCGATGCGCTTTCCATCAGGGCTCCATACTGCCCTGCTGTTCGAAATCGAACTTGCATCCGCATCCTTTGTGAGTTGAATCGTCCGGTCTCCCCGCAGATCGTAAACGTGCAGGTCCCCTTGATCTGAATAGAGGATGCGTTGGTTGTCAGGAGAAATGCTGTTGGACCGGCCGGCTTTTACTTTTCGAAGTGCACCGGATTTAAGTTCAAGCATCCAGTAACCGGTGACGCGGTTTTCGGCTTCCATTCCATCAGCCCGCAGAAGCACCCAGGCGCCATCGGGTGAAAACGCATAGCTCCGGATCGAAAGAGGCTCGGTCGCCCCTGGAGGGACAAGCTGCGCCGAAGAGATCAGCACAGTGCGTTTGCCTTTGGCAGCGTCATAACTCACCAGTGCCTGTTCCTTCGATCCGGGTAAAGTTTCCAGTACCGTGTAGCCCGAACCGTCTTGGAGCCAGTTCGCTCGAAAGGACTTGGCATTGAACGCACCTTCCTCGTAGATCGCTCGCAGTCTTTTTTCGGCTTCAGCCGGAACCACATCCGGACCACATGCAGGTTTTTTGTCTCCTGCTTGCGAATATGTGAACTCCGATAGAAAAATCCCCTGAGCCATGAAAGCTGTTATCGTCAGCAATAAAACCGCTGAATTTTTCCTCATGAATATCTCCTGATTATCATTTGAAAAAGGAACAGTCACCTATTTTCAATGGCCCGAAGATGCCACTTGCAAGCAGCGGATGCCTCAGTGCTTGCGATTCGGTTTGATTTTTGTACCATTCGGCGTATGACCTGAACATCAGTAAAAAAGGAATCCTCCCATGAACCGTCGCGCTTTTATGAAGATATCGGGATGCTCAGTCACTGCGGGACTTTTGGGCTGTACCTCGCCTGAACCTTTTTCCCGGCGGCCCAATATTCTATTCATACCCGTTGATGATCTCAGGCCTGAGCTGGGGTGTTACGGCAACGGTTATGTGAAAAGCCCACATATCGACCGGCTCGCCAGGGAGGGGGTGCTTTTCCGGAACGCTTACTGCCAGTCAGCGGTGTGCAATCCGTCAAGGGCGAGCCTGTTGACAGGACTCCGCCCCGATTCAATAAAGGTCTGGGACCTCAGGGCCGATTTCAGAGACCATGCGCCGGATGCGATCACCCTTCCACAATATTTCAAAGATAACGGTTACAACAGTGTGGGCATCGGCAAGATCTATCACAACACCATTCCCGACGACCGGTCCTGGAATGAAAAAGCGTACCTGGAAGGTTATCCCTTTGATCCGGATGCGGTCTATGCCAATGCCGACAACCTGGAGATCCAGGAGCGGAAGAAACAGGCTGCCTTGAAAGAGGGGCGAGAGATGCGGCACATCGACCGGTTCGGCCATTGGTACCTCAAGGCCAAGGCCACGGAGGAGGCGGATGTGCCCGACCATTTCTATTTCGACGGGGCACAAACCGACTGGGCGATAGCAAAATTAAAGGAGCTCAAAGATCGCGAGGAGCCGTTTTTTCTTGCTGTGGGATATTACCGGCCACATCTTCCCTTTAACGCGCCCAAGAAGTACTGGGATCTCTATGACCGTGAGAAAATCCCCCTGGCTGAAAACGACTTCATCCCCAAAGACGCACCGTCCATGGCCATCAATAACTTGAGGGAGCTTCGCGGTTATACGGATTTTAAACATATCAAGCACCCCACCGAAGGAACATTGACCCAGGACGAGGCAAAGCTTCTCAAGCACGGCTATTTCGCTTCGGTGAGCTACATCGATACACAGGTGGGCCGGCTGATGGATGAGCTGGAAAGGCTGGGCTTGCGGGACAACACCGTTGTGGTGCTGTGGGGCGATCACGGCTGGAAGCTGGGCGAGCACAATTCGTGGTGCAAGATGACCAATTATGAAATCGATACCCGCGTGCCCCTTATCGTTAGCGCACCGCGGTTTGGAAAACAGGGCATCGCCACGTCGAGGCTAGTGGAGTTCGTGGATATCTATCCTACCCTCTGCGATCTGGCCGGGCTTCCGGTTCCGGGAAACCTCGAGGGACTCAGCATGGCTCCCTTGATGACGGATCCCAATCGTTCCTGGAAGAACGCCGTGTTCACCCAGTTTCTCAGGGAGGGCGGCTGGGTCGGTCCCGACGGCCAGGAGTATATGGGTTATGCCATTCGAACCGAACGTTACCGCTATGTGGAGTGGGTGCACTGGGAGACAAAAGAGATATCCGGCGTGGAGCTGTACGATCTTCAAGCCGATTTGGAGGAAAATGAAAATCTCGCGGATCGATCCGAATATCAGGCGGTCATGGAGAAGATGAAAGCAGCTCTCAAGAAGGGCTGGCGGGCTGCATTGCCGGAATAGGACAGGCGATCAACGAAGATTATGACCCCTACCAATCACTGGTCGGCAATGCATAAAAGTAGTTGTCAGCACTCCCAAAAAAGATAATACCGTCTGATACGGCAGGAGAAGAGTTTATCTGTCCTCCGGTTTTGAATTTCCATCGGACCTGTCCCGTTTTGGCCTCAATCGCAAAGAGTTCTCCGTTATAGCATCCGAAGTAGAGGACTCCGTCTGCATAAGCAGGAGAAGAATGAGTCGACCCCCCTGTCTCCGTCTTCCAGATTACTTGACCTGTCTTGGCATCCAGAGCGTAGAAACTGGCGTCGCTTCCAACGTAGACAACACCACTTGCTATGGCGGGTGAATCAAGCAACCCATCACCGAGCTGAACTTTCCACTTCTCCTGTCCCGTGTTCATATCCAATGCATAAAAATAACCGTCATGAGTTGCGAAATAGACGAATCCATCGTACAAGACTGGGCCGGATAACATACCAAAGGAGGTTGCGGTCTTGAATTTCCATTTTGTCTCCCCGGTATTCATGTCTACTGCGTGGAGATAACTCCTCCGGCTTCCCGTGTAAACCATCCCATTTCCTATGGCCGGGATGGTCATTACTGCAAGGGATTCCGTATCATAGCACCACTTTTCCTGCCGTGAACATATGTCTAATGCATGAAGCTTGCCACCCACACCCCCGAAGTAGGCAACACCACCCTCAATGGCGAGATACCTTATGCCTTTTAGTCTCGTTATTTCCGTCCATTTTTCCTCTCCTGTCTTGAGATCCACAGCGTGGAGAATACCAACATTGAGAATATCATCATCGCTTCCAACGTAGACGATCCCATCAGCTACCCTTGGTGAAGAATGCTTCGATCCTCCGGTCTCATATTTCCATACTTCAACGCCTGTTTTTGTATCCACTGCATAGAGATGGCCATCCATGCTTGTGAAACAGGCCAGGCCTCCGGCTATGGCGGGGGATGTGACAATCCATTCTTCTGTTTTGAATTTCCAGAGCGGATCCGGCGGATTGTTTTTAGGCTCTGAAAGCATAGATCCATTTGACAACAACACAAGAAGCCAAAATACCAGTGTGATGTCTCGCATTCCTTTTGCCATTTCATGGCCCCCTTAAACTGGTCGGCGCGAAGGTCTCAACGGACTATACCTTTGGATTACTGGAGCATGGTATCGCTCTCGCAGAAAAGAAGCCGCGAAGAAACAACCATACCGCATTTGTTATTTCACACAAGGTGCGCGCTCCAGATTTTTCTGGGCAGAATATCACGCTTATTACAAGACCACTCCCGGGGGTCGCGGGATTACATGTGGTAGAAACCCGAAACAACCCGAAACAACCGTACGGTTGCGACGGAAAACGAAAGGAAATACAATGAATACCATGAATCCCGAAGAACTCCTTTCCAACTCCGACTTTGTGCGCCTTCTGGCGCGCAGCCTGGTTCTCGACGAACACAGCGCAGCCGATATCGCCCAGGACACCTGGGTGGCGGCACTCGAACACGCACCCGAGAGGGGAGGCCCCCTGCGCGCCTGGCTTGCCTTGGTAACGAAAAACTTCTCTCGCAAGCTCCTCCGGGGCGATACACGCCGCAGGCTGCGCGAACACGCTGTTGCGGGCACAACCCGCGGCCTTGCGCCGTCGGCAGCCGAGATCGCCGAGCGCGAGGAGATGAGGCACCGCGTGATCGAAGCAGTGCAGGCTCTAGACGAACCGTGGCGTTCCACAATCCTGCTCCGCTATTACGAAAACCTTTCGCACCGCAAGGCGGCCGAACGTCTCGGCGTTCCTATCGAAACCATGCGCACGCGGCTGAAGAAGGGGCTTGCCCTGCTTCGCGCGCGCCTCGACACTGAACACGGCGGCGACCGGCAGGAGTGGCGGCTTGCGCTCGCGCCCCTGGCTGGGATCGACCTGGCAGGCGTGTCGCCCGGGGCCGCATCAGGGACAGCAGCCGGCCTCGCGACAGCATCGGGCGTGAGTGTGAAAATTATCGCTTTCTTTGCGGCCGCGCTGATCTTGGGGACGCTCGCTCTTGTCTGGGCTTTCCTTCCGCCTGATAAGGAGCTGGGAACGGACGCCAACCGCGTGGCTTCAATCGCCTCGGTGGGGGAGAGAAACGTGGTTCCCGCTGAAGAGGCCCGGGCGAGCGCTCTTACCGGCATCGCGGAAAGGTCTGATGAGCCTGTTGAAAAAGAAGCCATCTCTCCCTCGCCCACGGAAGTGGTCTGGCGGGGCAGGCTGATAGAGTACGACGGCCTGCCCAAGAAAGGAGTGGCCATCGAACTCCGCATTGTCAAGGCCTTGCTTCCCGAGGACCGGCCCGGGAAAAACATCATGAAGGAAAGCGGTGAGGACGGAGCCTTCGAGATCAGCGGCCTCGTTCCAGGAGAGTACACCCTCTTTCTCAGTTTCACGATCTCAGCGGGACGACAGCAATGGATCGAATGGGGCCCTGTCGTTTTTGATACGCCGGGAACGATCGAAAAGGACATTCTCGTTGCAGAGGGCCAGGGTGCCATTGTGGCCGGTGTGGTGATCGACGAGGCCACAGGCCTTCCCCTGCGACGCCCCCTGAAAAAACCCGGCGACCTGATCGATTTCGTTGTGAGACTTCACAACCCCGACCTGGTGAGAGAGGTGATCGAGGTCGAGGTGGATTGCGAAACAGGCGCCTTCTGCCTGCGGAACCTGCCCTTTGCGCTCTACAATCTCTACCTCCTGGGACCGGGTTTGAACAGCAAGACCCTGCCGGCCTTTGTGGATGTGAGGGAGAAAAAGATCATAGACAATCTCCGCCTGACCGTACCGCCGATTGGGGAGATTCGGTTTCTGCTTTTGGGTTTCACCGAGAGGGAGAGACGCACCCTCGAGGCCGATATAGAGCTGGAAGGTTCTCCGCCCACCGGTCCCCAAGCCTTTTTTTACAAGGAAGAAGTAACCTGGGCCGCCCCCGCGGGAAAGGGCCGGGTCACATTCAGCCACGAAGCGCTGGGCACCGTTACACGCTCGCTCGATATCAAAAAGGAAGAAGTTTTCGAGATCACCATCCAACGAAGCGACTTCGCGACCACGGAGCCCGAAGCATGCAAGGTGGCGGTCACCCTCAAGAAACCTGACGGGAAGCCCCTGGCCAACGCCACCATGGGTTTCAACAAGAAGATGCGCGCCATTCCCTTTCTGGCCCGGAGCGAACATGGCGGCGTGACCGATTCCAAGGGGCTTCTTCAAATCGAAAAGATCGAGCCGGGCATCTGGTCGGCGTGGTGCACGCTCTTCAGCCCGGAGAATTACGCCCTTCTAATGAAAAACAGAAACTTGCTTGACTTAAACGAGACCCTGGGCACAGCCGTTTTACACGGCATCGAGATCCCCGAGTCGCCGGGGCCTGATTTTAAGGTCGACCTGGTTTATCCCGACGGAGTGATTCGCGGGTTGCTTTGCGACAAGACAACCGTCCTTCCCCTCGAGGATGCGCAAATGCTGTTGCGATGGATCATGGTCAACGATCCTGATCAGCATTATAGAGTCTGCGGGTTATCGTTGGCGAATTCGGGCAGCAGATTCGAGCTGACAGGGATCAAGGCCGGAAGGTACCAGTTCGGTGCGGCTGTATTCGGGTACGAGCACTACCTGTCAGAGTTTTTTTCCTTCGACGAAGGAGATGTTCTGGACCTTGGCAAGATCATGCTCGTGCCGGTGGGTACCATGGAGATCGAGGTGGTCGATCCGGGGGGGGAGCCCCTCCAGCAGTTCAGGCTGAACTGGGAAGGCAAGAGCAGTGTCATCTCCATATATGGCTTGGATGCCATACCCATCTCCAAGGGCAAGACCGTTTTCAGCAACCTGCCCTTCGGCCCCCTGTCCGTCGAGGTGAGCTCATGGGGTTTTGAGCCGAAAACGATCACCTGCGACATCGAGCCAAACAAGCGGGCCAAGGCCTTGGTTGTGCTCGAACCGTTGGAGAACGGGAAGTAGTTGTATTTCATACTTTCCGTCGTGAAGGTAACCGTTCTCGACAAATAGAGGGGTAGACAGGGTGGAGATCCACGACCCGGTCAGAATTGCGTCGCGATCATCGATCACCACCCCTTCCAGCTTTTCGATAGCGACCGAGCCGTCCATGCGACCCTGCCACGCCAGCACTTGTTCTCCTTGCAGCAGCCTCTCCCGGAGGCGGGAGTAATCGATGCCCTGCACGGATCTGTTCTCTTCGATGGCCTGCACCGCTGCAGTGCCCGCGGACTGGCCCAGCACCATGAAGACGGGCTCCATGCGGATGGATCCGAACGCGATGTGGGTGCTGGAAACGCATACCGGAACCAGGAGGTTCTCGCACTCCCCCTGCTTGGGCACGATGGAGCGGAAGCTGATGGGATATGGCATGAAACCGTGGATCTGGATATCCCCCTCGTTGCGCGCGTGCCCCTCCTTGTCCACGTACCGCTGGGTGTTGTGCGAATCCATGCCGTATGCACCGAGGCCCACCGGATCCTCGGCCAGGCGCGTGCCGCGGCAGTTGTGCTCGGTCATCACGTAGTCGCTTTTCATGCGCCGGGCTTCGCGGATGTAAAGCTGGTGCGGCCAGTGGCCGTTGTCCACGAACTCGTCTTTGGCAAGGCCCCATGACGCGACTTTGCCGCGAACCTTTTCGGGCACCCTGGGATCGTTGGCCAGAAACCACATGAGTCCTTTCTGGTAGGTTTCGTGCTCCTTGATGATACGCTCCCGCACGGCGTAGTCGCCGTTGGGGTAGTCATAGTTCATTCCGATGTTGTCCGTGGAGAAAGCGCCTTTGTTGTTGGTGTCTGTCTTGCGGTTGGGCATGCGCTGGTGGTTCCCGAAGACATTGTCCCAGCCCGCATGAAGATGGCGCAGGAGGAGTTCGTAGCGCGAAGGGTCGTACTTCGCTGGCCGGGGAAAGGGGACCCGGTTTTTCGGTACATCCGTGAGGCACATGCGAAAGTTGTACGCTTGGACGCGACAATCCCCCCGGCCCTCCTCGCCGGGATGCTCCCCGTGCACGCCGGGCAACAGCCCGCTTGCAGGATCACCGGGCGTCGTGAAAGGATCGATGGGCCTGGTGAACTGGTGATACACGGCTCGGCGGGTCTGCACCCCGTTCAGTGTTTCGTTGTACAGCTCGTTGCTCTCGCGACCTACAGCATAGGACACCCCGGCCATTGCCATGAGATCTCCTTCATAAGTGGCATCGATGAAAATCTGTCCTTGAAAGGTGCTCCCCGATTCCATGGTGATGCTTGAGATGCGGGCTTCTTCTTTCTCGATTCCGTTCTCCAGGTCGAGGCGCTCACCCATCACCACCTGCACTCCGGCTTCCCGGATGAGGTCGTTGAACACCTTTTCGGCAACGTGTGGCTCGAATTTCCACCATGTCTGTTCATTTATCCATTGATCTGCCGAGGGATAGTCGCCGGGCTCTTCGAAGATCCACGCATCGTCTTTGCTGTAGTGCAGGAAGATCCGGTTATAGAAGGTGCGGGCCAGGCCGCCGATGGCGCTTTTGTTTCCTATATCGGTGGCGCCCAGGCCTCCGGCGCTCAAGCCACCCAGGTGTCTGCCCGGTTCGATGAGCACCACCTGCTTTCCCATACGCGCCACCTGCACCGCGGCCATGACACCGGATGAGGTGCCTCCGTAAACCACCACGTCGTAGACAGTGTTATCGGGCGAGCCGGGTGCGGCGCAGCTTGGGACAAAGAACAGGGATAAAACAAACAGAAGGGACCATTTCATTCGCATCTTGG
>CAZIUL010000074.1:0-19450 GCA_964542475.1 uncultured Phycisphaerales bacterium | reverse complement strand
GGGTTCGATTCCCGCCGCCTCCACCAATCTTCCAAACAGGACAAGAGCGTTGAAACCTCTTGTCCTGTGTTGTTTTCACTTGCGTAGTCTTGCCCGTGCAAATGACTTGTCCCAGTGAATTCGTATAATTCCCTTCTTGGTTTCTCTGCTTCGAATTGCATCTACTTGCATGGTCTTGCGCTGATAAGCGGTGAAAATTTAGCAAATATTTAGCAAGGGCACTGTGTTTATTTCTAGCTGTAAGATTAGTTGTTCTGCAGGAATTATCCGCCGAGCTTGACATTTACGCTCATATTGTTGATATATCAAGTGATAAATCAAGCATTATGAATTGTGCGACCAGAAGAACTGAATATCCATCAAGGAGAAATCCATTGGGCGAGCAACACAGTATGGCGAAACTGGTCCGTGAGCTTAGGGAGCTGACCGGGCTGACCCAGGAGAAGTTCGCGGCCAAGCTCGGGGTGACCTTCCCCACGATCAACCGCTGGGAGAACGACCGTGCAAAGCCGTCGCCTCTGGCGGTGGAAAAAATCGAGAGCCTGCTGCGCAGCCTGGGGAGCAAGGGCAAGGCCCTGCGAAAAGCGTACTTTGGAAAGGAAGCCTAATATGACCCAGTTCGACACCCTCGTGGCCCTGCCTGACATCGTGGACCGCGCCAAGGTCACTATCTACGTCATGGAATCGATCGAGGCGGACTACGAAAACCTGCGCGCCGTGTTGCCCAGACTGATGAACGGGGAGGTCGCGGTATGAGCCTCGAAGGTCAGAACATCGACAGAAAGTCGCTCCGGGTCATCACCGGCAGAACCGCCGACTGGCCGGAACTGGCCAAAGACTGTGTCTGTTTTGCCAATGCCCAGGGCGGGTGTTTGCTGATCGGTATTGAGGATGGCGCGAGCGAGCCCCCTGCCGATCAGCGTGTTCCGTCTGAACTTATCGAAAAAGTTTGTACGCGGATCAACGAATTGACGGTCAACGTGACGGTGGTGGTGCAGCCTCGCCAATCGGAAGCCACAAGCGGGCAGTACCTGGAGATTACGATTTCGCGCTCCGCCTCCCCGGCCTCGACCACTGACGGGCGTTTTTATCTTCGTGTGGGCAATGCCTGCAAACCCCTGGTAGGTGAGGATGTGCAACGCCTGCTGGGAGAGCGGAACGCCCAGCCCTGGGAAACCCTGACCACCTTGACGGTGCCTCGCGCCGAGCATGACCCAGCCCTGCTTGCCGACTTCGTTTCCGGAGTCCGCGCCTCCAAGCGGGTCAAGGATTCCGTCAAGGAAAAGATCGACGCAGAGCTGCTCGATCACTACTACCTGGCCATCGGCACTCACCTGACCAACCTGGGTATCCTCAGCATCGGCCGTCGCGAGGCGCGGACCCGTTTGGGATCGGCGCCGATTATCCAGTTCATCAAGTATGACGAGGCCGGACGCAAGGTCAACAAGATGCTCTGGGACGATCACACCCTCTCTCCGATGCAGCTTATCGATGCGGTCTGGCAGGATGTTCCTGATTTCCGCGAAACGTACGAATTGCCCGATGGACTTTTTCGCCAACACATTCCCGTCTACGATAGCCGTATTGTTCGCGAGCTTCTGGTCAACGCCCTGGTCCACCGGCCCTATACCCAGCGCGGTGATATCTACCTGAACTTGCATCCCGACCGCCTGGAAGTGGTTAATCCCGGCCTGCTGCCCCTGGGAGTGACCCCGCAAAACATCCTGCACCAGTCCATTCGACGCAATAATGAATTGGCTCGCGTTTTCCACGACCTCGGGCTGATGGAACGCGAGGGCAGCGGCTATGATCTGATTTACGAGGTGCTTCTTTCGCAAGGCCGCCCCTTGCCGAAGCTTTTCGAAGGTTCCGACTTTGTAAAGGTGGTGGTCGAAAAGCGCATTGTGAAGCCGGAGGTTATTGACTTTCTGGTGAAAGCGGATCAGACTTATCATCTCAGGCAGCGGGAGAGAATCGCGCTCGGCCTGTTGGCCCAGAGTGAGAGCATGACCGCGCGGGAACTGGCTGGCGCTCTCGAGCTTTCGGATGCTGGCGAGATTGCATCCTGGATGGGACGCCTTCCGGATATCGGCATTGTGCAGCAGACCGGGCGGACCAAGGGTACGCGCTATTTCGTGGAGCCTGAGTTCCTGCGGCGGCTGGAGTTTCCCAGCCAAACAAGCCTAATCCGGATCGAACCGCACCGGCTCGACGCCCTCGTCCTTGAGGATATTGGCCGTTATCCCGGATCGGCGATCAGTGAGATCCACGAAAGAATAGGGCTGGAAATCAAGCGACGGCAGGTCAAACTTGCGCTGGATCGCCTCTGCAACAAGGGTGATGTACGGGCTGAAGGAGATAAACGCGGGCGGAGGTACTGGCCGGGATGATCAAGATTATCGACGTAATCTTTCCCAATAGATGATGTACGTCGATAACTTCCGTCGATAATTCAATTTAAATTATTGAAATAGAGCAGGTTAGATTATTGACGCGTAACGAATCACGATAAAAGGAAGGATGCAATATTCGTTATTTTTGAGCACTGTTATACGGCTTCCTACTATAAAAAGCCCTGCCATAAATAGCAGGGAGCAAGCCGGCTGACGTAGGAACCAGGCATTGACACGGTTATAATCTCTCAAGCCGTTGCCAAGCCTTCTTTCGAGAGAGCTTTGCGACGACATTCCATGCATCGAGAGTTCGAGCCTGAAACTTGATGGGACCTCTTTTTTTCCCCCAGTTGACGATCGTCGTGATGGAGACGCCCAAGAGCCGGGAGAACTCGCTCTTTGACATGTCGAACTTGTCGCGCAGGGAAATTACATCTTTTCCCCTGATACTCCGTTTTTTTCCCGTGCCGCTCGATGCTCCTGTTTCAGTTCGATCCGCACGCTTCTCCGAAGCGGCCGGTCGTCTTCGCTTCCCGATTCTTCGGGATTTCGTATCCGCATTGGTCTGCTTTTTCGCCGGTCTGCCTCGAGCGCGCATCTTCTTGGCCGGTTTCACGGATCGCTGAACCGGTTTGGTCGTTTTTTTCTTGCGGCGAATCCTGCCAGCGGTTTTTTTCACACGATCGGGGCCGTCATCCGTTTCATCTGCAATCTCGATGCCGAACACTTCGGAAAGATCCCTCTTTGCAATGCGCTTCCGCTTGTCCTTTTTCTTCCGGGTCGCAGTTTTCACATCCATCTCTCGGCTGATCAGTTCCTCGTGCTTTACACGGCGAAGCTTGAAAAGCAGCTCCGGTTCCTCGTCGAGCCGGGCGCCCACGCCGTACAGCACCGAGGCCACATGCTTGCACATCACGGCCCAGTCCGGGCAGTCGCAGCTCAGGCCGATTTCCCTGGGAAGCGGGAAGAGCCCTGTGTCGCGGTCGGTCACAACCTCCATGACGCTTTTCGAAAGCCGCCCTTCGAGCAGCTCCAGAAGAGACCCGATCCCTTTGGCGCATCGTTTTTTGACACCGAGCCATTTCTTCTTGGGTAGCGCTTTGATCTCTACTTTTACGTTGTACATCCTGGATCCCATCACCATGGCCGTGATGACCCCCGCCCCGATATCGAGGTGGCACACCGATCCGTTACGAACATAGGTGCGTCCACGGGGAAGCCGGTTGGCATAGTCGCTGAACTTCTCGAGATGCCTGCACCACGCCTTGCCCCAGAAGGTTCTGGCGATCTGGCGTCCTTCGATCTCGATGGGTCGAATGTCCATCCCACTTTTATTCAGCTTGCTTATCTTTCTCGCGGCCTGTTCCCGGCGCTTGGCAACGGGAACATAAGGTTTCCATCCGTACCTGTGTCCATATCGAGCCATAATCGTTTTCCTAAATGGTAGCCCTGTCGATATTCAATGATACGAGTCTGAGCAGATCCTTGTCGTTCATCTCGGTCAAGAGCGTTTCGGCACCCCCTCCGAGCAGGTCCTCGGCCAGCGCGATCTTCTCCTCGATCAACTCGTCGATCTTCTCCTCGACCGTCCCGCGGCAGATGAACTTGTGGACCAAAACATTCTTCTTCTGGCCGATCCGGAAGGCGCGGTCCGTGGCCTGGTTCTCAACGGCCGGGTTCCACCAGCGGTCGAAGTGAATCACGTGCGAGGCGGCCGTGAGGTTCAGGCCGGTGCCGCCCGCCTTCAGCGAGAGCACGAAATAGGGCGGTCCGTCATCCTTCTGAAACAGATCGATCAGCTTCTTTCGTTTTCTCACGGTAATACCGCCGTGGAGGGTGAGTCCTTCCCTTCCGAATACCTCTGCCAGGAACGATACAAGCGGTTCCGTCATCTCCTTGAACTGGGTGAAGACGAGCACTTTCTCCTGTCGCGAGGCGATTTCCTCGCAGAGGTTTTTGAGACGATCAAACTTGCCGCTGTCCGCGGAATCGTACTCACCGTCTTGAAGGAAATTGCTGGGGTGGTTGCAAATCTGCTTGAACCGCATGAGATAGGTCAGTACCAGACCGCGTCGCTTCATGCCGGCCGTTCCATTCAGTGCCGATGCCAGCTCCTCCACGGATCGCTTGTAAAGTGCGGCCTGCTTATCGGCCAGTCCGCAGAAAGCCTTGACCTCCATCTTGTCGGGCAGATCGGAAATGATGCTCTTGTCGGTCTTCAGCCTGCGCAGGATATAAGGTTGAACGAGATTGCGCAGGGGGGTATATCTGCCCCCCTGCAGGCGGTCCAGATTCTTTACATAATTCTTGAAACGGGAGGCGGAGCCGAGCAGGCCCGGACAGAGAAAGTCGAAGATCGACCATAGATCCGATAGCCGGTTTTCCACAGGCGTGCCGGTGAGTGCGATTCGTGCACGGCTTTTCAGCTTCTTGACCGCACGGGTCTGGCGCGCGGCCGGATTCTTGATGGCCTGGGCTTCGTCGAGAATAACCCGGTCCCAATCCATCTCCAGCATCCATTTTTGCCTGAGCAGCATGCCATAGGTGGTCAGCACCACATCCACATTTTTCAGCTTTTTACAGGGATCAGCTGCCACGGCGTGAAGCTCCGCTGTGGTGGATTCGGATCGATGGATGAAGCGTGCCTTCAGGGAGGGGGCGAAACGCCGTATTTCCGCTTTCCAGTTTGCCAGGAGCGAGGCGGGAAGCACGAGCAGCGTGGGGCCGCGCGTTTTTCGAGGCGCCTTTTTACGGGCCAGCAGCAGTGAAAGAACCTGCACGGTCTTGCCCAGACCCATATCATCGGCCAGGCACGCGCCCAGCCCCAGCCCTGAAAGAAACCAGAGCCACTTGTGCCCGACCTTCTGATAGGATCTCAGCTTTCCACGAAATGACCTTCCCGGCATGGCCGCTTCAACGTTATTCGGATCGCGCAGTCCCGCCAGAATTTCCGAAAGCCATCGGCCCGGGTTTACATAGGACCATTCGCAAGAGGCGTCCTTTGTCGAGCCATCCGCCTGCATGTCAGCCGGTACGCCGGCCAGGAGCCGCATGCTTTCCACAAAGGAGATGCCTCCTTCGGCCGTTTTTTTTTCGACCCGTTTCCAGTGCTCCAGTACGCTGGAGAGCTTTTCCCTATCCACCTCGATCCACTGCCCCTTGATGAAAACGAGTCCGTCATCCGCTTCCATGAGTTTTTTCCACTCCGTCACAGTGATCTTCCGGCCGTCCAGGGCAAGCTCGACCTTGAAATCCAGCATTGCATCTGCGCCGAACCGGCCCTTCTTCTTCTCGCCGATGGTCACGCTCACCCTGGGCCGGGGCCGCTTGCGCCACCAGTCCGGGAACCGTACCAGAATACCGCTTGCTTCGAGGGACGGTACCTCCTTGAGGAACCGGTATGCTTCTTCCGGCGTCCAGGCCAGGGGCTGGAACACGTCCCCAGAATCGACCAGCTCCCTGATGAATGTGCTTTTCTCCGAGGCAAGGTGTACGGGCGAGAGGAGTTTGATCAGTACTTTTTTGTTGCGAACACCGGCATATTCCTTGAGCGCCCGGCTCAATGGCTGGTACTGCACACGGCCAGCTCTGGAGAGGCGGGGGGCATAGGTCGACAGGAATGCGAAGGGATACTCGGGTTGGTTTTTGTTTTCCGCCAGGTGGAAACAGACACGACCCACTTGGTGCCAGAGGGGGGCTCGACGCTGCAACCAATCCGCCAAGCCCATGCCGGACGAGGCGATTTCGGACCGTACCCATTCATCCAGGCCGTGCCAGGTGCGCTCTAGCACCTCTGCGTTCAGGTATTCTCCGCCTTGCATCGGTGGGGCTTCCAGGATGATTTTTTCAGTTTCTGAAAGAGGTAAATTAGGGACGGATTCGCTATCGGCGCCTTCCGGTGTTCTGCAAAGCTCGGTGAGATAACGGCATGCGAATTCCCGCCAGAACCTGAAAGAGGAAGGAGGAGGCGTCTCGGGTCTTGTCGCTGCCAGTGCAAAAAGGCCGGATTCTTGACAGGCGTTGAAAGCCCGAATTACTTTTTGGATCCATGGATCCGGTTCCTGAACTTCCTCGCCGCGCTTTTCACGTGGGAAGAGACGGCCCGAAGGAAGAAGCAGAAGTATGTGGCTCATTCAGGTTGTCCCTATAATTCTTGACGGAAGACAAGAACATATTATATTTGGAGGGATTCCGCTATACCCGTAATACTGAAATCGATGATTGTGAGTAGGAAAGAGCAATTAACGAGTGAAGAGAGAAGCTTGCGAGGGAAAATTGGACCTGAGAACCTTGAAAGAAAAACCTCCCTGGGACTGGCCGGAAGGCACGGACAAAAGGCTTTTAGAGATTCTCACGGATGACCGTGCTGATGGATCCGACCGACTCCTCGCCGCAGAGTTCGCCGGTGATTTCACAATGGTCAATGATGAGCTTGTCAGTGCCTTGCTTTCGATTTTGCAAAACAATGTTGAGCCGGAAAAACTGCGCGCTCTTGCTGTGATCTCGCTGGGCCCAGCCATCGAACACGCGGATACGAATGGATTCGAAGATCCTGATGACATATTGATCACTGAACAGACCTTCCTCAAAATCCAGCGGTTGCTCCCCAAGCTCTACACAAATACCTATATTCCCAAAGAGTTAAGGCGTCGGATCTTGGAAGCCTCGGTACGTGCGCCGCAGGATTGGCATTGGGACGCCATCCGTTCCGCCTATTCCTGCGACGACAAGGCCTGGAACCTGACCGCCGTCTTCGCTATGCGGTGGATCCGGGGTTTCGACGACCAGATACTCGAAGCGCTCGAAAGCAATGACGAGAACGTTCATTATCAGGCCGTTTGCGCGGCCGGTGGTTGGGAGATCGATGCGGCCTGGTCACATGTTTCCGGGCTTTTAAACCCGGAGGGAACGGAAAAAGAACTTCTGCTGGCAGCGATCGATGCCGCGGCCGCTATCCGACCGCAAGAGGCGGGGATGATCCTTGTCGATCTGACCCATTCCGAGGACGAGGACATTGTCGAAGCGGCCCATGAAGCCATGGCTATGGCCGAGGGACTTTTGGAAGAAGAACTCGATGAATACGAGGATGAAGCGGCATCCTGGTGAGGACGGATTGCTTCAGAGGCATTTCGCATGGCGAATAAGAAAAAGAAACCGAACCCGAAGATGCAGGCGTGGATCGACGCCCGCAAGCGGCACCACATGTCCCACACCCAGGTCCAGATGGCCCGCGAGTTGGGGATGGATCCGAGAAAACTCGGCAAGAAGGACAACCACGATCAGGAGCCATGGAAGATGCCGCTCCGGCAGTACATTGGACATCTCTACTTCAAGCGATTCGGGAAAGAGCGGCCGGACCAGGTCATTTCCATCGAGGAGAAGATCCGCCGCGACGAGGAAAAGAAAGCTCGCAAACGTGAGGCGAAGCTTGAGCGCCGGAAGGCACATCTCCTACATGACAGCCCGATCCTTAACCCCCAGAGTGGAAATGCGAAATAGGCGTTGAGTACCATGTCTTCTTCCAAGAAACACAAATGGACCTTCCGCCCCCGTTTCAGGCGGCATGCATTCGGGTGGCGTTCGCAGCCAGCGATAAAGCGCATCAAAGAGGCAGTGTCGGAAATCAAGAAAGCGGCTCGAAAAGATCCTGTTCTGGGATCCGAGGGCGCCGTTTTGTTCCTCGAAAAGGTGTCCCCGGCGATCGAACAGGTAGACAGCTCTTCGGGTTCCATTGGTACCGCGGTCAACAATGCCATCGATGCGCTGGTATTGATCATAGCCGCTTCACCGGCTGATGGGGCCTTGCGGGACAAGTGCCTGGAACGTCTTTGGAGGGCGGTGGAAGAGGATGCCATCCCATACCTCGAACTTCTTCCCGAACATTGGGGTGAACTTTGCGCTACTCAAGAACGCGCCTCGTACTGGGCTGATGAGTTCATCGATACGGTACGATTATCCTGGAACCCGAATCCGGAACTCGGGGGCTATTTCAAGGGCACATCCGCCTGCCTGAGCGCCCTGCTCAAGAGCGGACGGAATGAGGAAATCCTGAAGTTGCTGGACCTTGCGCCTAACAGGTTCTGGCATTACCGGAAGTGGGGTGTGGGGGCTCTGGCCGCCATGGGACGGAAGGCCGAAGCCCTTCAATACGCGGAGGATTCTCGCGGACCGTACGAAAATTCCGTCTCCATCGCGCTGACCTGTGAAGAAATCCTGCTATCGAGCGGCATGGCTGAAGAAGCCTACAAGCGTTATGCGATCGAGTCGAATCAGAAAACGACTTATCTGGCGACCTTTCGCGCCATTGCGGGCAAATATCCGCATAAGGAACCGGCCGATATCCTGCGCGATCTCGTCGCCGGTACACCGGGTGATGAAGGCAAGTGGTTCGCAGCTGCCAAGTCCGTGGGGCTTTATGATGAGGCCATCGAGTTGGCCAATCGATCGCCTTGCGATCCCAAGACTCTCACACGGGCGGCGCGGGACATGGAGGCAAAAGAGCCGCGATTTGCCGTGGAGACCGGTATGGCAGCGCTTCGTTGGTTGGTCAAGGGATACGGTTACGAGATCATTGGCAAGGATGTTTGGGCCGCTTACATCCACACCATGAATGCTGCCGAGAACGCGGGAAGTAAGCCTGAGACCCTCGATCGGGTCCGCAGCTTGGTGGCGGGCGATGTCCATGGCGATCGGTTCGTTAATAAGATTCTTGGCAGAGAACTTGGCTTGAACTGATATTGCAGAAAGAACCGATCATTTTGAACAAGATCCGTATTCCACAAAATTCTTCACAAAGAAGATGACTTCAGCACGCAACGGAGGGGATAGCTCAGGCCATAGATTCCTAATGATTGTCCTAACCTGAGGTTGGATCTTACCTTCAGTGGTGAAGAGTGAAGAGGGTGAGGAGTATTTAGCAAATATTTGACATGAGGGGTTTTGTTGTTGTAACTCCTTGTCGCCTATATGATTGTTAACGACCGAGTCAGGGTTCGATTCCCGCCGCCTCCACCAATCCTCCAAACAGGACAAGAGCGTTGAAACCTCTTGTCTTGAACCGTTCGGTATCGGAATGTTAGTTCATGGAAGATGAGTATAACAGCTCCGTTCGAATCCCAAGAGAAGAATCAATTAAGGCGACAACTATCCTGACACAGGGGGGAATAACCGCCGAGACTGGCTCAAGCGGCATCAACAGCTCAAAAATCTCGACGCCGTGATACTAGACGCGTTATCGAGATAACTTCTTATTTTTTCTTTACTTAGCAGCTATTGTTCCGCGAGGGGTTGCGCCGTTATACAAGACCCGTTCGCTTCAGTATAATTTTTATTATCAATTCCCCCTACCACTTCCGAAGTATATGAGGAGTTTAATTATCACTAAGCTGCTAATTTTCAAGTAGCTCTGGATTTGACCTGATCCAAATTGTGTAAGTACATCTCATTATTCAAGGACGTACAAAGAAAATGCCTACTAAATCACTGAAGCCTGATACATTAAATGATAAGAACGGAATGATAGAAAAGCGTAGCTCCGACAGAACGGAAACCTATCAACAGGTAGTATTATATTGTAATTACGGGAACTTTCGGGCTACTGTTGTTAATGTTTCTTACCTGGGTGTTATGTTACAACTACCCATCCATGAGTTGGGATTGCCATCCGACAAGATAACAAGAGATAATCTAAACAAAACCCTCAAAGACCAGTTCGATAACGGCTTTGCAATCAAGTTCACCAATACCGATATAGTGATTGAAGCTGATATAAAGCGTGTATCACTAGAAGATGCAAGCATGAACCCGTTTGCGAATCTTGGGTGCAGGTTTCGGCGTTCTCTCACTATCGATGAATGTTCCTGTCTTCTTATCGAGTGTCCTCCTCCTTCTGCACCATTTGAACCTGCACTGCCTTATACAAGGTCCAAAAACCGTCTTCAGGCACAGAATCCGGAGTTTAGCACATGTATTTCTGAGCTCTTGAGAAAAGCAACAGAGAAGGGCGCTACAGATATCCATATCAAGGTGGGTTGCCGAACCAGTTTCCGCATAAATGGATCGCTGGTGGATGTCGGAACTGAGCAGATCTCTGTGGATGCTGCCCACGGAATGGCTCTTGATCTAATGACTGCGGAGCAGGCAAACCGTTTAGATCTGGAGGGCGATGTTGAGCTTACCCATTCCATTGATAATGAAGCGCGGTTTCGCGTTAACATTTTTCGTCAACAGGGCTTTACGAGCATTGCTATTCGATGTATCCCAGGCAATGTGCCCACACTTGGGGAACTTAAACTCCCTCCAGTCGTCGCGAAACTAGCAGAAAAGCCTCACGGTCTCGTTCTGGTCACAGGGGTAACAGGATCTGGTAAATCCACCACATTAGCAGCAATGATAAACCATATCAACATGACAAGGGATTGTAATATCATCACCATGGAGGATCCAATCGAGTATGTGCACCACGACATAAAAGCCCATGTCAACCAGCGCGAAATTGGTACAGATGTTGTGGATTTTGCCACTGCTCTCAAACGGGGACTTCGCCAGGATCCTGATGTGATCATGGTGGGTGAGATGCGGGATCTTGAAACCATTGCACTGGCCTTAACCGCATCTGAAACTGGACATCTTGTATTCGCTACGCTCCATACAACATCCGCAGCCCAAACGCCCTCGCGAATCATTGATGTATTTCCATCGACACATCACGCCCAGATTCGTGTTCAGCTCGCTGATTCCCTCCAAGGCATCATATCCCAATTATTATTACCCAGCAATAATGGAGGGCTGGTAGTAGCTCAAGAGATACTAGTAGCTAACAATGGAATCCGTGCGCTTATCCGGGAAAACAAATGCAGTCAGATCAACAATCTCCTCCAGACAGGGTCTAAGGATTGCATGCAGACGCTCGAGTCTTCATTGAACCGCTTGATTGCAGATAACCAGATTTCATATGAACTTGCTAAATCTAAAGCATACAATCCGAATCAAATCCAAAAAATGTCCGGTTGAACTCGGTGGATGGCTGACCTGCCCACACAAACGAAACCACATTTTAAATGAGAGCCAAGACATTCTGGCTCTTCGATTGGCGGTCCTCGAAAATGGATCGTCAGCTTATCATTCAGGCCCAGTACGATGAGGAGGAGGAGCTTGAGCGTATCATTCAGGCCGAGTACTATGAGGAGGAGATTGAGTCCCCCGAGGAGGACGGCATCCGGAAGAATAAGGAGCGCGAGATCAAGTAGGATGAACAAGTTCGCATGGTCAGCGAGCATTTAAAAAATATCTTTAAGAGCGGTGAGTTACAGGAAGATTCAGTTATCCGGAAATTCCGGATAACTGCTGCCGACGGTAAAAAATACATCACGAATTTCTATAACTTGGACGCCATCATCTCGGTGGGATACCGAATCAATTCGGTACGGGCCACCCAGTGTTCCGCCAGTGGGTGACCACGTGTTCAATCCATCATACCCATTACATCTTTGGCCTTGGCGCGGACCCTTTTGATGATATTCGCGGATTCGATGGGGAGCTCTTTCCTCTCGTATTCATCTTCAGCTCCACCGAATAATAGCAAAGCGGTCCTCTCATCCGCTTTTCCTCCCGGATTCTCAAGTGCCAGCTTGAAATGGGCCATAGCCAGGAAGTATTGGTCACGGAGATCCTCGGTCCAATGGTATGCTCTCACCTCTAGGGGCCATCTCTCTCTTTCGGATATGGCTTTCCGGAAGCATTCGACAGCCTCCTGATACTCTTCGCGAAGATAGGCGGCCGCGCCCAGGGCACTGCAGCAGAGGGGCGAGTTTTTACCCTCGAACCGGGCGTTGTAGTCGGCCTTGTTGGCAAAAATGACAGCCTGCTTGACCACTGTATCTCGCCATTCATCGGGAAAGGTCGCCATCAGCACACAAGCCAGGCTCAAATCGCGCGGCGAGTGAATGGCACATCGATTCATCTTATCCAAGTCCTTTATCGCCTCTGGATAGTCTTCTTGTGAAAGATGGGCAAGGGCGCCAACCAGATATACCGATGCAATATGGGTTTTGGGCGTTTTTGAAAGAAACACCTGTATTTCGTTTAAAACCTCCAATGTCCTTTCGATCTTACCCTGCAAAAACAAGAGCTCTGCTACGGCTATATTGGTATGAACATCGGATCGTTCCATTTCCAGAGCCTCTTTGTACTTCTCAAAGGCTTCTTCGAACATGCCCCTTCTGGCCAGGACCTTTCCTATACCTCTGAAGGCATTATGGACATGGTACTTATCCCTTTCCAGTTCGAGCGCTTTGTCAAAGGCTTCAAGCGCCTTATCGTTTTCACCGCGAAGCAACCAGGTTTGCCCGAGTGTCGTGTAGATCATATGGTACGGCCGGTCTCCGGCCGCTTCTAGCGCCCGTTTCAGGCAATCCTCGGCCCTATCCGTCAGAGACAGAAAGTTATAGAACCTCGCAAAGAAGTAATAGGTCCGGCCCAGAAAGGTGAGCACCAGGAAATTGTCGGATCGGGTTTCCAAGGCATTCTCGAAGTGCTCAATCGCTTTCTCGAACTTTCCTTTTTCGCCTCCCTTGTACAGATCATGAAAGATTGAGAGGCCAAGGTACAGCTGAACCAGAAAGTGCTCTGTGTTCAGCTTTATGTCCCGGATATCCGGCAGTATCGGTTTAGAGGAGATGGCAAACGGATCGGTACTACGCAGTACTAATGCCTCCGGAGAAGCGGGATCGATGTCTCCGGCTCTCCTCAGCTCGGATTCGGCTTCCTCGATTAGCATCTTCTTTTTTGGGGGAATGTCATCGTACTTCTCCGCCAGCCCAAGCTTGACAAGCCCCAACAGGTAGTGAGCGTCTTTTCCCAGGCTGCCTTCGTTGTACTCGCTGCTTTTAGCGATACATTCCTTGAGATTCACCGCTGCCTCTTCCAGCGCGCCCGATCCGATATCGATTATCGCTTGCAGCATATACGCGCTGGGATCCTGAGGGGCGGCATCGAGGCACCATCTCCACGGGTTGGCATAGGTGGGGAAGTCAGGCCATTCCAAGGCCTCTTTTACGGGCTTAAACCGTTTCATCACAATATGGAGCTGCTCCTGTCTCTGCTTGGAAACGACCAGGACAACTGTCATTACGGCCACTAGCACGAGAAACGCGGACAGGGTCGCAAGAGAGGAAAACCTGTGGCGTTGGACCCACTTTGTTGATTTGCGGATCCGCCCGGCCGGCCGGGCAACAACCGGCTCGCCTGCAAGGAGCCGCTCCAGCTCTGTTACGAACTCCGCCATGGTCTGGTACCGCCGGCTTGGGTCCTTCTCCATGGCCTTTACGATCACCGTGTCCAGATCCCTTGAGATGGACGGGTTCAATCGTCGCGGCGGCACGGGCTCCTTTTCCAGGATCTGGCGGAAAACCTGCTCCGTGGTCTCACCCTCGAACGGCACGCGACCGGTTACCGCCTCGAAGAGGGTCACACCGAGGGAGTAGACATCCGTTCGGGCGTCGATCTCCCGGCGCCTTGCTTTCACCTGTTCCGGCGAGGCATAGTAGGGTGTGCCGCGAAATTCTCCCGGAAATGTCATCGTGGACAGTTTGCTGTGTCGGGCCACACTGAAGTCCGTTAGCATGGCTCGGCCTTCAGGGGCAATCCGTATGTTCGACGGTTTTACATCCCGGTGGATGATTCCGTTCTTGTGGGAGCTATCTAACGCCTGGGCGATCTCCCGGATCCATTCCAGAATCCTCTGCAAGGAGACCTTCTCCCCCCGCGATAAGGCCTCGCGCAATATTCCATCCAGGCCCTGGCCGGGCACGTACTCCATGGCAAAGTAATGGACGCCCTGCTCCTCACCGCTTTGAAACACGGTGACGATATTGGGATTGTGCAACCCGGCGAGCGCCTTGACCTCCCGCTCGAAACGGGCCTCCGCCTCCAGCGAACCCATCCAGCCCGGCCGGATGACCTTCAACGCCACCTGCCGGTTCAGGGATTCCTGAACGGCGAGGTACACGACGCCCATTCCGCCCTCCCCGAGACGGCGGATCAGCCGGAACTCCCCCAGCCGCTCGAAGGGCAGACGCGGTTCCTTTTCGCCCTCAGTTGAGCCGGCCCCATTTGGGGCAGCCGATTGAACCGGTATAACACTTTCGGGCTTGTCGAGAAAGCCGGGCGCCTCTTCGTACGCTGCGAGAAGAGACGCCACTTCCTCTTTGAGCGATGAATCGCCGGCACAAGCTTCGGAAAGAAACATCTCCCGCTCCGACCGCCCGACCTCCAGGGCGGCACTAAACAGCCTCCTGATCCTTTCGTTGCGATTATTGGCCATCGCGCTCTATCCTGTTCATTTCACGAACAAGCCAGGCTTTGGTGTACGCCCAATCGTTTTTGACCGTTCCTTTCGAGACGCCGAGCTCTTTTGCCGTCTCTTCCAATGTCAGGTTCGCGAAAAAATGCAGATCGACGACCCTGCACATTCGATTATGGCTATCGATGGCCCCGAACCTATTCAGGGCAATGTCCAGCACTTCGAGGTATTTCAAATATCGCGAATGGTCCAGTGTCCGCTGAACCGGCTCATGAGCAATATCCACGACCGCGCGCTTATAGCGGCCTCCCCTCTTGACGGCTTTTCGGCGGCGCGCATCTGATACGAGCATGCGCTGCATGACCATTGCAGCGGCATTGAAGAAGTGTGATCGGTTCTTCCACAGAAGATTCTCTTTTTGGACGAGGCGGATATAGAGCTCGTTGACGAGCGCTGTGGCCTGCAGCGTGTGGTCGGGGCGTTCTTTACCCATGGCGGCTCGGGCCAGGGTGTGGAGCTCCTGGTACACGACTGAAATCAGTTTCTTCCAAGCGTTGGGATCACCCTCGGAAATGGCATTCAGGATAGCCGTCACATCCTTGGAAGTGTCAGGCATTTATGAGGTTCTCTCAAAAAAACCAAATTCCTTTGGCCCTTTCCTTCCTTTTTGCGCAATGAACTATAAGAAGCCGGTAGAAAGCAGAGAACTCTTCGCTTCGAGTGTTAAGTACGGTGAATCGTATTTACCCACATTATTTGAAAGGATGATATCATGAGGTTTTTCATAGTGCTTTCTCTTTTTTTGCTTCTCCCTGCGAATGGCTTTGCCCAGTGGAACGTTCCAGGCAACTTTCCAACGATTCAGAGCGCCATCAACAGTCCTCTCGTTGTCAACGGGAGCACGGTTACTGTCATGCCGGGTATTTACATTGAGAACATCGACTTCATGGGAAAAGCCATTACCGTGAAGAGCTCCAACGGGGCTTGGCAGACAACCATCGACGGCGCTCAAGCAGGAAGTGTGGTAACATTCGACAGCGGGGAGGGGCCGAACTCCGTGTTGGACGGATTTACCATCACGAACGGTTCGGGCACGGATATGTATCCTCCCAGCGGTAGCTACTGCGGCGGCGGTATCATCTGCAGGAACGCCTCCCCGAGCATAATCAACAACACCATAACAGAGAACTCGGTGCCTACGCTGGGTTGCTTTGGGGGTGGTATCTTCTGCTGCGACGAGTCAAATCCGTTCATAGACCATAATATTATCCAGGAGAACTTCTGCGGCGACGACGGCGCCGGAATATCCTGCTGGCATTCCTCTCCGACCATTACAAATAACATCATCACACAAAACACGGCGCTCGTCGATGCCGGTGGAATCGACTGCCGGATCGGCTGCCCGGCACCAGGACCCGTTACGCAAATAATCAATAACATCATCACGATGAACGTGGCAAAAATCAATGCGGGCGGGATCCGCTGCGTGGCTGACGCACCCATAATAACCAACAATACCATCTGTGACAATGTGGCTTATTTTAGCGCAGGCGGTATCGAATGCGGAAGCGGCGGTCCAACAATCACCAACACCATCCTCTGGGACAACAGCGCTCCTTCCTTTCCTGAAATCTCGGATTTCACGGGCATAGCGAGTGTTAGCTACTGCGACATCAAGACGGCGGCAGGCGTCTATCCAGGACCGGGTAACATCAGGGCCAATCCCGCCTTTGTTGCTCAAGGCAGCGGGGATTACCATCTCACGGTCAATTCGCCCTGTATCGACGCGGGCAACAACACTGCGATAGAAGTTTATTTGAAAGATTTCGAATGGGACCCCCGGCGCTTTGATGTTCCCTCCAAACCTGATACCGGCCTTGGCCAGGCACCCATTGTGGACATGGGGGCAGATGAGTTTCACCGGCATCTTTATTACACGGGCATGGCAGCCCCCGGCGGAACGATTCAATTAAAGTTCGTTGGACTGCCCGGTACAGCCCAGGTGGGTCTCATAATCGGTTTCGCTGTCATAACGCCGCCCATTCCCGGTGCATTCGGTTTGTGGTATATAGCGCCGCCCTTGATCATCATTCCCGGGCTCGGGCCGATTCCCGGGAACGGCGTATATGTTCTTCCGGGAACGCTGCCCTTGGTACCGACCGGTCCGTATAGTGTCCATATGCAGGCGATGATCGGGTTTCAGTTGACGAACCTCTGCTCCTTGAATGTGCCGTGAGCAATGGCTGAAAAGAGGCGCCATCTTAAAGCCCGCATCCCGATGGGATGCGGGCTTTTTGAACTGGATGGTTGCTCGGCACTAATCCGCATATTTCATCCTCTTCTGCTGCGGCGCAGTAACCTGTGTTCATGCTGCGTTTCATGCCGGGAGTCGATCCTCAACCTGTAGGAACAGGCATGCGGTCGTCCCCTGACATGCGCCTTGCCTCAAGACAGTTTACGGCACCTCGCGGCATGTCAGCGGCTTAGCCTGGCTTTTGCGCGTTTATGGTTCGGATCGATCTTGAGAACCCGTTTGAAGCAGATCCGTGCCTTCTGATTTTCACCCGTTTTTGAAAAGGCCATGCCTGCCAGGAAGAGCGGCCCTGCTTGTCCGGGAGCGAGTTCGGACAGGGTGCTATACGCGGCTGCCGCGGATGAGAACTCCTCGCGTGCCATATGGATGCTGCCCTTTACGTAGAGGGCGTTGATCCGGTCGGTGGGGTTTCCCGTGGGTGTTTTCTCCGCCTCCTCCATGAGCCGAGCAGCCCTATCAAGATCCTGGAAGGGGGTGGGCCGCGCATAAAACTCGGCCAGTGCCACCCGGTTCGGCGAGTATCCGGGCGAGAGGCTCACCGATTTCTCCAGATCATCCCGGGCACCGGATAAATTCCCCATTGCCATTCGGTTTGCACCCCGCTGTGCGAGGATGGTAATCATGTCCGGTTTTGTCGCGATCGCATCCGTGAAAGAGCGCTCCGCGGAAGCCGGATCCCCCTGCTGAACGAATGCGGTGCCCACTGTGGCCAGGCCGTGTGCGGCCTGCTGTTTCCACTGGTTCCCCCAGTGAATGAGGGAAACCGGGAGAACGACGGCCATGATGATGACGCCTGCCACCCAGGCCCCGGTCCTTTTGTCGCGCATCGCCCGGAGAAGTTCCCCGCATCCCAGCATACCCAGGAGTATGAAGGCCGGGATAGCGGGCAAGCGGAATCGGGAGTAGTTGAAAAACAAAAGGATGGAGAGCAGATTCGTCCCGATCATGATCAGCACAGGTGCCCAAGCCTTGAGGCGAGAAGGGATCATTGCCTTTTCTTTTTCCCTTCGCCGGTTACGCCACAGGGCAGCCAGGCCAAGGTAGGCCCCGCAAAGATAGACGGCATAAGGTATGAAGGCAAAATAAAGGCTCGGGCACAGGCTTCTTTCCACGGACGGCGCGTAGATGATGGCGTATTCGAAGTTCTCATGAAAAGACTTCAACTTCTGAAGCAGCAGCTTCAGGTAGAGGATCGGCTCGGAAAGAATGAAGTCGAGGCCCTTTTTCATCCAGTGGCGCGAGATTTCGGATGGTTTCAGGGACAATCCCGTCTCTTCCTCCGCGATCCGCCGGGTCATGACATGTTGATCTTTGATGTTCGCCCAGATGGGATCCGGATTATAGTAGGAGCCCTTGGCCAGGGGGTTGTTGCCCAGGTAAAAGTTGATACCCCCGTTGTCAGACAGCAGCACCCAGTCACCCTCAGCCAAGTTATGCGCGGTGATGGGCAGGATCGGCAACGCCGTACCCGCCACAAAAAGCAGGCATCGCAAGATCCGGCCTTTACCTTTGACAGCCCACAGATACCAGAGTGCTACAAGGGGCGCTGCCAGGAGAAGGTTGGGCCTGAGGGCGCCTGCCAGACCCGCTGCGAGGCCGGCGATAAGAGCGATCCGTGAATTGCGGATGCGAAGCTGGACCGTTAGCAACAGCAGCAGGAGGCAGGAAAAGAAAACCGCGCTCGTAGCGATGAGCACCTTTCCCTCGAAGAAGGTTAAGGGGTAGTACAGGGCCATGGCCAGGGCTGCTGTCAGGGCCCATTGCCGGGAAAAGAAAAAGCGCGCCGTCAGGTAAAGCAGCAAAACGGAAGCCGTGCCCAGCAGCGCTTGAAAGAGCCGGACCGCCATGGGGCTGTATCCGCCCAGGGCAAAGATCGGAGCCACAAGGTAAGGGTAGAGGGGCGCCATGTGGAAAACATGATCCGGTCCGCCCTTCCCCTTAGCAATATCCGTGGCTGTCTGGATGTAGAGATTCTCGTCCGCCAGGGCGAATCGGGCCAAGGGGTTGCTGGACTGAAACTCGAACTGGTAATGGATTTTGAAGACGGTTACGGCAAGAAGAAGGAGAGCAAGCAGCAGGCCGCCTTCGCGCAGCATGGCACCCAGAACCTGGAAAAAGGATTCACCTTGGGTTATTTCATTCTCTGTATGCTCGGTCATTTTATTGAGATGACACCTCGATTTGGATTCGTTGAGGATCTCGCAACACAGAGATCGGGTAAAAGGGCCGGCCGTAGCCGATGATGCCGCTGGAGAAAAGTTTATCTGTCCTCCGGCGCTGAAAACAACACTCCGAAAAAAATTAATTTCTCATTGCACATTGATGACAATTGTCAATAATCGTGCTGCTGACCTGTTTCGATAACCCTGGTTTTGATGTGGCGAGAGCAAGCCCGCTTATTTCATACTCTTCGTCGCGAGGTGCCGTAAACTGTGATGTGGC
>CAZIUL010000073.1:0-19579 GCA_964542475.1 uncultured Phycisphaerales bacterium | reverse complement strand
CCTTGCCACAACACAGTTTACGGCACCTCGCGACGAAGAGTATGAAATAAGCGGGCTTGAACCTCCGCATACCCGGCTAGTTATATATCAAAATAGTAGGAAATCGCGGTTCTGTATGAAGATAGAGCATTTTCATTTTTTAGAACGCATGATTATTGTTTGAAACTGCTTCGGTCCGCTGATAAAATTCTAGGTTTTATTATCCCTGATTTTTGACTTCCACCACACCCGCATCATCCGGACCAGCATGTCCGGCCCTTTATCGGTCCGGCCGGCTGATTGAAATAAGGAGACACGGTTTTGACGCTCCGGTACGAAAACTGGGACTGGGAAACGGAAGAGAAGTGCCTTGCCGACCTGGCCGAGATGAAAGAAAAATACCCCGCGATTCACGAGTTCGTAGCGAGCGATGACGGGGAAAAGGTAGCTGTTGCCGCTGTGGACGATGAGGACGAGTACACCGCGCTTGTCAACGGCGTGCCGTGGGAAAAGACCTTCGAGAGGCTGTGGTATCTGAAGTTCTCCCCGGACAGCCGCCTGACAGGGCTTTGCATGAGCGATGACGAGTGGACCCTGGCAGTGGACGACGTGCCGTGGGAAAGCACCTTCGAGTACGCATGGAACACCAAGTTCAGCATTGACGGCGGGCATATCGCAATTCAGGCAAAAGAAGGTGCGAACTACTACATGCTCGTGGATGGGAAGGCCTGGGAAAAAGCTTTCAAGTCCATCCGGGAATTCTCGATTTCGAAAGACGGCAAAAAGGTTGTCGCGGCAGCCCAGGTCGAGCCTTTGGACGAGGCGGATGTGCCGGGTTTCATGAAAGGCACATGGTCCGTGGCTGTCAACGGAAGCGTATGGGGCAAGAGATTCATAAACGTGTACGCACCCGTATTCAGCGACGACGGCGAAGAGGCGGCTGCCGAGGTCAGGTTCGGGATCCGCGACTACTCCATCGCGAAAAACGGAAAGGTATGGTCAGAAAAGTTCGGCTGCGTGTGGGAACCTGTTTTCAGGCCCGGAGAAAAAAGCGTGATCGCGCCCGTCAAAACCGGCAGCGGATGGACTTTGGCGGAAGAGGGCAACGTTATATGGAACAAGAGGTATACACAGCTTTGGCGCACAACGTTCAGCCCGGACGGAAAAACTATCGCTGCCGTGGGCGCGCCCGAATTCGGCAAGTGGACAATCGTAATTGATGACACCCCCTGGGGCATCAGGTTCGACGACTGTGTGCTGGACCCGGTGTTCAGCCCGGACGGAAAAAATGTGGCGGCAATCGCCAAGGGCGGTGAAAAATGGAGCATCGTTACGAACGGAAAACCCTGGAAGGAAACCTTTGACATGGCATGGGATCCGGTGTTCAGCCCGGACAGCGGCATGGTGGCCGCAAAGGTCGAAAAGGGAGGAAAATATTTCGTGGCTGTGAACGGCTCGGTCTGGAGCAAACCGTTCGACGCCTTGTGGAGCCCGGTGTTCAGCCCGGACGGGAAAAAGCTTCTCGTCAGGGCGCGGGAAGGTGACAAGTTTTATCGCAAGGTCATACCGGTCTCGACAATCGCGGTGTGACGTTCGTTTTTTTGCCATGCACGGACATCCGTACCGCGGGCTGAACGCCCGCTGGATGCGAGTGTCCGGCACAACAGGTATCAGGGAGGATTGAAAAGGTGTACGAGTTCGCACGCGGACCCCTTGTGTGGATCGCTTTCATTCTCTTCGCCGGGGGCAGCATATACCAGCTAGTATCGATGTACTCGCTGGCCAAGAAAGAGAAAAGCGTTCTCCCCTACTTCGACCTCAGGTTCGGTTTTCGTTCGCTCATCCACTGGGTGGTGCCGTTCGGATCGAGAAACATGAGGCTGAAGCCGATCTTCACGGTCATATCGTTCCTTTTCCACATCTGCCTGATCGCAACGCCGGTTCTTTTGTGCGCGCACAACGTGCTTCTCAGGCAGTCGTGGGGTTTTGGCCTGGCAAGCCTGCCCGAGCTGATGACCGACATCATGACGGTTCTTGTCATAGCAGGCGGCGTCTTCTTCTTTTTCAGAAGAGTTCTGTCCCCCTCGGTGAGAAACGTTTCGTTCCTTTCGGACTTTTTGATCCTCATCGTGGTGCTAGCGCCTTTTGTCACAGGCTTCATCGCCTACCACCAGTGGTTCGACTACGACACGGTAATCGTTCTCCACATGGTGACAGGAGCTGTCTGGCTCGCAGCCATACCGTTCACGCGCCTCACCCACATGCTCTTTTTCGTGTTCAGCCGCATGTACATGGGATCCGAGTTCGGCTCCGTCAGAAACTCAAAAGATTGGTAAAACCCGCAAAAGGATTTCAGATGAGCAAAGAGACGACCAAAACCCCGGAAGAGCTGGTCAATGATCCGGGGTTGGATGAAAGCATAAAGAACCTGACACAGGACCGGATCACCAGCACAATAATGAACGTCCTCAACAACGAGTGCGGGGGCAAGCTCAAGGTGTACCTGAACACCTGCGTTCACTGCGGCCTCTGCTCGGATGCCTGCCACACATACCTGTCGCGCGACAAGGACCCTGATTTTTCACCTGTTGGCAAGGTAAAGAACACGATCTGGGAAATGGTAAAGAAGAAGGGGAAGGTGGATGCCGAGTTCATCAAGAAAGCCGCGAGGATCGCGTTCACCGAATGCGCTGTTTGCCGCAGATGCAGCATGTACTGCCCGTTCGGCATTGACATCGCCTACCTGCTCCTGGTGGTACGAAGGATCTGCAACCTGCTCGGCGTGGTTCCCCAGTACCTGCAGGACACTACAAACAGCCACGCCGCCACAATGAACCAGATGTGGGTTCAGGCCGACGAGTGGATCGACACCCTGCAGTGGCAGGAGGACGAGGCATGCCTCGAGGTTCCGGGCGTTCGCATCCCCATCGACAAGGAGGGTGCTGAAATCATGTACTCGGTCATCGCGCCCGAGCCCAAGATCCTCGCCCAGCTCATTGGGAACATGGCCGTGATCTTCAAGGCCGCGGGGGCGGATTGGACCATGCCTGCCACGGACGGGTGGGACAACAGCAACATGGCCATGTACTCGGGCGACTTCGAAACCATGGGAAGGGTGGAGAAGCTCCACTGGGACACCGCGCTCCGCCTGAAGGTGAAGAAGGTGGTCATGGGCGAGTGCGGCCACGCATTCCGCGGCGCGGTGTACGACGGGCCCAAGTGGCTGTCGTGGAAGAAGCCGCCGATCCCCATGTTGCATGCGATCGAGTACTACTACGACATCATCAAAGAGGGGCGGATCAAGATAAAGGAAAAGTACAAGGAGCCGATCACTGTCCAGGACCCGTGCAACACGGTGCGCGGAAGAGGGCTTGGTGAAAAGCTCCGCTACGTGATGAACGCGACGTGCGAGAATTTCAGGGATATCAGCCCGAGGTTCGAGCACAACTACTGCTGCATGGCAGGCGGCGGCACCATCAACTGCGGACCTCCATGGAAGGGCTCCAGGATGAGAAGCAACCGCGTCAAGGCGGAACAGATCTCCGCCACCGGCGCCGAGGTGATCTGCACGCCGTGCCACAACTGCCACAGCGGCATCGAGGATGTCATCAAGGCGTACGAACTCGGCGTGCATGTCAAGTTCATCAGTGAGATCCTTGTGGATGTCATGGAGACCTAGTAAACCTTTCACGGAAGAGGATTGTGACCATGTCTTACGGATTGTCGGGTTTTGTTTTTGCGGCCGGTTTGTTTGCCATCATTCTGTCCGGAGCTGCCGCAGGACCCCAGGCGCAGGAAGAAAAGCCTGCTGTGGCGACCCTGGCGCACGAAAAAGCTTTCAAAGGACTGGAGCGACCGCCGGTTGTTTTCGATCATGACGGGCACACATCCATTCTTGGAGATAAAAGCTGCGAAAAGTGCCATCATCTCTTCGACGAACAGGAGGGTGCGCTCGTTTATCGCCAGGGCAGCGAATCGTCATGCACGTTGTGCCACGTCCTGGAAAGCGACGGAAACAAACCTGCCCTGATGGATGCGTATCACGACAGATGCATCGCCTGTCACGCTGAAAGAAGGGGCGACGGTCTTTCAGCCGGCTCGGTCACCTGCGAGGGGTGCCACTCCAAGGGAAACGAAGCCCGGATCATGTGCGCTCCCGCCGCGTTCGAACACGCGCTTCACCTGGCGGTCATGGAGACGAAGGGCTGCGAGGAGTGTCATCATGTTTACGACGAAGAATCAGGCGCAACAAAATATGTTGAAGGCGATGAAGGCCCATGCCTGAGATGCCATTTTCGCGAGTCCGGCGCGCCTCCATCGTACATGGAAACACGGACCCACCCCGGCATCGAAGTGAGAACCCTGAAAAGAGCGGCCCACGGCCAGTGCCTCGATTGCCACCGGTCCATGACCGGATCAGGTGAAGCCGCCGGCCCGAAGGAATGCGCGGGTTGCCATGGCAAAAAAACGCGTCCCGATGCCGCTGCACACAAGCCCGTGTTTCCAGCGATACAGGGCAAGACGGACTCGGTTGAGATGCGGCTCGCAGGCGGTGTGATGCCTGCTGTTACGTTCGATCACAAGGGCCACGAATCCCGTACGGAAAAGTGCATGGGATGCCATCGCCTTCATATCGGCGCTCTCAACAGGTTCGACGAGAACTTTTCGCTTTCCCATAAGATCTGTCATCAATGCCACGCGGCATCCGGCCTGAAGATGAAGGGCGCTTCCCACGGTCCGGGCCATGCATCGGTTTACCACGACAAAAAATCGCCCTTCTCCTGCATAGGCTGCCACAACCTAAAGGAAGGGGAGGGCCCCAAAGCTCTTGCGCCTTGCGCAGCCTGCCACAAAGGAACAGCCGGGGATTCAGCCGTAGCTTCCAAGCCCCCCGAGTGGGATGACAAAGGGCCGGAACTGGTTATCATAGACCAGTACTCGGACAAGTTCGATGCGGTTGCGTTTCCCCATTCCTTTCATTCAGAAATGATGGGCGACTGTGTCGAATGCCATCACTACAACCCTGACAACAAGGCGACAAGGTGCAGCGTGTGCCACGTCCGGGCGCTGTTCGACCTAAAAAAGCCTCACAAACCGGGAATCGTGGGGGCATATCACCAGCGGTGCATGGGTTGCCACAGGGAAATGGGCACCGGCCCGCACCAGTGCGTCGAATGCCATAAAAAACGCGGACAGTGAAACAGGAGGTTATGGTCCTTCCGGCCTTGCGCCGTGACGGCAGGCTGTTCGAACGGTTCGGCTTGTTTTAAAAAACGCTGTTTTCAAAAGGATCGGACATACAACCATGGTTACACGAAGAGGTTTTATTAAACTCACGGGTCTGGCCGCTTGTACCGCATTTACGGGAACCTCGGATGCCGGCGATGTGAAAGAGCCTCTTCCTGATTCCACTGGCATGCTCACCGATATCAGCTTGTGCGTGGGGTGCAGAAGCTGCGAGGCAGCCTGCAACGAGATCAACGGCCTTCCCTCGCCCGAGCGCCCTTTCGACGACCTCTCGGTGCTCGACAATGCGAGAAGGATGGATATAAACGCCTACACAGTGGTCAACAGGTACAAATCCGAAAAAAGACGGGGAGAAGCGGTTAATGTGAAGATCCAGTGCATGCACTGCGTGGATCCCGCGTGTGTTTCAGCGTGTCTTGTGAAATCGCTCCAGAAAACACAGGAAGGACCTGTCATCTGGGAGGCGTGGAGGTGCATGGGCTGCCGGTACTGCATGGTTGCGTGCCCGTTCGGCGTTCCCGCGTACGAGTATGACAAGGGGATCGAGCCGCGGGTCATGAAATGCACCATGTGTCATCCTCTTGTCAAGCAGGGAAAGGCACCGGTATGCGCCCAGGCATGTCCACAACAGGCAATCACCTTCGGACCCAGGGCAAAACTGATCGAGATCGCAAAAGAGCGGATAAAAAAGAATCCGGACCGCTACGTGGACCACATCTACGGCGAACACGAGGTGGGCGGAACCGCGTGGCTCTTCCTGGCCCCGCAGTCGTTTTCCTCCCTGGACTTCCTGGACCTTCCGGATAACGCCCCGCCCCGCCTCAGCGAAGCGATCCAGCACGGAGTATTCAAGCACTTCATTCCTCCCGTGCTGCTTTTCTCGGGGCTGGGTGCTCTCATGTATGCAACGCGGGGAAAAGACAGCCATGAAGAAAAGGTGAACGGAGATGTCAGCAACGAAGAAGGAGAAACCGGATCCAATCCATCCTCAGCATCCAAAGAGGAAAAGGACAGCAGCGGGAGTGATGGAGCGAACCAATGAGTGAACATGCCGTAGCGCAACCGATAAAAAAGAGCCTCCTCACACCCGGCGTCTTTGTGATGACGGGGCTGGCCGCTTTGGCAGGCCTGATCGTGCTCTACCGCCTGATCTTCGGGCTTTCAACCGTTACCAACCTCGACAACTTCTACCCCTGGGGAATATGGATCGGGGTGGATGTGGCATCCGGCGTGGCCCTGGCAGCCGGAGGATTTACCACGGCCTTTCTCGCGCACATCATTCACAGGCACAATTACGAGGCGATCGTCAGGCCCGCTCTCCTTACCGCCTTGCTGGGGTATACGTTCGTGGGCCTCGGTGTGTTTACCGATCTCGGCCGGTACTACAACATCTGGCACCTCATGCTGCCGACCTGCTGGCAGGGGAACTCGGCTCTATTCGAGGTCGGCGCGTGCGTCATGATGTACCTCACCGTGCTCTACATCGAGTTCGCTCCGGTCGTGGTGGAACGGTTCATGGGCAAGGTCAACATCATAGGCGAGCTTTCGTTTCTCAACAAGCCGATCGAGGCGCTGCTCCGAATTGCCGACCGGGCCCTGAACAAAACCATATTCATCTTCGCGATCCTCGGAGTCTGCCTTTCATGCGCTCACCAGTCGTCGCTGGGAACGCTTCTTACCATTGCCCCTTCAAAGGTTCACCCGCTGTGGTGGACACCTTTTATGCCGCTGCTCTTTCTGTTTTCCGCGTTTGCGGTAGGCTTTCCCATGGTGATCTTCGAATCGATGTGGGCTCACAAGTCTTTCGGAATGAAGCCGGACATGAAGGTTCTATCCCCTCTCGCCAGGATCGTTCCGTTCACGATCGGGCTTTACCTGATCCTGAAAATCTGGGACCTCCTACACCGAAGCGCATATGTCTACCTCGACGACTTCACCTGGCAGACGAACATGTTCCTGGTAGAAATCGTCCTGGGTGTGATAGTTCCGTTCGTCATGTTCACCATCCCCAAGGTCAGAAAAACGCCTGCCCTGGCCTTTACCGCGGCAGCGCTTTTCGTATGCCTTGGAGTGCTCCTGAACAGGGTAAACGTCTTCGTCACAAGCTACACCCCACCGTTCGCGGACCACCGCTACGTGCCGCATTTCCTCGAATTCATGGTCACGATCGGTTACATCGCCGCCCTGATGCTGCTCTACCGGATCTTCGTGACGATCTTCCCGGTGATCGTTCACCACAAAGAGCCTCCTCCCTTGAAAATGGGGAAATAGGCGCTGAGATGGCATGCGGAAACCAGGGGAATTGGTGACGGCTATTCATATGTAATCTACAGCATTTGTTTGATATTCTTCTTTTCCGTATGATCCTAATTTCGTATGTTCTTCCTTTTTGATCGGGCAGAAAATGCACCAACTGTTCCATTCATCAAGGAAGCAGCGGAGGTAAGCCAAGAATGGCCTTTATTCTGATCGTGACCTATGCAGCGGTCATCGTGTTTTTGACAGCGGTTTTTTCCCGCTACATAAAACTGGCAACAATGCCGCTTCATCTTCGCTGGGAGCTCTATCCCGTGGCCCACGAAAAAGGACGCGCCCATTACGGGGGTTCCTACCTCGAAGAACCGGATTGGTGGACCAAGCCCCGCCATACAACGCTTTTGGGTGAGCTGAAGGTTATGATCCCCGAAATACTCCTGCTTGCGGGCGTGTGGGAGCACAACCGCAAGCAATGGTACCGCTCCTTTCCTTTTCACTTCGGCCTTTACCTGCTCGCAGGACTGATCGCCCTGCTCGTAATCGGCGGCATCGCGTGCGCCGTGGGCGCGGACATATCGCCGGAAGGCGGCATCTTGGGTAAAGCCCTCTATCATTTGACATACCTGCTCGGGTACGGAGGCCTTGGCCTGGCCCTGCTCGGCTCGCTCGCGCTGCTTGTCAGGCGGCTGTTCGAGCCCGACTATCGCGAGTACACCACAAAAGTTGACTTTATAAGTCTCTTCCTGTTCGTGACGGCGTTCGGGGTTGCTCTGGCCGCCCACATCCTGGCCGACCCCCTTTTCATCGGGCTAAGAGGTTACTTTCAATGTCTCGTGACCTTCGATCTGTCCGCAGCCGGCGCCGGAACCGGGTTGGCCGCGCTGCAGGGAGTGGAGATAATACTGGCCTCGCTGCTGGTGGCATACATTCCTTTGACACACATGTCTCACTTTTTCACGAAGTGGTTCACCTACCATCACATCAGGTGGAGCGACGAACCAAACCTCAAGGGCGGCCATTTCGAAAACAAAATCGGCAATGAAATGAAGTCACCGGTTAGCTGGTCTGCGCCCCATATTCGCGGCGACGGTGTAAAGAACTGGGTAGATGTGGCAACATCGGGCGTGGAGGAAACGGAAGAATGACAAGGAAACGGATCAAGATCGAGGATATATCGAAACAGAATTCAAAACTATCCGACCTGCGAAAGGAGGATTTCAAGCCTCTTCCCCCGCCTTTCGACAAGCCGGAAGCCACGCCGGATTTCGCGCCCTTGACGGAAAAGGCAATGGAAAACTACGAGAGCTCGCTGGATGACACCATTGCCCTCAGCCTTCCCAGGCCCAAGAACAAAGAGGAAGAGGACGAGCTGGTTGCGAAGTTTCTTTCGGGACTCGAGAAGCTCTTCACGCCTGAGAACAACTGGACCTTTCTCCAGCCCCTGGTTCTCTCAATGGATCATTGCGCCGCGTGCCATACCTGTTCCGATGCCTGTCATATTTACGAATCCAGCGGAGAGAACCCCATCTACCGGCCCAACTACCGTTCCGAGGTTCTTCGACGGCTCTACAAGAATTTCGTCAAATCGAAAAACGGCGGGATGCTTGCCGCCTGGAAAAACGGCGAGATCGAGCTCAACTGGACCACGATAGCACGTCTCGCCGAGCTGTCCTACCGCTGCAACCTCTGCCGGCGCTGCGCCCAGACTTGCCCGATCGGTGTGGACAACGGCCTTATAGCCCACGAGATCCGCAAGCTTCTCAGCCAGGAAATGAACATCACGGCAAAGGAGCTCCATGAGGACGGATCGGTGCTTCAGCTCAAGGTCGGGTCTTCAACAGGCATGAACGCAATAGTGGTGAAGGACAACATCGAGTTCATTGACGAGGACGTGTCGGAGATGACCGGCCTCGAAATTGAAACCCCCTGGGATGTTGAAGGTGCCGACATCCTTTTGATTCACAACGCCGGGGAGATCATGGCCTGGCCCATGAACCCGGGCGCCTTCGGCGTGATCTTCGAATCGGCCGGGCTGAGCTGGACCATGTCCAGCGAGATCGCGGGCTACGACAGCATCAACTACGGGGTCTGGTACGACGATTTTCAGTTTGCCCGTGTCGCCATCAAGCATGCCGAAGCGGCCAAAAAGCTCGGCGTCAAGAAGATCGTGCTTGGCGAGTGCGGGCATGCGCACAAGGCGCTGACCGTGATCGCGGACCGTGTGCTCACAGGAGACCTCAACATCCCCCGTGAAAGCGCAGTAGTGCTTCTCGAGGATCTTCTCAACACAGGACGCATCAAGGTCGATCCTTCCAGAAACGACTTCCCGGTCACGCTTCACGATCCGTGCAACCTGGTCCGCCTGATGGGAGTGGTCCAACCCCAGCGGAACATACTGAAGAAAATCGCCCCCCGGTTTCGTGAAATGCATCCGCACGGCGTTCACAACTACTGTTGCGGCGGGGGAAGCGGTTTCGCTATCATGTCCGGACACAACTTCAACGACTGGCGGCATCAGATCGCGGGACGGAAGAAGCTGGAGCAGATTCTGAACGCATTCCAGGACGAGCTTGACCCTTCGATTAAAAAATACGTGTGCGCCCCTTGTTCGAACTGCAAGGGGCAGCTGAGAGATCTTTTCGTGTACTACGATCTCTGGGAAAAACACAGCATCCTATATGACGGTCTGGTCGAACTCGTTGTCAACTGCATGACGGACGTCAAACCCGGTTTCATAGAGTGGGAATGGCATTAGACGAACGCGAAGACATGGATGTAGAAAGGACAACAAAGAAAGATGAGCCTTTTTGACAAGGGAAAACACAAGGATCCCGATCCGAACATCCGCCTGCAGGCGGTCGAGAAACTGAAGGACAAGGATGAGCTGGTCGAGCTCGCTTGCAACGACAAGTCACAACGCGTGCGCATGGCCGCCGTTTCGCATTTGATTGACGATCAGCACCTGGCCAAGATCGCCAGGCATGCAAAGGAGCTCGATGTGCGCATGATGGCTGTCGAGCGGATCGCTTCCCAGCAGCTCCTGGCTGACGTAGTGCTGGCACGCGAGAACCTCGAGCTTGTGGGAATCTGTTTCTCGCGCCTCACGGACAGGAAGGTCATCGAATCCATCGCAAACAATCCAAAATGCAACCCTGTTGTCCGCAGGATGGCTGTGGAACACTTTGCGGATGAGTCGTACCTCGACGAGGCGTCCGAGGCGGCGACAAAGGAGGCGGAGGAGGATCCCGGCCGAAAAAGCGAAAGCGCCGTGAACGAGTTCCTTGATGTATACGGAGGCGGCGTAGGGGCGGTACGGGCCATCGGTAGGTTCAAGCGCAGCGAAAAAGCACTGAAAGCGCTTGGAACCATCGCCTCCAGAGGAGGCGAATGCGGGGAGCTGGCAGTTGAATACCTTTGCAGCGCGCTCGGCAGCTCAAACGAGTCGGTAAAGGAGTGCGCCTCAGATGAACTGGCGCGCCTGACCAACCCGGAACTGGTAGGGTACCTCATTCGCGCACTGGACAACCACGCATTGAGGGAACCCATACGAAAAGTGCTAAATGAGATTAACACGCCCGAGGCGCGCGACGCCCTCGGGGAATAGCAAGAGATCAAAAGATACCGTTTGCCGCGGAGAAGGAAGAATGACTAAAAGAATTCTGATTATCGACGATGAAAACGACATGCGGGTTTACCTCTCGACGGTTTTCAAAAAAGCCGGGTACGAGACAGAAACGGCTTTCAACGGCGAGGAAGGCCTGAAACTCGCGCGGGAAATCAACCCGGATCTCATTACTCTCGATATCCTTATGCCTAAAAAATCCGGAGTGAAGGCTTACAAAGAGCTGCGCACCTCAGCGGACACGAAAGGGATCCCCATCATCATACTTACGGGTCTTACCCAGCGGGATGATTTCTTTGGAGAAAACCTGGGCAGCCTGCCCAAACCGGACGGCCTTGTAGAAAAACCGATTGATCCGGTCTCTTTCATCGAAGAGGTGGAAAAAATCCTGGCTGACTGAGAAGGAACCGCCTTTTCAGGGCAACAACATCGGTGCGCATTTGATGTAGGCATTATCCATAGTCGCAACTTTTACATGGTAACATCGTGTCATCACTAATCCGACACATCGCTTCGTCGCACCCCGGAACCGGCTCAAAGGAAACGGCCAAAATCCTGCTTGCCTTCGCGGTTTTTGCTGTCATGACATGCATGTTCTTCATCACGGAGCAGGATCGTTCCATTTGCCTGGGCATAGCTCTATCCGCCTTGATGGCAGCTCTGTACACAGCGGTAACAAAGCGATACCGGAAGCAGGTTATTCATGGAGAGTTCACGGGCAGCGACCTGTTCCAGGTGGTTCCCTGCTACATCTCTGTCCAGGGGCCCGACCTGCGGATCGTCAAGACCAACCCAATGTTCAAACGCGACTTCGGCAAGCATGTGGGCAGGCACTGCTATGAAATCTACAAGAAAAGAAACACTGCCTGCCCCGAATGCCCCGTGATCAAAACTTTTCGCGACGGCAAACGGCACAACAGGGAAGAGACCGTTGTCATGGGCGACGGCAGGATAGCCCAGGTCGTGGTCTACTCCAGTCCAATCCTGAACGATGAGGGCGAGATCACACATGTCATGGAAATGATAACCGACATCACGGAGGTCAAGTCTCTTCGCAGCGAGCTCGAGATGACCAGGAGGGATTACAAGCTGCTTTTTGACATGGTCCCGTGCTATATCATGATTCAGGATCGCAACTTCAAAATCATCGAAAACAACTCTCTTTTCAAGCACAACTTCGGCGACAACATCGGCGAGTACTGCTACAAGGCCTACAAGAACCGCGACAGCGTGTGCCCCAACTGTCCCGTGATCAAGGCCTTCGAGGACGGGGAGGCTCTTTCCAGGGAAGAGATTATCGTCACCAAGGAAGGCCTTCCAGCCCATATGCTGGTCCACTACCTGCCCATCAGGAGCGCTGGAGGAGAGTTCGACAGGGTGATGGAGATGGCCACCGACATCACCGAGGTCAAGCAGCTCGAGCGCCAGCTCATCACAACCGGAAAAGCAGTAGCCGGAATGGCGCACAGGATCAAGAACATCTTGATGGGCCTCGAAGGCGGGATTTTCGTGATGAACACGGGCATGGAAGAGCAGGACGACAACGCCACAAAAGAGGGGTGGGAGATGATCGAACGTAACGTGGTAAAAATTTCCCACGTTGTCAAAGACATGCTCTACTCCTCAAAGGCAAGGAAGCCGTCCTTCTCGAAATCATCCCCCGAAGAGATCGCCAGAGATGTCCACTCCCTTTTCGTGAAACGAGCCAAAGAGGAGGGGCTCGAGCTGATCCTTGATATAGGAGAAGAAGCCCATTTCGGGCTCTACGATCCGGATTCGCTGCACAGCCTGATGACCAACCTGATTGCCAACGCAATCGATGCGTGCAAGTTCGACTTGACCAAGGGAAAAGAAAAACACACCATTACACTGAGATGCTATCTCGACAAGGACAAAAACACGGTGATCGAGGTATCGGATAACGGGGCCGGGATTCCGGAAGATGTGCAGGATAAGATCTTTGACGACTTCTTTTCCACAAAAGGAAGCGAGGGAACAGGCATGGGCCTGTTGGTGGCCCACAAAATCACCGAAGAACACGGCGGAACAATAAGCTTCGAATCCAAGGAGGAGGAGGGCACAACCTTCCGCGCGGTGATCCCCGGAAACCCGCCCGGTGACTGTCAACTTCCATCTTGACAGTATTCCCGATGGACTTATAGGTGCGGCTTTGTTAGTTATGGCTGCTTGAATTTGAGTTGCTTTTCAAAACCCGGGCAATCAGGAACAGCATGGAGATCCATCAATGGGCAAGAAGATACTCGTTGTCGATGACGAACAGGACATCATCACTTTTCTCACCACCCTTCTGAACAAGAACGGTTATGAAACGATCTCCGCTATGGACGGGATTATAGGGCTGGAAATGGCCCGGGCCGAGAAACCGGACCTTGTCACTCTTGACCTTCAGATGCCCAACGAAACAGGAACCGGTTTCTATAAAAAGTTCTCCCGGGACAAGGAACTCCAGGGCATCCCTGTAATCATCATCAGCGGGCTTCCGGGCCGTCACCTCGCGGTGAAGAAACCTGTGGCTGTTTTCGACAAACCTATCAATCCAGACGAACTCCTTGCAACCATAAAGGATACGATCGGCTGAACGCGAACGATCCGACCCGATGCATTAACCCGCTTATTTCATCCTCATCTGCTGCAGCACCGTCGTCTTTAAAAGGATAACTCCAACCGCAATCCTGCAGCCAATGCATTGTCGTTTGATGTTCCACCCGGATTGATAATGTATTGCACATCGGGTTTGATACTCAAGGAATCAAGGAGCTGTACCTTGTAAAAGAATTCAATGGCTGTTTCGTTGTCTTCCTCAAGATCAACCTCGTCGCTGAAATTAACGTGGAAAATCCCCAAGCCAAGAACATCCTCGTCTCTCGCAGGAATCGCCCCGACGCGTTGGATGCCGACGCCAAGATAATGTTCCGCTTCACTCCGGTCTTCAGGCGTCCAGCCGTATTGCCCGAATAATCCGATTCCCTGCCCGTCTTCTTCATCCTTTGGATTTTCCTTGAAGATCTCCTGGTCCCAGGTCAGGTACCAACCATAACACCTACCGAAAGTGCCGGCATCAGGATCATCATTATCGAACTCATCGAACCGATCTCCGTTCCACCAGCCACCGAGCCGGAAATGGCCAGGTCGTTCGGAAACATCATAATGGAAGGCAGGCTCCACCATGAGCATGGGACCATAAAGGTTATCCAGGGTGGATTTGATGGAACGTCCACCGTCGGGACGGCCCTGGTAGATGCCGGCATTCACTGAGAAACTTTCCACAGGTTCAAAGCCCCACACCATACCCCAATCCGGATCAGGATACGTCACCAACGGTATCGTGGGGCTGAATCCGGCGGAAGAGTTGATGAACTCTCCTCCATACTCCACCCCTGCGAAATCTTCGTTGGCCTCCTGCTTCCCCAGTTTTGCCCAGAGCTTTCCATCCAGGAAAGAATGCCGGTACCAAATCTCGGAGATTTGCGTAAAGCCGTCGGCATCCATGTTGGAAAGCACTTGGAAGTCTCCCACGTATTTTTCGGTTATACCTTCTCCATGTTCATGCTGTAGATGAGCGAAGAAAGTACCATCTTCCCACAAGCCTGCTGTATCCGTGTCGAACTCCAGGAACAGGCTTACGTCGCCCCGGTATTTTCTGGCATGGTGCGTGGTAATTCCTCCACGTGTATTCCAGAATCCCTCTGCTGTATAGACCAAGTTGAAAGTCAGCCCGTGTTCTTTCAGCCAAAAACTGGTATCCCAATCCTTTATTAATGTTTTATCAAGATTCTCGAGGCTACTCATCGGAAGACTCTCAGGGAAAGAGGAGACTTCCCCTAAGAGACTAGACGAAAATCCTCCTTCACCTCCAGGTTCGAAAGAATAGTGCAATGCCAAAGCTATTCTATTATGCTCATAAAGTTCCACAGTCTGTTCATATGTTTTCTCTTTGGATTCCTTTGGCTTCTCTTTCTTTTCCGGGGATACTATTTCCTGCCCATATACAGGTACCACCAGAGCCGACATTACCACAAAAACCTGAAATAACGCCTTAGTCCTTCGTGCTTTCAATGCTCGAAATTCCTTTCTCTCGCCTAGCCAAATATAAATGGGCTCGACAGGAACCGGCTTTCTTACGTTCCTATCAAGCCCTCACTTTCCGGCTCCTTGTGCCGGACCGCAGGTCCTTTCCGGTTATCTCAAGGGGTCAGGCGTCTTCAGCCGGCACCCATATCAGTTTCTTTCTAAGCGCCTCAAGCTGTTTGGACTTGAAAGCCTTGCGGGTTTCCTCCAGGACGTTGATAACCTCCATAAGCGTCTTTCTCAATTTATGCTTGTGCGGGCACTCCTGGAACATACACTCGTCAAACCGTGCTTTTGATCCATCTCCTTTCATCACCTGGATCAAAAGGCTCTGATGCCCCTTAGCCCGCTCATGCAGCTCTTCGGCACTCGGGCTAATACTTCCTGGACACTCATTTTTCATTTATACTATTTCATGTCATTATTCTTCACCGCACCACACTCGCCATAAGTTGAGCAGAAACCTCCCTCGCAACCACAACCGTCATCTTTCCCAGCGAAGGTTCGAGAGAGAGACCTACCCACGAAGAACATCACAACTCCCAAGATTCCTATAACAGCTATAGTTTCCATAACGATCCTCTTTTCCTCTATCCGACCCCGATACCGAACAGGCTTCCCGCCTGAAATACGATCACAGTTATCAGGCAAGCCAACACGGTAAGCCCTCCCAACTGGAACATGGCCCATTTCCACGAATTGCTTTCCCGCCTTGTGACGGCGATGGTCGCCATGCAAGGCGCGCTCACCAGACAAAAAAGCATGATGCAAAAGGCCACGAGGGGAGAATAGTTCTTCTTCAGCCGGTTCCTTAGTGCCTGGGATCCGTCTGCTTCCCCCACGGAGTAAACGATCCCCATCTGGGCGACAAAGACTTCCTTGGCCGCAAAGGCTCCGATAAGAGCTGTGCCTATTCTCCAGTCGAAGCCCATCGGATGGAGAATCGGCTCAAGAACTCTTCCCACCCTCCCGGCAACGGAATAAGACAAATCCTCCATCTGCTGGGCCTGTTCGATTCCAGCCATCTTCTCATCAAAGCTGACCTTTACTTCTTCCAAATATCTACTCACAGCGGCAAACATTCTGGGATTACGCATTTCCTCCCGAGCAAAGGCATCATCACGCTCCTTTTCCAGCGTAAAATACTCATGTGAGCCCTCCTCAAGCTCGCCTTCTTCCAAAGCCTCCTCGAAGTTTCCAATCGTTTGCTCCACTGCTTCGCGCATTTCCAAAAAACCGGCCAAGGCCGCACCGTGGGTCGACTTTTTTAGTTCATCGAGCGCGGCTTCAATCTTTTGCTCGGCTTCAGCGTAACCTTCTTCGAAATCGTGGCAGCTCTCCTTGTCCGCCGCCATATCGAGTTCGGCCCGAACGGCCTTGATCAGGATCTCCGATCCGGATGGAAGGCCTAGATCATCCTGGATCCCTCGAATACCGGCCAAGAACGAGGCCGCTGCTTGCGCTGCCTGGGCTTCATAATCCCCATCGTAATGGCTTTTCTTCGGGTAGCTTGTCATGGCCCACAGCAGAATGGAAACAGCCAGGATGACCGTACCCGCTTTCTTGAGGTAGAGCCATCCCCGTTCCCACATGTGGATGAATACGCCCTTGAGCGTGGGTATCCGGTAAGGCGGAAGTTCCATGACAAAGGGTGTTGAAGCGCCCTTGAAGAGCGTTGAGCGCAAAAGCTTGGCGCTGAGAATCGCCAGGGCGATCCCGATCATGTAAATGATCCAGAGCATGGGTGCATGCCAGGCTTTGGGAAAGAACGCGGGGATGATGAGCGCGTAGATCGGCAGCCGAGCACTGCAGCTCATGAGCGGGGCTACCAGCATGGTAGTCAAACGGTCCCGCTGATTCTCCAGCGTCCTCGTGGCCATGATGGCCGGCACGGAACATCCGAAACCGATGAGCATGGGGATGAAGCTCTTGCCGTGGAGACCTATCTTGTGCATGAGACGGTCCATGATAAATGCTGCACGCGCCATGTAACCCGAATCTTCCAGGATGGCAATGGCCAGAAAAAGGAGAAGGATGTTGGGCAGAAAAACGATCACGCTGCCTACACCGCCGATGATTCCATCTACCAGGAGCGATTTGAGTGCGCTTTCCGATCCTCTCGGCCAGCAGGTATTGACTATGTCCCCCAGCCACCCGATCAAGTTTTCGATCCATCCCATGGGCGGGTCGCCCAGAGTGAAGGTGAGTTGAAAGACAAGGTACATCAAACCCAAAAAGATGGGAAAGCTCAACGCGCGATTCGTCACCACTGCATCGATCCGGTCCGAAAGAGTGTGCCGGGCTTCGACCGTGGATCGAACTGCTTCCTGGCAGGCCCCGGAAATAAAACCGTACCGACGGTCCGCGATGACGATCTCCGGGTGGTCTCCGAATATCTTTTCGATGCGCTCGGCGCTCTTCTCAACCGCAGCAAGCATCTCGGGGGAGCCGATCTTCTTCCGGATCTCCTTGTCGTTTTCCAGCAGTTTGACCGCCTGCCATTGCGAGTTTTTCTCAACGGCAGCCGATTTGTCGGTTCCGATGAACCGCTGAATCTTATGAAGTTCTTCTTCGATCTCACGGCCATAGTTAATCCGGGTGCGGTGGTATCCATCATTGCCCTTTGCAACGGATATGACCTTATCGAGCAGTTCTTTCGTTCCCAAACCCTTGTGACCTACTGTGGGCACTATGGGAACGCCGAGAAGCCCAGAGAGCTTTTCGAGATCGAATTCGATACCTCGTGCTCTGGCTACGTCACTCATGTTGAGCGCTAGCACGAGGGGTACGCCCAGTTCTATGAACTGCACGGCAAGGTACAGGTTCCGCTCCAGGTTCGAGGCGTCGAGTATATCCACCACCATATCCGGCCGCTCGTCGATGACAAAATTCCTGGCAACCAGTTCCTCCATGGAATAGGCGGTAAGGCTGTAGGTTCCCGGCAGGTCGACCACCAGAATCTCCAATTCACCGTGTTTCAGGGTGCCTTCCTTCTTCTCGACCGTCACGCCGGGATAGTTCCCCACGTGCTGCCTTGCACCCGTGAGGTTGTTAAACAGGGTGGTCTTTCCCGAGTTAGGATTTCCTGCCAGGGCAACCGTGATTTTTCTGCCCATAATTGCACAATTTCCTTTTCGATCTTCCGGCGTATTTGATAAGTCTAATTTTTTTTGACTCATCGAACTTCTTGCTCAAAAAAATCAACGTACCTCGATCTTATGGGCTATCCCACGCCCAAGCATCAAGCGGCTCTCCTTCACGGCCAAGACAAAAGGGCCGTGGAAACTGTTACTCACCACTTCAATCTCAATTCCAGGCGTCAGTCCAATTTCAGCGAGGCGGGCCTTGAGCCCCCGTCCCGCATGGATGGCTAAAACCCTTACTTTCTGTCCCGTCCCAGCCATAGATAGTGGCATCGCGTAAATCCTTCCTTTCATAGTTTTCACGAGAGCGGCGAGGAGTTACATCCTTGCGACCGTGATGCCGGCTGCTTCCTCTTTCCTGAGGGAGAGATGATACCCTTTCACCTTGACCTCGATGGGATCCCCCAGCGGGGCTACCCGTTCCACTTCGACCATCGTCCCGGGCGTAACCCCCATATCCGCGATCCGTTTGTTCGCCTCACTGCGGCCCTTGATCTTTACGATCTTGGCCCTATCGCCCGGCTTCAACTCTTTGAGAGATACAGCCATCTTGGTTTTTCCTCCCTTTGACCTTTTCTTTTCCTTCTCAATGTCCTCAAGGCACAGGGATACACATTTCTCACAGCCCCCATGAAGGTCTCCTTCTTCACAAAAGTAACCAAATCCCTTGATCCATTTGTTTCCACCCCGGGGACACCTTTCCACGAATTCAGCGAATTGAATCAGCCGTTCCAGAACCGTGTGGGAGATGGCATGCTCCATCTTACAAGCGGCTTCTTCGGCTTCGATTTCAACAATGGAGAGGACCTTCACAAAAAAATCCCGCAAAGCTTCATGCCTGCGAACAACATCCTTCGCTATCTTCTTACCCTTGGCCGTCATGGTAATCACCTCGTAGGGCGCATAATTTATCAATTTCCTCTCGCCCAGAGCTTGGAGGGCATTGGTCACCGAGGAGTTGTTCACACCGAGGCGCCTGGAGATGTCTTTGGCCCTTGCTACCTGCTTTTCCACCACGATGTGGAAGATGGCTTCCAGGTAGTCCTCCAGGCTTGCACTTAGTGCTTCACTTGTTGTCATCTGCACCTCCTGCTGGTCAGTGGACAGCGATTGTTTGACAAGTCAAAAATATTATGGCACATCGAATTTATTGTCAACAGCTTTAATTGTTTCTTTACAGATTATTTTCCTAGACTAGCACGCTTATTTCATACTCTTCGTCGCGAGGTAGCTGTAAACTGTG
>CAZIUL010000072.1:0-20158 GCA_964542475.1 uncultured Phycisphaerales bacterium | reverse complement strand
TGGTTTACGAGACCTGATCGGCTATTTCATGTCGTTCTTGGACAGCAGTGACCCGCCTTATCCCGCATATTTCATACTCATCTGCTGCGACACCGTAAACTGTGCCGTGGCTGCGTTGCATGTCAGGAGACGATCCTCAGCCTGTAATTAACAGGCCTGCGGTCGTCTCCTGGCATGCGCCTTGCCACAACACAGTTTACGGCATCTCGCGACGAAGAGTATGAAATAAGCGGGTTATGAACCACAAGTAGAAGTTCACACGGAGCTCAGTACAATGTTTTTTTTCTTCCCGTTGGAACCCGGCATCCGTAAAACAATCAAAAACACCCCAGACAGCAGACCGGTCCGATCGGAACACCGGCATCCTGCTGCCCGTGGAAAGACCCCGTAATCCGGAGACAGACCCATGCAAAGGGCAATCAAATCACTTCTCTTCGTTTCGTTTTTCATTTCAGCCGCGGCAGCTCTTGCTCATGCGGACGGATTCATCATCGTTCACCCGCCGAGACCGCATGTAAAACCGGTTCCCCTGGCTGTCAAGTACCACCACGTGGATGTCCGCATAAACGACCGGATCGCCACAACAGAAATCGACCAGGTTTTCGTGAACCCCAACAACATGCGGCTCGAAGGGACCTACATCTTCCCCCTGCCCCAAGGGGCGTCGGTTTCACGGATGAGCATGTGGATCGATGGGATCGAGGTTAAAGCGGAACTCCTTGCAAGGGACGAGGCGAACCGGATCTACACCGACATCGTGCGAAAGATGAAGGACCCGGCGATCCTGGAGTACATGGGCGACGAGATGTTTAAGGTCCGGATCTTCCCCATCGAACCGAGGAGCGAAAAAAGGGTAAAGATCGAATATTCCGAGAAGATCAACCTCGATTCCGGGCTCATCACATACAGGTATCCCTTGTCCACGGAAAAGTTCTCCTCCAGCCCGCTCGACGATGTTGTGATCAATGTGGACATCAAGAGCGTACTCCCCATCAAATCGGTATTCTCGCCCTCCCACCCGGTTGACGTGGTGCGCAAGAGCGACCATGAAGCAAAGGCCGGGTTCGAAGCAAAAAATGTGACACCGGACAAAGATTTCATCCTGTACTGCACAGTGTCGGACAAGCCGTTCGGCGCGGCGCTCGCCGCCAGGAAACAGAAGACACAGGACGGCTATTACGCGCTTTTCATCGCCCCCGCCTTTGAGATGGAGGATGCCGACATCATGCCCAAGGACATGGTGTTCGTGATCGACACATCCGGAAGCATGAAAGCATCGGCAAAAAAACCGTGGAAAATCGACCAGGCAAAGGGCGCGCTCAGGTTCTGCATCAACAGCCTAAACGCAAACGACCGTTTCAACATCGTGTCCTTCTCCACCGGGGTGCGCACCTTCCGCAACAAGCTCCAGCCGGTTGATAACGACACCCGCGTCGAGGCGATAGAGTTCGTGGAAGCGATGGATGCCAGGGGAGGCACGAACATTCACGAAGCGCTCAAGAGCGCGCTGGCCATGAACGACCCGGAATCCAGCCGGCCGTTCGTTGTCATCTTCCTGACCGATGGCCAGCCCACGGCGGGCGATATTCAAAAGGAGGGGGAACTCGTCGAGTTCGCTCATAAGAGCGCGGCTGAGGGAACCAGGCTTTTCGTGTTCGGGGTCGGGCATGATGTGAACACGCACCTTCTCGACAAGCTGGCGGAGGAGAACAGGGGTGACAGGATCTATGTGGGGCCGGAAGAAAGCATCGAGCTCAAGGTCGCGGGTTTCTACGACAAGATCGCCCACCCTGTGATGTCTGACCTCGAGATCAAGATCGACGGAATCGAAACGTACGATGTCTACCCTTCAACGCTTCCCGATCTTTTCAAGGGATCCCAGCTCGCGCTCTACGGCCGCTACACCGGATCGGGGCACACCGCTGTCAGGCTGCTTGGCAAGGTCCGTGAAAAACAGGTGGAGTTCGTCTACGAGGTGGTTTTCCCGGAAATATCGAGGGAACACGAGAGCATACCAAGGCTGTGGGCCTTCACAAAGGTCGGCTACCTTCTCGACCAGTTGAGGCTCAAGGGAGTCAATGTCAAGGCCGGGCACAAACCGTCGGGCCCTGAAAAGGAACTCGTTGACGAGATAGTGGCGCTTGCGACCGAGTTCGGGATCGTGACCCCGTACACGGCGCTTCTCGTTGTAGAGGACAGCAAAGGCCCCGCAGGCCCGGCAACCCCCACGGCCCTGAGGATGATCGAGGGCAAAAAAAGAAAGGATGTGGGCGAAGAGCTGGAAGAGGCGGGCGAGGGGCTGAGCGAGCCAACCGGTGCGGCCGCGTTCGAGGCGAGCAAGCGGATGCGCAGGCTGAAAAGCTTCTTTCCCGGCGGCATCAAGGCCCTGGGAGAAGATGATGCCCTGGCCCGCGCACTGAACATCAGCAAGACGCTCAAGCGGCTTCACGGCAAAACATTCGTCCTTGTCAACGGAATCTGGTACGACAGCACCTTCAAGCTGGGAGAGGAAACGACAAAGGTGAAGTTCCTCAGCGATGCCTACTTCGAGCTCGTGACCGAGCATGAGCACCTGGCCAAGTACCTGTCCGTGGGCAACCGTGTGGTAGTCCGACTGGGGGGGGGAATATACGAGATCATGTAGAGGAGTGACAAAAAAAAATGACAACACCATTTCCTTCCCTGATAATAGTGCTAAAGAAAAACAAACAGGAAAAGCAGGAACCATAGTTTCTCGTTTTTACCTTCACTAAAACACCAGGGTTCGCAGCACAAAAACAGGGATCGAAGCAGGCATGCGCGCAATCTGCAGGACAGATGACGAATCAAGGGCCCGGGTTTTCAGCGACTACCTTTTCGGTAAGGGCATCGAAAACGAGATCGAGGCGGGGGATGACGGAACCTGGGTCATCTGGATTCTGTCCGAAGACCGGGTCGAGGAAGCAAAGCAGCTCTTCGCCGAATACATCGAAGCTCCGGATTCGGAGGATTTCATTGCTGCCCGGGGAGCTGCCGACCGGATAAAAGCCGAACAGCGAAAGAAAAGCAAAAAAAGTCGCGCCCGCTACGTTGATGTTCGGACCGGATGGCAGAGATCTATGATGCCGGGCCGGATGCCGCTTACACTTGTCCTGATCGGGGTAAGCGTTGTCGTCGCTCTTCTATCGAGGCTAGGAACATCCAAGGATATCCTCGACTACCTGATGATCACGAGGGTTTACGAACCTCCCTCCGGCCTTTCCTTTTATAAACTCGGCCTGCCTGAGATCATGTCCGGTCAGGTGTGGCGCCTGTTCACCCCCATCTTCATCCACTTCGGGCTCCTTCACATTCTGTTCAACATGCTCTGGCTGAAGGACCTCGGCGGATTGGTCGAGATAGTGCAGGGCAGGTTGAGACTCATCCTGTTGGTTCTTTTTATCGGCGCACTCTCGAACCTGGGCCAGTACTGGGTTTCAGGACCGAACTTCGGCGGCATGTCCGGCGTGGTGTACGGGCTTCTCGGCTACATCTGGATAAGGGGAAGGTTCGATCCGGGCTCCGGACTCCGTCTCGACAAGCGCACAGTCATGTTCATGACGGTCTGGTTTTTCATATGCCTGGTTGGTATCATCCCTCACATAGCCAACACAGCGCACGGCATCGGCCTCGGGCTCGGCATGGCATGGGGTTACCTGTCGTCAGGCCGGATCCGCGGCCTTGGAAAACGGATGTAGGAAGGAGATCCAGATGACTGACAAGGGACAAGAACCGCTCATCCGCAAAAGCGGGGATATGGATGCAATAAGCACCAGCAGGCCGGGTCTGTTCGCCAGGCGCCTTTTGACATCCGAGGACAGCCGGCTTCAAAACGTGGCGCTCATGGACGCTGAGGAAGGCACGCTTGTGGAGATGCACAAGATCGACATCAGCGAGAGTTTTTTCATTATTAAAGGCGAGTTCGACGTGCTTCTGCCCGGAAACGAGACTCGCCGCCTCGAGCCGGGCCACCTGTGCTATTTCTACCCAGACACCAGCCACGGCCTCATGTGCGTGCAGGGCCCGGGCCGCTTTCTCATACTGTTCGCTCCATCGGGCGGCAAGGAGTAGCCCGCAAAACAGTGCAGGCCATAAACGGCTTCATACCGCACCCGTTTTCTTCCGATAAAAGGAGCGAGGTGCTTGATGATCCACGAAAAAAAACCACGACTACTCATCGAAGGCCGGTTCTCCGTGACGAGCTCAACCGCTTACGTGAACCGCGAGGTCGCAAAAGCCCTTCTCGAAAGGGAAAGGGTGCGTCTTGGAATATGCCCCATCGATGATGCGCTCGGTTTCAAAGGGAAAGAACAGGCGCGGTGCTCGGGGCTTGTCCGCGCTGCCGATCTCTCGCATCCGGACAGACCCGCTGACGTCCGGCTCTGGCACCAGTGGCCGCCGACCTCGGCCGGTTCGTGCGCCGCAAAGCGGGTCGTGATGCAGGGCTGGGAATACGGAAGTCTTCCCGAGGAGATCGCCGGCTTTTTCAAGAAAGAGGCCGACGAGGTGTGGGCGTACTCGTCACACTGCGCGGCCGGGTTCGAAGCGGACGGCATTGCCCGGGACAAGATCAAGATCATCCCGCTTGGCGTTGACCCTCTCCGGTTTCATCCCGGTGTCGAGCGCCCCGAACGCTTTGCATCCCTAACCGACAAAAAGGTTGTGTTCCTCTTCGTCGGCGGAACGATCTGGAGAAAAGGGATCGACCTTGTGCTTTCAGCCTTCTGCAAGGCGTTCACCAGAAATGACGATGTCGCACTGGTCGTAAAGGAGGTGGGGTCGGACACCTTCTACCAGACCTACAACCTGACCGAAGCTGTTGACAAGCTGTCCGGCTTTGCGCAGGCACCGGAAATACGGCTGATCAGGGAAGAGCTGGATGACAGCGAAATGCCCGGGCTGTACAGCGCGTGCACCTGCCTGGTCCATCCGTACCGCGGCGAAGGTTTCGGCCTGCCCGTCATCGAAGCCATGGCATGCGGCCTGCCCGTGATCACGACATCCGGCGGTGCATGCGACGACTTCGTGGAAGCACAAAGCGCTCTTACGATCCCGGCGGTCCGCAGGGAAATCCCGCTGCCCATGAAAACCGTGAGGCCCGCGTGGGTGCTGGAGCCGGACAAGGAAAAGCTGATGGAGCTGATGATCCAAGTGGCAAAAGATCCTGCTGCTGCAAAGGAACGCGCCGTGTCCGAAAGCTCAAAGATCCGTGAGAAATGGACCTGGAACCGGACTGCCGCTCGAATCGAAGAGAGATGCATGGAGCTTGCAGCCGGTCAGGGTGTTTTATCTCCATAACCAAATCTGTCCTTTTGTTTCCAGCCCGCTTATTTCATACTCTTCGTCGCGAGGTGCCGTATGCTGTGCTGTAGCAAGGCGCATGCCAGGAGACGACCGCAGGCCTGTTCCTACAGGTTGAGGATCGTCTCCTGGCATGAAACGCAGCCACAGCGCAGGTTACGGTGCAGCAGCAGAAGAGGATGAAATATGCGGGCAAGCACAAAATTATCTCTTGACCTCGTGCTTTGGCCTGTATAGTTTTACCCTTTCATCTACGCTTGGCTTGCAGCATCCTTTGAATAGGGTGGTCATGCCGGCAAAGTGGGCGATTAGCTCAGTTGGCTAGAGCACCAGCTCGACAAGCTGGGGGTCACTGGTTCAAGTCCAGTATCGCCCACCATTTTTTTGCCCTTACCAGGGCTCAGCGGATCACTGGATAAACAGGACCGGCCGGAAGCTGAAAGCAATGTTTCGAGGCCGGGACCCCACACAGTCTGGGAGGATTGGAGATGGCCAGGAGCAGGAAGGAATCGCTTCGCCTGATGTTTGAGCTGGACGAGGACCAGGAGATCCTACGGGAAACCATTGCAGACTACGTGAATGAAAAGCTGATACCCAGGAGGGAGGAACTCGACAAGGAGAGGGTGTTTCCGCACGCTTTCTACAAGGACATGGTCGAGATGGGCTTCACCTCAATCATTATCGACGAGGAGTACGAGGGGTTCGGTGCGGGGCTTTTCGATGTGGGGCTCGTCATCGAGGAGATCGGCAGGGGCTGTTCCGGCGCTGCCACCTCCTTGGGGGCAACCTTCCTCGGCATCGATCCTGTGCTTTACTTCGGTACCGATGATCAGAAAAAGCGTTTTCTGCCGCGCATCGTGCGGGGCGAAATCGCCGCGTTTGCCTTGACCGAGCCGGACGCTGGGAGCGATGCGGCCGGCGTGAAAACAACAGCCGTGAAAACAAAGGACGGGTCGGCCTATTCGCTAAAGGGCCAGAAGACATACATCACGAACGCCGGAGTAGCGAGCATCTACACCGTGTTCGCATCCACGGACAAGAGCCGCGGGCCGAGAGGGGTATCGGGCTTCGTGTTCGACATAGATCCCGAGAACCCGCCTGACACGATACAGTTCCCCGAGAAGTTCGACAAGATGGGGATCAACGCGTCCGAGACACGGGAGATCATCTTCGACGGGTTCGAGATCCCGGCCGAAAACCTGATCGGCGGGAAAGAAGGCCGCGGGTTCCTGCACACCATGGGCACCTTCGACGCCACGAGGCCGATGATCGGGATCATCGGAGTGGGCATCGCGCGGGCTGCCATGGAAGAGGCGCACAAGTACGCTCACGAGCGCATTCAGTTCGGGGGACCGATAATCGGGTTCCGCGCTCTCCAGGAGATGTTTGTTGACATGGTAATCACGGTCGAGGGTGCGCGGGCAGTGGTCCTGGATGTATCCCGCCGCATAGACAACATCAGCAAGGGAGGAGCCAAGAAAGATATCACCGGGTTGAGCGGTATTGCAAAGGTCGCCGGCTCGGAAGCGGGCAGGGTCACGCTGGACGCGCTCCAGGCCACCGGCGGTTACGGGTACATGAACGAGACACCGTTTCCGAAGCTGGTGAGGGATTTCAAGATCTTCGAGATATTCGAGGGAACCAACCAGATACAGCGCGAACAGATCTCGCTCCAGCTCATCAAGGAGTTCGGCAAGGGCGGATGGATCGAAAGGCCGCTTGCAGAGGCTGAAGAGGCGCAGGCGCGCTCTCCCGTGTGCGGTGCCGCATGCACTGCCGAGCTCAGGCGGACCTTTGACGCCTACCTGGATTACGCGACATCCAGAGGCGAAGGGAAGATAACCTCGGACCAGTACAACCGGTTCATCCTGGCGGATGTGCAGATCGACCTCGAAACCGCGCACGCCTATTCATGTGCGGTATCCCGGATGGAAGAAGAAGATCCGTCCGACTTCAACAACCTCTGCGCTCGAATCTACGCGGTAGAAGCGGCATCGAGGTGCGCGGCGCGGCTGAAAAGGTTAGTGCTCGGCGCATGCGGGAGCGAGGCTTTCCAGGAGCTGGAAAAGAAAGCACCGCTCTCAGGCCTTGACGAGTTCGCGCACACTCTGCTCGACGACAGAATAACGCTCGGGGCTTACCTGGAGAATAACATCCTCGGTTGATGCTTTGATGCGCAAAGCTCGGGGATAACCGTTCCGGTTACTCTACCTCCATTGTGCGGAGGTTTGTGAGGGCGCCTTCAGAAAGCGCCTGGAAATACACCTGGTATGGACCTGCGGGAGCCTGCGGCAGCCTACCCTGAATAACGATCAAACCGTCATTGAAAAGGATTTATAATAGTCGTTGAACAGCTTATATGCATTTAAGCTCTGCAGCGCAGAATTTATGCCTTTGTCTGTCTTTTAAATCCTATGTGATGATGGGATCAATAGAAAAACCCCCCATCGAGGTAGATAAATACTGTTTTCTTGCCGCTTTAAGTAGTGCCCTGTATGGCCTTAGCCCGCTTATTTCATACTCTTCGTCGCGAGGTAGCTGTAAACTGTGTTGTGGCAAGGCGCATGTCAGGAGACGACCGCAGGCCTGTTCATACAGGTTGAGGATCGTCTCCTGTCATGAAACGCAGCTACAGCGCAGTTTTACGGTGCCGCAGCAGAAGAGGATGAAATATGCGGGTTAGCCAATCCCACGTCTCTTTGAATACAGGTGCTTCGTCGGATCGCCATCCCCGTTTAGCGCTTCCTCATGCCTGACCGTTTGCAAGCCCTGACTCCGAATCACTAGCTTGCATCTGCTCCAGCACTTCCGAGGCAATGCGCAGGCCGACTTCTTCTTCCTCGTCAACAACCACATGAGCTCCAGCGAGAGTCAAATCGGATCGATAAATGTGATACCGTGCTCGGACGATGATTGTCGTCTCAGGGGCCAATGAACGGACCTGCCGGACTATTTGTCGTACAGTGGATGGATCGGGTACCGTAATAGCGATTGCTTTGGCAAGCCCTAGGTGTAAATACTCCAACACTTCCATATTGGCCGCGTCACCGATGTATGTTCGAAAACCATACGCCTGAGCCTTGGCCGCAGACTTTGAGTTCAACTCAACCACCACTATAAGCGATTCTGGTTTTTTCCTCAACTCTTCAGCAACGCGCTGGCCTGCTGGACCAAAACCCACGATAACGAAATGGCCGCTTAATCTCATTTCTGGTTCCGCCGACGTTACACTCAAGGGACCCAACTCCCGGGGCCTGCGAGTCGAAAGCCTACCTACGACTGCTGCAAGGTGTGGAGCAACAGCTATCAAATAAGGCGTGATGAACAGTGTTACAATTGTTACCGAGATGATTAGTTCAAATAAGTCGCCGCTGATCAACTTCCCATGTCGCGCTACCCCGGCGATCACAAAGGAAAACTCACCCACCTGGGCTAGACAAATGCCCGTTGCCACCGCATTGCCTGTTGGTGAACGGAACAGACGAGCTGCAGCAGACACTACCACCGCTTTTCCTAACACGATGGCCGCCCCCACAACGACCACCGTTACCCAGTGCTCAAGTACCCATGCCGGATTGCTAAGCATGCCTATCGAGCTGAAAAACAATGTCATAAATAGTGTCCGTAAAGGGGCGACGTCGGCGCGAATCTGCATGGCAAAGGGTGATCCGGCGAGCAAGATTCCCGCAACGAAGGCCCCAAGCACCGGCGAAAGGCCCAGTTTGTGAGATATCCATGCAGCCCCAACTGCCGTGACAACCGCTAGCAGAATCGGCAAATCACGATTGTGTGCCGCTTCTTTTGCCCTCAGCAGCTTTGGTACTAAAAATTTCAGTAGAAGGTAAAACAGTCCCACCATAAGTGTGGCCAACCCGGCAGCTCGTCCCATCTCCCAGCCTATCCTGGCAACTGATCCTCCACCGCCAAGCACTGTCACCATGATTACAAGCGGAACGACCGCCAGGTCCTGCAGAAGCAGTATCCCCAGCGCGTTGCGGCCATAAATGCTGTCGATCTCAGCGCGACTCACCAGAAGGCGCAACACGCATGCGGTGCTGCTTAATGCGATCGCAGCGCCAACGGCAAGGGCCGGGCGCCCCTCCAGCCCGATCATCATGCCGATTCCTGTCGACAGGGCCCAGGTCAACAGCACCTGAAGGGATCCGCCACCAATGGCAATCGGCCCGATACTTCGCAGTATGCGCCAAGAAAATTCAAGCCCGATGGTAAACAACAACAGCGCCACACCCAATTCCGCGATCGTTGTCATTACCTCGTGGTTCTCTATCAAGCTGAGCGCATTGGGGCCAACAAGCGTGCCTGCAAGCAAGTAGCCGAGTATCGCACTCTGTTTAATTCGTTCACACAGCGCACCAAAAACCATCGCTGTCAGCAACAGGATCAACACGTCCAATAATGCTATCCATGCATCCATAGGAATCTCTCTATACTATCGTCTCGGAAATCAATCCTATTACCGTACGTTTTCACCGGGATTGAACTCGGCCGTGCATACGAGGTTGCCCACATTCTTGATAAAGAACATGTCAAGGTTTTGAGTTCCACTTGATCCAGAGCTTGACTGATGGTACCGTCCCTCTTGCTTAGAATGTACATTTTCGCTCCACCATGCAATCTCTAAAAAAACAGTCAGGTTTCACAGAGCGGCGGGCTATGAGTCGTTTTTTTTGAATCCATGTTGAAGCCCTTCCTCCAGCAAACGTTCCCCATCCTCCGAGAGGATTGCACAAAAACTAAAAGGGTGTTTTTCAGCCTCCAAGAGGTTCTCCAGTTTGCACAAAGAAGGTGGGGCATAGGGTGGGGCAGATTCTCATACCAATAAACTTTTAATAATAAAAGGCTTGGGTGTTTCTCCCAAGCCTTTATCCCAGATCGGGTTATGTTTGGTGACCCCAAGGGGATTTGAACCCCTGTTGCAGGGTTGAAAACCCTGTGTCCTAACCTAGCTAGACGATGGGGCCTTTTACGGCTCTGTTCTCCGGCTGCCCGGCATTGCTCCGGATTCACAACGAAACGGCAATATCAGGCCGGGCTTCAAACCGGGACTTTATACCCCTCATCGGATACGGAATCAAGGGGCTGTCAGGCATTATTTTTCAGATGGCTGTTTTTTTGGGCGCTTTTTCAAAACAGCCATGTCCTCGAAGTTGCAGAGTCCTCCCTCAATATACTCCTTCACCTCGAACTCTTTCGAGCAGAGCTCAACCGCGTTTTCTCTAGTCTGGTATGAAATCTGGTAAAAATCAGGCAGCCCATCAAGCTTGAACAGCCCCTTGATCGGCTCCTTGAACAAGAAGCCCCTGGATTCAACGAGCTCCCGCTCTTCGTCCCTGAGAGACTCCTGTGCCGTGCGCCCGAAAAAAGTTACCAGAACTATCGCATCAGGCTTTGTCACACGCCCGAGCTCAGCCATCCACTTTGCCTGATACGGTGCATCGAAATGATCGATGACCGACAGGCTCAAGATCAGGTCGAATGTTTCGTCCCCGTAACCGAGAGGCGGCAAAAGGGCGTTCGTATCGAACTCGGCACACGAAATGTTGCGGCTGCACCACTTTACAGCCTTCCTGTCAATGTCGGTTCCGATTATCCTGCAATCGTCTGGAAGATCCTTGAACCATCTAAGCGTGCGGCCGCAGCCGCACCCGAAGCTCAAGATCTTCTCGAAGCTGCCAAGGTTTTTCCCGACCATTCCCAAAGCCGAGCGCACGTTCTGAGCGCAGTTGAGGCCGGTGTTCAGAAAACCCTGCGCATCCACAAGCGCTCCCTGCACGCGATATCGGAGCATGGGAGGCGGAATGGAAACGCCGCCGGTCTTTTCTCTTCGAAAAAGAGAGCCCGCTGACTGGCACTTCAGGGCGAGCCTGAGCCTTGCGAACCGGATCGGCACACGAAACCACTCCGGCAGGTACTTCTTTGCGAGCTTGTCGATTCGGCTATGATTCACGATTGTATTCCATACAAAACATTCGCATTCTATTACCTGAGTTTTGCACGGTGTTTGCCAATAACCCGTATTCGCATCAATAGGTAGCAGTATTTGGCAAAATCAGGATTCTATCGAATAACCCGTCAGGTTAAAATCTGACGAGTCGATTTTTGTTCCCGGCAAGGACGCAGCCGGGGGCAAAAAGCGGCCGTCAGATGGCAAAGACCTTGCAAGACTCAGGTATAAACAAAATGAGTGACTCATGCCATCTTCTTTGGCAGAAATAACATAGAGTCGCTCAAATCGAGTGCGCAGCAGTCATTATCGGTTTCATGAACATGCGAGTAAAATTAGCAAAAACAGCCGGCTTTTGCATGGGCGTCCGCCGCGCGATGAACGCTGTTCTGGACGCGGCCCACAAATCGGATAAAAAAATATACACACTCGGGCCGCTTGTGCACAACAACCAGGCCATCGAGATGCTGAACGCAAAAAAGGTGAAGGTCGTAACAGAGGCTGAGAAATCCCTGTCAGGCATCCTCTTCATCCGGGCCCACGGTGTAACACCGGATGTAAAAAAAAGCATGGAACAGCCGGGTCTCGAAGTAAAAGACATGACCTGCCCGCATGTGCGGCGCGCCCAGATGATCATCCAGCGACACGCGGAAAAGGGGTACGCATCCATCATCATCGGCGATGAAGGCCACGCTGAGGTTGTCGGTCTTCTGGGGCATGCCAAGGGAAACGGGCACATTGTGTCTTCTCCCGTGGACATCGACGGACTCCCCGCCCTGGACCGGGTCTGCGTTGTCGCACAGACGACACAGAATGCCCGGCGCTTCGAGGAGATCGTTCCGCTCATCAAGGAACGGTTCCCTGACGCAATAATCCACAACACGGTGTGCAGCGCAACGGATGACCGGCAGGCCGAGGTGCGGGCATTGGCACGCGAAACAGACGCGGTTATCGTGGTCGGAGGCAGGCACAGCGCGAACACGGTGCGCCTGGCGGAGATCTCACGCGAGGAAGGGGTTCCGACATTTCACATCGAAACCGCGGACGAGCTCGACCGGGAAACCGTCAAGAAGTTCAACACCGTGGGCATAACGGGAGGAGCTTCCACTCCCCACTGGGTTTTCGGAGCCGTGGTGGAACGCGTGAGCATGTTCCTCGAAGCCGGATCTCCCTTCATCCGACTGCCAAAGGCCCTGCTCCAGTTCAGCATCCACTCATACCTTTTCATCGGCACGGGAAGCGCCGCAATGACCTATGCGTGCCTCAGGCTTCTCGAAGTCCAGCCGCGGTTCAGCTACCTGTTTCTTTCGTTCATGTACGTTGTTTCCATGCACCTTCTCAACCGCTTCACCGACCGCACGGCTGCCAGGCTCAACGACCCGCGGCGCATGGTCATGCTGGAGCGGTTTCAGATCTTCTTCGTCGCCATTGCCGTTGTCTGCGCGGCAGGCACGCTCGTTCTGGCATTCCTGTTCGGAATCTACCCCTTCGTTCTGATGTTCCTCTCTCTCCTGGCCGGCTTCGGCTACAGCCTGAAGGTGATTCCGCATTGGCTGGCGCGCAGGATCCGTTTCACGGCTTTCAAGGAGATCCCCGGATCCAAGGACCTGTTCGTGGCCCTTGCCTGGGCCACTGTAACCGTTCTTCTCCCCTTTCTTGCCGAACAGGCGGTCCCCCTGAGGCCAACGCTCTGCGTCTTTTTTTTCGTGTTCATCATGGTGTTCATACGCTCGCTCGTCTTCGACATGAAGGACCTGGAAGGGGACCGCATCGTGGGAAAAGAGACCTTCCCTCTCATCATGGGACCCGGATCAACAAACCGTCTGATAGTTCTCAGCACAAGCGCCCTGGCCCTGATCGCCTTGCTGGATGTGATCGTTTCATGGTCCGCAATGGATGGCCGGCTCCTGCTTCCGGTAGTGGCTTACGTGGGGCTCTATCTGCACCTCTACTACCGCCGCGTAATCTCGCAGGGGCTTCTTTTCGAAATCGCGGTTGACTCGCAGTTCATCCTCACCGGTTTTCTGGCGTGGTGCATTCCCCACTGACAAAAGTATCAATAGCCGAGCTGCTTCAGCTCCTCTGCCAGTTCCTCGGACGCTTTCCTCTTGCATTTAACAGCCTTGTGTACTCTTCTCAGCTTCAAGTCGGCGATCTGCCGGCCTTTCAAGAGCTGGAAAAAACGCTTGCTATCCCTTTTCATCTCCAGGACACGGTTCTCAAGTTCTTCAGGATCGTTTGCAAGGTCAAAAAACTCGAGATGCTTCACATTCATTGACATCACGAACTTTTTCCCCTCGAACCGAACCGAACTGGCTCTTGGGACAGCGTCGAAATCTATGATCTCTGAAAACGCAGGCCGGGCAACAGCAGGGCCCCGTCCCTCCCAGAGCGGCCCAAGATCGATGCCCTGAAAATAGGCCTTGGGTTCGATACCGGTCATTTTCAGGATTGTCGGCATGACATCAATCAAGGCAACCTGATCTTCAATCCTGTTCTCGACAATGTCGAACCCACTCTGAGGAAGAACCATGATCAAGGGAACCCGCACCACCTCGTCGTAGAGCTGCTTGTGGTTGAACTCTCCGTGCTCGCCGAACTCCTCCCCGTGATCCGACAGAAAAACGAAAACCAGATTTTCCGTGATCCCCTTCTCCTCCAGGTATCGCCAGAACCTCCCCATCTCCCGGTCCATGTACGCTATCTCGCCGTCGTACAGGCCGGCCAAATAAGCGGCATCCTCTTCTGTGAACTCCTTCCTTCTCTTGAAAAGAGATGCAAACCCGGAGACTTTCTTCTGTCTATCATCGTCGAACTCCATGCAGACGTCCCTGACCCACCCATCGTAGTCGCCGGTGAACATCTCATCGAACGGAGCAGGAGGCAGGTACGGCGCATGAACCTCGTATGTGTGGATGAACAGGAAGTACGGCTTTTCCCTTCCGGCGTTTTGGTCGAGCCAACTGATCGCACTGTCCACCTTGTTCTTCACACCCGTGTATTCGCTTACATAGGTTTCAAAACCCTCATCAAAACCGTAAGATGGATCAAGGTTGCCCCCATCAGTGATCGCTGCCGTGGTATATCCGTTTTTCATCAACATATATGCCAGCGGCTTTGTGGCTTTTACGTGGCGCATTCCGTTAGCGCCACCATTTGGGAGAACATTCGGCACACCGTGTACGCCGGGAAGGAGAGAGGTGAACAGCGACATGTGTGACGGGGCCGTGTTGGGTGCTGGGGCTATACAGTTCTCGAAAAGCACGGTATCATCTCTTTCGGCGAGCGAGTCGATGAAAGGCGAAGTGTCCCGTTCGTATCCGTAGCACCCCAGATGGTCGGCACGAAGCGTGTCGATGGATACCAGAATCACGTTCGGTTTCGATAGCTCTTCATCTCCCCCGCAACCCGATACCGGAAAAAGGATGCCCGATGCCGCAAGGATGGATAACAGGATCCCGGGAATGCCGTAGATTTTTCGCATGATTCAGGCACCCAACATTTCAAAAACAGGTGTACCGGCCTTTTCGCAGCAACAGTTCGACCTCCCCGCTCTTATGTACAAGCTCGACCTTGTCGAGCGTGATCAGAGGCTGCGCCGAAGGGATATAGATCCTGTCTATGTGCACAACAGCCTGTGGAGAGCTGAAATCAGCAGGACCTACCGCTCCTCCGAAATGATCGCTCCTGCCGAAAGCGATGTGAAAGCCTAGCTTTTCATCGAGGAGGATCTCGCCCACGGGTTCAAGTCCGAAATCCTGGAGCACACCGAAGCCGAGCTCCGCAATGTTTCCGTAGGCGGGCTCGCGCGCCAGGAGCTCCGCCTCGCTTACCGAGGCTTTTCCCGGGCCTGACACGCTCACCGCCCTGTTGCCTCGCACCTCGTAGAACACCACCTCTTTGCCGTGCTGCACGGGCAGCGTCCCCGATGTCCCGCTCGGCACTTCGGTCTCTCCCTCATACGGCACAATGTACGCCTCGCCGCTCGGGAGGTTGCCTGCTGTCCCGCGTTCGGCAAAACGCCCCCCGCTGGCATGAGCAAAACGATGTCTGAGGTCGATCATCATTTCGAAGCCGCCCTTTCCTTCCACTTCAAAATGCACAACAGCTTTTTCGGCGGTATCGAGCTTCTCCTTGAGCATGTAGACCCTGCGGTTTATCTCCTCGTAATCGAGCCTGAGCGCGGGAATCATCGCGCTCGTAAATCCGGGCATGGTAGCAGCCCTGAATCCGTAATGAGCCGCCGCGACCTTGAGCGGGGCGGTTGCCGAAAGCTCGGTTGGAGCCATTGCGAGCTGCACCGTGGAAAACAAGCGTTCCAGCCTGATCTCCCTTCCTTCGCGCTGGAGCTGCTCAACCGAAACAGGGGGCTCGCTCACCGGCCAGATATAGGCTTCATCCGGGAGATCCGCGTTGTTCGAACCCACGTTCCGATAGGCCACGAGCTCCACCCTTTCCACACCTATCTCCCCTGTCGCGCTTTTCAGCATCTCAGCCCACTGTGCCGCCATCCGCCTCCGATCGAGCCAGGTCGGCCGGTCCGGCACATTGGAATCCGGAACATCCATCAAAAAAACCAGGCTTCCGCCAAGCTGAATGTTTGGAAAAACGGATTTGACCAGGCTGATCAGCTCCTCGCGTCCAAGCTTCTTTTCACCCATCGATCTATACCTTTCGAGTCATGTTCCATGAACAGTCATGACATGGATACATCCATCAGTTCGTAACAGATAGCGCCTAAAAGGGCTGTGCCGGCCCGGTTCTTATCGAGGCCCAGCGGCTGATCGCCCATGCCGCCCGCAAGGTTGAGCGTGGTTGCGATGCATCTACCGGGCTTTCCGGCAAGCTCCACAAGTGAATACGATATATTGAACAGCCTCGTGTCAAGCCTGGTCAACACAGGAATCATCCTCTCGAAGAGGCTGCCGCCGGAATCGGTCGAGAAAAACCTGTCCGTTGAAAGCGACAGCATCTCCTCCCCGCCACCGTCCTGGAACGGGAACAGCTCTGCGAGCGGATGGCTGCCTGCAAGATGTACGGCTTCTCTCCAGAACGGGTGCTTCTCGACGGCAAGCGGCCGGCTTCCCGCTTGAGCCAGGATCAGCGCACCTCCTCTTTCCAGGCGGTTCATCACATGCGCGTCCAGGTCCGGGCTGAGCCACACCCCGGCATCCTCACTGCCATTCAGGCCTGTGAAGCTGTCCAGCTCGCCTCCGGGATCGTGAAGGTGTATCGATTCGGCAGCCTCCTTCAAGCCTGACGGATGCACCCAGACCGGCCAGGTCCCCGTGACGGTATTGCCATCAAGCTCCAAGGAAAGCGTGAGCTCAAAACGAGCCGGTTCAACAACCGCCGGAAGCTCGATTGCCAGCTCGCCGAGAAGGCAAACACCGCGCAGCGGCTTTGCGGTTATACGCACCGAGCCCTTGCGCACAACCCGGTCCTTCCCGCTTGTCAAGCGCCACCGAAGGTCAGGCGCAGGGTTGGTCGTGCATCCGAAATGCGACACGGCGACGACGGCCTTGAACACCGAGGAGCTGAAATGGTGATGTATGTCGTGCCCGGAACACCGGTCTCCTCCGTTGACCCAGATCCTTTCAGGCAACGGAAGAAGAAGAAGCACCGTGTCGCTGTTGAACCCCGCGTACGCCCGGGCATCAAAACGGAGCCTTCCCAGGTCGTCGAAGAGTCCAGACACGGTAATCGGCGTGTCTCTCAAGCCCGTGACCACGTAACCTGCGGTGCGCGGATACCTCCGCGCGGTTTCAATGGTTGTTTTACGATGAGCCATGGAATGAAGCTTCGATGCCTTCACGAGCCTCGCCACCTGTCCTCCCAGGCCCGCGCTTTTCAAACGTTCGTCCTGAAACACCCATCCCAGCTCCTTTTGAACGCGGCTCCTGTCCGGAAACAACGGATTTTTCTTCGGATCCTTTTCGAGCCACCAGAGCGCCTTGTCATCGAAAGCCGCCCTGATTTCCCTGTTGTCCCTTACGCAGTCACTGTCGCAAAACTCGCCGAAAATCCACGGTTTCAAAGGGCGCCAGGGCGCACCGAACAACCCCATCAGCCCGGCCAGGTTCATCGGTTCGCAGTAGAAATGGTAGTCATGAAAATGCGACAGCCCGCTCTCCTGCGCTCCGTAGCACTCGCCGGATCCGCTGTTCTCGCAGATCAATGCGCCTGCAACACGCCTCGACACCGACCGGAACAGTTTTCCTAGAAAGTGCTTTTCGGTTTTTTTGCCGAGCTCGCACCCCAGCGAGTACAAGACAAGTGACGGATGGTGCTGGAAAGCCTCTGCAATGCGCGGAAACTCCTCGAGCGCGCGGCGCCTGAACGGTTTCGAACCGGACGGAAGCCACATGGGCATCTCCAGCCACTGAAGCATTCCGAGCTCGTCGCCGAGCCTGAAACAGATGTCTTGCGGAACATAGAGGCAGTGCTTGATCATGTTGAAGCCGGAGGCCTTTAGCCCCCGGATCTCGCTCGCCAACGACTTCTCATCGCCCGGCGGTGTGATGGTTGCCGGATCGCACCCCCAGCTTAGCGCTCCCCTGAGCAATATCGGTTCGTCGTTCAAGAACAAGGCGCCCTTGCGTGCGGCAAGAGTGCGCAGGCCTATCTTTTTCTCCCATTGGTCCACCCTGCCTTCCCGGTCCTCGCCTTGGACTCGGAGCGTGTAAAGGTAAGGATCGCTCAGCCGCCAGAGCCGCGGGCAGGGGATCTCAAGGCCTGGAAGAGTCCCGCCTTGTTCGGCATGCGACGCGGCCTCGACACGACCGCCGCCTGTTATCAGCTCCGCTGAAACCTTTGCGGGCTTTTTACCGCGACTCATCGAAAACAGCGGCTTTATCCCGAGTGTCCTTCTCGAATGCGCCCAGCGGACAGCAGCGCCTTTGAGCACGACAGACGCCCCTTCAACGAGATAAACATCCTTCCAGATTCCGGACCACAGAACGCCGCAGTCCGGAAGGAAGCCGGATGTTATCTCCTCCTTTGGCAGGGCCGGGCCGACTCCTTCAACCTCCACTTCGATCGTCCCACCCTGTTCCGATTCCGGAAGGTCGACCCAGAAGGGATCCCAGCCGCCTTCGTGCTTTCCAACGAGTGAGCCGCTGTAAAAAACGCGGCAGGAGTAAAACACCCCTTCGAACCGAAGCCTTCTCGAGGCCCCTGGGTCCACTGGCGGGGGAAGCTCGAAGCGATACTTCGCTCTGCCACAGTGGTTCCATCCGCCGGGATAGCGCTGCCATGCCGAAGGGACATCGACCGCTTGCCAGAGGCCGGAGGGTTTGCCAACAGGATCCAGGGGCATCCACTGCCACCCGCTCTCAAGTTTGCTTTCCAGCCCGCTCAAACCCGCCTCCTGAGCTCTTCGGAGGAGCTGTACCTGAAAAAAGAACGGTTCTTTCTGTCCATGATCTCCCAATCAAGAAACGTGGGGGATATGCCGAAAAAATTGAGGAAACCTGCAAGTAAGGTAATCCGTCTCATTGTTGTTCTTTCAAATGCCAAAGAGAAAAGGCGTTACATAGATTATTCATCCGGCAGTTTAAACAAACGCGCGCCTTCCGGCAACCATTGAAAGCAGGAGCGGACTGCTGAGGGACAAAATAGGAAAATACCGTTATCAGAACAGCTCGTTTGCAAACAAACCAAAAAACCGCTTGAGAAATGTCATATAAGGCTATAAAATTATTAATGACTCAGAAAAAACCAGAAATTAAAAGCCCGGCCAAAAGCCAATACTATCTTTTTACCTGATTATTATTTCTCTTATGGAGGCATCCATTATGAAAAAAGTGATGATGGGAGCGGTTGCACTTCTCTTTTTCAGCATCGCCCTGACCCCTGCGATGGCGCAGGAAGTCGTAAATAACGATGGTTTCGAAACGGGCGACTACGTTTACTGGACTCATGGAGGACCAAGTCCATATTTCGGCGTCGAGGATTTCGACGTGACAGGCGATGGCAGCAAGAGTCCTTGCTTTTATCAAACCACTTACACCGGTTACAACAAAAACATAAAGCAGACGATCTACTTGATTGCGGGCTTGACTTATGATGTAAACGCGGATGTCGCATACGAGAACTGCTGAGACACCACCAATCTGAGCGATGGAGGCAACTTCTCCATCTCGGTCGGCGGGACGTCGATCGCCACGGACAGCTGCGGTGCTCTTCCGAAAGAGACGACAAAACGTCACTCCATGAGCACCACCTACACGCCTGCAACATCAGGGCCGTTCCAATTGAAAATCAACAACTCAAGAACCGGGTCTTTTACCCCTGACGTTAAGAACTACGTTGACAACATCAAGTTCGAGCCCCAGAATCCCACGCTGAGCGTGGACAATCACGAGCTCTCCATTTCAACAGGAGGCACGCCTGTTTTTGATGTTGATGTGGGATCCTCTTACGACTCAAAGAGCTACTTCATCTTCTCGAGTGTCACCGGGACATATCCGGGCCTGCCGTTCGGCTCCCATACTCTGCACGCGAACTGGGATTTCTGGACCGGGCTTCATTTCAAGATGGTCCTTGGCGGATCTCCCGTTTTCTTGAACTTCAAAGGGACGCTGGATTCCAACGGCCAGGCGACCGGAACCATGAACACATACGGCCCCGTACCGCCTGAGGCGCTGTACCTGGTCATGTATTTCTGCTGCCTGATTCACAACAACCCAAACGGCGGCCCATGGCTTGCAACGACAAATCCCGTGTCTCTCTTCTTCATTCAATAACGCGGAGGGACGCAGGAAATCTATGCTTGAGGCTGAAGGCTGTAGGAAGAACAGAACCCCCTATAGCCTTCAGCCTCGACCTGGAGGGCGGCACTCTGTTGCCGCCTCTTTTCTTCCCTGAAGTCTA
>CAZIUL010000071.1:0-20402 GCA_964542475.1 uncultured Phycisphaerales bacterium | reverse complement strand
TTGCCGCCTCTTCTTGTGGGGTGATGGCCCGTCCGGTGTGTGTTCGTCAACGGCGCCGACGGAGCGGCGCCCTCCATGCCGCCTCTTTTCATCCGGCGCCGACGGAGCAGCTGACCTCCATGCCGCCTCTTTTTTTCCCGACCGGAAAAGGACGGCGTGGAAGCCGCCCCCCCAGCGCAGAATGTAAATTATTCGTGTTAATCCGTGTCCATCTGTGGTTCTCTTCTTCTGCCTCCAGCATCTCTTCCCCAAAAAAAACACAGCCCTTTTCGAAAAAAGGGCTGCGTCCTTCTTATCCGTCGTTCCCGTCTATTTGTTGTATGCGTAGGCCTCCGAATCGTACCAGCGCTTTTCCCATGACTTGTTCCACCACCACCGGTAGGGGGTGTAGCATTCGATTTCGTAGCCCTGGTTCTTGAGCTCGCCCATGCGGTTCAGGGTTTCCTCCCAGGTGTTCCCGCATATCATGGCGATGCAATCCCAGTCTCCCGGGATGCTCGAGTACGTGCACACATAGTCGTAGTTCATCAGGTCATCGTACGTGGCCTGCATGTTCTTGCTGCGGATCTTGGCCCAGGCGCAGGTTTCATACTCCCAGAACCAGTAGTCGCGCTTGTACCCGTTGAACACGTGCTGTGTGCTGGTCCACTCCACTTCCGCATAGTCACGGATTTCACTCACCCATTTGTGCGTCTCCTCGATGTCCTTCGCATCGAACCAGACCATTACATCCCAGGGATAATGCACCATGAAAGTGCCGATGGTGTGCTCCCACTGGTTGAGCTTCTCGCACACATACTCTGCCTTGCCTGTGCGCGTCTTGATGAACACGTAAGCGGATCGTCTTTTCCATTCCATGTCGTTCTCCATATCATTCCCGTGATAAATAACCTGGAGTCCGCCCCGGGAGACAGGCGGATCTCCGAGCGGCTCCCTTTGAACGTGCGACCAAATTTGTTTGTAGAGTACGAATGGCGGCCGCCGCAAAATTGCATATGAGGGTTATCGATACGGAAATCGTTGTTTTTGATTTTTTTTGAAAAAATATTTTTGAGGCTCAGATCGGCTTCTGTGCGCTGAAGATGCCGGCGATGCCCATGGAAAGGGAACGCATTTTTCTTTTTTCGAAGCCTGCTGCATCGAGCTTGCCGAGCAGTTCCTCAGGAGTCATGAACTCCTGGATCGAATCCGAGAGGTGGCGGTACGCAAAAGGAGATCCCGAGATGATACCTCCGACCAGGGGAAGGATGTGCCTGAGGTAGACGCTGTACACGAACGCGAAAACCGGCATGCGCGGCCGTGTGAACTCGAGTATCACCAGGCGGCCGGAGGGTTTCAGCACGCGGTATATCTCCCTGAAGGCGGCATCCGCATCAGCCAGGTTTCTCACGCCATAGGTCACAAAAGCGGCGTCATGAGTTTCTTTATCGAGCGGAAGCGATTCCGCATCCCCGCACACCGGAAAGATGATCTCTTCTTCGCGAGGTGTTAGGCGCGCCCGGCCGTGGACGAGCATCTCCAGGCAAAGGTCGACCGATGTGATCGGTGCGCTGTTTCCGTGTGCTGTCGCAGCCTGCCGCCGCGCAGCATCTCTTGACAGCGTGAGCGTGCCCGCGCAGAGATCCAGGATCCGTTCGCCGCGCGCGGGCGCTAGACAGGCCACGGTCTTCCGCCTCCAGGCCGCCTCGATGCCGAAGCTGAGCAAAGCGTTCAAAAGGTCGTATCGCGGGGCAATGGCTGCGAACGCGTCGCGCACGAACCTCTTGTCATTCTTCAAAGCCCGCCTCCTTCCGGGCAGGTTCCCAGAAAAGCGGCTTCACAGCCTTTTCGATCTCTCCCCGCGCTTTCAGGAGATCGTAGAACCGATCGAGCCCGGCGCGGTGCTCCTTGCCGAGATCGCATTCGATGTTAGCGAGGTAGGCCCTGCAGGTTTTCTTGGGAACGCCGGTTCTTTGCGAGGCAAGCATGGCAGCGGCGTCGATGTTCTTTTTGCCCAGCTCCTTGGAGTTGTGGAGCGCTTGGACAACAGCGCCTGTTTCTTTCGGGTTGCTTTCGGCAAAGCCCTTGTCCACCGCCCACAGACCGAACACGAACGGAAGGCCTGTCCAGTCGGCCCAGAACGCGCCCAGGTCGATGATGCGCGGGTAGGCTTTCCTGTAGCCGAGCATGAGCGCATCGTCTCCGATTACGAGAAGGCCGTCCAGGTCCGGAGGTATGCCGGCGGAGAGATCTATGTCGGTGTAGCGCGGCTTGAGAGCGCTCCGGTCCTCGAGGAGCAGGCGCGTCAGCGCCTTTGATGTGGCTGACTTGTCGGAGAGCCCGATGACAGGCTCGGGCCCCGCCTCTTTCAGCGGGTGTTTCATGCAAAGCAGCACGCTCTGCACCGGACCGCGCGCGCTGATGGAAAGCGACGGGAGGATCAGCCATTGCGGGTATGCGTGCGCGTATGCCACCGAGGAGATGGCGGAGATGCGGATCTTGTGCGTTTTCAGCATCTTGTTCAATGCCGCAGGTGAAGCGTTCACGGTTTCGCCCGGGCAGCTCACCTGCCCTGTGTCCATGCCGTAGTAGATGGGAGCCGTGTTGATGAAATCGATTCGCCCCACCTTGAAACTCGTGCTCATTGGTCTTCCTTTTTTGTGTGGGCGGTGTCGCCGGGGCGCGCTTCCGCGGCTGCTTCTGGTCCGGCGGCAGTAGACCGCCGCCCTCCATCGTGTTGGGGCGTTTTTTTCATGTTTCGAGGTTCTATGAGCCACCTGGCGCGGCCCTCAGCCCCAGCACTGAGCGCCGCTTCGAGGGGGTCCTCGCCCGGAGTCGGATCGCAGGGCAGGCACAGCAGGGCGGGCCTGGTCCCGGGCTCAAGGCGCCCTTGGCCGCCCGCGAGCCCGAGCGCGTCAGCCCCGTTGATCGTGGCCATTTCAAGTGCCGATTCCGCGCTCACTCCTGCCCCGGCCCTGCTCTTGCTTTGCATCAGGATCTCGATCTCGTGAAAAAGGTTCAGGGACTTGCCTGAAGCCGGGCTGTCCGTTCCGAGGCACGGCCGGAGACCTGCCGACAGCATTTTACCCGCGAGAGGAAGGCGGCCCGAAAGGTGGATGTTGCTGGATGGGCACAGGCAGGGGGTCGCGCCCCTTTTTTTCAGTACGGCGAGATCGTGGTCATCAGCTTCCACAAGGTGCACCGCAATGGTGTTGTTATCGAGAAATCCGAGCCGGTCCAGGTACTGGACCGGGCCTTGCCCTGTGGCGGGGAACCGGTCCTTTTTAATGCCCATCTCCTTCAGAAACCCCGGGAACTCGCCCCTGCCGCTTCGGAGAAGTTCCACCTCTGCGCGTGATTCCGCGAGGTGGACGGATGAGGGGCACCCCCTGGAGCGGGTCCAATCGCTTACAGCCCGGAAGAGCTCTGGCGCTGTGGAGTACGGGGCATGGCACGACGGAAGGATCCTGTGGCCGCTCGCGCCTTGTGCGTCCATCCGCGCCGACTCCTTATCGAACGCATCCGCCGCACCCGGGCCGAGACCGAGAAACTCCCTGAAAACCGTGCACGGCAGGCGGCCCGAACGTGCGAACACCTCGCTTGAAAGAAGGCTGGAGCAGGTGTCCGCAACGTGGGCCGTTCCGGACGCTAGAAAGGCGGATGCGGCATTGGCGCACCCCTCTGTCATGTCAGCTTCCGAGCGCCTTCTTTTGCGATCGAGCAGCTCTTTTATCCACCCGACAAAGCCTTTGTCGACCGGGATCCGTTCGAAGCCCCCGAGCTCGGCGTGTGTGTGGCAGTTGATGAGCCCGGGCATGAGCGCTGATTTTACCAGACGCTGTTCGGGCACGCCCGCGTTGGAAGCAAGCAGCTTTTCACGGGACCCGATGGCGAGTAATGTGTCTTCCTCGTCGAAAAGCATTGCGCCGCTCTTGATCGGGGCCGAGCCGGGGCGAAAGATCCATTTTGCGGTTGTTATTCGTTTCGATCCCACCATCTTTTCCACTCTCTTCCGATGTCTCCCCTTGTCTTGTACCGCTCCAGCGCCCTGGGGCACCCGCATCCGCGCTCGTACGATACAGCGGCCATGATAAGGCCCTTCAAAACGCTGCCGAGCCGGGATTCAACCGAGCGCACCTTTTCCATCTCCTCCTCGTCGGCGAGCCCTTCGAAGAGGATGCCTTCCGCATACGGCGCCTCCTTCAGCCCCTCGGCCTGGTTCACCACGAGGCAAACCGCAGCGTAGCACATCTCGAGCTCGCGCGCCAGGAAGAGCTCGGGCACGACGGTCATGCCCACAACAGTTCCGCTGAGAAGCCGGTACTTCTTGATCTCCGCCGGTGTTTCCAGCCTCGGGCCCTGCACGCCCACGTAAACACCTCCCATCCGCGGCGAGAAACCGGATCCCAGCAGCGATTCCTCGAACGCCACACGGAGTCCCGGGCAGAAGGGCGCGGCCTGACGGATGACCCCGATGCCCATGCCTTCAAAGAAGGAGTGCGGGCCGCTTCGGCGTTCGTCGAGCACGTCGTCTGGCAGCAGCAGATCGCCCGCGCACACCGAGTCGTCCAGGCTGCCCGGTGACGAAAAGGATACGATCTTTTCAACGCCGAGCTCCTTGAGCGCGTACAGGTTGGCCCTGTCGTTCACCCACGGGGCTGCCGTTTCGTAGCTTTTTTCGCCGTGCCTGGACAGTATGGCGAAGGGGATGCCCTCGATTTCCATCAGGTGTACGGGGTTGCTTTTTCCGAAAGGCGTGTTCGAGCGCGCCTCTGTGATGTGCTTTGCGCCGGCCTTGATCATCGACTCGTGCGCGCCGACTCTGGCTATCACACCGATTTCAGCCCGTTTTTTATCTTTCATCCGTCCTTTCCGATCAGCTCGTATGCCTGGTTCCTCTCCGCGGGCACGAACCCTGCCGTGCGGATCATGCGCTCGATCTCATCAGCGCTCATCCTGAACGAAACCCCCGCGGCCGCTACAACGTTTTCTTCGATCATGGTGGAGCCGAAGTCGTTGGCCCCGAAAAAGAGCGCCGCCTGGGCCACACGCGCGCCCTGCGTTACCCACGAGACCTGGATGTTTTCGATGTTGTCGAGGGCGAGGCGGCACGTCGCGATCATCTTCAGGTACTCGTGGCTGCCCAGCGGTTTCATGTGCGCCATCTTCGTGTTGTCAGGCTGGAAAGTCCAGGGAATGAATGCTGTGAAGCCTCCTGTTTCGTCCTGAAGCTTTCTGATGGCGAGAAGATGCGCTATGCGCTCCTTTGTCGTTTCCCCGTGGCCGAACATCATTGTTGCCGTGGTTTTCAGGCCGAGCTTGTGCGCGGTTTTCATGACATCGAGCCACTGCGTTTTCGTGCACTTGCCCGGCGATGCGCTGCCTCTTACGAAATCGTCCAGGATCTCCGCGCCGCCGCCCGGTATGGATCCGAGCCCCTCCCTGATCATTTCTGAAAGCACTTCTTTTACGGTCATGCCCTCCAGGCGCGCGATGTGCATGATCTCGGGCGGGGAGAAGCCGTGAACGTGGATGTCGAAGCTCGACCTTATGAAGCCGAGCATATCCAGGTAGAAGCCGAGGCGAAGATCAGGATGAAGCCCGCCCTGGAGAAGGATCTGCACGGCGCCGAGCTCCAAGGCCTCGCGTATTTTACATCCGAGTTCGTCAAGGGTGATCACGTAGCCGTTCGGGTCTCCCGGATCCTTGTAAAAGGCGCAGAACCGGCACCCGGATGTGCAGATGTTCGTGTAGTTGATGTTCCTGTCCCTGATGTAGGTCACGCGGCCGGGATCAGCCTTTTTTAGCCTGGCGCGGTCAGCGAGAAGCCCTGCCTCGCAGAGTGTGGCTTTTTCGAGCAGGAGGGCTGTTTCCTCGATGCTGAGGCGCATCCCGCGCGCCGCCTTTTCTGTTGTGCTGTTCGATATCATTGGGAACCAAGCGCGTACGACGTAAATGTGTATGTATTCGAAACAGGAACCGGAACCGGGAAGGGTGCGCGGAAGGCGCTGCCCTGTCATGCGCGTTTACACGATGTTATAAACGGTGTCGCGCTCCACAGGCTCCCGGCCCGCTTCCGTGATGTACCTTCTCAGCTCGTTGACCGGAAAGAGCTGGCCTGTCCGTGCCCCTGCCATGTGGGTTATCTTTTCCTCGATCACTGTGCCGTCCATGTCATCCGCTCCGAACGAAAGCGATACCTGGGCCATCTTTGGGCTGATCATTATCCAGAACGCCTTGATGTGCGCGAAGTTGTCGAGCATCAGCCTTGCGACTGCTATGTTCTTCAGGTCATCCACTCCGGTGGGCCCGGGAAGCGCGGACAACGCGGTGTTCGCAGGATGAAAAGCAAGCGGTATGAACGCCATGAAACCGCCTGTTTCGTCCTGGACCTCCCTGAGCTTCACGAGGTGGTCCACCCTTTCCCGCGCTGTTTCCTCGTGCCCGTAGAGCATGGTCGCGTTGCTCTTGATGCCCATGCGGTGGGCGCGTCGCGCAACATCCAGCCAGCCCTCGGAAGAGAGCTTTTCCCCGCACAGGCTTTGCCGGATCCTGGCCGAGAAGAGCTCGGCGCCGCCTCCCGGGATCGATCCGAGGCCAGCGTCCTTCAGCTCGCCGAGCGTTTCATCCACGGTTTTATCGCCTGTCTTTGCGATGTGGGCCACTTCCACACATGTGAAGGCCTGAACGTGGACCTTTGGGCGGGCCGACTTGACCGCTCTCAGCATGTCGAAATAGTATCCGTAGGGAAGGTCCGGATCGCATCCGCCAACGATATGAAGCTCTGTTATCGGCTCGTCCAGGCGATCCTTCACCCGGGCCGCGACCTCGTCCACTGTCATCCGGTACGCCCCGTCCTCTCCCGCCTTGCGGCTGAACGCGCAGAACCGGCAGGAGTTGACGCAGATGTTCGAGTAGTTGATGTGCTGGTTGTAAACGTAGAATGTCCGGTTGTTGTTAAGCCTCTCCCTGACGATGTTGGCCATGTAACCCAGGGCTGCGAGGTCGCGGGTCTCGAACAGCTTGACCCCGTCTTCGGGGGTGAGCCTTTCATCATCAGCGACCTTTTCATGGATTTTATCGAGCCCTGATTGGGCGATGATGCTTTTCATCCGATGCCTCGACAAAGCGGTGTATATTCAGGTTTCTAACCGATCCATCATACAGAAAAACAGTGAAGGATCTACAGCTTAGAAAAGCTGAAAATCCCGGGGAAAGAGCGCGTTTCGCACCGGGCCGTTGCCTGGACCGGAGAATTTCCGCTTTTTCCTTTTGCTTCCATGGGCCGGCGATATATCGTCATGCTTTACCCTGTTGATCCGTTTTGTGTCAGCCATACCAGGGAGTGAATAATGACAAGCGTGGAGATCTTTACGCTGCTTTGTTTTCTTTTTACCGGGTGAGCCGCAACGTGCGGCTGTTTTTCGCTTTTAAGGAAAGGCACCCGAATGGGCCGGTCGGCCCGGATCGTACACTACATCGCCGGCGTTGCCGGACTGGTTATGAGCGCTGTGACGGTTGTGCTGCTTGTGTTTTGATGCGGGAGCCGGGAGCCGCGAAACACAGCTTAGAAAAAGGAGCAATGGAGGCTTTCCAACGGCTGCTTCAGAACGTCGCCTGGCAAGCCCTTGTACATTAGCGTCATGAAAATCCTGCTGGTGGCACACAGTTTTCCCCCTGATGCGTTCGCTGGAGTGGAGATTCACGTTTACCACCTGGCGCGCATACTGGGTGAGCGTCATCAGGTGCGTGTCCTGCACCGTGTCGCGGACGAGTCCGCCCGGGAGTTTACGGTTTCACACGGATCGTACGAGGGGGTGCCTACCATCCGCCTCGTAAACAACCTGAAGGATCGCGATCCTGTCGAGCCCGATCTGTTTCCCGGCGTGCGCGCCGCGTTTGCACGCATCCTGGACGGCTTCGATCCGGATGTTGTGCATTTTCACCACCTGATCCACCTGTCAGCGGATCTTGCGGATGAGGCAGCGGACAGGGGGACCGCTTCTGTTGCATCGCTGCACGACTACTGGTATCTCTGCAACCGCGTCCAGCTTTATGTGCCGGGAAAGGGAAGCTGCCCCGGGCCGGGCCTGTTCCGCTGCGCCGACTGTTTCAACGACGATGATGAGCTGCTCCGGTCGATGAGCCGCTTTGCTGTTTTCGGAGACCGGGTTGCGCGCTTTTGGATGAACCTTTGCACGCACGTGGATTGGCCGGAGGTCTACGCGCTGTACGAGCGCCGTTTCCAGCGGATGAGGAATACGCTTTCGAAGTACGACATGATGATCGCGAACTCGAACCATCTGAGGGGAAGGTATATCCGTTTCGGAGCGCCGGCAGGCAGGGTGGAGGTGATCCATCCCGGCCTGGACCCGAGGGAGCTGAAATCGTTCAGGCACAGCCCAAAGGCCGAGGTGCGTTTCGGGTATGTCGGGTCGATCGTCGAGCACAAGGGATTGGACGTTCTTCTCGATGCGTTCAGCCGCGTTCCCGAGGCGTCGCTCAAGGTATGGGGGGATGACGGGGTTAATCCCGAGGTGCAGGCATACCGCTCCACGCTTCAGCCCACCGACAACGTGCGTTTCATGGGAGGGTTTGACCCGTCCGAGATAGGAAAGGTGCTTGCCGGGATCGATGTTCTTGTTGTGCCTCCGATCTGGGAAGAGGCGTACGGCCTGACTTTGGACGAAGCCAAGCTGGCAGGGATCCCGGTGATCGCATCGCGCACGGGCGGCATACCCGAGCATCTCATCCACGGGAGCGAGGGGTTCTTGTTCACCCCGGGAGATGCTGATGAACTCGAGCGCCTTGTGAGGAGGCTGGCAGGCAGGTCGGACCTGGTGAAAAAGCTCACACCGAAAGGGGATGACGTGGCAGGACTCTATGAGAACGCGGAAGATGTTGAGGGCGTGTACCGCATTGCGCTTGCTGCGCGTCGCAGAGGGCAACCACGGGGGGTTGCCCATACACCATGAATATAGGTACGGGCGACCGGCCGGTCGACCTTAACCCGCTTATTTCATACTCTTCGTCGCGAGGTAGCTGTAAACTGTGTTGTGGCAAGGCGCATGCCGGGTGACGACCGCAGGTCTGTTCTTACAGGTTGAGGATCGTCTCCCGGCATGAAACGCAGCCACAGCGCAGTTTACGGTGCCGCAGCAGAAGAGGATAAAATATGCGGGTTAAACCGTCCCGATTCCGCGCCATCTGTGCATGAGTGCGATGGCTCCGGCAGCCGTTAAAACCGCTCCGCTCAAGAGCGTCAAGGCCGGGAAGAGGAAATCCATCGTGTCCCTGGTGTTCTGGTCTTTCCTGAAATACCCGGCATCTCCGGAATCAGCCTTTTTTGAGCCTGCGGTGAGCTTGGGGTGAAACGAACGCCCATTCACGGATGGATCATTGGGTAAGATCGTCAGCTCGGTATCCAGCGTCATTGGGCTGATATCGGCGGCATGAGTGGATTCTGAACTGACATGGGAGGCCTGGCTTACGGTATAGCCCAGGCCTGCTGTGACCATCAGCAGTCCGAATAAGATGGTGCAAAACGCCAGGACCGGGCGCCTAACCATTTGTGTCTCCTTGAAACGGTCCGATAAAAACTCTATTCATGTATCGGCGTACGCGCGCGAAAATATGAGTTTTTCCGAAATTCAGATTTGTCTTGAACCGCTCGTCTTAAAAAGGGGAAGTAAAAAGTGCTGGAGGGCGGCACTCTGTTGCCGCCTCTTGTCTTTTCGGGCCTTTGGACGGATGGGTTCATCTGGCGTGGATTCGTTTTCGGCGCTGACGGAGCAGCGCCCTCCATTTGCCGCCTCTTCTTGTGGGGTGATGGCCTGTCCGGTGTGTGTTCGTCAACGGCGCTGCTGGAGGGCGGCACTCTGTTGCCGCCTTTCCATTTGCGGTGTTTACAAAAAAAAGGCTGCTTCCGATTTCAAGGCCCTCCGTAAAAAAAACAATCGAAAGCAGCCGTTAGTTTTGACCCTTGCCCACCTTGCGGACCAACCTGACTCCCGATCCATAAAATAAACCCGCAAGGTGGGTAAGGTCAATAATAAGAGAAAGAGCATGAAATTCTAAAGGTAACAAATGCCATTCCAAACCTCGTGCCGACGAAAAACGGCCATAAATCGTTGCATGTGAATGGGTAAGTTTGCGCGGCATGGGAATGCGCCATCCGTGGGCGCTTGATCGAGTGCACAGCAAACGAGCACAGGTTGTGCGTTTTTGCTACAGCAGGCTTTTGTTGTACGTTTTTTTGCGGGTTCCTGATCGCTTCCGCGTGAGCTGAGCGGCAAGGCTGACCGCGTGGATCAGGCTGTCCGGCCGGGCCGAACCCTGCCAGGCAATATCGAACCCGGTGCCGTGGTCCACGGAAGTTCTCGGATAGGGGAGCCCCAGGGTCAATGATGCCGTACGATGGAATCCGGCTGTTTTTGCCGCTATATGGCCCTGGTCGTGGTAAAGGGAAATCACGCAATCGAACCTGCCCCTGCCGCTGAAGTGGAAGACCGAATCCGCGGGAAGCGGGCCTGTTACATCCATCCCGGCACTTCGAAGCGCTTTCACGGCCGGGATGATTTCACGGTTTTCTTCGCTGCCGAGCAAGCCGCCTTCGCCAGCGTGCGGGTTCAGCGCCGCCATTGCAAGGCGCGGAGCCTTGTGTCCGATCAGCCTCAGCTCCTGGTGGAGCTTTTTTGTGAAGCGCACGAGCGCTGCTTTTTTCACGCGGCGGACAGCTTCACCCAAGGGGAGGTGCCGCGAGAAAAAAGCGATCCACAGCTTGCCCGTGTTAAAAACTGTGAGGGGATCCGGGCACCCGTTCCAATGAGCAAGGATCTCGGTGTGAGCCACCCTCTTGTAACCGGCTTTTTTCAGCGCCTCCTTGCTGATGGGGCATGTGACGAGCGCGTCCGCCATGCCCTGGCTCAGCAGGGTGTGCGCCTTTTCGAGCGTTTTGTAAGCCATCCTTCCCGCCCGTCTCCCGCAGGTTCCCGGTGCGAGTTCATCGAGAGGGGGGCAGTCCGGAGGAATGACAGGGATGAAGGGCAGCCGGTTCGCGCGGGCATCAGGTTTTGCCGCACCGGCGGGCCGTACGATCTCTATGCCTTTTTCCGTGACAGAGACCGCCTTGACAGGGATCCCTGCCTTCAGGGAGCGCGCCGCCCGTTTCATAATTTGGGGGCACCCCACAACCATTGGGCTGCACTGCTTCAGGTTCAATCCCTTTTCGCCTGCAAGGGCCTTGACCGCTATCTCGGGACCGATACCGTGGGGATCTCCCGCAGTGATCAGGACTGTTGAAGGAATACCCGTCATCAGGCGCCTCAGATCTTTTTCATGAAGGCAATCTGTGCGATGACAGGAAGCGGCAGCTTACCCTCGGACAGCAGGAGGTCATGAAATCCCCTCCTGGTGCGGCTGCTGTCTTCGGAGAGGTACTCATCGCGGAGTTTCATGATGATCTTCTTCCCTATCAACCCGGCCCCTGTCATTGGATTGCGAACAATCTCGATTACTTCGCGCCGAGCCTGCAAGGGGGAGATGAAGGAGTTTTCCTCCATGAACTTCACAGCATCCTCGATTTTCATGCCTTTGCAGTGTATTCGCGCTGATATCTCCATGCGGTTGGTTTCAAGCAGGCACATCCTTAGCTGGGTCAGAAGGGTTTCCGGTCTCGGATCGAAACCCAGCTCGATCATGAGCTTTACCGAGTAGCTTGCCCATCCCTCGGTGAAAGTCGCTGATTCCAGCACCTTCCTCAGCAGGGAATTGTTTTCCCGGGTCATCGAAGCCGCCACGAACTTCCCGGGATATCCGGCGCCTGCAGCGAGCATGGCGATGTTGCTGGGATAGAAGAACCTGAGCAACACCTTTTTTTCCTCGTGTGTGCAGCCGGGAAGAAGCGGGTTGATCGCGAGCAGACCGGCCCGTGAAGAGAATCCCATGATTTCCGGTGGTATGGTTGTGATGTACGATGTTGTGCGCGGTTCAGCGGGAATGACCTTGAGCTCGCCGAATCCGCCTGCAGGCGTGCTAACGATGTTTTTTTCGCATGTGAACTCTTTAAGCTTCACGGCAATCCGCGCGAACTCATCCGAAATCCACTTCACGGACTCGTGATTGTTTTCCATCCGGCGGATGGCTCCGGCCGTGTCGGTTTCGGGGTCGATGAGGCCCGCATTCTCGGCCATCATGCTGAGAAGTCTTTCGCGTTCGCCTGCGCACAGATCGAGAACATCCTCCAGGTTGATTTCCATGGACTCTTTGAGGGCCCACCGTTCCTTGAACAGTTCGTCGCCGAGGCCGTTGTTTTCGATGGACATCTCCTTGAGCCGGTCATTGACGAAGAAGATGAAATCGGTATAGGCGTATATTGCCTTGATGTGTGCGTCCTCGAACCCCTCGGGAAGGAGGCCGTCCATCTGGGCGAGGATCCTTTCGGGAAGGGAATCGCGGAGCAGGTACATGCTGTTTATAAGAGGGTTCTCCGCGGCTTTTCTCAGGAGCTCCGGAACTTCGGTGAGGTTGATCCTGGCAACTTCGAAGAACTCTGGGATGCGCTCGAGGCGCGAGACCAGCGATTTCATTCTCTCGGCGGCAGGCGCGTGGTCCCGGCGAAGGAGCAGCTCGATGCCCTCCACCACGATCTTGTTGTAGAAGAGCGGGTCGCGCTTGAATGCAGGCTTGCTTGTCAGCTCGCATTTCCATGCTTCGAGCGAATTGCACAGGATTTCCAGGTCATCGAGGTTGCGGCTGCTCAGGCGGCCCGCCGCGATGGTTGATAGCTGCTGGAGAAAGCCATCTATCCTGAGGCACTCCGCTTCCACGGACCGGGGGGAGTAATCAGGCAGCTCTGCGTCGAAGCTGTGCTCTCCAAGGCGGGAGGAATAAACCGGCTTGAAAGCCAGGAGGCCTTTGAGACAGTACAAAGAGAGCTCTGTAAACTGTTCATCCGCGCTGGGAAGCTTTCCGCTTTCATCCGATGCGCAGGCGGCTGCAAGGACTATCAGAAAGCCGACAATAGTTTTTTTCATTGGACCATCCATCTTCCATCAATAGTAATAACGTTGACTTCGGGTATGATAACGTTTTATTCCTTTTTGTGCAGGACGTTTTTTCTTCTGTGCCAAATTATCGGTTACCGGCGGGTGTGCCGGGAAGGCACAGGAAACAGAAGTTCCCGCGGCGCAGAATGGAGCGGCAACAAGTGAAGCAGCCTTTGGATGTGCTTATCGTGGGGGCGGGGATCATCGGAATCGCTGTTGCCGAACGGCTGAAAGCGAACGGTTTGAACAAGGTGCTTGTCATCGAAAAGGAGAGCATGCCCGCGACAGGCTCAACGGGCAGGTCAGCGGGCGGCATACGGCAGCAGTTCGGGGACGAGGCCAAGATCCGCGCGGCTGCTTTCGGCTTTTCAATCTACGAATCGTTCGAGGAGAAGTACGGGGAAGATCCTTCGTTCATGAAGCACGGTTATCTTATCCTGCGCAGCGATAAGGCGGGCGCGTCCGAGCTGAGAAAGGATGTGGAGCTTCAGAAGAGGTCAGGGCTCGATACCTGCTATCTGGAGCCGGGCGGGGTGGGAAAGCTTTTTCCGCTGTTGAACACCGGAGACATCGAGGGAGCGTCCTTCAACCGGAGCGACGGTTACCTTGACTTTCACGCTGTTGTGCAGGGGTACCTGAAGTCGTTCAAGGACCGCGGAGGGAGGATCGATTTCGATGTGCGGGCAAACCGTCTTCTTTTCAGCAAGGGGAGGGTCATCGGCGTTGCCGTGCCCGGGGGAGAGATCCTGGCCGAAAAGACGGTGCTCGCATCCGGTCCGCAGACAGGAGCTTTGCTAGGGGAAGCCGGGCTCAAAATTCCGGTGCGCACATGTCGCCGCCAGATATTCGTTACAGGCCCTGTCAAGGGAGTGCGCGCGGATTGGCCTCTTGTGCTCGATGTGGACGCCCCGTTCTATTTCAGGCCGGAAGGCGACGGGCTGATCATGAGCCTGGCTGAAACGGATGAAATGGAACCGCCCGCCCAGGGGAACGAGATCCCGCTTTCACGAGGGAACATGGATGTGCTCGCAAGCAGGGCTTCCCACAGGTGCCCGTGCTTCAACGATGCCCAAATAAGATCAGGGTGGGCAGGGCTTCGTTCGATCACGCCGGACGAGCGGCCTCTTCTCGGTCCTGTCAACAGTCATGACGGGCTATACCTCGCAACGGGCTTTTCCGGCCACGGCATCACGCTCGCTCCTTTCGCCGCGGAGTACATTGCCCGTGAGATGACAGGCAATCCGTTCGAAAGCCCTATGAGGGATCCGTTCAAGGCGGCCAGGTTTTTTCGATGAACAGGTGAATGACGAAAGGATAAGAAGAAATGAAAAAGAGCCGCGCGATCTTTGTATCCGCTTTTTTGGCGCTTCTTGTTTGCGGGTGCCTGTGCCGCGTCGATTCGGGCATGTATGGGCTTTTGAAGCTCGAGGACGGGCGGAGCCGCAGGGCGACATCAACAAGGAAGCTTCCGGGCGGGCAGCCGGATCCGGACAGCAACCGGGACAACTTCCGCATAAAGCCGGGGGAGACGCATGTGCTGGCAGACCTGGAGGGCCCGGGCGTGATCACCCACATCTGGATGACTTTCCTTGGCCCCGAACCACATGCCTGGGCCCGCGACGGGGCGGCAAGCCACAAGGAGATGGTTCTTCGCATGTTCTGGGACGGGAGGGAGGAACCTGCGGTGGAAGCGCCTGTGGGCGATTTTTTCGCGAGCGGTTTCGGCATGCGCATGGAAGTGGACAGCCTTCCCGTGCAGGTGGAAAACGGGGCCTCCTACAACTGCTTCTGGCCGATGCCGTTCGAGGAGTCGGCGCGGATCGAGATCGAAAACGACAGCGAGAAGGAGATAGCGCTCCTCTACTACAACATCGATTGGATCGAGAAGGAGCGGCTTGGCCGGAACGATGTGCCGTACTTCCATGCAAGGTATCGCCAGGAGTACCCTGCCAAGAGCGGGCATGACTACGTGATTTTCGAGGGCGAGGGACGCGGCCATTACGTGGGTACGGTTTTGTGCGTGCGGTCCAGGAGCCCCGGCTGGTTCGGGGAAGGGGATGAAAAGATCATGATAGACGATGACGAGGAGCCCTCCATCTGGGGAACCGGAACAGAGGATTATTTTTTGAGCGCCTGGGGGCTCCGGGAGCGGTGCTTCCCGTTCTTCGGGGTGCCGTACACCGATGGAGGCCACGTGCTTGGCGGAAAGACCTGCGCCTATCGGTGGCACCTCGCGGATCCTGTTGTCTTTCAGGAACGCATCCGCGTGGCCATCGAACACCACGGCTGGATTTCGATCGACGAGAACCCGGATCACAAGAGCATCAGCTGGAACGAACGCGAGGACGACTATTCGAGCGTTGCTTTTTGGTACCAGGCGGGGGAGCCCAAACCGTTTCCGCGGATACCTTCCTGTGCAGAGCGCATGCTTCCTGAAATCGATGTGAAGATCCCTGGAGAGGGCTTTGTGGACGAGCGGTTTCACGGGGCGGGAAAAGCCCATGTCCAGAAAGGCGAAGGCTGGTCAGGGTTTTCGCAGCTTTTTTACAAACCGCCATCCGTGGATGACGCATGGATCGAGATCCCTTTTCGAATAGAGCGGCAAAGGCCGGTGCGGCTGGTTCTGGAACTGACCACCTCTTACGACTATGGGATCTACGACGTTTTTCTCGATGGAAAGAAGATCAGGTCAGGACTTGACCTCTATACGGCCGAGACCGGGGTCGAGGAGTTTCCGCTTCTCGATTTCTGGCCCGGAAAGGGTGAGCACCTGTTACGCATGGTCTGCACCGGCAAGAACCCCTTGTCCTCGAAGCACTGGATCGGTGTCGACACGATCAGAATCAGGGAGCGCAGACCAAGGGTGGAGCAGTACGCCTGGGACAAGGAGAAAGACTGGCAAAAGGAAATGATACTCTACAACTGATGCCGCAACTCAGAAAAGCCCGCGGCATCACGCATCAGACATCAGCAGGAGCGGGCACGGAATAACTTCGTGCGTTTATGTGTCATAATCACATTCTTTCAAAGATAGAACGGCACGTTCCGAAATGAAACACCAAAGCCCCGGCAAGCACATTCACACACCCCATGCACTGCGTATTGATTCTTGTGTTTTTCGAATAAGGAGCAAAAAGAGATGAGCGCTTGTTTTTTGATATTTCTGAGCCTGGTGCTATCCGGAGGCGGGCTCGACGATCTCCCTGTCCTGTCCGGAGGGATAAAGCGCATCAGCAGCTACGACCTGAAGGAAGGGAACAACGACTACTACCAGCTTTTTCCGGGTCAGACCCTGGTTCTTGCGGACATTAAGGGCGGCGGGACCATTAAACGGTTGTTCATAAAGGTGTATTCGGACGACCCGACGCATTTACGTTCCATGGTTCTCAGGTTTCTCTGGGACGACTCCGATTACCCGGCGGTGCACTGCCCGCTGGGAGATTTCTTCGCCCTCGGCCACGCCCGGTACTACGATGTGAACTCGGCGCCCATTGTTACCGGGAACAAGCGGGGATTGACCTGCTATTTTCCCATGCCGTTCCGCAAAAGGGCGCTCATGCTTCTGAACAACGAGGGGACCGGTCTTGTCAACCGTATCTACTACCAGATAGACTATGAGCCCGGCCCACCCGCTGGAGGAGTCGGCCTGTTTCACGCCCTTTACAACCAGGGAGTCGTTGTCCGCGGGGGCCCCAACTACCAGGTGCTTTACACCGAGGGAAAAGGTAAGTACGTGGGAGTGGTTCTTTCCATGGTGCTTGGAGAGGACGGTTGGTTCGGTCACGGCGACGAGAGGATTTATATAGGCGGAAAGAAAGTGCCTGCTGTGCAGGGAACCGGGCTCGACGATCTTTTCGGAAGCGCGTGGGGTTTTCAGAACGGTTTCAGCAGCCAATATTTCGGGACTCCGCTGGCCGGCGACCTGATGCGCGGGAGCGAGTTCTCGTGTTACAAGTTTAATATACGCGACCCTATCTGCTTTTCCGGATCGCTCGAGGTTGTGCTCGAGCACGTTGGCGAGAACTTCAAGGACGGCTGGATGGTTGGGGACAGCCTGTCACGGAGCGACGAGTACTACAGTGTCGCCTACTGGTACCAGACAGAAACGAAGCCTCCTTTCTGCGCAATGCCCCATGCTGCGGATCGGATTTCCGGGGACCGCCGGTTCACCATCGAGGGGGAGAAGATGCCGCCTCTTCCGGGGACCTTGGAGAAGATCGATGAGCTGAATGTGTACGGCGAAACAGTTATCCGCTACAAACCGGAGAAGATAGGCTGTGTTGCCGAGTTCCGCGTCACTGTGCCGGAAAACTGTACTTACGAGGTTTCCGGTTTTTTCACGCGGTCGAGAAGACACGGCATCTACCGGTTGAAGATAGGGGAGGACACAGTCGGCGAGTCAGTGGACTTTTTCAGAGACGAGGGGGGGGTGGGCCGCTTCAACCTCCAGCGTTCCGACGAAATCTTTTTCGGCAGGATCGGGCTGAAGGGAGGCGAGCACCTTGTTCGGTTCGAGGCGCTTGGCACGAACGAATACACAAAGGAGATGATGCTTGATATCGACTGCATGCTGTTCAGGCCGCTGCCGTGAAAACGGGTTTGCGGGCCGCAGCATAAGAGTATGAAATAAGCGGATTAAAGGTTCAGGTCAGGCAGGTCCGACAGGTCAGGCAGGTTCGACAAGAGATCTTAAGGGTTGAAACATCATGCTGAAATCTGTTGCGAAACAGCTTCTTGATCTGGCGCATCACCGCGTTTATCAGCCTTCCAATGCATGGGCATTTGTGCGAAGGAGGCGTCCGCATCGCGGTGCTCTTTTTCACGGGACACCGGAGGAGCACCTTCATTGGGCGGTGGACTGGATCAGGCGGGCGCACGCTGCTTGCGGATGCGAGGGAGTGGCTGCGCGCTACACCTTCAGGCAGGGTTTCGTTTCAGCATATCCTGAGACCACGGGGTACATAATTCCCACGCTTTTTCAGTACAGCGACTTTTCAAGGGATCATTTTTTCCGGGAGATGGCTTTTGACCTGGGTGACTGGCTCATGGGGCTTCAGTTCGATGAAGGCGGTTTTCCCGGCGGGCATCTGGACCAGGGAAGAGGGCCGGTCGTGTTCAACACGGGACAGATACTGATCGGTCTTTTGGAGATCTACAGGCGTTCGGGGGATGAACGCTGCCTTGATGCATGCGTCCGATGCGGCAGGTGGCTTGTTGACGTGCAGGATGATGACGGGGCCTGGAGGCGGTTTTCATACTCGGACAGAGTTCATGCCTACCACACGCGCGTTGCCTGGCCGCTCGTGGAGACAGGGTTTATCAGCGGGGAGGACGCTTTCGTAAAATCGGGCAGGGCCAATCTTGATTTTGTGCTCGGCCTCCAGGAGGACAACGGGTGGTTCCGCCACAACACGCTTGATTTTGAAGGGACCCCGTACACACACACGCTGGCATACGCTGCAAGGGGGCTGCTGGAATGCGGGCTCGCCTTGAATGAAGGCAGATACATCGACAGCGCTGAGAAGCTTGCTTTTTCGCTGTTGAAAGATTTCGAAAGCAGGGGCTTTTTGCCGGGCCAGTACGATGAGGCGCTTTGTCCTGTCGAGGGGTTTTCATGCCTTACCGGAAACGCGCAGATGTCCATCATCTGGATAAAGCTGGCGCGTGCGCGGCAACGTTCGCAAAAAGACGGGGGGGCTGTCACAGGCAGGTACCTGGCAGCGGCCAGCAGGATAAACCGCCAGATTATGCACTGTCAGAACATTTACTCGAACAATCCCGGAATACGCGGCGCTGTGCCGGGTTCGTGGCCGATCTCAGGGCCTTACATCAGGTATGGCTATCCCAACTGGGCAGCCAAGTTTCTCGCTGATGCGCTTATGCTGGAAATGGGGCATCGAAAAATCAATCCGGCAGTGTGAGTATTTCCAACTCGTCCCCGATATAAACCGTGTGTTCCGCCTGGCTGATTACAACGTTATCAGCTTCTGCAAGCGGCGCGTAACCGTGGAGAGCGCCGTTTTTCAGCAGCTTGCCGATGGTGGCGTTCACTTTGTCGAGAACAAACCGCTGGGCGAGGTTCCTCCTTCCGAATGGAAGGCCGTTGTACGCGGCCACAGCATCTAACACTCCCTGGTCCATGCCTCTCTTGAGCTTGAGCTTTCCCATGACGCTGAAGATTTCCGGGGTGCCCTTTTCGCGCACGACACCTTTTCCTGTTGTTGCGAACGGTTCTATGGCGAGAACCTGTCCCTTTTCGAACCGTGTCTTGGATCTGTCCGGCACGTTCGGAATCTGGGGCGATCCGTGAACCGAGTAGATACCGACAGCGTGTCCTGTCAGGTTTGTCACGGGTTTGTAGCCCATGCTCACGATCGTCGAGTTGATCGCGTTGCCCACCTCGCTCAACAGCACGCCCGGCGCGATGATCTTGATGGCGTTCTCCAGCGCCTGCCGCGATGCTTCCATGAGCAGGGGCGGTCCCCCGAGGTCCTTTGTGGCGGCGGTATCGCCCACGTAACCGTCCACGTGGACGCCGACATCCAGCTTGGCAACGTCGCCTTCGCTGAAGCAAAGGCAGTCTTCAGGCGAGGCGCAGTAGTGCGCAGCCACGTTGTTGAGTGAGATCTGTGCAGGGAATGCGAGATCGCCGCCGAGCCTTTTAATCTCCTCCTCCACAGCCATTGAGACATCCAGAAGGGAAACACCCGGTTTGATCAGCTCGATACCGAACTCACGCGCAAGGGCCGCGATCTTTCCAGCCTTGCGGAACTTCGAAATGTCTTCTTTTGATGTGTAGAGCTGCAATATTTACATTTACCCTATTTTATGCATTGCACTGTTTTTGTTATTCCATATTCATATATCTAAATAAATCTGACGAAAATTGAAATTGCTTGTCAAGGCTAACGAACGGCTTTTTCAAGCTCTTTCCTCATTCAATAACCCGTAAGGACAAATGTTTAGAACAAAAATTGACGAAGAGTTGATTTTTTCAACTTGACAACCTGCTTCACTTATATTTGTTTGTGAAAAAATGAACTCGTTTGTATGTTTTATATGTTCATTGGTTTTTGAACCTGTTTGGGTTTGGAACAATCCCTTGTCTCGGACCCGTTTTGGTATGTAGAGTCTTTTTGTAAGGAGAGATCAGTATGAGGAAGGTAAAAACGTCAGCTTTTTTTCCGGTGCTTTTTGCATGCGTGTTTTTCGTGTTCGTCGGCTGCTCATCAACCAATGTGAACACAGTGAGCGCCCCTCTTTGTGTTGAGTACGAAGCGGAGCTGGAACCGGATCTCAAGATCGGCGGAGACATTTCCGGGACTTCGGAAGTTGACATTTTATTCTGGCATTTTGCCATTGGTATGGACTCCAAAT